>NZ_JBAQYR010000142.1:0-6188 GCF_049790275.1 Polaromonas sp.
GTGCCGGTGCGTGCGCAACTGCTCGGCTCCGACCCGGTCTGCCTGGCCGAAAACGCGGCGCGGCTGGCGACGCTGGGGCCGGCCGGTATAGACCTCAATTTCGGCTGCCCGGCCAAGGTGGTCAACCGCCACGGCGGCGGCGCCGCGCTGCTCGAGGAACCCGACACCATTGCGGCCATTGTTGCGGCCGTGCGCCGCGCGGTACCCGCGCACATGCCGGTATCGGCCAAGATGCGTCTCGGTTTCAACGACGACAGCAAGGCGATTGCCTGCGCGCAGGCGATTGCCGGCAGCGGCGCCGACGAACTGGTGGTGCACGCGCGCACCAAGGCGCAGGCCTACCGGCCGCCGGCTTACTGGGAACGTATTGCCGACATCCGTGCGGCCGTCAGCATTCCCGTGGTGGCCAACGGCGAGATCTGGACCGTGAACGATGCGCACCTGTGCCGGCAGGCCTCGGGCTGCGACATGTTGATGCTGGGCCGCGGCGCGGTGGCGGACCCGGGGCTGGCATGGGCCATCCGTAGCGGTGGCCAGCACACGGGGCATGCATGGCAGGCCATGCTGCCGCTGCTGGCCCAGTTCTGGGAGCTGGTCTGCAGCCGGCTCGATGCGCACTCGCGTGCCGGGCGCCTCAAGCAGTGGCTCAACTTCCTGCGCCGGCGTTACCCCGAGGCCGAGCTGGCTTTCCAGGCGCTGCGCACCGTCAATGAGCCGGCTGCCGTTACGCGCTGGCTAGCCGAACAGGGCCTCGAAACCGGCATCGGGTTCGAACCGCCTGTTGCGGTAGCTCAGGCGCGTGGGGCCGGGCAGGGCCTGCTCGCGCACTGAGTGGCGCGCGTCGCCGGGGTAGCAGATCACCCGGCTGCCTTCGTGGTCGAAAGGTTCGGGCTGGATCACCGGCGGCAGGCGCGCGCGTGCTGCAGCCAGCACGCTCGCCACACCGGCGTGGCGCGACAGGTGCGCCAGGCTCATGATCTGCGGCGGTGCCAGTTCGATCTGCCGGTCCCAGTACTGCTGCAGCGCATGGCGCGGGCTCAGCCAGATGCTTTCGGTGGTTTCGAAGTTGTCGTGGCTGGCCACCTGGCCGCCGGGCACGGCCGCCACAAAAAAACGCGTGTCGAAACGTTTGTTGGTCACCGAGGGCGTAACGGGCGTGATCCAGCGTGACCAGGGCACGATGCTCAGTGTCTGCAGGCGCAGCGCCATCTGCGCCAGCACGGCATTGAAACCGAGGCCTTCGCGCAGCAGGGCTGCTGCGCGTTCGGAAAGACCCGGCAAAGGCTGGCCCCCGGCGAACAGCACGCCCGACTCTTCAAAGGCTTCGCGCAAGGCCGCCACGTACACCGCTCCCGCTGTGCGCTGGTCGATCTCCGGCTCGTTCAGGCCGGCATGCAGCCGGTCCAGCGGCTGGTCCAGGTGCACAGCCATGTCCAGTTCGGCGTCTGCCGCATCAACCTTGCCGCCCGGAAACACATACGCACCACCCAGCACGTCGGACAGGCCATGGCGTTTCATGAGGAACACCTCCAGGCCTGCGGGCGCATCACGCAACAGCACCACAGTGGCGGCCGGACGCGGCGGGGTGGTGACGGTTTCCAGATTCAATTCCATGGCGGGCTCCTGGCCACCGAGGCTATCAGAGTCTTGCGGCAGGCCTGATGGAATCCGGGAATCAGGTGGGGACAAAAAAAATGCAGCCGGGTCCGCTGGACAATGTTCCGACGTTTCGCCGATGGGCGGAGATCAGATACCTGTCTTTGTAGCGCGAGGCCCGGCTGGCACAGCCACAGTGTCTGAAGCTGCGCGCGAATGCGATGCAGGCCGGTGGTCATGGCTGGTGTAGTCCCTGTCCGGCAATTACCGCTACAGAATTGCGCGCTGTGCAAGCGGAAGTAAGCATGTGCAAACAGACAGGACCAGTCCTACAGGCATGTGCGTCCCGGACCGACCTCCGGGCAAATTTCACTGGCCTAAATTGAACTCAGTCGGCCCCTCAGGTCGGCATTCACCTCAATGCCCTTCACGGGGCTTTACTTTTCAGGAGCTACCCATATGAAAGCAAATAAATCTCTGACCGCTGCCATCACAGCTGTCGCCCTTGTTGCTGGCGCTGGTTTCGCCTATGCGCAAACAACCTCCGGGACGACACCCGGTGCACCCGGCGACCTGAACAGCCAGCGTGCCGCAGAAATGAAGGCACCTGACGTCAACCCAGCCGCTGGCACGACCATGGAATCGCAGCCGTCCACCACCGGTACCTCGGTGGACAGCAGCACCAGCGCCGCGCCTGCACCTGCAGACACTGGCACCCTGCAGCCTCGCGCTGACCGCAACTAACATCTGACGCGTCATGCGTTTCAGGTCCGCAGGGAAGCCGGATGATTTCATCCGGCTTCCCTGCACTTCGTTAGAGATCCTTAACTCCATACGCCCATGGCCAACAACGACGATTCTTCGCAATTGGATGCTGTCCTGAAAGGTTTGGGTATCGGCTGCGCCGTGCTGGCCTTGATTATGCCGGGGCAGGTCACGTCGCGGCAGAGCCGGCAAACCCCTGCGGCGCTGCAGCAGATGGCCCTCGAGCAGTTGCCGCGCGTTGCCGATTTTGCGGAAGGGCAGCCAACGCCTGAAGTGCGCGAGATGGCCAACTGGGTGATGGGTTCGCGCGATCATCGCGGCATGCCGTTTGTCATTGTCGACAAACGTCATGCCACGGTGTACGTGTTTCAGCCGGACGGAAAGCTCAAAGGCGCCACGCCCGCACTGATGGGCTCGGCCGTTGGCGACGATTCGGTGACGGGTATCGGCGAGCGCGAAATGTCGGCCATCCGGCCGCACGAACGCACCACACCGGCCGGACGTTTCGTGTCCATGCCGGGCGTCAATTCCTTTGGTGAAGACATCGTCTGGGTGGACTACCAGGCGGCTGTCTCCATGCATCGTGTGCGTGCCAAGGAGCCGCGGGAACGCCGGCTGGAACGGCTGGCCTCCGCAACGACGGATGACAACCGCATTTCCTTTGGCTGCATCAACCTGCCGGTCGGGTTCTACGAAACCACGGTCAAGCCGGTCCTGGGTGCTGCGCGTGGCGTGATTTATGTGCTGCCTGAAACACGCCCCCTGCAGGCGGTGTTTGAGAGCTACAGCGTGGCTGCCGCCAAACCCTGATTTTTCCCCGCGTACTGTCGGAGAAAGCCTACACGCCAGCGGTGTCCGGGAAACTCCTTATTTTCTGCAAGAATTAAGCTTTAACGCCCGCCAGTAAAGCGCTGTAAGCTATCAATTTGGTAGCATATTTTCTCATGCAATAACCCCAGTTTTGCCAATTCCAGGCAGGTTTGGGTAGGATATGTCCTACACCCCGGGCTGGTCCCGGTTCTGTACGACCTTCTACTCAACCGGACACCTGGATGACCCTGAAATACAAGACGCTGTGCTCTGTGGCTGCCTTGGGCGCGCTGTTCTTGCTTTCCGGGCCCGTAGCCGCCGGTGATGGTGCTTCGCCGATGCCGCGCAAGGTGCTGCTGGCCGGTCTGGCTGCCGAGGGGGCTTCCCCGGACGCCCTTTACACCGCCCGTTGGGTGCTGGACTCTTCCGACAACCGGGGCCTGCCTTTTGTCATCGTCGACAAAAAAGACGCCCGCGTGTATGTGTTCGAAGCCGGCGGCCATTTGCGCGGCGCAACGGCCGCCTTGCTGGGGCTGGCCCCTGGCGACCAGTCGGTGCCCGGCATCGGCATGCGCAATGTTGCCGACATCCTGCCTTTCGAGCGCACCACGCCAGCCGGGCGCTTCCTGTCCCAGCCGGGGCGCAACCTGGCGGGTGAGGCCGTGATCTGGGTTAACTACAGCGAAGGCCTGGCCATCCACCGTGTGCGCCCGGGCAACAGCCAGGAGCAGCGCCTGCAGCGGCTGGCCTCCAGCACGCCGGGTGACAACCGCATTTCACTGGGCTGCGTCGTCGTGCCGGTGGCTTTTTACGAAAACGTCGTCACGCCCCTGCTGGGAAACAGCTACAGCGTGGTGTATGTGCTGCCCGAAACGCGGCCCGTCCATGCGCTGTTTGGCGCTTACCAAGTCGGCAGCAGCCTGCCTTGACGCTGGGCGCCTCGCGCCCGCTTGCCGTCCCCGTTCGTCATTCGCCGTAGAACTAGCGGGGTCAGGGCGTGCGTGGCATGGAGGCGCTTGAGCCTTGTCGTCCGCCGGAGCGCTCCACATAGGACTCGCCTCTGGACAGGGCATCTCCCCTCGCACTTGCCGTGGCACGCGCGTGGTTGACCGGCGGGCAGGAGGTGTCCGTCACCGAAAACACCAGGTGACCGCCGGGGTACACCGCTGGCAGGGTCTCGTGAAGCTGGTAGCGCATGTCCACCGGTGCCGCTGCTGCGTGGTAGACCACCTGGTTGCTGCGGTTGTAGACCGTGTAGCAGGCCAGCGCCTGGCTGGCGGACAGCACGGGAAGCAGGGTGGCCAGGGTGTACTTGAGGACGGTGTTCATGAGCAGGCCTTTCAAAAGTGCCATCTTCCATCCGTCGTGCCGTTAAATACGCAGGCGGGTGGCGGGTTGCCGTGTCAGCCGGTACGCTGGTTTCGCAGGACCTTGTGCTTATTTGCTATGAAATAAATAGCTGCTTGCGCCCGCAGAATAAGGGCTGAAGTCTGTTTTTATGCCCAATCCCGCAGCTTGACGTGTTTGCCGATTCACGCAACCTGGACGGCCGTGGCGCGCCGGCGCACACGGTACAGCAGGAAAAACACGATGCTGAAGTTCAGCAGGTTCCACGCGATGCCGTTGATGAAAGCCGCATGGTAGGAGCCTGTCAGGTCAAACACCTTGCCCGACATCCAGCCTCCCAGCGCCATGCCGATCATGGTGGCCATGATCACCATGCCGACCCGCGCGCCGGCTTCGGCGGGCAGGAAGTATTCGCGCACGATGATGGCGTAGGAAGGCACGATGCCGCCCTGGAACAGGCCGAACAGCGCGGCAATCAGGTACAGCGACACCAGCCCGTCGAAGGGCAGGAACAGCAGCAGGGCGATGCCCTGCAGGGCCGAGCCCAGTAGCAGCGTGCGCAGGCCGCCGATGCGGTCGCAGATCATGCCTGACACCAGCCGGCTCACGACGCCGCAGGCCAGCATGAGCGAGAGCATTTCGGCGCCGCGCGCAGCGCCGTAACCCAGGTCGGCGCAGTAAGAGACGATGTGCACCTGCGGCATCGCCATGGCCACGCAGCAGCCCACGCCGGCCACGCACAGCAGGGTTTGCGCCTTGCCGGGCGACAGGCCGAAAGGCAGGCTGCTGGGCGTGGCCGGGGCGCGGGCATTGGGCGCCGCCGGCACAGCCAGCGGCGGGCGCTTGCGCATCAGCAGGGCCAACGCCGTCATGGTGACGAAGCTGAAGAGGCCCAGGCCGAGGTAGGTGTGGCGCCAGCCGTCGGTTTCCACAAAATGCTGCACGATGGGCGGCCAGATGGCACCGCCTATGTAGTTGCCGCTGGCGCATACCGCCACTGCGATGCCGCGACGGCGCACAAACCACAGGGAGGTATCGGCCAGCAGCGGTGCGAAGGTGGCGGAGCTGCCGAACAGCCCGATCAGGAAGCCATGCGCCAGCGTGAACATCCAGATGCTGCCTGCCATGGCGGCGGCAACATAACCCAGGCCCAGGCTGGCCGCGCCGATCAACAGCGGCACCATCACGCCGAAGCGGTCGGCCAGCCGGCCCATCAGCATGCCGCCTATGCCAAAACCGATCATCAGCAGGGTGTAGGGCAGCGAGGCGTCGGCGCGCGCGACGCCAAACTCGGCCTGCACCGCAGGCAGCACCACCGCCACCACATACATGCCGCTGGCGCCGACGGTCATCAGGGCCAGCGTGACCATCAGACGCACCACGGCATACCGTGAATCGGCCAGGGCAGACGGATCATGCAGGGTGGCTGGAGGGCTCATGGGTGGGGTGGGCCACGGCGGGCTGCGCGCTTTTTTCCCCTGCTCATGGAAGGGTGGCGGCAGGTCCTGTGCTGGCGGTTTATCCCAGGCCGGACGGCTGGGTGGGCTGGAAATCGGGCTGGGCGCCCGAAGCCGCTTTTTCCTCCATGCTGGCATCGCGCGCTGCGAACATGCTCTGCAGATCTTTCAGGTCGCGCAGCACCTCGTCATCAGCGCCGGCCGGGGTTGCGG
>NZ_JBAQYR010000143.1:0-15131 GCF_049790275.1 Polaromonas sp.
GTGCACCGGCTCGGACACGGGCGGTTCGCTGCGCATACCGGCTGCGCTGTGCGGCGTGGTGGGCCTGCGCCCTTCGCCCGGGCTGGTGGCCAATGACGCCCGGCCGCTGGGCTGGTCTGTCATTTCCGTGCTGGGTCCCATGGGACGCACCGTGGCCGACACCGCACTGATGTTTGCCGCCAGCGTGGGCCATGACGCGCGAGACCCGTTGTCGTATCCGGTAGACGCCGCATCGATGTGGCCACTCAAAGAGGTGGACCTCTCGACGCTGCGCGTGGGCACGACAGAAGATTTCGGCCTGTGCATCGTCGATCCGGAAATCCGCCGCGTGTTCCGTCAACGCGTCGAGGCCATCCGCCCGCTGGTGGCCAGCTGCGAGCCGGTAGACCTGCAGCTGGGTGACGCCGACCGCGCCTTCGACATCCTGCGTGCCGAAAGTTTTGTAGCCGCCTTTGCCGACACCTGGAAGAACGAACCCGAAACACTGGGCCCGAATGTGCGCGCCAACATGGACATTGCCGCGGCCATCACCCTGGCCGACCGGGCTTGGGCGCACCTGGAGCAAACCCGCGTTTCACGCCGCTTTGCGAAAGCTTTTGAGCACTACGACCTGATCCTCGCGCCGACCACACCGGTCACCTCCTTCCCCTGGACCGAGCTCTACGCCGGCAACATCGACGGCCAGGCCATGCGCAACTACTACCACTGGCTGGGCCTGACCTATGTCGTCACGCTGGCGACCAACCCGGCGCTGTCACTGCCCTGCGGCAGCGATGAACACGGCATGCCCTTCGGCCTGCAGGTCATCGGCCGCCTGCGCGGCGACGCTCAGCTGATGGCAGCAGCCCAGGCACTGGAACAGGCGTTTGCATCCATGCCTGCACTGCGCCGGACCAAGCCGAATGTGGATGCCTTGCGCACGGCACGGCCCGAGCTCAAGTCCATCGTGACGCACCCGCCTGAATTCGGAGATTCGAAGAAGTCATCCAGTGGCATGACGGCGGTCTAGCACCAGGACCTTGAAGCCTTTCCCTATTCCTTGAACAGGGCCTCAATCACCCCGCGCAACCACCGGTTCCCGGGATCCGCCTCGAAGCGCTTGCTCCAGTGCAGCGACACCGTGAAGTCGCGCAGGGGAAACGAGGGCTCGACGATGGCGTAGCCGCCGTCTGCGGCGAAAATTTTCGCGATGTTGCGCGGCATCACCACCGCCAGGTCGGTGGCCTTGACGATGGAGGGCAGCACCATGAAATGTTCCGTCGTCAGCCGCAGCCGGTCTTCGAGCTGCAGCATCTGCAGGATGCGCAAGGTGTCGGAGTGCGTGCGTACCGCCACAAACTCAAGCTGGCGCAGCGCGGCCAGCAGCGCCTGCCCGCTGCGCCGCCGTCCGGTAAACGGGTGGCCCTCACGCAGCAACACGATGTAGCGGTCTTTCAGGAGCTGCACACGCTGCGTGTCTTTCACCGTAGGCAAAAAGCCGAAGGCAAAGTCGACACGTCCGCTGTCCAGCGCAGGCGCAATCCCGGCGCTGGCCAGCGGTGAGGTCTCGATGCGCAAGCCAGGCGCAAGCTTGCGCAGCGCCGCCATCAGCTCAGGCAGGAAGCGGGCCTCGCCGATGTCGCTCATGTGGATGCGAAACACCTTGCGCGAGAGCAGCGGTTCGAACAATGCCGACTCGTTGAGCGCCTGCTCCAGCGTGGCCAGCGCGCTGCGCACGGCATCGGCCAGCCTGTCAGCCTTGGGCGTGGGCTGCACGCCGCCCCCGGCACGCACAAACAGCGGGTCCTTGATCAGCAGGCGCAAACGCGTCAACCCCTGGCTGGCGGCGGGCTGCGTCAGGTCCATCAGCTCTGCCGCGCGGCTCACATTGCGCGTGCGGTACACCGCGTCAAACAGCCGCAGCAGGTTCAGGTCGATGTCTTTTATATGCATTGAATGAATACCAGATAGTCTCGCTATTTTATTGATGGATAGTCAAATGGAACCCAAACTCGCTGGTTCCCACGAAATAAAACACGGAGACAGCCTTGGAAGTTTCATTCAGCAAGGAAATTGAGTCGCTGCGCATGGGCGCGGGCGACACCTTCCACGGCGAGGGCATCCTCGCGATCACCAAGGCACTGCTCCAGTCCGGCGTGGCCTATGTCGGCGGCTACCAGGGCGCACCGGTGTCGCACCTGCTCGACGTCATGGTGCAGGCCAAACCCTATATGGACGAGCTCGGCGTGCATGTCGAAGCCTGCGCCAACGAAGCCTCTGCTGCAGCCATGCTGGGTGCCTCCATCCACTACCCCTTGCGCGGCGCGGTGACGTGGAAATCAATCGTGGGCACCAACGTTGCCGCCGATGCGCTGAGCAACCTGTCCTCCCCCGGCGTGCTGGGCGGCGCGCTGATCGTGGTTGGCGAAGATTACGGCGAAGGTGCCAGCGTGATCCAGGAACGCACGCATGCCTATGCGTTGAAGTCCACCATGTGTCTGCTGGACCCGCGGCCAGACCTCGGCAAGATGGTGGAGATGGTCGAGCACGGTTTCCGGCTGTCGGAAACATCGAACATGCCGGCCATTCTGGAGTTGCGCATACGCGCCTGCCACGTGCGCGGCAGCTTTGAGTGCAAGGACAACCGGCCACCCCCGATATCGAAACGCCAGTTGATGGAAGAACCCGCCGCCTTCGACTACGCCAAGCTGGCTCATCCGCCAGTTACCTTCCGGCACGAAAAGCTCAAAGGCGAAGAACGCATTCCGGCGGCGCGACGCTATATCGTCGAACAGCAGCTCAACGAGCTGATGGATGGCCCGCGCAAGGACCTCGGGCTCATCGTGCAGGGCGGCATCTACAACGCGTTGATCCGCGCGCTGCAGCAGTTCGGCCTGTGCGACGCGTTCGGCCAGAGCGGGATTCCCATCCTCGTGCTCAACGTCACCTATCCACTGGTGCCCGAGCAGGTGGCCGAGTTCACGCTCGGCAAACGCGCCGTCATGGTGGTCGAGGAAGGCCAGCCCGAATACATCGAGCAGGAAATCGCAACCTTCTTGCGCCGGCGCGACATCAACACACGCCTGCACGGCAAGGACATGCTGCCCGCCGGCGGCGAATACACCGTCGAGGTGGTGGCCGGAGGCCTCGCCTCCTTTCTGGCCACCTACGTCACGGATGTGGATACGGCCTCGGCCACCACCTGGCTGCAGGGCAATACCGAACGCCGCAGCGCGGTGGGCAAACAGATCGAGGCCCAACTGAACCAGGCGCTGCCGGTGCGCCCGCCCGGTTTTTGCATCGGCTGCCCCGAGCGGCCGGTGTTTTCCGCGCTCAAGCTGGCGCAACAGGACGTGGGGCCGGTGCACATTGCGGCCGACATCGGCTGCCACGCCTTCGGCACCTTTGCGCCTTTCTCGTTTGGTCATTCCATCCTGGGCTACGGCATGAGCCTGGCCAGCCGTGCCGGTGTCTCGCCGATGATGGCGCGACGCACGCTGTCCATCATGGGTGACGGCGGCTTCTGGCACAACGGCCTGCTGACCGGCGTGCAGTCGGCGCTGTTCAATGGCGACGATGCGGTGCTGCTAATTTTCAAGAACGGCTACACCTCCGCCACCGGCACGCAGGACATCATCTCGACGCCAAGTGACGACGCCAAGTTCAACGCCAGCGACAAGCTGCAAAGCCTGACCGAGACCAACACCACCATCGAGAAAACCTTGCAGGGCCTGGGCATCCAGTGGCTGCGCACGGTGCACACCTACCACGTGGAGGAGATGCGCCAGACGCTCAATGAAGCGTTCACCACCGACTTCAACGGCCTGAAAGTCATCATTGCCGAGGGTGAATGCCAGCTCGAGCGCCAGCGCCGCATCAAGCCCTGGCTGGCCGGCCTGCTCAAGAAAGGCAAGCGTGTGGTGCGCGTGAAATACGGTGTGGATGAAGATGTCTGCAATGGCGACCACGCGTGCATTCGCCTCTCCGGCTGCCCCACGCTGACGCTCAAGGACAATCCCGATCCGCTGAAGGTGGACCCGGTGGCTACGGTGATCGACGGTTGCGTCGGCTGCGGCCTGTGCGGCGCCAATGCGCATGCTGCCACCCTGTGTCCGTCGTTCTACCGTGCTGAAGTGATCCAGAACCCGAAGTGGCACGAACGACTGCTGGGCAGCGTGCGCGGTGCGCTGGTCCGCGCCATGCAGACAGCATGAACATGCATCAACAAAAACCCATCACCCTGCTGATCTGCGCGCTCGGCGGCGAAGGCGGCGGCGTGCTGACCGAATGGCTGGTCGACATCGCACTGGCCAGCGGCTACGCGGCGCAGAGCACCTCCATCCCCGGCGTGGCGCAACGCACCGGCGCCACCACCTATTACCTGGAAGTGTTTCCGGTACCGCTGGCCGAACTGCAAGGCAGGCGCCCGGTGTTCAGCCTGAACCCGGTGCCGGGTGCACTCGACGGCATCGTGTCGTCCGAGCTGCTGGAAACCGCGAGGCAGATCGGCAACGGCATGAGCTCGCCGCAGCGCACCCTGGTGATCAGCTCGAGCAGCCGCACCTTCACCACGGCCGAGCGCATGGCGCCGGGCGACGGCCGCACCGACAGCGCGCCGCTGCTGGAAGTGGTGCGAGCGCAAAGCCGCGAGCACCATGTGTTTGACATGGGCGAGATGGCCAAAACCAGCGGCACCGTGGTCAGCGCCGTGATGCTGGGCGCGATCGCCGGCAGCGGCTTGCTGCCTTTTGCGCGTGATGCCTACGAGACCGTGATCCGGCACGGCGGCAAGGGCGCCGAAGCCAGCCTGCGCGGCTTCGCCCAGGCTTTTGAACAAGTTCGGACGCAGCGCACGCAAACCGAACTTGTCACCAATTTGCTATCAGAAGAGGAGCTGCTTGCGCCCGTATCCAAAGGGCTGGAGGCCGATTTGTCTCGCATGTTTCCGGCGGAAATGCATGACATGCTTGCCCTGGGTCACGCACGCATGCTGGCCTACCAGGACCGCGACTACGCTGACCTTTATGTCCGCCGCCTGCGCCAGGTACTGGCCGCTGAGCAGCTGGCCGACCCGGCCGCGGTGCACGCCTATGCCACCACACGCGAGATGGCGCGCTGGCTCGCACTATGGATGGCGTTCGACGACATCGTGCGTGTGGCCGACCTGAAAAGCAGCGCCAGCCGCTGGCGGCGCGTGCATGGCGAGGTCAAGGCCGGCGCCGATGACCTGCTGCAGGTCTACGACCACTTCAAGCCGGGGGCCGCAGAGTTTGCTGCGCTGCTGCCGGCCAGCCTGGCCGCGCGCGTGACACGCTGGGACCGCAAGCGAGTGGCGAGCGGCAAGGCACCCTGGGCCCTGCCGCTCAAGGTGGGCACGCACTCGGTCTTCGGCATGTTGTCCCTGCGCCTGCTTGCCAGCCTGAAGTGGCTGCGCGTGCGCGGCAGCCGCTTTGCCACCGAGCAGGCGCTGATCGACCAGTGGCTGGCCGGCGTGGTGCGCGGCACCCAGCAGCACTGGCAGCTGGGCCACGAAATCGCGCTGTGCGGCCGGCTGATCAAGGGTTATGGCAGCACCAACGAACGCGGCAAGGACAACCTCATGCATGTGCTGGAGCATCTGGCCACGGGCGCGCCTTTTGCATCGCACGAACTGCGCGCGGCAGCCATTGCCGCAGCCCGCGATGCGGCACTGCTGGACGAAGCCGGCAAGGCGCTGGACCAGACGCTGGTGAGCCACGGCGCACCCGCCCGCCCCGTGAAAGCACAGCCGATCCGATGGATCCAGAATCCCCACCGCAAGCCGCGTGCCGTCAAGAGCACCTGATTTTTTCACCACCAAAGAGGAGACAACATCGTGAAACCATTTTTCCAACCCAGGCGCCGTGTCCTGCTGGCCCTGGCACTGATCGCCAGCAGCCTGTTTTCCGCAGCCCACGCACAGACCTGGCCGACCAAGCCGGTCAAGGTCATCGTCAACTTCCCGCCCGGTGGCGCGGCCGACCAGCTGGCGCGCGCCATCGGCACGCCGCTGGCCAAAGCACTGGGCCAACCCGTGGTGGTGGAAAACCGCGGCGGTGCCAACGGCAACATCGGCGGCGAAGCCGTGGCAAAGGCGTCGGCCGACGGCTACACCCTGCTCATGAGTTCGGGCGGCATGGTGTCGGTCAACCCGCACCTGTATCCCAAAATGTCCTTCAACCCGGCCAAGGACCTGGTGCCCGTGGCTGCCGCCGCACGCGTGCTGGTCTTCCTGGAAGTGAAACCTTCCATGCCGGTCAACAACGTGAAGGAGTTCCTGGCCTATGTGAAGGCCAATCCCGGCAAGCTCTCCTTCGGCACGCCCGGCAACGGCAGCTCGCCACACCTGGCGGCCGAAATGATGAAAGCCCAGACCAACACTTTTGCCGTGCATGTGCCTTATCGCGGCGCAGCACCGGCCATGCAGGACCTGCTGGGCGGCCAGCTTGATTTCATGTTTGATCCGGGCATCGGCCTGCAGCACGTGAAAGCCGGCAAACTCAAGCTGCTGGCCGTGGGCAGTGCGAAACGCTCCCCGCTGTTTCCCGACGTGCCCACGCTGGAAGAGGCCGGACTCAAGGGGTTTGATGCCGACACCTGGTTCGGTTTTTACGCGCCTGCCGGTACACCCGCTGAAGTGGTGGGCAGGTTGAACCGCGAGATCAACAAGATCCTCGGATCACAGGCGGTGAAAGACCGGATCATGGCCATTGGTGGCGTTCCTGCACCGATGTCGCCGTCAGATTTCAACATGCGTGCCTCCATCGACGGTGCGCGCTTTGGGGCACTGATTAAGGCGCGCAATATAAAGGGTGACTAGCCCCCACGGTCGCTCACTGCGTGTAGCTCCCTGTCCCCCGAAGGGGCCGCTGCGCCTGCGGCCCGGCTAAGCCGGTTCCGCGGCCCCTGCTTGATTTTTTCTCGTGGCTCACCTCCACCCTGACGACATAATTCACCCATGAGCAAACAGATCACCCACACCATCCGCGTTGAATTCGGCGACTGCGACCCGGCGCGCATCGTGTGGTTTCCCAATTTCTTCCGCTGGATAGACGCCGCCTCGCGCCATTTCTTTGTGCAGTGCGGCGTGCCGTCCTGGCAGGAAACCGAAAAAACGCTGGGCGTGATCGGTACGCCGCTGGTGGATACGCATTCGCGCTTTCTGCGCACCGCCACTTACGGCGACACGCTGGACATCCAGGTGACGATTCCGGAATGGCGCGAGAAAAGTTTTGTGCAGCGCTACCGCATCATGCGCGGCGACGAAGCCATCATGGAATGCGACGAGGTGCGCATCTTCGCCGGCCGGCGTGCCGACAACCCCGAAGCCATCCGCGCCCTGCCGATTCCGCCGGAGATCCGCAGCCTCTGCGAATAGCTTCAGGCCAAATCGGCCTCCAGCCCTTGTCTGGCAGGCGCCAAGCGCAGTGTTGAATGCTGGATGGGACAAATAAAAGCGATGGATTTTGGGTCAGGGCAAGGCGCAAACCACAGCGATACCCGCGGTATCGCGAGGATTTGCAACGCGGCCATGGCGCAAAAGACGCGGTTTTATGTCCCAGCTAGCGTGCGACACTGCGCTCGGGCTACAAAATCAGTAGCGCACGGAAGTCGTTGACATTGGTGTGGGTAGGCCCGGTCACCACCAGATCGCCCAGCGGCTCGAAGTAGCCATAGGCGTCGTTGCGGTCCAGGAAACCATTGATCTTCATGCCCTGGGCCGTGGCGCGCTGCAAGGTGTCTGGCGCCACATAGGCGCCGGCATTGTCTTCCACACCATCGATACCGTCGGTGTCGGCCGCCAGCGCATGCACACCCGGCTGACCCTGCAAGGCCAGTGCAAGGCCGAGGCAGAACTCGCCGGCCCGTCCGCCGCGGCCTTTGGCGTCGCCGGGTTGGCGAGGCCTGACGGTCACGGTGGTTTCGCCACCGCTCAGAATCACACAGGGTTTGCGAAAGGGCTGGCCCCTGAGCGCCACCGCGCGCGCCAGCGCCGCATGCACCTTGCCGACCTCGCGCGACTCGCCTTCCATCTCGTCGCTGAGGATGTGCGCCTCCAGCCCTGCCGCGCGTGCAGCCACGGCCGCAGCCTCCAGCGACTGCTGGGGTGTGGCCATCATGTGAACTTCGTGGCCTTCGAACGCCGGATCGCCGGGCTTGGGCGTTTCCAGCGCCCCGCTTTCCAGCCGGGACAACACCTCCGCGGGAACGGCAATGCCATAACGCTTGAGGATGGCCAGTGCATCGGCGCAACTGCTGGCATCGGGCACGGTGGGGCCGCTGGCAATGATGGAAGGGTCGTCGCCCGGTACATCGCTGATGGTCAATGTCACCACACGCGCCGGGGCGCAGGCTGCTGCCAGGCGCCCGCCCTTGATGCGCGACAGGTGTTTGCGCACACAGTTCATCTCGCCGATGTTGGCGCCGCTGTTGAGCAGGGCCTTGTTGATGCCCTGCTTGTCTTCCAGGCTCAAGCCCTCGGCGGGCAAGGTGAGCAGGGCCGAGCCGCCGCCTGAGATCAGGCACAGCACCAGGTCGTCCTTCGTCAACCCTTGCGTCATCTGGAGAATGCGCTGCGCGGCTGCAAGACCGGCCGCGTCGGGCACCGGGTGCGCGGCTTCGACAATCTCGATGCGCTGCGGCAGGCCGGCGGGACGCGGGGGAATGTGGTGGTAACGCGTGACCACCAAGCCCTCGAGCGGCGCATCGGCCGGCCACAGGGCTTCAACAGCCTGCGCCATGGAGCCGCCGGCCTTACCCGCACCGATCACCAGAGTTCTTCCCTTGGGCGGCTGGGGTAGGCAGGCCGCCGTGTTGTGCAGCGGTAGGGCCCGTGTGACAGCGGCGTTGTACAGATGCTCGAGAAACTGGCGCGGATGGGTGGCGGGATCGGGTGCAGTCATTCAATGTCTCCTGCCCCGTATTGTGCCGCCGTAACCTGCCGGTAACCCTGCCTGACGGTGCAGCCCTTCCACGGGCTGCCGGACCGCCTACTTCTTGCCCAGGCCCAGCCGCTGCGCACCTTCCGTGTACAGGCGGGTCTTGTCCTTCATGAACGCGTCCATCTGGTCCAGGCCCACGTTGACCAGCTCGAAGCCGCTCTTGGCTGCGAGCTCTTTCATCTCGGGGTCGTTGTTCAAGGCGGCCCACATGTCGGAAATCTTCTTGCGGGCTTCAGGTGGCGTGTTTTTCGGCACGCCGATGCCGCGGTAAGCACCGTCGACCCAATCCACGCCCAGCTCCTTGAAAGTCGGCACATCAGGCATCAGCGGATGGCGCTTTTCCATGGCCACTGCCAGCGGCCTGATGCGGGTCTTGTTGTTGATGGCAAACGCGGTGTAGGTCATCGCACCGTCGACCTGCGCGCCCATGACCGAGGTGGCCATGTCACCGGTTCCCTTGAACGGCACGTAAATCGTCTTGATGCCGAAGGCCGCATTCATGCGCTCATGGGCCGCATGGTTGGCCGAGTTCTGGCCGGAGCCGCCCAAGCTGAGCTTGCCGGGGTCGGCCTTGGCGGCCTTGAGAAAGTCGGCAAAGTTCCTGATCGGGCTTTGCTCGGGCACCACCAGGATGTCGGGCGTGTAATGGAACCAGAACACCGGCGTGATGTCCTGCGTCTTGTACTGCACCAGGCCTTCGATGGGCTGGAACACGATGTGCGGCAGGTTGATGCCCACGATGTTGAGCCCGTCGCCGGGCAGGCTGTTCATCTGCGACCACATCAGCGCACCACCTGCACCAGCCTTGTACTGGATGATGGTCTCGATGGCCGCGCATTTTTTCTTCAGCACCATCTGCTGGTGGCGCGCCGACAGGTCCGACTCGCCGCCGGGTGGGAAGGCCTGCCAGTACTGCAGGTTCTTGTCGGGGCAGGCCTGTCCTGAGCCCGTCGAAGTGGCCTGCGCCATGACAGCGGGCGCTGCAGCCAGGCAGGCGATGCCTATCCATTGCTTGATGTTCAATTTCATGCTGTTGTCTCCTTCTTTATGTGAATGCCGCCGGGAAAATGCTTCAGGCCGCGCGTGCCTGCTGCTTGCCGGCCAGCAAAGCGCAGACCGCGTCGGTGACTTGTACGGTCGTCGCAGTGCCGCCGAGGTCACGCGTGTGCAGGGCCGGGTTGGCGGTAATGGTTTCGATGACCTGCATCAGGCGCTGCGCCGCCACGTTTTCACCCAGGTGCTCGAGCAGCATGACGCAGCTCCAGAAGGTGCCGACCGGATTCGCCAGGCCTTTGCCCATGATGTCGAAGGCCGACCCGTGAATCGGTTCGAACATGCTGGGGTAGCGGCGCTCGGGGTCAATGTTGCCGGTCGGTGCGATGCCCAAGCTGCCCGCCAGTGCGGCGGCCAGGTCGCTCAGCACATCGGCATGCAGGTTGGTCGCCACCAGGGTGTCCAGCGACGCGGGCCGGTTCACCATGCGGGCGGTGCAGGCATCAACCAGCTCCTTGTCCCAGGTGACGTCCGGAAACTCCTTGCTGATCTGTAGCGCGATCTCGTCCCACATCACCATGCCGTGTCGTTGGGCGTTCGATTTGGTCACCACGGTCAGCAGCTTGCGCGGACGGGACTGCGCCAGACGGAACGCAAAACGCATGATGCGCTCGACCCCGGCACGCGTCAGGATGGACATGTCGGTGGCCACCTCGATCGGGTGGCCCTGGTGCACGCGGCCGCCGACGCCGGCGTATTCGCCCTCGGAGTTTTCACGCACGATGACCCAGTCGAGGTCTTTCGGGGTGCAGCGCTTGAGCGGCGCGTCGATGCCGGGCAGGATGCGTGTCGGCCGCACGTTGGCGTACTGATCGAACCCCTGGCAGATCTTCAGGCGCAAACCCCACAGCGTGATGTGGTCGGGAATATGCGGATCGCCCGCAGAGCCGAACAGGATGGCGTCCATGCCGCGCAGGGCATCCAGGCCGTCAGCGGGCATCATTTCGCCATGCTGGCGGAACCAGTCACCACCCCAGCCAAAAGACGTGAAGGTGAAACCGAAATTTTGCGTGGCTGCAAGGGCCTGCAGCACTTGCTGGCCCGCCGGAACGACTTCCTTGCCAATGCCGTCGCCGGGGATGCAGGCAATCTTGTAAATCTTCATCAGGTTTCCTCGAAATCGGTGAACAGTGAAGAAGCACTTTACCGGTTGCCGGATTCAACAGATCCTACTAAAGTTATCCCATTGTTTACTTTGGGTTAATAATGAGCACACCTGCCTCCGCCCCTTCCGAGATGGCCTTTTTCAGCCTGCTGGCACGTTGCGGAAGTTTTTCGGCCACGGCACGCGAGCTGGACGTGACGACGCCGGCCATCAGCAAGCGCCTCGCACAAATGGAAACGCGGCTGGGCGTGCAACTGCTCAACCGAACCACGCGCCGCATCAGCCCCACCCCCGAAGGCGAGATCTACCTGAGCCACGCGCGGCGCATCCTGGCCGAGATTGACGACATGGAGCAGTTGGTCTCCAGCGCCGCAGCAGCGCCCCATGGCCTGCTGCGCGTCAACGCCACCCTGGGCTTTGGCCGCAGCCACATTGCGCCGCTGATCTCCGGCTTCGTGAAGCTGCACCCTGACATGCAGGTCCAGCTCCAGCTCACGGTCAACCCGCCGCCGGTCAGCGACGATGCTTTTGACGTGTGTGTGCGTTTTGGCGAGCCGCCCGAAGCCCGCGTGATCGCCCGCAAGCTGGCACCGAACCGCCGCCTGCTGTGCGCCGCGCCCGTTTACCTGGCGAAACACGGCACACCCAGGGCACCGAACGACCTGACGCAGCACAACTGCATAGGCATACGCCAGGGCGATGAGGCCTACGGCATCTGGCGCCTCGGCTCAGGCAAACGGACGGAGACGGTGAAGGTACGCGGCAACCTGAGCACCAGCGACGGCGAGATTGCCGTCAACTGGGCGCTGGCGGGTCACGGCATCGTAATGCGGGCCGAATGGGACATCGCACGCTACCTGCGCAGCGGCCGCCTGCGCCAGGTGCTGGAAAACTACCAAACCCCGCCGGCCGACATCCATGCGGTCTATCCGCAGCGGCACCAGGTGTCGGCCCGGGTCCGCGCCTTTGTGGATTACCTGGCCGGTCACTTTGAAAAATCCTCCACGCGCGCAGCGGGCCTGGTCAGCCGCTGGTAGGCCGCCACGGAACCTTACTGCCGAATGCGCCCGGTGTCGGTGATGATGGTCAGCTCCACAAACTTCGAACCGGCGCGCATGCCCGGCCGGAAGCCCACCTTGTAGCCACCCAGGTCGAAGTTGTCCAGGCCGTCCAGCGCGCCGACCAGGCCTTCACGCGAAACCTTGGGGCCCATGCGGCGCGCGGCTTCGACAATCACACTGCCGGCGATGTAGCCTTCCATCATCGCGTAGCTGAGTGGCACCTCGATCTTCGGCGTCGCAGTGCGGACCAGATCGGAAAGCTCCTTGCTCAGGCGCCCGGAAACCTTGTAGGGATTGGGTGTGACCTGCGTGATGGCCACGCCTTTCATCTGCTCTTCCCCCAGGCGCTGGGATATCTGCTCGATGTCCGCGCCCGAATGGGCAAACAGCTGTGCGGTGCCGCCGTCGAGCCGGTATTTTTCAATGAAGGCCGCGGCGGCCGCCCCGCTGGAGACGATGATGATGGCCTGCGGTGCGGCAGCGATGAACACGTCCACCACGGCATTCGGAACCTTGTTGGTTCCCTGCACATACGTGGCCTTGGCGGTGAGCTTGGCATTCCGGGCCTTCACGGCTTCTTCCATGGCGGCCAGCAGCGTGGCCGCGCCCGCCCCGTCCGGATAAAAAAGGCCAAGGCGCGTGACACCCACCGTGACCAGGTGCTCGGTGATCTTGTTGATTTCATCGCGCAGGTTGGCACGCACGCTATAGAGCAGGGGCGTCTCGGGGCGGATCTCATTGACGCGGTAACCCACCAGCGGGATTTTTTCCTTCTCCAGCAGGCCCGAACCCACCAGCTCGCCAATCTGGCGGTCACCGAAGTAACCCGCCAGCACCAGCGGGCGATTCTCGCTGAGCAGCTGTTTGGTGCCGGCCAGGGTGTCTGCCGGCCGGCCGCCGTCGTCCTTGCGGACCAGCGTAAACGTGTGCCCATTGACGCCGCCAGCCTTGTTGGCCTTGTCCAGCGCCAGCTGGATACCGGCCGAGTAGGCGCGCGCCTGCGTGCCTTCCAGCCCGGACAGCGGCGCGACCTGCCCCACCACAATCTGTGCTGCGCCCGCCGCGAGCGAGGCAGCCATCACACTTGCCGTTCCCAGCACGCGAACCATGGATTGAATACGCATCATGAATGTCTCCTCGATGATCGGGCCAGCACATGTGTCGCCGGACGCCTGATGACCGCAGCAAAACCTGCTCCGGTTACAGATTGAAGCATGTGCAAAGGGCAAAGTCGATAAGCGGAATTACCAAGAAACAACGGCCCGGATCAGCGTGTTGACGAAAAAACACAAACGGTAGCGCCGCCCGACCATCCGAATGCATGACAGTGATACAAATCGCCGTTCTTTACGGTGTTTTGGCCCCGGCTTCAAACCACTGACGGACCATGTCGCGCTCGGTCTCGGTGATTCCGGTGGCGTTGTTCATGGGCATGGTCTTGCTGACCACCACCTGCAGGTACACCGCCTGCGCATGCTGCCGCAGCAGGGCGGGCGAATCGAGCCGGACGTTTTTCATCTGCACCTGAGGCCCGTGGCAGATGTAGCAGCGCTGCTCCAGCACTTTCTGCAGATTTATATAGTCATTTTTACCTCCAGCCCCTGCCGCACCTGCGCTGACGGCTATTGAATCAGTAGCAACCTGGCTGCTGGCTACCTGCGCCGGCGGCTTCATCCAGGCAATCGCGCCGAAAATCAGTGCCACCCCGACCAGCGCGTACGGCAGCGGGTTGCCATTGCGGCCGAGCTTGTAACCGTGGCGCATGACGAAGAACTGGCGGATGAGCGCGCCGGCCAGCATCATGACAATCAGCACCAGCCAGTTCTGCGGGTGGCCCCAGGTGAAGCTGTAGTGGTTGCTCAGCATGGCAAACAGCACCGGCAAGGTGAAGTAGGTGTTGTGCACGCTGCGCTGCTTGCCGCGCTGGCCGTGCACCGGGTCCACCGGCTCGCCCGCCTTGATGGCGGCCACCACCTTGCGCTGGCCCGGAATGATCCAGAAGAACACGTTGGCGCTCATCGCAGTGGCGATCATGGCGCCCACCAGCAGGAATGCGGCGCGGCCGGCAAACCAGTGGCAGGCCAGCCAGGACGCCACACACACCAGCACCAGCACCAATGCACCAACGATGGCATCGCCGTTTTTGCGCTTGCCGAACAGCTGGCAAATGCCGTCGTACAGCATCCAGAACACCACAAAAAAGGACAGCGCCACGCCGATGGCCGCGCCGGACGACCAGTTCATCAGCGATTTGTCGACCAGGTAGGTGCCGGCGTTCCAGAGGTAGGAGACGGTGAACAGCGCAAACCCCGTGAGCCAGGTGCTGTAACTTTCCCAATAAAACCAGTGCAGGTGGCCGGGCAGTTCGGGCGGCTTCACCGCAAACTTGACCGGATGGTAGAAACCGCCGCCGTGCACGGCCCAGAGTTCCCCGCTCACGCCCTGGCGCTGAAGGTCTTCATCGACCGGCGGCGTCAGGCTCGAATCGAGAAAAACAAAGTAGAACGAGGAGCCGATCCAGGCGACGGCGGTGATGACATGGACCCAGCGCAGCAGCAGGTTGGCCCAATCGATAAGATAACTTTCCATCCGATGACCTCAATGGGACAGGCAAGGCCTGCCATGATTGGAAGCTGCTCACCACCGCGGGCACTGTAAGCAGACAAAAGGCCACGAACAAGGACAGGCTTGCAAGCCATCCCGCTCCGCTGCGACCGGATCGCAAAAGTGTATGCGAACCAGGGCCTGCTAACGCTATTTATGCAAGATGCGTTGCGAGTCAAAAAGGCGCTGAGCAAGGCGCAAAACGCCGTCGGGGTAGGCCCCCGACAAGGCTTTGCAACGCCGCGCAGGGCCTTTTTGATCGCAACCCGGAGGGAACGGGGTGAAAACAGCGCCACTCGGCGTTGCACTCCTAACCCAGACGCCCAGTCTGGGCGTCGTCGCGCGCCTTGATTGGCACTGTTTTCACCC
>NZ_JBAQYR010000144.1:0-12686 GCF_049790275.1 Polaromonas sp.
GACATGGCCGAGGTCCGCAAGAGTTACAACCTCGGCCTGCCCAGCGAGGCCGAGGTGCTGCACGGCGTGTCGCTGCAGGTGCAGCGCGGCGAATTCATTGCGTTGATCGGCCCCTCCGGCTCCGGCAAAAGCACACTGCTCAACATCGTTGGCCTGCTCGAGGGCATGACGGCCGGCAGCTACCGGCTGCAGGGCCAGGAGGTGCACGGCCTGGACGACGCGGCCCTGACCCTGCTACGGCGCAGCACCCTGGGCTTTGTGTTCCAGTTCCATCACCTGCTGCCGGCCTTTACCGCGCTGGAAAACGTCACGCTGCCCGCGCTGATGCGGGGCGGCCACGTCAGTGCGAAACAACGCGAGCATGCCCGTGCGCTGCTGGCCTCGGTCGGCCTGGCCAATGCCATGAACAAGCGACCCGCCGAACTCTCGGGCGGCATGCAGCAGCGCGTGGCGATTGCCCGCGCCCTGGTCATGGAGCCGGCGCTGGTGCTGGCCGACGAGCCCACCGGCAACCTCGACACCGCCTCGTCCGACGAGGTGTTTGTGCAACTGCGGCGCATGCATGCAGAACTCGGCACCACCTTTGTCGTGGTCACGCACGATCCGCGCCTGGCTGCCCGCTGCGACCGGCTGGTCGAGCTGATCGACGGGCGCATCGCGCGCGACGAAGCCGTCGCCCCCACGCCGGCCTGAGAGATCTTCAAGCCGTGCGGGCGGCCAGACGGGCGTTGTGTACGATAGGGAGGAGTTGTACCGGAAGCCGGTATCAGGGGCAGGCCGGAATTTGGGGTGGGAAGAAAAAAAAAGGGGGAGGACATGGTTGATTTAACCGACGCGTATCTGCGCGAGTTTCACGCCTCATGGCGAAGCTCCATTGGCAGGGTGACTCTGTTCATCCTCGTGATGGCCTTGCTGCTGCTGGTTTTTGCCTTGCTGGGCTCCAACCGTTCGTTGTCGTGGATGCTCCTGGCCGGGGCGGCCTTCATGTTCTGGATGACATGGCTTCTGGCGCGCCAGATGCTGGGCAAACAACCTGCGCTGCGTGTCGGGCCCCGCGGCATCCGGGCCTACGCCCTCAAGGGCAGGAAGCCGTCCTGGAGCGATATTGCGGACGTGCGTGAGGAGTCGGTCCAGGGGCATACCAACATCGTGCTGTCCTTGGCCCCGGCCGCTGCGGCGTCAATGAAAAGGTCATGGCTGGCCGGCAAGAAAGGTGAACTGCGGATACCGCTGGGCACCATCCGAAAAAAAGACCATGCCGACGCCGTTCAGGCGGTTTTTGAAGCCTTCCACCGCTACGGCGGCAACCAGGCTATGAAGGCAGCCGAGGCGCGCGTTGAGGAGCTCCGCGCCGCTACCGCCTTTGAGGCGCGCCTGCAGGAGATGACGCCTGTGACCTGGGCGCTGTATTTGATGGTGGCCCTGAACGTGGGCGTATGGCTTGCCAATGTCCTCTCCGGCATCAGTGCATTCAGGCCCGATTCTGCGGAGCTGCTGCGCTGGGGCGCCAATTCTGCGGCCTCCGTGGTGGAAGACCGTCAGTACTGGCGTTTGCTGACCGCAACTTTTCTGCATGCCGGTGTGCTGCACATTGCGCTGAACATGCTTGGCTTGTGGGAGGCCGGCAAGCAGCTCAACCGCCTCTACGGCAACTTCCAGTTCCTCATGATCTATTTCGCCAGCGCGCTGGTGGGCAGCGGGCTCAGCCTTCACTTTTCTGCCCAGCAGTCGGTGTCTGTCGGCGCGTCGGGTGCCGTGTTCGGCGTTCTTGGCGCCCTTTTGACCGCCATGTACCGGCATCGCGGCAGCATTCCCGGAATGATGAGCAAAAACGTCATGACAAGCCAAGGAGTTTTTCTGGTTTACGCACTGGGCCAGGGGTTTGCCAAGGAAGGCATCGACAATGCCGCGCACGTAGGTGGACTATTGGCCGGTAGCCTGCTGGCCTGGTTGCTGGTTGGAAAAATGGACGAGACACAGGGCGCGCGGCGGCGCCAGGTGACGGTGATGGCCGGGCTGCTGCTGCCCGCAGCGGCCGTGGCCGGCCTGGTATTGACGACGCCGCAGCCCAGGGTTCACCACCGCCAGTTGTTCGAGTTCCAGGCCGGGCTCGCCCGTGTGCTGCCCGACCTGCAAGCCGCAGAAAAGGCCTTGCAGGCAGACGGGAAAGCTGCCAGCACCGGCAAGCTGACAACAGCGCAGTTTGCCCAGGCGATCGAAACACGGCACCTGCCGGCTTACCAGAAAGTCGAGCGCGCACTGGCACCCCTGAATGTGCCGCCCAACGACAGGGCGGCACCGCTGGTGCAGGACATCAAGCGTGGGAACAGCCTGCTGGTGGCGATGATGCAGATCGAAGTCACCCGGGCAAACAATCCGGGTCAGAGCGATCCGATGCTCGAAGCCCGGTTAAAGGCCATGGGCGAAGAGCTGAAACTCATCAAGGCGCGTTCATCCGAGCGGGAGCAGGCCAAAAAGCCTCGCAAGTAACGCGCATTCACGCTTTAGCCGAGCTGCTCGGCAAGCGCGACAATGATGCCTTCAGGCCCGCGTATGTAGGCCAGCCGGTAGGTGTCCCCGTACTGCATTTCCCCAATGAGTTCGGCCCCATGGGCGCGCATACGCGCAACGACAGCGTTGATGTCATCGACGGTGAACATGACGCGACGGAAGCCCAGCGTGTTCACTGGCGCGTCCACCGGCCCAAACCTGACCGCGTTGGGTGTGTGAAACTTGTCCAGTTCAATGCCCAGCCCATCGGGAGTCCGCATCATCGCGAGGGTGGCCCGGACATCCTTGAGCCCGATCAGGCTCCCGACCATAGGCCCTTCGACAGTCGTCTCACCCTCGAATTTGAGGCCCAGTTCGATGAAGAAAGCCTTGACGGCTTCGAGATCGTCAACAACGATGAGGACGTTGTCCATTCGTTTAAGCGTCATATTCTTCCCTCCCGCTTCACTGCTGATGCCGTACTTGCCGCGTCGCGTCTTTTCGATGGAACGGTTTAGATCACACTGCTCGGGCTATTGAATGCGCTCGCCAAGCCGATCCAGGCGTGGCCGCCAATCGTTTTTGATGTCCGCCGAGACAAGAATGTGGTGAGCTCGGCCGATGAGAAGTCGACGAGGAACGAAACCTATGTAGCGGGAGTCTGCGCTGTTGTCGCGGTTGTCTCCGAGGAAGAAATACTTGTCAGCCGGCACGGTGATCGGCCCGAAGTTGCGCTTTGCCCCAATGGTTGGCAGGAACTGGACTGTTCGTTCGTTTCCTTCGATTTGCTCAATCGTTCTCAGACCTTCAACGGTTACGCCGTGATCCAGGGGTTCGACAATGCGTTGAGTGACGGTGTACTCAGCAGCCGACCCATTGATGAAAAGAACTTCGTTACGCATTTCTATGACGTCACCGGGCACCCCGACAAGCCTCTTGATCAAGCGAACGCCGTCCACCGGAGACGTGAAGGTGATGACGTCTCCGCGCCGCGGATTACCAAGCGCCACAACTGCGGCATCGGTCAGGGGAATCTTGAAGTCATACGCCAGTCGATTGACAAGGACGACATCACCCTCGAGAAGGGTCGGGCGCATGGAACCGGAAGGTATGGGATTCCAGTCGGCTATGGCCAACCTGAAAAACCCAAAACAAAGCAAAAAGATCAGAAATCCTCGGTTCTGCTTGATCCAGTGTTTCATTGGCGACTCTCGATGGTTGTGTGGCATCCAACTTTGATACACCCCGCAAAAATGCGGAATAACATGGCGTAGAAAAATCGCAGAAGATGTTTGTATTTCATGGCCTTGGCCAAATTGAATGCGTGTTTATACAAATATATTGAATTTGACAAAGTCGCTGTCAGCATTTGAGCGCAAAGTGTGCCCATTCTCAGCGAACTTCGGTACTTAGGCCATTCCCCATTCCATTCACAACGGGGCATCCGCGATGCGAGACCGCCTTACCTCCTATTTTCACAGTGGCGACGCCATGCGCAGCCGCAGCGTGAGTGATGTCGTGCTGTTGGGCACGGTCGATGTGCCTGCGCTTCCTGCCGCGCTGGTGGCCGATTGGGAACGGGAGATCTCGCTGCACCTGGAGCTGGAGCCCGGCGACGTTGAGGCCTTGCCTTTGGCGCGAGCGCGTGCGCGCTGGCCGGACTACCGGCACTGCTTGCAGGCGGTAACGGACTGGACACACACGCTGGGCATGCACGAGGCGCTTGCTTCTTCTGAGGTCGCCCTGATGGCCTGCCGCGGCGCGCGTTACCACCACGACGGCGCGCAGTATGGTGGCGCGGCCTTCTGCAATCTCTTTCTGACCGAAGACAAGGGACTGGACCTGCACTTCCCGGCAGCAAAGCTTCGCATTCCCCTGCGCAGGGGCACGGTGGTGGTCTTCGATACCGGTCTGCCGCATGCCGTGATCAAGCGCCACAGCCCTGGCTTTGATGCGGTGGATTTTCCAGTC
This sequence comes from Polaromonas sp., assembly GCF_049790275.1. GTDB lineage: Bacteria > Pseudomonadota > Gammaproteobacteria > Burkholderiales > Burkholderiaceae_C > Polaromonas. The sequence continues at coordinate 4,462 of NZ_JBAQYR010000144.1, forward strand.
GAGCAGGACTGCAGCCTGGTGTTCCTGAGCTGGGAGCTTCCCATTGAGAGCACTGCTGTCGGGCATGCACTGGGGATCAGCTTCGACATCGATCCTTCGACGGCCTTACTGCTCGACGAAGAGCAGGTCTGGCTGAACGGTGCACCGGCCAGTGTGTGCCCGGCGTCCGGTCGCTGGTGCTAGTAGCCCATTTTTCCCTGGAGCACGGCAATCAGATGCCCTTTGGCCTCGGCAAGCTGTGCCTTGTCGCTGTCGTGCACTTTCCTGAAAAATGCAGCGCATTCGGCAGAGCCGGCTTGCTCCGCGTCCTTGATGTATTGGTCATAGGCCATGAGGGCCTGCGCCTTGTTCTGGATCAGCGTGACCCAGTCGTAGGCAAGGTTGCTGAGGGGGTGGCGGTCGGTAGATTGCTCTTGCATGAAAACTCCTGTTTAAATACAAAAGCATAAGAATCCGCGGCGCCACATCTGTAGGAGCGCACCGACGATTGAACTTCCATATCGCCGAAAAACCGCGTTGCGGCTATCCCGTCAGCTATCTTGCAGTTGCTGGGCGGTAGGCCGTGCGTTGTGCACGATCAGGATCTGCGCCAGGTAGTAGGTACTGAGCACCCAGAGCGGGGCCATGGCCAGTGGCGTGGCGAACCGGTTGGTGGCCAGTAGCGCATCGCTGAGCATGAAGAAACCCGCACCGACAGCCACACCCAATGCGGCCCTGTCGCGCAGCACGATGGCGCGGCCGATCGCTTGCGCGGCCATCAGTGCAATCACCACCACATAGGCCGCCACGGCGACGCGCAGCACAGGGTTGAGCCCGTTGAACAGGACGGCGTACATCAGCGCGCCAATGCCGAGCGTAGCCACCAGTGCGCGCCGGCTCGGGAACCATGGCAGATCTGTCTTGAACAGGGCGACGTAAAACAGGTGCGCCACCAGGAAAGACAGCAGGCCGGGGATGAAGAAGCCGGGAAACATCAGGAAAACGTCGCCAGCGAGGGAAAAGACCAGTCCTGCCCCTAAAAACAAGTCAAATCGGCCACTGACCCTTGGTGGGCGGGCGCGAGCAGCTACAAAAACAAGAGCAAAACAAAGGGCCAGGGGCTTGAACACGCGGTGCAGTTCCACCAGCCCCAGGGCGCTGGTCGCCGTCGCCAGCGCGGCGGCCTCGATCAGCAGTACCTCGGTCATCGTCAGGCGCCCCTGCAACGCGGCGCCCACGGCCCAGAGCCCGGTGGCCAGCGCTGCCAGCCAGATGGCGGACTGTGTGGCCGGTAGGCCGTCGGCATACCAGAGGAACAGGGCAACGCCCTGCAGCAGCACGACAAACTGCACGGCGCCGAACCACATCAGGGTGCGGGACATGGGTGGGTGGTAACGCTCCAGCCGCGTGATGTCAAAAGGCGGCTTGGGAAAATGCGCGGCCACGTCAGCCGGCCGCCATCCGGGCGGCTTGAACCAGACACGGAACTTGTCACCCCAGTTTTTCGCATGCCAGGAATCCTTGGCAAGGGCCCAGTACACCTCGGCGTTGGACCAGAGCGGGTCCCAGCTGTTGAGCGGGCTGCGCGTGCCGTAAACACATTTCTCGTCCTCCTCGCGGAAGCTGCCGAAGATCCGGTCCCAGATGATCAGGATGCCGCCATAGTTCCTGTCGACATAGTTGTCGTTGACCGCGTGGTGCACCCGGTGGTTGGAGGGCGAGCAGAACCAGCGGTCGAACCAGCCGAGCTTGGGCACATGCTCGGTGTGTACCCAGAACTGGTAGAGCAGGTCGATCAGCACGACCACGCCGAAGACCAGCGGCGGCACGCCGGCAATCGCCATGGGCACGTAGAAAATCCAGCCGAGCAGGGCGCCGCTGCTGGTCTGGCGCAACGCGGTGGAGAGGTTGTAGTCCTGGCTCTGGTGGTGCACCACATGCGCGGCCCAGAAGACCGCGCTTTCATGGCCGGCACGGTGCAGCCAGTAGTAGCAGAAGTCGTAGAAGACCAGGGCGATCAGCCAGCCGTACCAGGTGGTCCAGAAGGCTTCGTTGGGGTAGAGCGCCACCGACGAATAAATGGCGGTGTAGATGCCGATGCGAAACAGCCGCGTGAACACCGCGCTGATCTGGCTCAGCATGCCCAGGCTGATGCTGTTGATCGCGTCGTTGAGGCGGTAGGTGTTGCGGCCCTTGGCGTAGCCCCAGGCGAATTCAACCGCGATCAGCAGGAAGAAAACAGGGGTGGCGAGGACGATGACTTGACTAGGGCTCATCCCCCGATTCTGGCCGGAATCAGGTCAAAGCGCCTCTGGCATCAACCCTGATGATCTGCTCGACCTTGCCGTACTCCAGGCCGCCGCGCACGCCCAGCAGGTGGTCGTGCAGGTTGACGGTCGGGTCGCAATGGCCGGGAATCAGCCAGACGGTGTCGCCGAGGGCCGGCAGCACCGCGCCGCGCAGGATGCCGTGTTCGTCGCCGCCGTTGGCGTAGTCCAGCGCCAGCCCGTGCACTGCCGGCAGGCCGGAATCGATGGCGTGGCTTTTGTGGCCGGCGTCCACCACCGCATGGCCGGCGCAGACGCTCATGACCTGGCTTTTGACAAACAAAGCGTGTTCGAAGGCCGGTTGTTCGGGGTCGGGTTCGTTGCCGGCATAGTCGCGGTCCATGAAGAGGTAAGAGCCTGCCTGTAACTCGCCGTAGACGCCACTGGCGGTTTCCAGCAAGAAAGTGCCCGTGCCGGCACCGGTCACCAGCGGCACCGCGTGGCCTGCCGCCTGCAGCGCGGCCCGCGTGGCCTGCACGTGGGTGATCACTTGCGCTATCGCCTGCTGGCGTTCGGCCAGCGTGCGCAGATGCTGGGCACGCCCGTGGTAGGCCTGCAGGCCGCCAAACTGCAGCCCGGGCTGGCGTGCGATTTCTTCGGCCAGAGGCACAGCGCCGGCACCAGGCGCCAGGCCGCAGCGGCCCTGGCCGACGTCGATTTCGATGAACACGCGTATCAGTGCATGCTGGCCGTGTGCCGCCTGCGCCAGCCGGCGCAGGCCCTCCAGGCTGTCCACCGCGATGGCCAGCTGGCCGCCCAGCGCCTGCAGCTCTCTGGCGACGGCGACCACGCGTTTGAGCTTGAAGGGCGAGACCACCTCGTTGCTGATGTAGATGTTGTTCACGCCGAGTGCCGCCAGCGCCTCGGCTTCGGAAGTTTTCTGCACGCAGACACCAACCGCGCCGTGGGCCATCTGCAGCCTGGCCAGGGTGGCACTTTTGTGCATCTTCGCGTGTGGCCGCAGCTTGACGCCGTGTTGTGCCGCAAACGCGGCCATGCGGTCCAGGTTGCGCTCCATCGCGTCGAGGTCGATCACCAGCGCGGGCGTGTCGATGGCCGCAACGGGTCGGCCCAGCAGGTCAGACAGCAGGTGCATCAGGCCGTGGTTTCATCAAGCGTGCCGTCGTCGAGGTGCTGGGTGTCGGCCCAGCCGACCAGCGTGAAGCCGTCGGGTGTCCAGAGCAGGCGGTTGATGGCTGCATTGCCCAGTGCCCAGGTGCGTGGTGCCTGGATGCTCAGCCGGGTGGCGGCGCGGTACAGCACGTCCATCACGCCGCCGTGGCCGACCAGCACGATCAGCTCGCCGGCATGGCGCGCCGCCAGTTTTTCGGCGGTGGCGACCACCCGTTCGCGCAACTGCAGCAGCGACTCCCCGCCGGCCGGTGCGAAGTTCGGGTCGCGGGTGCGCCAGAGCCTGGCCTGCTCGGGCAGCACGGCTTCGATCTCTGCAAAGGTCTTGCCCTGGAACTCACCGAAATGCCTCTCGCGCAGGCCGGGCTCTGCCACCACCGGCACACCGGTGGCCTGGCCCACATGCTGCGCTGTTTCAAAGGCGCGCCCCAGATCGCTCGCATAGATGGCGCTGACCGGCTCTTCCGCCAGCGCCTGCCCCAGGCGGCTTGCCTGCCAGCGGCCGGTGTCGTTGAGCCCGACATCGAGCTGGCCCTGAATGCGCGTGTCCACATTCCAGGTGGTTTCGCCGTGGCGAATGGCGAGTACGCGTGCGGATTCACTCATCGTTATCGAGGTATTTCCACGCTGACGCGGCGTGGACCTGCCGGCGGTACCGGAAAACCGCGCAGGGCGGCGTCCAGCATGGCCGAGAGCACCGGGTCGCTGTCGTGCCACAGCTCCTCGCTGACGGCACGGGTTTCATACACCGTGGCATTGCTGCGCAGCTCGCGCATCACGATGCTGACTTCGCGGCGGTACAGCGGCGGGTCCATGCCGCCCAGCGGAAAACCGAAACCGAAGCCAACACTGGCGCCGCCGCCACCGCTGCCGCCGCCGATAAAGATGTTGGGGCCGCCATAAGGGTAGTAGCCGCCGTCCCAACGCGAACGCAACATTGGCTGCGAACTGGCGCTGACCTGCACGCTGAAGCTGGCGGCCTGCGGGTTGTGCTGCAGGCCCACCCGGGCCAGCGCCGCCTGCGTCAGGCCTTCCAGCCTGGCTTGCGGCGCATCGGGCTGCTGTTGTGACAGCAGGCGTTCGAAGCGGTAGCTGCTGCCCGGCGCGGGCGGGGCTGGGCTCCAGCGCGCGAAGCTGGTGACTTCGCTGTCAACGGCGCGGGTGCTGGCGCAGCCGCCCAGCAGGCCGGCCAGGGTTGCTACGAAAATAATAGCTGTTAGCGCTCGTGTCATAAGGCCTCCAGGCATGAATCGTTCAAAAACTACAGCGCCACCACGGCAAGCCCGGGCCGCACCGGCTCGGAAAAATCTTCCGCATCGAAGGCCTTGTCGCCGTCCGGGTCCGGCATGCCGGTGCTGCGTATGCCCTTGAAGTCGTGCTGCTTGTTGTCCATCAAATGCGAAGGAACGACGTTCTGCAGCGAGGTGAACATGTTCTCGAGACGGCCCGGAAACTTCTTGTCCCACTCGCGCAGCATGTTGCCGACCTGCACGCGCTGCAGGTTCTGCTGGCTGCCGCACAGCGTGCACGGAATGATGGGGAAGTCGCGCACCTGGGCCCACTTGATCAGGTCTTTTTCGGTGACATAGGCCATCGGCCGGATCACCACGTGTTTGCCGGTGTCGCTGACCAGCTTGGGCGGCATGCCCTTCAGGCGCGATGCAAAAAACATGTTCAGGAAAAAGGTCTGCAGCATGTCGTCGCGGTGGTGGCCCAGCGCAATCTTGGTGGCACCCAGTTCCTCGGCGACCCGGTACAAAATGCCGCGGCGTAGGCGCGAGCACAGCGAACACATGGTTTTCCCCTCGGGGATCACGCGCTTGACGATGCTGTAGGTGTCCTGCGTCTCGATGTGGAAAGGCACGCCGAGCTTTTCCAGGTACTGCGGCAGGATGTGGTCGGGAAAGCCAGGCTGCTTCTGGTCGAGGTTGACAGCAATGATGTCGAAGTTGATGGGCGCGCGTGCCTTGAGCTTGATCAGGATGTCCAGCATGGCGTAGCTGTCCTTGCCGCCCGAGACGCAGACCATGACCTTGTCGCCCTCCTCGATCATGTTGAAGTCGATAATCGCGCGGCCGACTTCGCGGCACAGGCGTTTTTCGAGCTTGTGTTCCTCGCGCTCGATTTTCAGCCCCGCCGTTTTCGCGGCGGCTGCGCTGCCCTCTTCGGTGGCGTCGTTCATCACATCGTTCAATACGGCACTCATATCGTTTCCATCCATCTGGTTCACCACTGCCCGGTTTCGACGCGAATGGCGACTTCGCAGTCTTCAAAAATTTCCAGTTTTGCAATTTTCACACGCACGCCCAGAACGCCGGGCAGCTGCATCAGCCGGTGCGCCAGCTTGCCGATCAGGCTTTCCAGCAGGTTCACATGTTCGGCCCGGCACTCGTTGATGATGATCTGCCGCACCTTGCGGTAGTCCAGCACATGGTGGATATCGTCGTCGCTGGGCAACAGGGGCTGCGTGCCCAGGTTGAGTTCGGCGTCCACCTGGATGGGTTGCGGCGCGTTTTTTTCGTGATCCAGAATGCCCAGGTTCGCGTCAAAGCGCAAGCCGGTCAGCGTGAGGATCTGGGTGCCCCGGGTATTGAACATGTGAAATACCAGTTTGCAGGCGGTGGATGAAAGGGCGGTGTAGGAATGCGCGCTCACATCAGTGAGAAATCGCGCTCGAATTTCATCAGGTGCTGGCCGCCATCGACCAGCAGTGTGGTGCCGGTCAGGGAGGCATTTTCCAGCGCAAATTTCACGGTGGCCGCAACATCGACCGGGCTGGAAGAGCGGCCCAGCGGCGAGAGCTTGTGCAGGGCCTGGAATTTTTCGTTGCTGAGCAGGTGGCTGGTCAGCGTCAGGCCCGGCGCCACGCCGACCACCCGCAGTTGCGGCGCCAGGGCGATGGCCAGCATGGTGGTGGCCGCTTCCAGCGCTGCCTTGGACAGTGTGTAGCTGAAAAAATCGGGGTTCTGGTTCCAGAGTTTCTGGTCCAGCAGGTTGACGACCACGCCCGGTGCTTGGCGCCCGATGACGTGCGCATGCAGCGCCTGCGCCAGCAGGATGGCGGCGCCGGTGTTGCTGCGCATGTGTTTTTCGAGCGCTGCAAAACTGAAACTCGCGGCGCTGTCATGTTCGAAAACCGAGGCGTTGTTGACCACCGCATCGACCTGGCCGAAGTGTTTCACCACCTGCGGCAGCAAACCGCGGACTGCCGCCTCGTCGTCCAGGTCCAGGCGAAAAAAGGCTGCATCCCCCGCCAGTCGGGCGCAGTCAGCTACTGTTTTGATAGCGTCCTCTTCCGAGCTCCGGTAGTGCACGGCGACCCGCCAGCCGCCTGCTGCCAGCGCAAGCGCGATCTCGCGGCCCAGCCGCCTGGCGGCGCCGGTAACGAGAACAACAGGAGCGGGGAGCGCTGGTTTCATGGGGTGGGGTACCTGGGGGCCGGAGACAGGGCAATCGCCGACAATCCGGGGGTGAGCACCTCCCGCATGACGACACCCCCTAGTTTAACGAGCACCCTGGCCGGCGCCATTCGCGGGGCCATTGCCGGCGCCGGCGGCTGGCTCGGCTTTGACCGCTTCATGGCCCTGGCCCTGTACACCCCCGGCCTGGGCTATTACGCCAGTGATTCGCGCAAATTCGGCCTGATGCCCGGCTCGGGCAGCGATTTTGTCACCGCCCCCGAGCTGTCGCCGCGTTTTGGCCAGGCGCTGGCCCGGCAGGTGGCGCAGGCGTTGGATGCTACCGGCACCACCGAGGTCTGGGAATTCGGGGCCGGTTCGGGTGCCCTGGCGAGCCAGTTGCTGGAGACCCTTGGATCGAAGATCACGCGTTACACCATCGTGGACCTGTCGGGCAGCCTGCAGGCGCGCCAGCGCGAGCGCCTGGCCGGGTGGGGCGACACCGTGCATTGGGTCAGCGAGCTGCCGGCGCAGATGCAGGGCGTGGTGGTCGGCAACGAGGTGCTCGATGCCATGCCGGTGCAGCTGCTGGCCCGCGTGGACGGCGTCTGGCAGGAGCGCGGTGTCGCCGTTCTCGACGGTGAATTTGTTCATGCCGACCAGCCGACCGCCTTGCGCCCGCCGCTGGAAGTACCGGGCAGCCACGACTACCTGACCGAAATCCACCCGCAGGCCGAGGCCTTTGTGCGCACCCTGGCCGACCGGCTGCAGGCCGGCGCGGTGTTCCTGCTCGACTACGGTTTCCCTGAACACGAGTATTACCACCCGCAGCGCAGCATGGGCACGGTCATGTGCCATCGCGGCCACCTGGCGGATGCCGATGCGCTGCAGGACGTGGGCGAGAAAGACATCACGGCCCACGTCAACTTCAGCGGCATTGCGCTGGCCGGTCAGGAGGCGGGTTTCCAGGTGCTGGGCTACACCAGCCAGGCGCGTTTCCTGCTGAACTGCGGCCTGCTCGACGGCATGGAAGACGCGCCGCTGGCCGAACGGGCCATGGTGCAAAAGCTCGTCAATGAGCATGAGATGGGTGAGTTGTTCAAGGTCATCGGCTTTGCTGTTGACTCGAAGGCCTGTCCGTGGGATGGGTGGCAGGCGATTGGGTTTGGGGAAGGGGACAGGAGCCACACCTTATAGCTGTTGCGAACTGGTTTGACTGAGCCTGTCGAAGCTGTCTCTTGATTCCACTCATCGCGGTGTGCCAACAAGCCGGGGGTAGCCCGGCGGCTACTCACTTTCTTTTGGCGAAGTGTATAGACCGGACACATGGTGGACAGGTGTGCGGAGACATGGTTGACGGTTTTCATTAGAAGTTATCCGGCTGCCTGAG
>NZ_JBAQYR010000145.1:0-25807 GCF_049790275.1 Polaromonas sp.
GCGTTGCGCAACGCCGAAAAAGCCGCCGGCCTGCCAGACATGAGCGCCATCTGGCCCGAAGTCTTTGCGCGGCCCAAGGAGGGCATTCCCGACGTGGACGAAGACCTGTACGGCGGCTTCATCAACAACGATGACAGGCGGCGCCTGAACCAGCTGCGTGCCTTGCCGCCTGCCGAACTCGCGCACAGCCGCACCGGCTTCGACGACGACCGGCTCGAAGAGCTGGTGTTTCGCTACCGCGCCCGCAATTTCCCCGAAACACTCTCACAGGAAGATGCCGGGCGCTGGGAGGCGCACCGCGCGGCACGCCTGCTGGAAGGCGAAGGCGGTGCGCGCAATGTGGATGCGTTTCTGGCCCAGCTTGATGTGCTGTCAGAAACTGCGGACGAGCGCGGGGAAGCAGTGCTGGCGGCGCTGTATGACTATGCGGAGATGGTCGCCCCGGAAATCTGAGAGGCACGACTCATATTCATGGCGCGTTTTTTCTCCAGCCGGGATATGGGAAGGGAGGAACAACGTCCTGTGAAGTTTTTTTGCCAGTTTGCCTATAGACGAACTCAATTCTGACAATCCGCCATTTTTGCTCGATGAGTTTGAGGTAAACCGTGTAGGCGTTGGGGTCCCTCCCAAAATCCCCGACTTCACCAACGATTGCAACGGCATTTGCGACATCGATTGGTGTGACGCTGGTGACGAAGTGGCCTGCACCGGTTCCGACGTAATAAGACTTGGCGAACAGCTCCACATTAGCTTCCAGGTGTTTTCGGGAAGCCTCTGTCAGTATTTGCTCGGCATGACACCCCACCCAAAGAGTTGTTATTGCTGCAAAAAAAGAAAGACGGATGGCGAAGTAAAAAATATTCATGACGTATGACGCTGATTAGCTGAATGACTTGTCCCGCGACGAATCATAAATGCGGAGGTAAGTTTTAAAAGACGGCATTTAAACGGCCTGAGCGATCCTATTGCTGCGCTAGCAGGCTACGGTTCACGCTTGGCCATCACGCCCGCATACAGTTCACTACTCTCAAACGCCGCCAACCATGCCTGTAAACGCGGCCACGGTTGAGCAGCGAACCAGTCGGCATCGGTATGCGCAAACTGGCGTATGAAGGGCAAGATGGCCATGTCAGCCAGGCTGGCCTGGCTGCCCATCAGCCAACCGGAGGCCAGACCATTGTTGAGCTGCGCCAGCCAGCGCGTCGCTTCGCTGCGATGTTGAAGCGCAAAGCCGGTGGCGTCGCCTTCGGATTCCAACGGATAGCGGTTCGGGTACTTGTAGCGGTCCAGGTGGCGTTTGAAATCGCCGTCGTTGGCGGCGATCAGCGCATCCATGCCCTGCTGCGAGCCCTGCGGTGGTGACAGCCACTGCGCCGGGTCGTGGCGGGCCAGCGCCCAGCGCATGATGTCCAGGCTTTCCTCGATCACCTCGCCGCCCCGCAGCACCAGCACGGGCACGGTTCCCTTGGGCGAGGCGGCCAGCATGTCGGCGGGTTTGTTTTTCAGCACCACTTCGCGCAGCTCATGCGGCTGTTTGCTGACGGCCAGCGCCAGGCGGGCACGCATGGCATACGGACAGCGGCGGAACGAGTAGAGAATCGGGAGAGCGGGCAGGGCGCCCATCAGGAGCCTTCTTTGGCCTCTGCGCCCGATGACGGCAGTTTGGCGCCGATGTGCGGCTGGCGCCGGCGGTTGGCGTAGTCGACCTGGCGCTGGCGCTCGATGAAGCCGCGCTTTTGCTCTTCGGTTTTCTTGTCGTGGCAGGCCGGGCAGCTTACGCCGGGAACGTAAAGCGGCGAGGCCTTGTCGGCTTCGCTGATCGGGTCGCGGCAGGCGCGGCACAGGCCGTAGTGGCCGGTCGCCAAGCCGTGCACCACCGAGACACGCTCGTCGAAAACAAAACACTCGCCTTTCCAGAGGCTGTCGGTTTCGGGCACGGTTTCCAGGTATTTGAGAATGCCGCCTTCCAGGTGGTAGACCTCCTCAAAGCCGCGGGTGCGCATAAACGCGGTGGATTTTTCGCAGCGTATGCCGCCGGTGCAGAACATCGCCACCTTGGGCTTTTTGCCGTCCTTGGCGGCCAGCAGCCCGCCCGGCGCCGACTGTGCTTCCACCCAGGCCGGCAATTCCGAAAAACTCCGGGTGTGGGGATTGAGCGCGCGCTCGAACGTGCCTATGCCGAACTCGTAGTCGTTGCGGGTGTCCACCACGACGACGTCCGGGTCGGCGATCAGGGCGTTCCAGTCCTGCGGCTTCACGTATTCGCCGGCCATCTCGTTCGGGTTGATGCCGGGCACACCGAGCGTGACGATTTCGCGCTTCAGGCGCACCTTCATGCGGTAAAACGGCAGCTTCTGTGCCCAGGATTCCTTGTGCGGCAGGTCAGCCAGCCGCGGATCACGGCGCAGATAGGCCAGCACCGCACGCACGCCGGCTTCGGGGCCGGCAATCGTGCCATTGATGCCTTCCTCGGCCAGCAGCAGCGTGCCGCGCACATCCTGCGCCTCGCAAAAGGACTGCAGGGGCGCCTGCAGGCCGGCAAAGTCGGGCAGGGAGACGAATTTGTAGAGGGCAGCGGTCAGGAAATCAGGCATGGCAGGGGAAAAGTGGGCAAAAACGGTGCATAGCGCACCAGACCCTCCATCGTAACGGCTGACGACGGCCGGTCCACAAGGGAAGATGGGAGGTAAATGCATCTTTATTGCGCTGCAGCAAAATGAATGTATGCTTACTAATATAGGCGCCCAGGTGGCACTCCTCCTTCTTTCGCGACACGGCCTGACCCGATGACATTTCCCCCCTCCATCGTTTGTCCCGCAAGATGAGCAAGAGCCTCAGCAGCCTCTGGCTCAAGAGCCTGCGCCGCATGGGCAAGGCCCAGGAGGCGCAGGGCCGCAGGCTGTTCCAGAGCCTGTTGCCCCAGCCCGCGGCGCGCCGTGCCCGGCCGGTGAAAACGGCCAGGGCCCAGGCAGGCCAGGTCCTGCGCAAACCGCCTTTGCGGCCGGCCCGACCGGTATCCGGTTTGCCCGCGCGATGGAAGCAGGCGCATTTTTCAGTGCCGGGCACAGCCCAGCTCGCGCCGGCGCGGCGCATGCTGTACTGGCTCTACCTGCCGGCCGGTGCCAGCGCGGCGCCCTGGCCGCTGGTCGTCATGCTGCACGGCTGCCAGCAGACCGCCACCGAGTTCGCCGCCGCCACGCGCATGAACCAGCTGGCCGAACGCAAGGGTTTCGCCGTGCTCTACCCCCAGCAGTCCACCACAACCGACGCGCACCGCTGCTGGCACTGGTACAAACGGGCCACACAGCAGGGCCAGGGCGATGTCCGGCTGATTGCCGACATGATTGCGCATGTGCAAGCCAAGCACGGGCTGGACACCTCGCGGACCTACCTGGCCGGCCTCTCGGCAGGCGCCGCGATGGCCACCCTGGTGGCCCTGCATCACCCCGACAGGATTGCTGCGCTGGGCCTGCACTCGGCGCCGGTGTTCGGCACCACCGACTCCGCCATGAGCGCCTACCGGGCCATGCAGCACGGCACCGGCCATGCACACATCGATGCGGCGCAGGCGCTGCTGCGTTCGCAGCCGCAGTTTCCTGGCATGCCCGCCATCGTCCTGCACGGCGAGCGCGACACGGTGGTCCGGCGCGTCAATGCCGACCAGCTCTCGGAGCAACTGAAAACCCTCAACGCACCGTTTCTCGGCGAAGCCGAACCGGTGCAGCGCAGCTACCCGGGGCGCACCGGGGGACGCAGCCCGCGCCACGCCTACCAGAGCACGACTTCCTATGCCGGCCGAAAACCGCAGCTCGTGACCTGCGAGATCGCCTGCCTGGGCCATGCCTGGAGCGGCGGCGATGCGAGCATGGAATTCAGCGCACCGGAAGGGCCCGACGCCTCGCTGATGATGTGGACTTTTTTCTCGCGACATCGGCGGCCCGCCGTCCAGGCTGACAAAACGCCCCCCGAAAACAGGTAAAAAGTGCCTGCAGCTTCCTGAGGGTGGTTTGTATGCTACTGTTTTCATAGCTGCTTGCGCCCGCGTAGCAAGGGCTGTAGTCTGTTTTGATGTCAATCTTCGGCTGCGGCACCTCGCCGACGCAAAAACGGCGCCCTCCCTAGAATACGTTTTCCCGTTCACCACACGAAAGTTCCAGCATGGCCAGCATCCCGTCCACCGAACAACAGGGCGCCAAAAGCCGACTCAAGGTTGCTGTCATGGGCGCCGGCGCCGTCGGTTGTTATTACGGCGGCATGCTCGCGCGCGCCGGGCATGACGTGGTGCTGATCGCCCGGCCTCAGCATATGGAAGCCATCACACGCGACGGCCTGCACATGGAAACCCGCAGCTTCGACGAGCATGTGCGCCTGGCCGCCAGCAGCGAGCCTGCTGCCGTGCAAGGCGCCGACCTGGTGCTGTTTAGCGTGAAGTCCACCGACACCGAATCAGCTGGCGCACTGATCCGACCGCACCTGGCGCCAGGTGCGCTGGTACTGTGCCTGCAGAACGGCGTGGACAACGCCGACCGGCTGCGCACGGTGCTGCCGCAGCATGCCGTGGCCGCCGCCGTGGTTTACGTCGCCACCGAAATGGCCGGCCCCGGCCACGTCAAACACCATGGCCGTGGCGAGCTGGTGATCGAGCCGTCCCCGGCCAGCCAAACCGTGGCGCAGGCCCTGATCGCTGCCGGTGTGCCGGCAGAGATCTCCGACAACGTGCGCGGTGCCTTGTGGGCCAAGCTGATCCTCAACTGCGCCTACAACGCTGTCTCGGCCATCACCCAGCTGCCTTATGGCAAGACGGTGGCCGGCGAGGGTGTGCAGGACCTGATGCGCGACGTGGTGGCCGAGTCCCTGGCCGTGGCAGAGGCCGAAGGCGTGCAGGTGCAAGGTGACATGCACCTGGCGGTGGACAAGCTGGCTGGCAGCATGCCCAGCCAGTTTTCATCCACCGCACAAGACCTGGCGCGCGGCAAGCCCACCGAGATCGACTACCTCAATGGGCTGGTCGTCAAACGCGGTGAGGCGCTAGGCGTGCCTACGCCGGCCAACCGGGTGTTGTGGGCCTTGGTCAGGCTGATAGAGAGCAAGCGCCCCTGAACTGCGTTGCCCGTCATTGCGGGCTTGACCCGTTCCATGCCGCTCAGCCTCGCTGCGGTGCCAGCGTTTTGGTATAGAGCGACGCGCCGGCCAAATCCTTTAGGGTGACCGTCATGGCTTTGGTTTTGGCATCGATGTCCACCTGACCAAAAAACTGCATGCCATTGGTAGGCGGCGCGTTCACTTCGTTCGGGGCTTTCTGGTATATCACCTGCATGCCAAAGGTCGCGTCGGTTTTGTTGGGCCCAAAACCACCGGCGTTGAGCGGGCCCGACACAAACTCCCAAAATGGCGAGAAGTCACTGAACCGGGCCTTGGCCGGGTCAAAATAATGCGCGGCGGTGTAGTGCACATCGGCGGTCAGCCACACCACATTCCTGATGCCGGCGCGCTTGATCTCGCGCAGCAGGCGCGCAATTTCGATTTCGCGGCCCAGGGGGGCGCCGTCGTCGCCGTTGGCACTGGCTTCCCAACGGTCGCGCCCGTCGGTTTCTTTGCCATCGCCCACGTGCAGGCTGATGGGCATGTCGGCGGCGATCACTTTCCAGACTGACTTCGAACGCTTGAGGCCATCCAGCAGCCATGCGATTTGAGGGCGGCCCATGAAGGCGCTTTCTTCGGTCTCGCTGGTTTGCAGGTTGTGGGTGTTGGGGCCGCGATAGCTGCGCATGTCGACCACAAACATGTCCAGCAGGGGGCCCTGTGGCAGATGACGGTACACACGCTCGCTTTCCACGTCGGCGGTGCGGCGGATAGGTGCAAATTCATGAAAAGCCTTGGTGGCGCGCGCCACCAGCAAGGGAATATTCTTTTCTGTGTAACGCTTGTCGGCAGCGAGGTCTTTGGAATCCGACCAGTTGTTGACCACCTCGTGGTCATCCCATTGCCAGATTTGCGGCACTTCAGCCGCCATGCGGCGCACATTGGCGTCCATCAGGTTGTAGCGATAACGGCCACGGTATTCGTTGAGCGTTTCCGCGACCTTGCTGACTTCTTCGGTGACCACGTTGTTCCACAGGGAGCCATCGGCGAGTTTGACCTGGGCGGCAATGGGGCCATCGGCGTAAATCGTGTCACCGCAATGCAGGAAAAAGTCAGGGTTGACCTTTCGCATCTGCTCGTAGATTTTCATGCCGCCCCAGGCCTCGTTGATACCCCAGCCTTGCCCGGCCGTGTCGCCACTCCATGTAAAGCGCACGTCGCGGACAGCCTTGGCCCCTGTGCTGGCAGGCAGGCGCAGGTGGCCGGCCATGGGTTCAGACAGCACACGCTCGTTATGCAGATCCTGCAGCACCACGCGGTAGAAAATTTCCTGGCCCGCCGGCAAGCCCGTCAGGTCCACACGCCCTGTGAAGTCGGTGTCATCCATCAGGTAAGGCCCCCGCACGCGCGAGGCATTGGCGAAGCTGGCCGTCGTGGCCCATTCCAGCCAAAGGCGTGAAGGCCTGTCGCTGCGGGTCCAGATGACCGCGCCGTCCGCCTTGGGATCGCCACTCTGGATTCCGTGGGCCATCTGCGGCCGCATGGCGTCGCGTGTGACGAGGGCGGGGGCTGTCTGCGCCCGGGCGAAGCGGGGCAGGGCCATGACCGAGCCTCCCAGCACGGTGGTCGAATAGAAAAATTGTCGGCGATCCATGGGTTTCTCCAAAAAAATAAGGCGTAGGAGCGCCTATTTTTTTGGGACGACATGTCAGCTTCATGAATCAGCCGCCTGCTGGAAAGCGGCGGTTCTGCCCGGTACCCGCTGGCACTGCGGCAAGACGCCGGACCATTCGGCACACCGCGCAGGTCAGCACTGCCCTGGCCGGTCAATGGATATGCTGGCACCAAAATATCTGCCAATGGAGTGCGGTGCACAAATTTGGGGCAGTACTTTCGCCTTCACAGTGCCTGAGCGCATGACGAGGCGTGATTCGTGGTGCATTTTGACGGCACGGTATGTGCTTTATCCCTCGGGTCAGGCTAACGAAGGCCTGCGCAGGGTACGGCGAACTTCGCGGTGCCCGATCGATCTGAATGGATAACGGCGTCCACTTCGGTCTTCATCTTTTTTTGAAGATCTCGAAGTGGATTTTTTTTTGGCTGATCGGGATTTAAAGGAACGTATGTCTTATTTAGTGCCTTCGGAATTTGTGACCAAGATGGTGGATGCGGGTGAATCCAAAATCTTCATGTCCACCCGCGACACGCTGGTGCGGGCCTACATGGCCGGCGCCATTCTGGCCCTGGCGGCCTGGTTCGCTGTCACCATCAACGTGCAGACAGGCCAGCCGCTGCTGGGCGCCGTGCTGTTTCCGGTGGGCTTCGTCATGCTGTACCTGTTCGGCTTCGATTTGCTCACAGGTGTGTTCGTGCTGTGCCCGCTCGCGCTGATCGACAAGCGCCCGGGCGTTACCCTCGGCGGCGTGCTGCGCAACTGGGGTCTGGTGTTCGTCGGCAACTTCGTGGGCGCCTTCACGGTGGCCGTGATGATGGCGATCTACGTCACCTACGGCTTCTCGACCGAACCCAACGCCGTCGGCAAGGCCATCGGCGTCGTCGGCGAGAACCGCACGCTGGGCTACCAGAAGTACGGCGCCGCCGGCATGCTCACGCTCTTCGTACGCGGTATGCTGTGCAACTGGATGGTGTCGGCCGGCGTGGTGGGTGCGATGATCTCCACTCAGGTGAGCGGCAAGGTGATCGCAATGTGGATGCCCATCATGCTGTTCTTCTACATGGTGTTCGAACACTCCATCGTGAACATGTTCCTGTTTCCCTCGGGCCTGCTGCTGGGCGCGCACTTCACCATCATGGACTACCTGATCTGGAACGAAATCCCGACGGTGCTGGGCAACCTGGTGGGCGGCCTGGCTTTCACCGGTCTGACCCTGTATGCCACACACATCAAAACCGGACCGACACGTTCCTTCAAATAATCCGTCCCAACAACAAAAGCCCTCGTGCATGCAGGATGCACGGGGGTTTTTTCGGTGCCTTACATGTCCAGTGAACTGAAGATATCGGCAGGTCAGTATTCGGACAAGGGCCGCAAGGAAGCCAACCAGGATTTCCACGGTATCTATGTACCGAAAGAGCCTCAGCTGAGCGCCAAGGGCATCGCCATTGCGCTGGCCGACGGCATCAGCAGCAGCGCCGTCAGCGATGTGGCCAGCCAGTACGCTGTCGCCGGTTTCCTTGAAGACTATTACTGCACCTCCGAGGCCTGGTCGGTCAAGACATCGGCCGAACGGATTTTGAGCGCCACCAACTCCTGGCTGCATGCGCAGACGCAGAAGAGCCAGTACCGCTACGACAAAGACAAGGGCTATGTGTGCACCTTGAGCGCCGTGGTCATCAAGTCGACCACCGCGCATATTTTTCATGTGGGCGATTCACGCATTTACCGTCTGCGCGGCAAGGCGCTGGAGCAGCTCACCAGCGACCATCGCGTGTGGATTTCCCAGGGTCAAAGCTATCTGGGCCGTGCGCTTGGCATCAAGCCGCAGCTTGAAATCGACTACCAGACCCAGCAGGTCGAGCAGGGCGACATCTTTCTGTTGGCCACCGACGGCGTGTACGAACATGTCAGCGAGCACGACATGGCCGGCATCATCCGCAGCAGTACCGATGTGCCTGAAGGTCTTGATGCCGCAGCAAAAACCATCGTCGACAAAGCCCTGCAGCAGGGCAGCACCGACAACCTCACGGCCCAGGTCGTGCGCGTCGATGAGCTGCCCCGCGGGCAGGCTGTTGAGATGGTCCAGCAGCTCTCCGGCTTGCCGCTTCCGCCCATCCTCGCTGCGCGGACGGAATTCGATGGCTACACCATCATCCGCGAAGTGCATGGCAGCAGCCGCAGCCATATCTACCTGGCCACTGACAATGAAACAGGTGCGCTTGTCATCCTCAAAACACCGTCCATAGACCTGGGCGGCGACCCGGCCTACCTCGAAAGGTTTCTGACCGAAGAGTGGATCGCCCGGCGCATCAACAGCGCGCATGTGCTCAAGCCCTACGTGCCGACCCGAAAACGCCACTTTGTGTACGTCGCCACCGAATACATCGACGGACAAACGCTGAGCCAGTGGATGATTGACAACCCCCGGCCCGGCCTGGAAGCGGTGCGCGGGCTGGTGGAGCAAATCGCCAAAGGCATGCTTGCGTTTCACCGGCTGGAGATGCTGCATCAGGACCTGAGGCCCGACAACGTCATGATCGACAGGACCGGCACGGCCAAAATCATCGACTTCGGCTCAACCCGCGTGGCCAGCCTCATGGAAGCAGACGCGTCCGGCGGGCACGAAGACATCCTGGGCACCGCCCAGTATTCCGCGCCGGAATATTTCCTGGGTGAGGGCGGCACCACCCGCTCGGACATCTTCTCGCTCGGCGTCATCACCTACCAGATGCTGACGGGCAAATTGCCCTACGGCGCTGAAGTAGCCAAATGCCGGACCCGGGCCGCGCAAAACAGGCTGCGCTACGACTCCGTGCTGGATGAAGACCGCGACATACCCGCCTGGATAGACGGCGTGCTGCGCAAAGCCGTGCATCCAAACCCCGCCAAACGCTACGGCGAGCTGTCAGAGTTCCTGTACGACCTGCGCCATCCCAACCAGGCATTCCTGGACAAGACCCGCCCGCCCTTGCTGGAGCGCAACCCGGTGGCTTTCTGGAAGGGCGTTTCCCTGGTCCTTGCCGTGGTCATCGTGGTGATGGTGGCGCTGAAGTCCACCACCGGATAAGGGGCATTCACGTTCGCAGCGCGTTTGTTCGCGTTCGGAAGAACCGTTTTCGACAGTGCGCTATCGCACATACAAAGTAAGGTGAACGCCGTAAGCTGAAAGCAGGGTTGATTCGGGCAACCATCCGGTCGCTTTCGAAGACAACCCATCACCTGGTTCCGCATTGACTACGTCTTCATCCAAAGCAAAAACAACGCACGCTTCGACAGATTCACATCCCAAGGTCGTGGTTGCGAGTTCGAGCGAGATAAAACTCAATCGCCTGCTTGCGGCCTTGCCCGACGCCCAGCTCAAGAGCTGGCTGCCGCATCTGGAGTTGTTTGACATGCCGCTGGGCAAGGTGCTGTACGAGTCCGGCACAGCCGAGCACTTTGTGTATTTCCCCACTTCAGCCATTGTGTCGCTGCTGTACGTGATGAAAAACGGCGACTCGGCCGAGATTGCTGTTGTCGGCAATGAGGGCATTGTGGGCATCTCGCTTTTCATGGGCGGCAATTCAACGCCCAGCCGAGCCGTGGTGCAGAGCGGGGGCAGGGGTTACCGGTTGAAGGCACAGTTCATGAAGGATGAATTTGACAAAGCCGGGCCGGTGACGAATTTGCTGCTGCGTTATACCCAGGCGCTGATCACGCAGATGTCCCAGACAGCGGTCTGCAACCGGCACCACTCCCTGGACGAACAGCTGTGCCGCTGGCTGTTGCTTAGCCTGGACCGGTTGCCGGGCAACGAACTTGTGATGACCCAGGAACTGATTGCCAACATGCTCGGCGTACGCCGTGTCGGCGTGACGGAAGCGGCGCTCAAGGTGCAGGAGGCCGGGCTGATCAGCTACGCCCGCGGCCGCATCAAGGTGCTGGACCGCAAAGGGCTGGAGAAGCGCTCCTGCGAGTGTTACCAGGTGGTCAAGGACGAATACGACCGCTTGCTACCGATGGAGATGGCGGCCTAGGAGCCTGGTCGGGATGGCCCGAAGTTCCGGTGCGAACTTTGTCCATTCCCCGATCAATGGCATTTTCGGGCGTTCAGACGGCGTCCTGTCTGACATATTTTTTGAAATTGCTGGACTAAGTCCGTTACCGGACCGACGCTTGTCCCCCAGGCTTCTATAAACAGACCCAAGGCAACAGCGACCGAGCCTCGGTCGCGTTAGCGCTTTACCGTCGCTGCAGCGCTGTGCAGCACGCTCGGAGGTGTCCACATGAAGTCACTGGCCAATTTTTCCTCGAAAAAAATGCGAAATTTCGCGCACAGAACCCTGAAAGAGCTTGGTTTTGTGGACCTGACTCTTCTGTCCGGGCCGGATCATTCCGCCCCTGAATTGCCCCCGGCACCACATCCGGCCGGGCACAACCCACCAGATCAACTTCATCTCCAGATTCCCATTGACGACTGGGATGCCCTGTTCCGTTCCATCCAGGTGCGGCTGACGAACGTGGTGGGTGACCGGCCCGCATCAGCACTCCCACTGGAAGCAGCCGACACGACCGGCCATATTCAGGTGGCGGTGCTGGATTGCGTTTCTGCCTTGGGGCAACTGCATGCGGCGCTGGCGCGTGAACGCATGAATACATTGGGTGCCGGCAGCTCAGGCCTGTCCGTCTAGACCTGTTAACAGGCTCTAACCCGCCAGGCCCACAAACACGTTCTGCACATCGTCGTTCGCGTCGATGGCCGCCAGGAAGGCTTCCACTTCTTCCAGGTGTGCGGGGTCCAGGTTTGCCGGGTTGACCGGGTTTTTGGCCTTGTAGCCCAGCTTGGCAGACAGGACCGTGAAACCCTGGGCGGGCAGGGCGCGGCTCACCAGGTCCAGGTCGGCGGCATCGGTCAAAAACAGCGTGCTGCCTTCCGCCTCGCCCGCCTCGAAGTCCTGTGCGCCGGCTTCAATCGCGGCCAGTTCCGGGTCGGCGCCCGCCGCCGCGGGCTCGGCCTCGATCATGCCAACATGGTCGAAATCCCAGGAGACCGAGCCGGAGGCACCCAGCTGGCCCTTGCGAAACAGCACGCGCATTTCAGGCGCGGTGCGTTTCAGGTTGTCGGTCAGGCATTCGACCATCACCGGCACCTGGTGCGGCGCAAAGCCTTCGTAAATCACGTGCTCGAAATGCACCGCCTCACCGGTGAGCCCGGCGCCTTTCTTGATGGCCCGGTCCAGCGTTTCCTTGGGCATGGAGACCTTTCGCGCCTGCTCCACCACCAGGCGCAATTTGGAATTCAGCGCCGGGTCGGCCCCGCCGCGCGCGGCGACCATGATGTCCTTGGCCAGACGCCCGAACAGCTTGCCTCTGGCATTCGCTGCCAGTTCCTTGCCTTTTGCTTTCCACTGTGCGCCCATGTTGCGTTCTCTTTCGATGTAGGGCGACCAGTTTATCCGAGCGGATGAGGCAGCTTTTCAAGCGGGTGGGGAAGGACGGCGCGGCGGGTGCTGCGGAGAATTTCCGCCATCGCCCCCCGACCCGGCCCCGGGGCGGCGCCCGCTGGCCGCAGACCCTGCGCCGGTGCGACCGAAGCGGCCGTTTCATTTACCCATCCAGAGACTCTCCATGGAAACATTGTCAAATTCCGAACGGTACGCCAAGGCCGTTGCCAACTCCAAACGCGTGCGCTGGGACATCGACCGCGACGTGATTCGCGGTCGCCATTTCGACTACGCCAGGACCTTCCTTCCTGCCGGCCTCTCACTGGTCGACGAACTCGACTTCCTCACGCCCGGGGACAAGCGGCTGATGAGCCAGGTGCAGGGCCGCAGCTACACCAACATCTTCGGCCTGGCCGAGCGTTTCATCAGTGCCAAGGTGGTGGAAATCACCCGCGGCCATGCGCTGGGCGACCAGGTCGCGCTGCAGGCGCTGGTGCGCATGACCGATGAGGAGCTCAAGCACCAGGAACTGTTCCGCCGGCTCGAGGAAATGATGGCCCAGGACATGCCCGCCGGCTACCGGCTCGCGGTGGACCCCGACGAGGTGGCCCGCGCCGTACTTGCGAAGAGCACCTGGTCGGTGCTGGCCCTGACGCTGGACATCGAACTGTTCACCCTGGCGCACTACCGCGCCAGCATCCAGCCGCAGGAGCTGTGCGCGCTGTGGAAGGACGTGTTCCTGTTTCACTGGAAGGAAGAATCGCAGCATGCGGTGCTCGATGAGCTGGAGTTCCTGCGCGAGGACGCTCGCGTCACACCCGCCGAGCGTGACGCCGGCGTCAACGACCTGATCGCGCTGGTAGGGGCGGTGGACGGCATCCTGCAGGCACAGGCCGGCGCAGACGCGGCCTACTTCAACGCCGCAGCACGCGGCGAATACTCCGCGCAGCAGCGCGGCATGGTGGCCGATGCGATCCTGAAGGCCTACCGCTGGCAGTACATCGTGTCGGGCGTGATGGAGCCGCGCTTCCAGAAGGTGTTGTTCGGCCTGCTGAACGAGACACAGGCTGCGCGCATCCAGGAGGCACTGGGGCCGCTGATGTACGCGGCGCCCGCTTCGCCCGATCGCGATCCGGGGCCCGTCAACCCGTAAACCGTATCACTGGCCGGTGTTCGCCCCGGCCAGGCGCGCGCGCCGCCACGCAGCTGGCGGCGTGCCGAACTCCCGCCGGAAGGCCCGGATCAGCGCCGTATCGGTTTCGTAGCCGACTTCTTCGGCGATGCGTGTCAGGCCCAGCGAACTGTCATACAGCAGGTCGGCTGCCAGCGTCATGCGCCAGCGCGTCAGGTAGCTCATGGGTGACTGGCCCACCAGCCGGGTGAACCGCAGGGCCAGCACCGAGCGCGAGGTGTTGACCTCTTTGGCCAGCCGATCCAGCGTCCATTTGTCCGCCGGACGGTCGTACATCACCGTGAGGCAGCGACCGACGATGTGGTCGCGCAGGCCGGCCAGCCAGTCGTCCTGCGCCCGCGTCGGGCTGGCCAGGTGGCGGCGCAGCGTTTCGGCCAAAAGCATCTCCGACGCCTTGGCCAGAACCCACTCGGCACCGGGCTGGGGCGAAGACTCCTGAGCCAGTGCCGAAACGATGAAGGCCTGGAGCGCACCGATCTGCCCGTCCTGGGCCACGCGCACCGAGGCAAGCCTGGGCAGCATCGACAGGACCTGGCCGCACAGGGCGGGGTCGCAGGCGAGGTAGCCGCAGATCAGCCGTGATGCCGGACCTGAACCGCCCGTCCGCAACTGGCGCGGCTGCCGGAGCAACAGCGCCTGCAGGTCCACCGGCTCGCAGCTGATGGCCTGGGGGCCCGAGCCGATGCTGTGGGCATCACCCTTGGGCACCAGGGCGACATCGCCCGACGTCAGCACCAGTGGCGCAAGGCCTTCCATCTCCAGCGTGCAGTTGCCTTCGACCAGGTGGTAGTACAGCAGCAGTTGCTGCGGTCCCGGTTGCGAGGGCGCCGGTGGCTTGACTGCCGGCGGGGCGGTGAAGCGCCAGGGCGCGTTCAGTTCCGCCTGGAAAAAACTGGCGCGCTCGGGCCGCAGGATCCGCAGCATCTGGGACAGCGCGTCCATGGAGGAACCATGTATCAGGCCGCTGCCCACGCGCGGTTTTCCATCACTGCCAGGATCTGCCGGGCAGCGCGTGCGGCGCCGTCGGTTTCCACCGGCTTGTAGGTGATCGGCGCGTGCATGGTCTGCAGCGCCTTGTCGGCCAGCTCGCGCGCCGTCAGGTCGCTGAAACGCACCGTGCACTCCGCGCAGTAGTTGCGCATGCGGTGGGTGACGTGGATGCACTGCTCGAAGTGCCGCTCGAGCGGGAAACGCAGGAAGGGGCGGCGTGTGGCCACCAGCTCCATGCAGGTGCTCAGCCCGCCCTGCACCAGGGCCAGGTCGGAGCAGGCGAGGTGTTCGAACAGGTTGTGCACGTATGGCAGCACGTCCAGGCCATCCATCGTGGGGAAGGCGTCGCGCGGCAGGCGGGGGCCGGCCACCAGCACCATGTGCAGCTCGGGCACCTGTTTCTTCATCAGCGGGAAGGTCTGGGCGATGCGATGCAGTAGCGAGCCACCAACCGAGGTGCCGCCCACCGCCGCGATCACCAGCTTTTCATCGCGGGTGTAGCCATGGCGCGCGCGCAGGGCATCGGTGTCGGCCAGCAACTTCGGGTCAAAGGGCAGGGCATAGCCGGTGAAGGCAAAGTTGTGCTTCGTCCAGTCGCGGATCTCGGGCAGCCCCGGGCCGAAGGGCAGTTCCGGCACGTCGTCCTCGTTGCCCACGAAGATCGCGCGGTCGCGGATCCAGGGGTAGCGCGCCACATGCTCGATGTCGTCGGCATTGCGGTCGGCGCACAGGAAGGCCTCGCGCTCGTTGCCTTCCTCCATGGGCAGACAGCCTACGAAGTCGGTGAGGAAGACGAAAGGCTGGCGCTTGATCTCCGGGTTCTCGTGGTAGTGGTAGTCCACCTCCCAGGCCTCGTCACCGATGACGATGTCATAGTGCTCAGCCTTCATCAGTTCGGCGAAGACCAGGAAGTTCAGCGCCATCACCTCGTCCATGGTGCGCAATGCGAAGAAGGCCTGCAGGTCATGCTCGCCCGCCTGGCTCTCGAAGTGCCGGCTTTCGTTGCCCAGGCGCTTGCAGATGGGGTGGACGCGTTCGCCCTCGCGCTCCAGGTAGGTGGACGCCGGGTGCACGGTGAACCAGTCGACCTGCAGGTCGGGCTGCTGGGCGCGCATTTCGCGGGCGATCGCCAGGTCGCGCTGCACATGACCCAGGCCGATGGCGCTGGAGATGAAAAGGGCTTTGCGTTTGCGCGCCATGCCGCGCACCCAGGTCGCGTGTGTGGGCGCCGCACCCACGAAATCGCGCACGGCACGGGCAAAAGCAATCGGGTCGCGGCCCGCCAGCAGATGGCCGCCGCCCTCGATCTTCAGCATGCGCGCGCCGGGCACCAGGCTGGCGATGGTTTCACCCTGGCTGAGCGGCGCGATCTTGTCGTTGTCGCCGTGAATCACCAGCGTGGGGCAACGCACGCCCTTGGCCAGTTCACGCACTTCGTTGCCCAGCCAGCCAGTGCGGCCCATCGCCACGATGTCGCCGCTGGAGACCCAGCCGTTGCGAACCACCGCATCTTCCAGTGGCTTGGTCGAATGCGGTTCGTTGAACGCTGCGCCGAAGAAGCCGTCCAGGAAGGCTGGCCAGTTGCTGCGCATCTTCACCAAAGCCTGCTGGGCAAGCTCGTGCATGGCCGGGTCTTCCATGCGCATGTTGACCCAGCCGCCAGCACTGATGAGGTGCGAGATGCGCTGCGGTTGCTCGTGCGCCAGCCGGATGGCCGTCATCGCCGTGGCGGAAATACCCACCACCGCCGTGCGCTCGATTTCCAGCTCGTCCAGCACCGCGACGAAGTCCGCGTAGTAGTGGTCAAAGCTGTAGCCGGCCTGGGTGGCGGGGCGGTCAGAGCGGCCGTTGCCGCGCAGGTCCATCACCAGCACACGAAAATGCTGCGACAGCCAGGGCACGACGCCGCGCAGCAGGTAGGTGTTGGCGATCTGGTAGATCGGCGCAAAGGCCAGCCATGGGCCGCTTTCGCCGAACTGGCCGTACCAGGTGCGCACGCCGTCGCGCTCAACGAAGCCCTGGCGGTGCGGCTCGACAGTTTCGTAAGGGTAGGGATCGGGCAGGGTGCCCGGTGCCGGCAGCTCGCCGGCTACAAGCGCGAGGCGCTTGGGGATGCGGATTGGCGTCTCACCCATCATGTCCTCTTGCGGTTGCGTTGGGTTTTGGCGGTTTCCGCCTGGCGCAGCAGCAGTGCCATGGCTTCAAGCGCTTCTTGCTGGTGGCCCTGCTTTTCGGGGATGCCCAGCGCCATGCTGGCTTCCATGCCAATCCAGAACCAGGTGATCCAGGCCGAGATGGCCCTGCCCGACACCGGCAGCTTCAGGTTCGAGCTCGCGATGAATTCGTCCACCGCGACTTCAATCAGCTTTTGCCAGGCCAGCAACCGCGGCGTGAATTCGGCGCGCAGCACCTCGTCGTGAAAGCTCGCCGCCATCAGCTCCATCAACAGCTTGACGAAGCCGGAGTTCAGGTCTTCCTCGTAGAACGCGCGCGCCTGTTGCCACTTCTGCGAAGCGGTGGTGGGCGCCGCATACATGCCGGCCTGGCGATCGAGCAGGCGGGTGTTGGCCTCGTCCAGCACGGCCAGCACCAGTTGCTGCTTGCCGCGGAAGTGATAGCCGATCAGGGCGTGGTTGACACCCGCGTCGGCGGCGATGTCGCGCACGTTCAGGTTGGCGTAGCCCTGCTCGACCAGGCGTCGCCGCGTGGCTTCGAGGATGAGCGTTCGGGTGGAGCTGCCGTCGGCGCGCGTGGCCCGGGTTGGCGTGGTTCTGGCCGCGGCCGGACGCCGTTTCTTAGTTTGAGCAAGTGTTTTATCCATTTGTTCAAATTGTGCTGACGGCTCGGCAGCCTGTCAATGCGACGCGGAAATAAGTTACACAAACGCGAGGCCAGTGCGTGATGGCCGGAGTTGCATCCTGGAAGGCCCGTGGGCTTGCGCCGCGCGCCCCGTCATGGCGGGCTGATCCGTCTCCATCGCCGCACGTCACGCAGATGCTATGTTTTATGTAGCCGACTACGCAATACCGGAAAGGGCTGACAGCCAATTTCATTCCGAATATCGGCGCTTCGGGCGACCGGCAGGCTACTGCAGCTTGCCTGCATCGATCGTGAAGAGATAGGGGAAACGGGTCGTCCAGTGGAGGTACTTCCGGGTGCCGGATTCGGACAGGCCCCACAGCCGGCCGGACTCGTCGAAACTCAGGTCCTCCAGTCCGGCGGCCATGTCGTACTCTGCCTGCACCTTGCCCTGGCGGTCCAGCCGGTAGAGCTTGCCCCACCTGCTGTTGCTGGCCGACACCCAGAGCTTGCCGGCCTTGTCGAAGGCCGCGCCCTGTGCTTCCAGCGGCACGGGAATCGACTCCAGCGCGCGGTCTTCCTTCACCGTCTGGCCGTCGTGGTCGTCGAACAGGCGGAGATCAAGGCGGAACATGCGGGCCTTGGGCTGCTCCTTGGTCCAGGTGCCTATCCAGGCGTTCTTGCCGTCAAAGGTGGCATAAGAGCCGCGCAGCTCGCCCGTGATTTTCACCGCCTTTGTTGCGCCTTCCGAGGTGCCCGAAGCCAGCGCTTTTTCCAGATCGATCAGGAACAGCTGGCGCGTGTCGGCCAGAAAGAGCCTGCCCTTGCCGACATAGGCCAGGCCTCCCGAATGGGTGCAGGTACCGGCAGGAATATCGAAGCCGCCTGCGGATTTCCCCGTCGCCATCTCGATGCGAAAGACCCGGCAGGGCCCGGTGTTGGCACTCAGGTCGGGCGTGGGCTTGTAGCTGCTGACGTACAGATAGCCGCCGGCCGTGGTCAGCCCCTGTGGCACGTAGCTGTCATCCAGGCCGGGTGTCCAGATGCGGTTGCCCAGCGCGGCGGCGTTCGGCACCGCCTCGGTCGTCGCCTCGAGGTACGAGGGCCTGGTACCCATCACCTGTTTGCTGCCGGTGGCGGCACAACCCGCCAGCACGACCAGAATTGCCGCCATCCATGCCTGTTTCATTGCGTGTTCCCGTTCGATTGGAAACCGCCATGGTATCGGCCTGCGCATGGCGATGGCCGGTGGGTCAGGCCCTCATTCAGGCGTGGTGAGCCACTTGATGGCCTCACCTTCACTGGTGAAGACCCTCAGGTTGACACCGGCGCTTTGCGCTGTTTTTTCACTGGTGTGCGTGATGCGGTCGGCCGGCACGACTGACGCGACCTGGCGAAGGTGCCGCAAATGCCGGGCCACCGCCTGGCCCACGGCGTAATGTTCGGTGAAAGACTTCAGGGTGCGCACACTGCGCAGGTCGCACAGCGCGCGTTCATCCTGCCAGCCGCGGGACTGCTCGGCCAGCACTTCCACAAAACCCAGGAATTCCTCAAGCGAGGGGTCACCCTCGACGCGTACGACGGTGTACCCGTTTCGCTGTTGAACACTGAAATCTACGCCCATACCGCAGGATACCTTTGCGCAGGACAAAATGACCGGCGAATGCGTAGTTTTAATTCTGTACGAATGTGCGCTGGCGAACAGAGCGCCTTCGGTTTCTCGGGTGAATCAGCAAAATTTGCTATGTTTCAAGTAGCAATTAATGCAGCGGTGACAAGAGCCAAAGGCCGATTTTGCTCAGGACATCACGCCGGTGGACTGCAAAAAATCCTGCAGCGCCGAAAAATCCAGCGGTTTCGTGAGATGGGCGTCAAAGCCCGCGGCCGTGGCCCGGCTTTTGTCTTCGTCCGTGCCATATCCGGTCAGTGCGGCCGCCGTCACATGCCCGCCGCCCGGCATGGCGCGCAGGGCCGCCAGGACTTCATAACCGTTCATGTCCGGCATGCCGATATCCAGCATCAGGACCTGGGGCAACTGCTTGCGCGCAAGCTCCAGGGCCGATGGGCCGTCATAGGCCACCTTGACCTTGCAATCCATCAGTCGCAGGATTTCGGCCAGGCTGTTGGCCGCATCGCGGTTGTCGTCCACGACAATGATCACCCGACTTGGCGAAGGTGCCCGCATGTCACCCGCGTTGCCTCCTGCGGTGCCGGCATGGGGCAGGAAGAAGCTGAAAGTGCTGCCCTGGCCCGGGCCGTCACTGGTGGCACCCAGCGCCCCGCCGTGCATTTCAACCAGGGAGCGGGCCAGTGTCAGGCCGATGCCCAGCCCGCTTTCCTTGGCGACCGTCTGGGCATCGCCCTGCGAAAACAACTCGAAGATCTGGTTGATGGCCTGGGCCGACAGGCCGGCGCCGTTGTCGCGCACCGATGTGTGCAGCTGGGTGCCTTCCTGCCAGACTTTCAGTTCGATCTGGCCACCTTCGGGGGTGTATTTGGCGGCATTGGTGAGCAGGTTTTGCAGCACCTGCGCCAGCCTGGTGGCGTCACCCTGGACCCAGAGACCGCTGTCGGGCATGTCCACGGTGAGCTGGTGGCGGCGGGCATCCATCAGCGGGCGGACCGCCTCAACGGAGCGCGCTACCACCTGCGCGTAGGACACCGTTTCGGCCTTGAAGCGGATCTTGCCGGTGGTCAGGCGCCCCACGTCGAGCAGGTCGTCCACCAGCCGCGTCATGTGGGACAACTGCCGGTCGATCATGTCGCGGCTGCTGCGCACCATCGGGCTGGGGGAAGGTTCCAGCTGCAGGATGGTGATGGCGTTGCGTATGGGCGCCAGCGGATTGCGCAGCTCGTGCGCCAGCATCGCCAGGAACTCGCTCATGCGCTTGCTGGAGTTTTCAAGCTCGTGCAGGCGCCGCCTTTCCGACATGTCACGCGTGACTTTGGCAAAGCCGCGCAGCTGTTTTGCTGCGTCATATATTGGCGCGATCACCACGTTGGCCCAGAAAACCGAGCCGTCGTGCCGCACGCGCCAGCCTTCTTCTTCGGCCCGGCCTACCGCCAGCGCGGTCTCAAGCTCCCGGGCGGGCAAGCCGGCGGCCAGGTCTTCCGGCCGGTAGAACATGCTGAAATGCCGGCCTATCACTTCCTGCGCACTGTAGCCCTTGATGAGCTGCGCGCCGCTGTTCCAGCTTTCGATGATGCCCTCGGGGCTGAGCATGAAAATCGCGTAGTCACGCACGCTTTCCACCAGCAGCCTGATGCGCTGCTCGCTTTCGCGCAGGGCTTCCTCGTGAATGCGCCGCTCCGTGAGGTCACGCGTGACCTTGCCGAAGCCGGTGAGCAAGCCGCTTTCATCCTTCAAGGCGGTGATCACCACATTGGCCCAGAAGCGCGTGCCATCCTTGCGGATGCGCCAGCCTTCTTCTTCAAAACGTCCGTCGCGCGCCGCGCGCCGCAGCTCTTCTGCGGGCCACTCCGCCGCAATGGCCTCGGGCGGGTAAAACAGGGAAAAGTGCCGGCCTATGACTTCGTCTGGCCTGTATTGCTTGATGCGCTGGGCGCCTATGTTCCATGAGATCACGATCCCCTGGGGGTCAAGCATGAAAATGCCGTAATCCTGCACCGCATCCACCAGGAGGCGGAAGCGGTCAGTGGAAGCCTGCTCCGAAACCGGGGGTGGGGACCTGGACATGCAAGGGATGATAGCCACTTGCCTACGACATCCAAGGGGTTCTCGCAGCGGGGCCGCAAGTCGCTACTTTGTCCTACAACTTTTTGTTACTTTTAAGGGGTCCGAGGCTCAAGGCTTGCCGAGCAGCCTGGATATTTCCCGCCAGTGTCTCGGCTCCACCGGCGTAATCGACAGCCGGTTGCCCTTGCGCAGCACCACCATGTCTTCCAGCGCGTCATCCATGCGCAGCTCGGGCAGGGTGAGGTTGCGCGTTTTCTTCAGCACCTGCACGTCCACCAGCAGCCAGCGCGGCTCCTCTCGTTTTGACTTGGGGTCGTAATACGGCGACTTGGGGTCAAACTGCGTCGGGTCAGGGTAAGCCGTGGACGCCACCTGCGCGATGCCGACGATGCCCGGCTCGGCACAACTGGAGTGGTAGAACAACACGCCGTCACCCACCCGCATGCCGTCGCGCATGAAGTTGCGTGCCTGGTAGTTGCGCACGCCGACCCAGGGCACTGTGGCCTTGGGCGCGGCCAACGCATCGTCTACCGAGCATTCTTCGGGTTCGGATTTCATCAGCCAGTAACTTGTCATGCTCGCCTCGTTGCATCATTCTGGAGGGAATGAAGCTTAGCGGACGGGCGGTGCAAAGAAAAGCCACCCTGCCGGACGCCGCGCAAATGAATCAGCCGTTGCGGTAGCTGCCGCCGATGGAAGCAAAAAAAAAGCCGCCCTCAAGGGGCGGCCAAAACGAGGGTAGCAACTGGTCAAGTGTCGGCTCTGGTGCCCCGCATCATGCTGATGCCGCCCAGGTTTCGCGATTCGGCCCGCACATCACCGGCTGCCTCTTTGATTTCGCGCTTGTCCATGAAGTCATTGTGCTGAGGCGCCAGAACAACCGTCAACCTGTCAACTCTGACAGGGGTGGGTGGCAACGGGCGCGGGCAATGAGTGGTCTTTGCCTGGGGAAAACGGCAGCAGAACGGGCTGAATGCTGCGTCGCCATGCCGCTGTCAGTTTTGACAGGGCGAGGTTTCAGCTGTTCGTGGCCGGCATGGTGCGTGCCGATGAAAAAGCACGGTCGGCTTTGGTTTTGCTATTGAATAGATAGCTGATTGCGCAAACTGCATAAGGGATTGAGGCCTGTTTAGCTAAAAATAATTACCGTCAACGCAATATATTTTTCGGCCATGGCGGGCAGCTGGTGGTCTTTGCGCAACAGCATCAGGTTTTTCTGCACGCATCGGCGCGCAGCCCGGGCTGAGGGAGCGCGCTGCCCATCTTGCGCCGCCAGCGCCGTGCCTTTTTACCTTCCAGCCGGTGTGCCTTGTCACCGTCATCAACGGGCCGGTCCTGACAAAATTTCCTGGATGCAATCGACCTCCTCCAAATGGAGGTTTACTTGAACCGGCGGCTGATTTACAAGCTTCACAGTCAACATGTGCCCAGTACGGGCAGCACACCACGGGAGAGACTTCCATGCGCAAGACCGTCAAATCCACCAACCGCAAACTCAAGGTCAACGTCGTTGCAGGTACCTATGTGGTGCTTTTTGGCATCGGGCTGAAAAAAGTCGATGCCAGGGGCGTGATGGGATTCGCGATTTATCGCACCGACCATTCCCGGGAAGATGAAGGCAAGTGGCTGGAAGGCATGAAGGTTTTCGAAAGCTCCAGCGTCAAGGTGGGGCAAAAGGTTTCGTCGCGGGACTATCCCATCCAGGGTTTCCTCTGGCAGGACTTCACCGCCAGCCCGGGCACTGACTACACCTACCGCGTGGTGGCGCTCACCGGCAAACCGGGAGAACTCAAGGAACACAAGCAGTTGCAGGCGGAGTGCAGCATCAGGACAGAGCCTGAATACGGGCCGACGCATTCCGTCTGGTTCAACCGCGGCATCGCAGGTTCGCAGGCCTACGCGCGGGAGTTCGGCAGCGCCACGCCGCAAAGTGTGGGCAGCAAGGCGCAGAGATGGCTGTCGCGGGGGCTGGAAGAAGCGCTGCTTGCTTTCATTGCCATGGCGAAGGACAAGTCCTATGGCCTGCGCGGGGCACTTTACGAGTTCAAGCACCAGCCCGTGATTGATGCCCTGGTGGATGCCCAGAAACGCTGCAAGGATGTGCAACTGGTCATTGACATGCGGGTCAAGGCGAACGGCCCGGCGAAGGACAACAAGAAGAATGTTCTTGCCGCAGGCCTGACCAAAGTAGTCATACCGCGCACGGCGAGCGCAAGTTCGATTGCGCACAACAAGTTCCTCATTCTCATGAAGAACGACAAGCCCGTGGCCGTGTGGACGGGCTCGACCAACATCACGCCCAGCGGTGTGTTCGGCCAGAGCAATGTCGGCCACATGGTGAAAAACGCAAAAACGGCACAGGCCTACCTGGACTACTGGGAACTGCTGGCGCAGGACGAAGACAACAAGACCCTGCGGCCCAAGGTTGAAGAACTGTCGCCGGTGCCGGACGCCACCGACAAGCCCGGCACCGAATGCATCTTCTCGCCGCGGCCCGGCAAGGAAGCCCTGCTGGGCTACCGGGATGTTGCCCTGGGTGCGCAGGAAGCCGTGTTTTTCACCTCCGCCTTCGGCATTGGCGCGGAGATGGGGGACGCCTTCAATACCGAGCGCGACGTGCCCTCATACATCCTGATGGAAAGCAAGGGAAACAATGAGTCGTCCCGCGCCCGGACCGACGAGCTGCTGAAGTTCAGGAGCAACCAGATCGCCATTGGCGGCGGGCTGCCGTCGGACCTCAACAACGGCTACATGCGCTGGCTCAAGGAGCTGAGCCGCACCGGCTATACGAAGAACGTCCACTACGTCCACAACAAATTCATGATCGTGGACCCGCTGTCCAAGGCCCCGGTGGTGATTACCGGTTCGGCCAATTTTTCACTGAACTCGACCACAGGCAACGACGAGAACATGCTCGTCATTCGCGGCGACACCCGGGTGGCGGACATCTACCTTGGCGAGTTTGTCCGCCTTTGGCGGCACTACTACTTCCGCGACGTGATCCGGCGCGTCGGTACCAAGAACGCCAAAAAAAGCTGGCTGCTTCCCAATGACACCTGGAGCCAATCGTTTTACGACCCGGCCAGCCGCAAGAGGTTTGAGCTGAAGGTGTTCTCGGATCCCACGTTCTGAGAGAACCCGGCCGGGCCGGCCGGCCGTTGTTCATGCATCAAAACGGCCTCCAGCCCAATAGCTGCCTGCGCAGACAGCTATTGTTCTGGTAGCAGATGGATCACACCTCAGCGTGCGCCATGCGCCGCGCCAGCTCACCATCGCGGGTGCGCAGGAAGGCAAGCAGACGCTGTGGGTAATCCGCCGTTGCCGCTTTCTGCACAGAAGGTCGTGCAGCCAGCGCCGTGCGCCAGCGCTGCATGCGCGGCAAGGTGTCCAGCCAGCCGGTTTCGCCACACTCCTCGAAAGCGTCGAGGTAGCGAAATACCGGCGCAAAAACCGCATCCACCATGCTGAAGCGTGCGCCGGAAAAATACGGCCCGGCCGCGTCGAGCTCGGCTTCGAGCTGTGCGAAGCGCTGCTGCAGTTCGGCCCGCCGCGCCTGCAGGGAAGCCGCATCGGGCGCGGTGTAGAAAGCCCACACCGTTGCAAGCGTCGCCGAGCCGAACTCCATCCAGGCGCGGTGGCGCGCACGCTCCAGCGGCTGGGCCGGGTGCAGCGGCGGGCCGTTGGTGTCTTCCAGGTATTCGCAGATCACGGCAGATTCGAAAACAGCCGTGTTCTCCGTCAGCAGCACCGGTGTCTTGCCAAGCGGTGACACGGCGAGGAACCAGTCGGGTTTGGCCGCCAGGTCCACGTCGCGCCGCGTGAAGGGCACGTCTTTTTCCAGCAGCACGATGGCCGCGCGCTGCACATAGGGGCACAGCGCATGGCTCACCAGCGTCAGGGCAGGGGCCGGCGCCTTCATGCCGGCACCAGGCCTTCTGCCTGCAGCGCGGCGAACACCGCCGGCCGCTGGGCTATGCGCTGGAGATAGCCCAGCACGCGCGGGAAAGGCGACAGGTCCATCTTGAAGAACTGGCCCCAGCCGAGGATGGTGAAGGCATAGATATCGACCACCGTGAAGCTGTCGCCGGCCAGCCAGTCGCGGCTGGCCAGGTGGCGCTCAACCGTGCCGAAGCGCCGCAAAAGTTTTGCGATGGTTGTTTCGCGTGTTGCGGCGTCAATCGCCGGGTTGAAGAGCGGGCCAAAACCCTTGTGCAGTTCGGTGGCAATAAAGGTCAGCCATTCCAGGGCTTCCATGCGGGCGGGCGCGCCATGGGCAGGCAGGAGGTTGTGGCTTTCTCCTAGCCATTGCAGCAGGGCGGCGGCCTCGGTGTGCCGGCTTCCGTCGTCAAGTTCCAGCACGGGAACATAGCCGCGCGGATTGATCTGGTCAAAGTCTTCGCCGCTTTCGGTGCGGCGTGTGGCCAGGTCCACGCGAACCAGCCGGGGCGCCAGCCCGGCCTCGCGGCAGGCAATGTGCACGGCCAGGGAACAGGCGCCGGGGGTGTAGTAAAGCTTCATGAAAGTCCTTTCAGTCAAGTGGGAGGTGGCGTAACTTTATGATTGCGCCAGCGCAAAGAAAATACGTGGAAAGGAAATCTATGGTTGCAAAAATGCAATACAAACTGAGCGCCGCCGACCTGGAGCTGCTGCTGGCGCTGGTGCGTGGCGGCACATTGGCGCAGGCGGGAACGCGGCTGGGCGCAGATGCCTCCACCGTGTTCCGCGCGGTCCAGCGCATCGAGAAAGGGCTGGGCCAGCGCCTGTTCGAACGTTCGCGCCAGGGCTACCTGCCCACCGACGCCATGCATGCCATCGCATTGCATGCCGAGCGCATCGAGGCCGAGCTGGAGGCGGCGCGCGCGACAACCCTGCGTGCCGGCGAAGAGGTCTCCGGCCGGGTGCGCCTGACCACGGTCGATGCAGTGCTGCGCGGCCTGGTGCTGCCC
>NZ_JBAQYR010000146.1:0-8170 GCF_049790275.1 Polaromonas sp.
CCTGCACGCAGCAAGGCCCCAGCGCCCACGGCAGACGTGGCCCCGGCTCCCGGCGCGCTGGTGATCGACAAGCCCCTGCGCTCGGGCCAGCAGGTGTATGCGCGCGGGCGCGACCTGGTCGTGCTCAGCATGGTCAACGCCGGCGCCGAAGTCATTGCCGACGGCCACATCCATGTCTACGCACCGCTGCGCGGCAAGGCCATGGCCGGCGCGCGCGGCAACACCGAGGCGCGCATCTTCGCGCTGAGCCTGGAGCCCGAGCTGCTGTCGATTGCCGGCATCTACCGCACCAGCGAAATCCCGCTGCCCGAAGGCGTGTGGGGCAAGCCCACGCAGGTGCGCCTGGTACCTGGCCCCGAAGGCGACAAGCTCGTTATGGATCCCATCAAAGTGTGACTATGAGCCCCCACGTTCGCTCACTGCGTGTAGCTCTCTGCCCCCCGAGGGGGCGCTGCGCCTGCGGGCCGGCAAAGCCGGACCCGCGGCCCCTGCTGAAATGAGCGGGCGCCCCTCTCTGCGCTGACCTGAACTCTCATCTGTTATTTCGAAATCCAAAAGGACTTTTACGCATGGCAAAAATCATTGTGGTCACCTCCGGCAAGGGCGGCGTGGGCAAAACCACCACCAGCGCCAGCTTTGCAACCGGCCTGGCCCTGCGCGGGCACAAAACCGCCGTCATCGACTTCGACGTCGGCCTGCGCAACCTCGACCTCATCATGGGTTGCGAGCGCCGCGTGGTGTATGACCTGATCAACGTGATCCAGGGCGAAGCCAACCTGCACCAGGCCCTGATCAAGGACAAGCAGTGCGACAACCTCTACGTGCTGGCCGCCTCGCAGACGCGCGACAAGGAAGCGCTGAGCAAGGAAGGCGTCGAGAAGGTCCTCAAGGACCTGGGCGACATGGACTTCGAATACATCGTCTGCGACTCGCCGGCCGGCATCGAGACCGGTGCGCTGATGGCCATGCATTTTGCCGACGAGGCGCTGGTGGTCACCAACCCCGAAGTCTCTTCGGTGCGCGACTCCGACCGCATCCTCGGCATGCTCTCGAGCAAGACCAAGCGCGGCATGGAAGGCGGCGACCCGATCAAGGAACACCTGCTCATCACCCGCTACAACCCCAGCCGCGTCGACCAGGGCCAGATGCTGTCGCTCGAAGACATCAAGGACATCCTGCGCATCAAGCTGATCGGCGTGATCCCCGAGTCCGAAGCGGTGCTGCAGGCCTCCAACCAGGGCGTGCCCGCGGTGCACATGGAAGGCAGCGATGTCTCCGAAGCCTACAAGGACGTGATTGCCCGCTTCATGGGCGAAGACAGGCCGCTGCGTTTTACCGATGCACCCAAGCAGGGCTTCTTCAAACGTGTGTTTGGAGGCAAGTAAACCGCCATGGCTTCCTTTCTCTCCTTCCTGCTCGGCGAAAAGAAAAAGACCGCCAGCGTCGCCAAAGAGCGGCTGCAGATCATCCTGGCGCACGAACGCTCCGGCCGCCACAGCCACGAGCCCGACTACCTGCCGGCCCTGCAGCGTGATTTGATCGCGGTGATCTCCAAATACATCAAGATCGACCCGAACGACATCAAGGTCAACCTCGAGCGCCAGGACAACCTGGACGTGCTCGAAGTCAAGATCGAGCTGCCCGACGGCAAGTAGCGGACGCCGCGGCTTACAGCCCCAGAAACGTCTTCACCACCGCCACCGTGCGCATCGGGTCTTCCTCGTGCGGCACGTGGCCCAGGTCGTCAAACACCACCAGCTGGCTGCCCTTGATGTCGCGCGCAAAGCGTTGGCCGAACTCCAACGGCACCAGGCGGTCCTGCCCGCCCCAGAGAATCAGCGTGGGTATGGCCAGCGTCTTCAGCCCGGCCACATCGCCCGTGTAGCCCTGGTCCATGCGCCGGCCCAGCGCCTTGCGGTTGCCTGCGCGCAGGGTCATGTCGACATACAGGTCCACCAGTTCGGGCGTTACTTTTGACGGGTCGCCATACACATTGCGCACGCTCTTTTCCACAATACTGCGCGGCAGGGTGTATTGCGTCAGCACCCGCAACGCCGGCATGCGTGCAATGCGAAAACCCAGCGGCAGTGTGGGCGGCACACTGGCCGACTCCAGCGGGTAGCCACTGGCGTCCACCAGCACCAGCCTCGCCACGCGCTGCGGCAACGCTACCGCCGTCGCCCAGGCCACCTGCCCGCCCAGCGAATTGCCCGCCAGCACAAAACGCTGCACGCCCAGCTGGTCCATCACGGCCGTGACGAAGCGCACATACGCTTCCACCGAATAATCGTTCTGCTGGTTGGGCCCGGTCAGCGCAAAACCCGGCAAGTCAAAACGGATCACGCGCCGCTGCCCACGCAAAGCTGCTGCCCAGCCTTCCCAGGTGTGCAGGCTGGCCGAAGTGCCGTGAATCAGCACGATGGGCAGCGGGTCGTCCCGCGGCCCCTCGTCACGCAGATGCACCTGCATGCCGTCGATGGCGATGAACTGCGAAGGCGACTGCGCCCAGCGCGGCTTGAGTTCTTCCACCGGCTTGTCCGGCGCCCAGGTGGCCACCACAGCCACCACAGCCAACAGGAAAACGCCGACAAGAAAAACCAGGAAAGAGCGAGGAAAAAGTTTCATGATGAAGCGACCGCCTCCGCTGCAGGTTGCGAGAATGTTTGCGACCTGGCAAGCATAGCCAAGTCTTTGTCATGCAACGGTTTTTTCCAACAACCGCGAGATATTCTGCGAGATGGTTTGCGAGTTTGCAGAACGCACTGGACACCCATCCCCTGTTCATGGGACGCACCGCGCTTTCCCCACCCGGCTTGCTTCTGTCTTGCCTACACTAGGCCCGGCCCTGTCCTCATCACCCCCGCAAGGAGTTCCATGCAACGCCGCCTCTTCTCTGCTCTCTCCGCCTTCGCCATCAGTTGCGCCGCGCTCGCCGCGGCCCTGTCCCCGCTCACCGCTGCCGCCCAGCAGCGCATCGGCGTGCTCATGCTGCACGGCAAAAACCCCGGCAGCAACCAGGACCCGAACTTCAGTCCGCTCAAGGCCACCTTTGAACGCGAAGGCTGGCTGGTCAGCCTGCCGGACATGCCCTGGTCACGCGGACGCTACCTGGACGGCCACTGGGACAAGGCCATGGCAGAAATGGCCGGCCATGTCAAAACACTGCACGACCAGGGCGCCACCAGAATTGTGGTCATCGGGCACAGCCTGGGCGTGCCCGCCGCACTGAGCCATGCCGCGCGCGGCGGAGATGCCAGCGCGCTGGTGCTGCTGGCGCCCGGCCATGTTCCCAAAAGTTATTACACGGTGCCCTCGCTCAAGGTGGTGCACGACAGCGTGGACGAAGCCCGCGCGCTGGTCGCTGCCGGCAAAGGGGATTCACGCGAGCGTTTCAGCGACATCAACCAGGGCAAGCAGCAAACCGTGATCACCACCGCCAAAGACTACCTGTCGTACTTTGACCCCGCCTCCGACGCCGAAATGTCGGTCACCGCGCCGCGCGTGCCGGCCGGCACCCCGGTGCTGACCGTCGTGGGCGACGCCGACTGGATGTTCACCCGCGCCCGCGGCTACTTCGCCGACCAGCTGCCGGCCAACCCCAAAAGCCAGTACCTCGAAGTCAAGGCCAACCACCTGAGCACCCCGCGGGTGGCCAGCGACGACATGGTCAAATGGATCAAGACCGTGCTGGCCGACTGAGCAGCCACCGGCATCTGCTATTGTTTACATAGCTGTTTGCGCCCGTGCAACAAGGGCCGGCGGCCCATTTGACATACAGGAAAGCGCCACACCATGAAAACCGCCCTCTACGCCCTCCGCGGCCGCCACAGCGGCTTCCTGCAAGGCCTGGCAGCCTGCGTGTTGGCACTGGCGCTGGCCTGCCAAGGCGCGTTGGCGCAAACCACGCAGAAGGTGGTGGACGTGCCCACCCGGCCCGGCGTGACGCAGCGCTTTGTCTACATCGCCCCGCCGCAGCCGAAAGCCTCGGTCATCCTGTTCGCGGGCGGCCATGGCGGCTTGCAGATCTCCGGCGACGGCGGCTTCACCTGGGGCAAGGGCAACTTCCTTGTGCGTACGCGGCAGCTGTTTGCCGACGCGGGCCTGGCCGTGGCCGTGATTGACGCACCGTCCGACCGGCAATCGCCACCTCACCTCAGCGGCTTCCGGCAGACGCGCGAACATGCGGCCGATGTGGCGGCCGTGATCGCCTGGCTCAGGCAGCAGGCACCCGTGCCGGTATGGCTGGCCGGCACCAGCCGCGGCACGCAGTCTGCCGCGTACCTTGCAACAGAACTGCCCCCCGCACAGGGCGGCCCCGACGGGCTGATCCTGACGGCCACCATCCTCACAGACAGCGGCGGCCGCGCGGTGCCCAAAATGCCGATGGAAGCCCTGCGCATTCCCGTGCTGGTGGTGCACCACGAACAGGACGGCTGCCGCCTCTGCCGCATCAGCGACATGCCGCCGCTGATGGACAAGCT
Source organism: Polaromonas sp. (assembly GCF_049790275.1). Taxonomy (GTDB): domain Bacteria; phylum Pseudomonadota; class Gammaproteobacteria; order Burkholderiales; family Burkholderiaceae_C; genus Polaromonas. Next base: position 4,482 of record NZ_JBAQYR010000146.1, read on the forward strand.
GGCCAAAACGCCCAAGGCCGAACTGCTCACCGTCACCGGTGGCCAGAGTACCGGCGACCCCTGCGAAGCCATGGCCCACCACGGCTTCAACGGCCTGGAGGCCGAAGTCGTCGGCAAGATCAGCCGCTGGATGCTGGCACGCTGAGTTCCGGCAGGCCCGCTGCATGCGGGTCAGCGAGGCGGCGGCACGGCAGCTGCGGCCGCATTGTTGCGAAACCCGAAACAGACCATCTCCAAAACTGCAGCTTGTGAGCAGGGCTTTGCCGCCCATCTGCTCTTCATCGATGAGCCGCAACCTTTAAACAACGACTCACCGAGGCTGGAAACAGACGGGCCACCAGGGCTCGCCATGCCCGGATTTGTCATCCACTTTTTTAGGAAACCTGATCATGAACCGCAAAATCGCCTCCGCTCTCGTCATCGCTGCCGCTGCTGTGGCCGGCAACGCTTTCGCCGACGACATCACCATCGACACCACGCCTTTCACCAGCACGAAGAGCCGCGCTGAAGTGCGTGCCGAACTCGACCAGTTCAAGAAGTCCGGCACCAGCCCCTGGTCCACCCAGTACAACCCGCTGGCCAAGTTCCAGAGCACCAACTCGCGCGCCCAGGTGGTTGCCGAATATGTTGCTTCACGTAACGAAGTCGCCGCGTTCAACGGGGAAGACAGTGGCTCGCATTACCTCGCGCAACACCGGGGGGTGAACAACGGCGTGCGGGTTGCCGGCCAGCCTTTTAACGCCCAGTAAGAAGGAAGAAGGGGCCTGCAACGGCCCCGCTCTTTTATCCGCAGGCCCGCAGCGCAAAACGCTACGGGCTTGCGCGTTTCCGCCGGGGCAGACGGCGCAGCGGCACGTCAGTCCGCGGAGCCCCGAGGCCCGGCGGATACTCCCTTTTTCATAGCTGGCCGCGCTTCTGCGGCGGGGGCCAGCGCCCTCTTTGGCATCAAACCCGGCGGCCACCCCAGGGCCCCAGGCCGGCGCAAGGCTATCATCCACCCCATGCTGACAGAGACTCTGAGCGCCGCGCGCGACATGGGGCGCCTCAACGAAATCGCCGGGGTGCTGATACGCCACGGCTTTGGCGACACCGTGCGCCGCCTCGGCCTGGCCGACCGGCTCGAGCGCGCCGGCCATGTGCTGCGCTGGGACCATGTGGCCGACCTGGCCCGCATCGAGCCGCCCGCGCAGGTGCGCCTGGCCATGGAAGAGCTGGGCCCGGCCTTTGTCAAGCTCGGGCAAATCCTCGCCGGCCGCGCCGACCTGTTTGGCCCCGAGTGGATTGCCGAGTTTGAAAAGCTGCACAGCCATGTGCCCGCCGTGCCGCTTGAACTGCTGCGGCCCCAGCTGCGCGAAGACCTGGGCGGCGAGCCCGAAGACGTGTTCGCCCGCTTCGACACCGAGCCGCTGGCCGCCGCCTCCATTGCGCAGGTGCACCGCGCGCAGCTGAAAGACGGCACCGAAGTTGTCGTCAAGATCCGCCGCCCCGGCATCACCGAAGTGATCGAGGCCGACCTGCGCCTGCTGGCGCGCCTGGCCGCGCTGGCCGAGGCCGAAGTGCCTGCGCTCAAGCCCTACCGCCTGCAGCAGCTGGTGCGCGAGTTCGTCAAGTCCCTGCGGCGCGAGCTGAACCTGGCCGCCGAATGCCGGCACGCCGAGCGCATCACCGCCAACATGGCGCCGCTGCCGTGGATCGTCATTCCGCGCGTGCACTGGGCGCACACCGGCGAGCGCGTGAACGTGCAGGACTTTGTGGGCGGCATCCCCGGCGACCAGCTCGGCCTGCTCACGCCCGAGGCCGGCTTCGACCGCACGCTGCTGGCCCAGCGCGGCGCGCAAGCCGTGCTGAAAATGATTGTGGAAGACGGCTTCTTCCACGCCGACCCGCACCCCGGCAATGTGTTCTACCTGCCCGGCAACGGCATTGCCTTCATCGACTTCGGCATGGTCGGGCGGCTGTCCGAGCGCCGGCGCGAAGAGCTGCTGCAGCTGCTGCTGGGCCTGGTCGAGCGGCAGTCGCAGGCCGTGGCCGAGGTGCTGCTCGACTGGACGGGCGACGGCCACGGCATCAACCAGGCGCAGCTCGAAACCGAGATCGAGGACTTTGTCGACCAGTACCACGGCACGCCCTTGGCCGAGCTCAGCCTGGGCCAGATGCTGGCCGACGTCACCGCCTTGCTGCGCGAGCACCACCTGGGCCTGCCTTCCGATCTGGCGCTGCTGATCAAGGCCTTCATCTCGCTGGAAGGCATGGGCCGCGGGCTGGACCCCGGCTTTCACATGGCCACCGAAGCCACGCCCATGCTGCAGGACGTGCTGCGCGCGCGTTACGAGCCCAAGGCCCTGGCCGGCCGCGCCTGGAAAACCCTGAGACGCACCCTGGCCGTGGCAGAGCAGCTACCGCACGATATCTCGCGCCTGCTGCGCAACGCGCGCCGCGGCCGGCTGCAGGTGAACATCGAGCTGGCGCACCTCAAGCGCGTGGGCGACCAGATCGACCGCGCCGCCAACCGCCTGGCCATGGCGCTGGTGATTGCCGCACTCATCATCGGTTCGTCCATCGCCATGATGGTCAAGGGCGGCCCCACCCTGTTCGGGATGCCGCTGCTCGGCTCGCTCGGCTTCATCAGTGCCGTGCTGGGCGGGCTGTGGCTGGTGCGCGCCATCTGGCGCAGCAGCCGCGAGCGCGATATCGACGAAGCAGGCTGACCAGCTCAGCCAATCGGCCGGATGCCGATCAGGTAACCGTGCGCCCAGAAGGCAAACACCGCCCAGAACGCCACACCCGCCACCACCGCGCCCAGCGTGCCGGCTGTGCTGCCCGCCGGGTACACCGTGCCCGCAGCCCGGTCGCGCGCCCGCGCCGCACGAAAGCTCAGCACCGCCCACACCAGGAAGGCGCCGAACAGCACCACATGCGCCAGGTTGCCGTTGGCCAGCAGATGCGCCAGCGCCCACACCTTCACGCCCAGCACCATCGGGTGGTGCAGCCGCGCCTTGATGGCGTTGCGCGGCACATAGGCCGCCGCAATGAGAATGAAAGAAACCAGCGTCAGCAGCGCAGCCAGGTGCCGCATGCCCCGCGGCGGCATCCACAGCTGCACCGGCTGCTGCCGCGCCAGGCCAAAACCCCAGACGATCAGCACAAAGCCGGCAATCGACAGCAGCGCATACACCGCCTTCCACGGCAACTCACCCATGCGGCCAATCATGGCGCTGCGCCAGTCATCGGCAACTATGCGTATGGAATGCACACCCAGAAAAAGCACCAGGCCCAGAATCAGCATCGTCATCACAGTCCCCTCGAACAAAGTATGTGAGCGATTATGGGCGCGCCATCGCAGCCCGTCCATGCCAGGGGCGGTGTGTGTAACGCTATTTATTTGGTAGCTGCCAGCGCACGGTAGACAATGGCTGGAGCCCGATTTGACTCATAACCACGGCACGGCACACCAGCCGCCGGCCCGGCCGGCCTCAGTGCCCGGTCGTCGTTCCGCGCCGCGCCTGCGACTGGTTGTCGCCGCCGATGTGCGACTCGCGGTCGCTCCGGCTTTGCGGGGTGCGCTTGCCCTGGTTCAGTGGCGTGGCGGGCTGCTCGCCCATCTTGTTGCTGTCGTTTTCAACCTTGCCGGTGTGGCCGGGTTGTTTGTCGCGCGGGTTCTGCTTGCTGCTCATGGTGCACTCCTTGGG
>NZ_JBAQYR010000147.1:0-28354 GCF_049790275.1 Polaromonas sp.
CGTTTGACTTAAGCGGCTGGCCGTAGGCCAGCCCGCTTGAAGGAAGGGTTGGGCCGCACGCTTGGTGCTGAATCTGGGTATGGCATGTGGCACCTTTTGACTCATTCCCTAGTTGATGATTTCGCCCAGGCCATCCTTGATTCGGAGTCTTAGTTGTTGGACGAACTCCGAGTCGTACAACTCCCAGGTCGGAAGTTCACCGATGATCTTCAGCGGGTGCCTGCTTCGATACGAACGCGTCGGGTTGCCCGCGAACTTCTTGTCTGTGACGTTTGGGTCGTTCTCGAACGATCCGGTTGGTTCCACCACATAGACTCGCGGCCTGCTTTCACCTCTGGCTATTTCTGCGGCAAGGCCTGCGCCTTTGGCCAGGGCAGTAAAGTAGATGTGATTCATCACAACTTCAGCCTTGTAGTTGGACCTGAAGCCCGCGGAAAGTAGCTCGCCGACCGCTAGGTCCGCCTTCGTCCCATGAAAGAACGGCCCAGGGTCCAGTTCCGCCATCAGCTTCCTTTCGGCTTAAGGTGAAGGGCTCGCAATTTTATCAGCGAGCCCGCCACGGCACACGACAGGCCATCCTGCGCCAGATCAATTGATTTCTATCTGCGTGCCTTCTTCTTCATCTCGGTGATGCTCGCCTTCACCAGCTTCTTCACCAATGCTCTCGGGATCTTTCCGCTTACGGGAAAACTAATGATGGCTTTCGTTGTAGCGAAATCCCCGACGTCTTCTCTGTGGTTCTCCAAGACCGGAGGGCGAACATGCAAGCGCACGTTCGGTGACTTGAAGCTAAACCAAGCGAACATTCCGTTGTAGTCATACCCTTCATAGAGGTATCCAGGCATCTGAAAGTAGCTTGTGGTCTCGGTGGAGCCAGGCGCCGCTGACTGCACCGCAGATCGAATGTCCATCAACAGAGATCGTACCTTGTCCGGGCACTCTTCTATGTATTCGTCGACGCCTCCAGGGACGATGACAACGGTTTTCGTGCTCGCTTGCTTTGCCACAGTCTTTCTCCTTGAGGCCTAACGTAGTTATGCCGCTTCAACTCGAACCCCTTCGCCGACCACGAAGCAGCGGCCAAAGATGAAGGCCTCCGCGGTCTCAGAGTAGTTCACCCAAGCGGCGCCGTCCCAGAATGACGGCGCACGCTCGTTCAGAACGACGGGCGTGATCGGAGAGTCAGCGAGCTCCTTGAGTATTCGCGACACAACTGGATTCGGGAACCTTCCGAGCAAGCCATGCGCGCCACAGCGTCCTGCCGCCAACCCAAGCCCCTCGTTCAGGAAATCCAACGGGACGTGCCATTCACCAAGCTCAGATGCGCACGCAAGGCTCGCGATGCCCAATAGCTCGCGCGCCGAGAGTGCATTCCCTGTGAAGTAGATGTCGGACTCCGGTCGGGTGTACGGGATCAAGGAAGGATGTTCGCGACCCAGGTAGACACTTTCCGACCACTCGGACTTCAGCCGTTCGTGATACGAGTGGTCTACCCGTACCGTCCAGATCTGCGTGGGCTCGTGGTCACCGAGCTCCACGCGCAGCTTCAGGCGAAGCGCGAACTCCTCCCAAGCTGCTTCTGCAAGGACCATCCCACCCGAATGCTCGAATTCATCTCCGGTCACAAGCTGTAGGAACCTGGCGCGGTCGTCAGTCATGCGGCATAACGTTGGAGGTAAGGCGACGCCGTAGGCGGTCGCCGCTTGGCCGGCCAGTGATACGGCGGCCCGATGCTATCGGGAACGGGCACGATTGATACATGCATGGATAAGTTCTTCCGCACTCATTTCCCGTCGGGAGTCCGCGCCGCAAGCTTTGAGGTACGAACGCAACCGCTCTTCGAATTCCTCAACACTCGGACGCGCGCTTATGCCACTGACCACCACGGTGCCGATTTCGACCATAAAAACACCGCGCTTCACGCCATGGGCTTCCAACCCAATTACTCGCCCGCGAGAATCATAAGCTTGATACATCCCGTCTTCGATGTCGACGCCTTCGAGGGTGGTAGTGAGCGTATGAATGTCATCGAACAGTGACAAATCATTCCCTTCGAAAACGAAGATCGGGAAAGCCGCTTCAACGCTCATCGCTCACCCGCCGTATAACGTAAAAATGACCGGGCCACCAACATGAGCGGCGAAGCCGCAGCCCGCTGTTGTGGGTCCAGGTCGATTGCCAAGTTAGCCTGCACGCCCACACCCTCTCACTTTCTCTCCTTCGAAGACGAGCGACTCATTCTGACCGTCGAGCGTGAGAAGAATTCTCTGTATCGGCCAGAGCCGCCCCTCCTTCACGGCCTCAACTCGGACGCTACCGCGCGCGGCCGAGCCTCGCACTTGGTATGAAACCTCAGCAGGCGAGCCTACACCCGCATCGTTGAAGCTGCCCGCAGCCGCGTACCAACCAACGATCTCGTCTCCCAACTCCGATCTCGCGAAATTACGCAGGTAGTTCAAGGATGACTCGAACAGGAACTCCAGTGCGCCAGCGGGATTGAGGCCCTCGACTGGCTGCGGCCACCACCACTGCTTATCCGGCAGCGGTGTCCAGGGGTGATCGAGGTTCTGCGGACCTTTCTTTTTCCAGAGCATCACTTCGTCGAGCGTCAGCTTCCGCACGCCACAGTGCGAGATGTCACAAGACCGGGGCGATGACCCATCGATCAGAGAAATTCCGCTGATTCCACCTTGGCCGTCTACCGCGGTGCAGAGACACGGATGGAACGAGCAGTCTTCGTAGTAATCCCCGAGCTGAAATGTGTCCATGTGCAGGCTAACGTTCGAGGCCACCGACACGCAACACACGCCGCGCAGCGGCAATCTGTTGTTGTGTGTCCGCATGGGCCGACCAGTTAAACATTTTCGGCTTGCGAGTGACTAATACAAGTTTCATTGCTCGCTCGGTTGATGGGAAAACGTTCAGCCGCCCATGGACTGAGCACAAACGATACAACGTATACAGCCAGCATGAAGAGTGGACTAAACAGTGCATCAAAGGCTCGGCTAGGTAGCAAGCCGACTGCATCTGCACTGGCAAGAGTGACGAACAGACTGATGGCGGAGCCGGCCGAAGCGACGTCCGTGTCGATTGACCGGTTAGGCAACATCTTCAACGAACTCCGGTTCACCGTAAAGCACAACTTCGGCATGTATCCCTGCGACGCGTATAACTTCGTCGGAGAAGAGCTCCAAAGTTACGACCACAGGACCAGATATTTTGAGTGGTAGGTCGAGCAGATTGTGATACGGACCGCCTTCGTTCGTAATGCGACCGTCCGCGAGATTCGCAGGAAGAGCGGCTCCGCCGAGATCCACCTGCGCCGTGCCGACGCGAATGTCCGCGCTTTGAACCCAACCCTTACCATTCCGGTGGACGTATGCGGGTCTTAGCTTCAGGATGGCGGCGCCGTCGGCGGAAACGATAGCCTCCAGCTTAGAGTCGTGCAGTTCAATAGAGTAAGGCAGGTGAGGCATGGATGGTGCCTAACGTGAAGATGACAGGACCACAACACATAGCGGCGAAGCCGCCCCCTGCTGTTGTGGGTCCGTGTCGATTGACAAGTTAGATTGCCTCAAGATGAGCACTCTCTTCAGCTCCGTTGCTCAAGCTGGCCACTGCTCGGATGAAGTTATCAAGGAGGGCTGGCTCTGTCTTCAGAAATAGCGTTGCATCGCTCGCCACGTTCTTCTTGCCGTAGTCATTGAACTCCGACTGACTCTTGACCGTCAAGTAGAGCAGTCCCCGCTCTTGAAAATGAAGGCGGGCATGAAACGCGCCATTTGCATACTCAGGCCCGAACTCCCCGAACCGCAGGTCGTAGAGACCGCCGTAGATGTGAGTCTTGAAGGTGTCGAGTTCGGCTACGATCGTCCCAAGTTGAGCATGGCCGACGTATACGTCATTCGAGAACGAGCTTCGACCGTCTGACACCTCGATTCGCAACTCCACCATGTCATCGTCAGACCAAATCTTGGTGAAGCTGATTCCCGCGCGTGTGAACATAGGCAAGCGATCTAACGTCGAAGTTGAGCTGCGGACCGAGGCTTGCAGAGGGACCTCGGCTCGAACGACCAGTTAGCCACACCGCTACCACAATGAAAAATACCAACTAGCAACTGAATCTCTCGGGTTCTATGTACATCTTCTCCACTTCCACTGCAAAACCCCTTTGGCGGAGACAACTTGCCATGCTCTTCATGCCTTCGGGACTTCCCGGCTCAACTCTCATATTCAACCTGCATCGGGTGACCGCTTCCTTTGCCTCGAGTGTGGGAGGCACCAGTATCCAGAGCTTCGCCGGATCGTCCACGCGAGGCGCACGAACACCAAATTGCGCACCGTTGCCTCCGTGGCATGTATTAGGGCTAAAACTAGACGGGAAAAAGTACCCCGGCACGTAAACCCAGGCGGACCTGTCCACGCTTCCGCTCGCGCAAGAGGCCAAGACAGCAGTAGCCGAAAAAGCAATAGCAATCCATCGAAGTCGTGATGAACTCATTTCAGGCTAACGTTGGCGCTGCCCGGCACGCAACATTTGCCGCGAAGCGGCTGCTTGATGTTGCGTGTCCGTGCCGAGCGACCAGTTAAACAGCTTGGACATGAAGGCACTCCTCGTTCAGTTCTTCCAAGTGCAGCAGCCCGAAGACCTTTGTGTCCTGCAACAGGACACCACGCTCCAGGTACTTCCATTGGCTTGCATCGAAACCTTCAACCGCCTCTGAGGTAGGGATGATCACCACGACACGCATATGTGGTCCAGACCCCGCACCGACGTCCACGAAGTCACCCAGGTTCACGAGTTCGCCAGAAGCATAGGCAGGGCACTGAAACATGCGGTTTAACGTAAAAATGACCGCACCACTAACATGAGCGGCGAAGCCGCCTCCTGCTGTTGTGGGTCCGTGTCGATTGACATGTTAAAGCTCATTTTCGCGCTTGTGGGAATGGTGCTCCACCAGAATGTGGTGCAGCCTCAATGGGAGTGTAAGACCGCAGGAAGCACAGGCCATCACGCCCGCCGACACTTCCAGAGATGAAGCGCAGTTGGGGCAGCCAAAGCCATTCGACGTGAAAGCAGTGCCACTACTGCTCGTCGTCGGTTCTACCACGTCAGTCGCGCTAAGGATTGCCTCTTCAACGATCGGCGCCAACCCTGTCTCACCAGCTTCGCAATACAAGTGACCATCGCGGCGGGCCATTGCGCGGCGACAGAAGGGGCAGTGGATCAGACGCTCGGCCATGAGCTTTAACGTTGGAGCTGACCGGACCGCAACACCAGCGGCGAAGCCGCCTCCTGCAGTTGCGGGTCCGTGTCGAGCGACCAGTTAAAGCTATTCATTGCTTTGTGACTAACAGGGTGACTTGCTTCCGATGCTGCCGCGGTGCCTCAAAGAACGCCAGAACCATGTGTGGCTGCGCGTCCTTTGCAAGTATGTATACGCGGTATTGGAAACCTTGATTGCTGAGGACATCAAAGAGAAAACCATTCGAGTATGGCCCTGCGTAGCCCGCCTGTTTAGACGCCTCCACATTTGCAGCGTTCAGTAATTCGCCTTCCATGAGTGTGAGTTGTGATTTTGAAAAAAATGCGTCATGCGGAGACATGAGCTTACCGCCGAGTAGCGGAGGGTAGGCACCTGTTCGACCCACAACTAGCGGAATACCGTCGACGTTATTTGCCGGTATTCGACCTAGCCCAAGTGCCGGGAAATCAAGTGCCCGACCATTGGAGTTAGCGCGCCATCGATAGCCGGGCGCAGGGGACAAAACATGACCGAATTCGCCACATTCGACAGTAAGCCACTGACTTATGACGGACGGAACTGCGGTGATTGCGTCCGCTGGTGCACCAACGCAGGAAGCCGAGCCCTGAGCAAACGCAAGAACAGGAGCGGCAAATAGCAGGGGAAAGATGATGCGCATGAGTTCTAAGAGCTTTAACGTTGGAGATGACCGGCGCACCCGACATGTGTGCGTGCAGCGCACGAATACGCCTGTGCGGCCGTGTCGATCGACCTGTTATGCGTCATTGCGTCGGGGTACTTTGCGCGTTCACGAAAAAGCCAAGCAACGCTAACTGCCCCTCTTTCTTCATTACTGATACGCGGAGCGTTCCAGATGTGAAGGTAGCCCCGGACAACCGCGCTTTGTAAATGAGCGTGATCACCGGCCTATCGCCCTGTTTCCCTGCGACTTCGCTGTTCAGGAACGCGTAGTCGTCGACCTTTCCGGCTAGGGCGCGCAACTTCGCCATCTCCTCCGCCATCTTCTGCTCGGAAATTTGAATGCGGGCCAGATCGTCGAACGTCAAATAGAGCTCATGAATTTTGTTTTCGTTGTATAGCGAGACGACATTGCGCACTAGACTGGCCGCATCCTTCTCTGATACCTCACGGGATGCCGCAGAACCCGAATTCACTGAATCGGTGCTGGCCGGCTTCGATATTCCAAAGTAGACGGTAGCACCAATGTTTCCTAACACAAGCACTGCGACAACTACCAACAGTGCCACTACGCGACGCTCGTTCACAGGCCCCTCCCAGTTCTTAATGACGCATAACGTCGACGCTGACCGGAATACAACCATAGCGGCGAAGCCGCCGTCTTTGGTTGTGTTTCCGTGTCGAGCAAAATGTTAGACCGCATGGCGCTCACTTCTCCACCTGGTCGATGGCAATCTGAAGAAGCTGAATCAACCGTCTCGCCTGCGGAACGTTTAGTTCAATTTCAGTGTTTGAGATCACTGCTGCATCTGGGATGTTAGAGGACTCCAGGGATGCTTCCGCAATATCTGTGTCTGGATGAATATTCCACACTTCGAGGTTAACGCAGCCAGCATGCACGTTTGTGATTTCAACGAAGCCTTGCCGATATCGGACTTGGTGGCACTTGATCTTCTCGGGCATGCTTCTGCGCTCTAACGTGAAGATGACCGGACCACCAACAGTCGCGGCGAAGCCGCCTTCTGCTGTTGTGGGTCCGCGTCGATTGACATGTTATGTGGCATGCGCATCCCCTCTATGAACATTGGCACACCGTTCGGTACTGCCCCTTCGCGGACATCGGCCACGAATGGTCATCAACCAATTGAGCATTGCGGCTGCCGCATTTGGCCTGGCACTCCTTCAGATGATTGGGTGGGCCAGGCAGAAAAACAGCTGCCGCAAAGGAGATCGCGCAAAAAAGGGCAATTGCCCCAGCCGCCGCAAGCCACGCAGGTGTTCGCCGCCAAATGCGTACAAGTTTAGTGCGGGGCTTCATGCGACATAACGACTGAGTTGAGCGGCGCGCGCGCCGACGTATGAGCTTGGCACTTTATCCCTCACGCGTCCGCTCGAACGATTTGTTAGGTTTCACCATCGGCCTCACGGTAGTCGAACCTCGCTGTAACGCATGAAGGCAAGGTTGCCCTCGCCGATAAGGAGGCCCTTTTCCACCAAGGCCCGCACGCGCTGGGCATAGAAGAGGTCGGGCAGGCCCGGCACGCGCACGGCTTCGTTGCCCATTGCCATTCCGACCAGCATCGCCACCTTTCTCGAGCTTCGACGAGCGTGGCTTAGGAGTTCGGTATCAATGCGCGCGATGAAATCTGCGCTCAGCGAAGCCGCAACGGATGCTTCCTCTGGGCTCATCGGTGGATCCGGAGTGACGTCGTGGGATGTCATTGATGACATTCAGTGAAACCTAACGTTGAAGGCCACCGGCACGCAGCAAGCGCCACGAAGCGGAAACCTGCTGCTGTGTGTCCGCGTGGGCCGACCCGTTAGGACTTAAGCGCGCCACTATGCGCGCTCCAAAACAGTGAACGCATCATCCTCAATTCCAGCAATGTCTTCGTCGTGTCTGAAGCCGATGATTGACTTGCTCAGAGCGGCCGGAATGTCAAAGAGGTAGTCGGCACTATGCTTGTCCTCTTTCAATTCGTCTGCCAACTTATCGCGAACCACCGCGAATGAAGGCGGCAACGACCCCTCAGCGTGAAGGTGCTCGCGACCACTGTTCGAATCATGAACAACTTCCCAGATGTTTCGACCTCCAGCGTAGCCTTGCGCAACGGAAACCATTGAGGCCTCTTCTACCAGGAACATCATTACCTCCGCCCCGCGCGAAAGACCGGCAAGAGTTTCAGCCTCAAGTTCAGCAGCTATCAAGTCATTGCAGAACACCATATACCACCCTGACGGTAGTTCCACTCCAGTCAGTTCCGACTCGGGCACAAACTCGCGCGAGTCAGTTTCCACTAGACCCAGCTCCGATCGGACTTCGGATGAGGTCTTCCCGCGCACCGCGAACCAGCCAACATGAAATCCCATAGCGTTTCCCTCTGAGTCCTAACGTGAAAATGACCGGCCCACCAACACTTGCGGCGAAGCCGCCTCCTGCTGTTGTGGGTCCGTGTCGAGCGACATGTTAGACCGCAATTGCTCGTTGGACTGCATAGAACAAACCAAATGCGGTGAAGAGTACCAACGGGGCGGCTGGCAAGGCAAGTGCCACCTTCACGCGCTTCGATGCGTCAGAACGCAGAACATCCACGAAAGCGAGGATTCCGATCGCTGCCACGGCCTCGCTCAAGATCAGCCCCGCCGCGGTACCACCGTGCCAGAAGTTTCCTGCATCTGACATGAATAAGACCAGCCAGAAGCCAGCCAGAAGCAGGAAGGCTGGAATGACTAGGGGACGAGGGATCTCGAGGCGCCAACGATGGTTCATTGCGGTCTAACGTAGAGATAACCGGACCACCAACATGAGCGGCGGAGTCGCAGCCTTCCTCCACGAAACCAAACCTCTTCAGCAATGCGAGGGAAGGTCGATTCTCGGGATGCACTTGTGCCTCTACTCGGTTCAGGCCCATCTCTCCGAATCCCCATGAAAAAACTGCAGCCAGCGCCTCTTTCATGTAGCCGCGTCCTTCGTGCAATGGAGAAACTTCATATCCCGTCACGCACGTTCTCCAGGTTCGATTCCAACGGAACAGTCCGCAAGTTCCGACGAGGACTGGCTCATTTCGCAGCTGTATACCCCAGCGAGTGCCCGATGCAGGTTCCTCACGCCACTTCGCAAACGTCTGGATCAGTTTCTTCGCCCCGTCAATGTCCGTTAAGGGATCCGAGCCGAACCATTTCATATGTTCGGCGTCGCCATGAATCCTCAACAAGTCCGCCGCATCAGCGTCAGCAATCTCCCGCAAGAGGAGATTCTGGGTTTCGAGAGTCGGGAAGTCGCCCATAGTCCGGTCTAACGTGAAGATGACCGGGCCACAACAACTTGCGGCGGAGCCGCCACCTGCTGGTGTGGGTCCGCGTCGATTGGCATGTTAAGGCGCATTCGGCTCCTCCTTCGCTTTGTGTCGCCTCGCCGCAGCGATAACGACAGGGACAGCGAAAACGAGTGTGCTGGTTAGGAAAAATCCGCGCCACGCGAATAGGGAAACAACGGCATGAGACTCGGCGAGGTCGCAAACTGAGCGAACGTAGTCAAAACTGCCTCCAAGATCAAGGCACGATTCGAGCGTCATGTAGTCGCTTGCGACGCGCCACGCAGCCCCGGCCGAAAGGAACAAGCAGGTACCCAGCAGAACAACACGAGCGACGGCTAGATATGCAGCACTACTGGAGCGTTTGTGACGGATCGCGGCAAAGCACATTGCTGCCATGGCGAGAGCTACCAGGAACACCGAACTCCAAATGTTTGAGTTTTTCAGAGCACGCTCGCCGGTGAACAACATCACAGCTTGGAAAAACCCCATGAGCCCGTACAACGAAGCCAACAAGAAGACCAGGCCCGCGCAAACGAGGAGAGGCCGACGAGCGCTAATGAGGGTTGTCATGCGCTTTAACGTTGGCGCTGTCCGGCGAGCAGCACACGCCGCGAAGCGGCATTCTGTTGCTGCGCGTCCGTGACGAGCAAAGGGTTAAGTGTCGGCTTCATTTGCGGCCCGACTGCTTTGACTGAGAAGGATGGTAGCGCTTGATGAGTTCAGCAATCTTTCGACCGTCATCGTCCTTACGCCGTTGGGCACGATCTCTGGCAGTAAGTTGCATCCAGCCTGTTATATCTGGATTTCCGCCACGCTGCAGAAGCAACTCGACCATCTCTGGATAGTTTCCTTGAACGGCAAAACAAAGTGCTGTTTCGCCGATCATCGCCTCATCGTTGATATTGATGTCAGCGCCGTTGTCCAGCAGCCACTGCGCCGCAAGGTAGTGCTCGCCATCAACTGCGTAATGCAACGGGGTTCGGCTGAGATCGTCAAACTCGTTTACCTTAAAGCCGCCTCGGACGAGCGAAGCTATCTGCGAAATATCGCCATCTGCAGCCGCACGATGCAGGCGCTCGGCCTCAAACCAGTCATCGCGAATATCTGGCATTGCTGACATTTAACGTTGGCGCTGCCCGGCACGCAACCTGCGCCGCGAAGCGACAGCCTTGGGTTGCATGTCCGTGCCGAGCAACGGGTTAAATGGTTCAGTAGGTAGGAAGAAGAATGACCGCACCAACACACACCACCATTTCTAGAAAAAACTGAAATACCGCGCGCCAATGCCGCTTGTATGCAAACCAGAACAACGATCCAAAGGCAACGACAAAGCCAAAAAACAGGACCGCCGCAGAAAAATGATAAACGACGAAATTGAAGGTTGCAGCGGCGAACCCTTTGTCGTTCAGAAAGTTTGGGCGGTCGAAGAAATACGCCGACCACGGCAAGAAAATCAGACCGAAACACACGAGGGCCGTGCTGACACGGAACTGAAATCGCGGGAGCGTTTGAACTTGCAAGGTTGCCATTTAACGTAGAAAAGACCGGCGGACAGTAGGCCGGCGAAAGCCGGCCGATAGGACTGTGTCGATTGCCATGTTAGAGCACACTCCCCCGGATCCACATCCACGAGAACAGCAGCAACACGTGCAACAAAGGCGCGACAAAGAGAGTAGCGCCCGTAAGGCCCACGCACCACTCGATGCTGCTCGGAACTATGGGCCCGTCCCAGGTGGACCATCGACCCGTACGCGCGGCTCCGAGGACGCCTCCCGCAAATATGAGGCCGAAGCCGACTTGCAGCAGGAGCTCACCGGGCACCAGGCTACTGCTCCCGGAGCCGAACGAGTATGCGAGGCCCATCCCAAGGACCAGCAGAAGCCAGAGTCGGAACAGGCCAGAGCCAAGAACGTCTCGCATGCTGTGCGGTCTAACGTCGAAGGCAACCGGACCGCAACATTTGCGGCGAAGCCGCCTCCTGCAGTTGCGGGTCCGTGTTGGCCGACCAGTTAAACCGCTTGCTCATACACGAGAAGGTCATCTCGGAACACCTTTGCTTCATGGTACGGAAAAATGTGATTTCCGCAGTGCTCTGTGAATACCGCGATTGCCCTCTTCGCTTCGCCTACGACAAAGACCGCGTACTTAAACTGGATCGTTGAGCCGTCCATTAACTCAACGCGCAAAGTCCCGTGGGGGAACTGAAACCAAGGTCGAACCTTCGCCAGAACATCCGTTTCGGATCTCCCGAAGTAGGCGGCCAACTCCGGCGCCCATTCGCGTTCGATCTGCTGTGCGTGCGCGGGAACTGGATACATGCGGCTTAACTTTGATATATCCGGCAAAACTGCGGAATAACATGGCCACCAGTCAGATAACACCGGTGACCCTGGTTCAAAAAAGTGTTTGAAAGCATGGGTTTATCTCACTATACTGTATAAATGAACAGGTATAACGGCCCCGACAAAGTCGCCGCGCCAGCTTTGCAGTCCACGCGGTTGCTGGACCAGGTGCGTGAGCGTATCCGGTATTTGCACTATAGCCTGCAAACCGAAAAAGCTTACCTGCATTGGGTCCGATTCTTCATCCGGTGGCACGGGCGGGGCGGCAAAATGCGGCATCCGCGCGACATGGGTAAAGCCGAGGTTGAAGCTTTCCTGACCATGCTGGCCGATGAACGCCAGGTTTCTCCGGCCACCCACCGACAGGCGCTGAACGCACTTCTCTTTCTTTATCGGCAGGTGCTGGACCAGGACCTGCCATGGCTTCAGTCCATAGGCCGCCCGCCGGAGCGCAAGCGTATTCCGGTTGTGCTGACAACGGGGGAAGTGCAGTCCGTACCGACCTTGATGGACGGTGTGGAGGGCCTGTTGGCCCGCATGCTGTACGGCACCGGCATGCGATTGGCTGAGGGCTTGAGTCTTCGTGTGAAAGACGTTGATTTTGACCGGGAGGTGATGATTGTGCGCAGCGGCAAAGGCGACAAAGACCGCGTAGTGATGTTGCCCCGCGCGCTGGTGGTGCCGCTGCGAGACCAGTTGATGCGATCCAGGGTTTTGTGGGCGGCAGACCGCGCGGCTGGCCGAAGCGGCGTGTACATGCCACACGCGCTGGACGCCAAATACCCGCGGGCGGGGCAGACATGGGCCTGGCAATGGGTTTACCCGGCGCCCCATTTGTCCGTCGACCCCCGCTTGGGCGTGGAGCGGCGCCATCATCTGTTTGAAGAGCGCCTCGGGCGACAACTCAAACGAGCGGTGGCGCAGGCCGGAATTGCCAAACATGTGACGGTACACACGCTGCGCCACAGCTTCGCCACCCATCTCCTGCAGTCGGGCACCGACATTCGCACGGTGCAGGAGCTGTTGGGCCACTCTGATGTGAGCACCACCATGCTTTACACCCACGTGCTGAAGGTTGAGGCCGGGCAGACAATGAGTCCGCTGGATTCGATCACTGGTGAGCAAGGAATGTCTGCTTTGCGGTGAGGCAGTCGTAAGTCTGCTTTCGGCCAAAAGGGGTCGCGAAGATCGTAGCGGGCGTATTACTGCAGAAGATCGATGGGCATCGAGTGGTGTTCATGAAGGACAGTCCAGGTGCGCCCAATTCGCCGTAGTCCAACCGTGAGCCTGCATCGCGCGGGCGCTCCGGCGATTGCAAGCAAGCCATACGCGACGGCGACATCTTCGCCAGCGTGAATCTCCAACTCATACAACCGGAAGCGATCAGGCCCGGCCCGGTTCTCCGTAAAGAACAATTCCCAGGTCTGTCGGTAGGCGAGCAGTCCTTTGCACTGGATGGGTTCTGGCACGTCGTACATGACGATGTCTGGCGAGTGGCCGGCAAGCACGCCTTCCATGTCGCCCCGGCACACAGCATCCACCCAGCGCTCGATCAAGTTGCGAATCTGATTCTCGTTGTCAGCGTCATGCATTGTTGCCCCCTTTGAATTTTGTGGACTGTTGCAAGCTACAGCCAATCGTTGACCAACTCAGGAATGCCATGACGAGAAGCAGCATGGCGCCAACCCCGGTAGCAATCCCGAGCCCTTGGCCATGCGCCGAACGGGCAGCCTCCAGAAGCCAGGCCCCCGTGCCGTCTGGCATGGATGCGGCACTGTGCACGGCCCCGGAGAGGCCGTCCATTGCGGACGCTCTTTGCCCACTGTCCATGCCGGAAGGCAGCGTCATGCGGAATCTGTAGACCGCCAGCCCCACGCTGCCAAGCACGGCCACTCCGAGTGCGCCGCCAAGGTCCGCTGCCGTTTCGGAAAGCGATGATGCGGAGCCTGCCATTTCTGGAGGGGCCTCGCTGAGGATGATGTCTGTAGAGAGCGTCACGATGAGTGACACGCCAAAGCCCAGCAGCATCATGGCTGGCACGATTGCAGCCAGACCGGCCCGGTGAGCCAACGCGGCCAGAACTCCCAGCCCCAGCGTTGCAAGAAAAAGGCCGACGGTGATGATCCGCCCGCTCCACCAGCTGCGCGCCAAGCCGGGTGCCGCCAGGCAACCGGCCATGCACGCCAAAGCGCTCGGAAGCATCCACAGCGCGGCAGGCATGGCGCGCAGCCCCAAAACCAGCTGGATATGCTGAGCCACCAGCAGCGAGGCGCCAACCCATGCGAACAGCGCCAGTGCATTTGCAGTCATGGCCGTGCTGAAGGCCGTGCTGCGAAAGAGTGCGAGTTGCACAAGCGGGCTTGCGACGGATTTCTGCCTGCGCAGGAATGCCGCGCCAAGAGTCACCGCGACGACCAGCAGCATCACCGGTATCCAGCCGACCCCGTGACTTGCGGCATCCTTCATGGCGTATGTACCCGCCAATACGGCAAGCATCAGCTGAACCACGCTTGTTGCGTCGACTTTGCGAGACGAAGGCTCCCGGATCTCCGGAAGCAGGGCTGGACCTGCAAGCACAAGCACGAGCATGATGGGAACGGCCGCGAAGAAGACTGATCCCCAGTGGAAGTACGAAAGCAATACGCCGCCCAGCAGCGGCCCCAGCACGCCCCCCAGCGTGAAGCATGTCGCCCATATTCCTATGGCCAACGTGCGTTCCTGGGGCTGAAGGAACATGTGTCGAATCATTGCAAGCGTCGAAGGAAGGAGGGTTGCACCAGAAACTCCCAGGAGTGCCCTCGCCAGTATCAGTTGCTCGGCCGAAGAGGCGAACCCGGCAAAGATCGAGGACGCGCAAAAACCGACCGATCCCCACAGAAGCAGCTTGCGACGTCCGATCCGGTCGCCGAGGGCGCCCATCGGGATCAGCACAGCAGCGAGGACGAATGCGTAAATGTCTGAAATCCACAGCAGTTGCGCGCCGCTGGGATGAAGCTCCATACTGAGGCTTGGCAGTGCCAGGTAGAGAATGGTCATGTCCATAGAGACCAGGAGGGTCGGGAGAGCGAGGACGGCAAGCCCCATCCATTCGCGTGGGGTGGCCCGTTCGGGGATCGGTGGCATTTTTGCCCTTTCGCAATTAATATAGTGAACGTTATAATAAACAAAAATCCTTTCGTCAATCTTTTTATAGCGATCGATACAAATGAGCCGTGGACGACCAAGAATGTTCGACAAGGAGGCGGCGCTGGACGCCGCTTTGCGCCTCTTCTGGCAGCACGGCTATGAGGGAACTTCGATCGCCGTCTTGGCTGAGACCCTGCAAGTGACCGTGCCGAGCCTCTACCTGGCATTCGGAAACAAGGAGAGCCTTTTCATGCGCGCCGTCGAGCGGTACGGGCAGTACAACGGCCAGCTGTACGAGAAGGCGTTCCAGCAGAAGTCGGCGCGCGAAGTCGCACGATGCATTCTGGAAGGCGAGGTGCAACTCGTTCTGGGCAACGGAACGCCTGACGGCTGTCTGATGGTGCACGGTGCCCTCGCGACAGGGCCCGGGTCAGAGACTGTCAGGTCGGCGATGGCGGAGCTGCGCCGCGTGGCAGAGGCCGAAGTCGCGGACCGCTTCCGCCGGGCGAGAGAAGAAGGCGACCTTCCAGACGGTCAGGATCCGGAATCTCTTGCGGCTTATGTGATGACGGTGGCCTCGGGAATCGCGGTTCAGGCGCGCAGCGGGCTGAGCCGAGCGGAACTCGAACGCGTGGTGGAAATCGCGATGGGTGCCTGGCCCGTCTAAATGTTGAAGTGAGGCGGATTGAAATCGACGCCGCCCCCACCTGGGATGCCATCCATGACATCGAGGAGCGAGAGAGTCTTGGACTTACGACATAAACCAGTCCAAGTTTTTATCCGCACCCCCCGTGGGTCAGATTTCGACGGAACTGAACAAACGCGTCAAGCGTCGACCAAAAGCAGCGCATCCACGCCGTCACCTGAAACCACACGCAATGGTCATGTCCCTGGGAAGCAGCCGAGCGCATCACCATGCGGCTGCGTCGTTAAACTAACGGCCGACGCCGCAAGTGAACTCTGGGAGTTCGACAAGCAAGTGCGGCAGCGACCTCTGGCTACCTCTGGGCAGATCAAGCAGGCTCAGGCGGCCAACCGCTGCGGCGCGTTGATGGCATTGGGCGGTGTTTTTCCCTGCAAAGCGGCAATGATGTTGTCGGCCGCGCTTTGCTCGATCGCAAGACGGACATGTTGCACCGCTGAGCCGATGTGTGGGGTGAAGACTGTGTAGGGTTCGGCCAGCAGTTCGGGCGAGACCGTGCGGGGCCGGTCCGACAATTGCCAGTCTTCGCAGCCAAACACGTCCGCAGCATATCCCCCGACCTGCCCGGACTGAAGGGCCGGCAACACGGCCATCTCGTCCACGACGGAGCCGCGGCCTACGTTGACAATCAGTTGCCCTGCTCGCGCATGGGCGAGTTCTGTCGCGCCTATGAGATGGTGTGTCGTTGACGTCAGCGGTACGGCTACCAGAACAAAATCCGCCTCGGCCAGGGCAGTGGCCAGCGGCACCATCTCCACACCTTCCGCGACCGCCTCTGGATCCACCCCTAGGAGACGGGTACAGCCGAAACCTGCAAGACGTCGCACAATGGCGCGGCCCACCTGCCCCAACCAGGGCACGTGCAGCGCCATCTGGAACGTTGAGAGCAAGATCCACTAAAGACCGCAGGTCCTTGGCTGCTACGAGTGCTTCCAAGAAGCCGCCAGCGATTTGTGGTGAGCTTCCACCAACGATCCTGGCGGCTGAATGTGGTGTGCGGCCGATCACTCGCAAGTCTGAAAGTGACTTCACAAGATAGAGTTCCTCTTGTCGCCCCTCGGAACCACGGTGCCGGCCGGCGAACCGGCTTTCTCCAAGATACCTCCGATACGCCTCGTCGCCGCAGGTCTCCGCATTTGAGAGGTCGCCGCGCGCAGCCAATGCGTTTCCGAGCGCTGCGACATCGACTGTCGATGTTTCATGCCGGGAGGCAATGGCCTCGTCAATCACACTGTCGTCAGGAGCGAGCTTCCAAGTGCATGTCTTCAGACGTGCTGCATCGGCTCCAATAAGTTGGTAGGAGAGGCTGTTCAGAAGCCTATGTTTGAGGTGACGAAGTCGATACGCGTCCGCGTACTGGGCCCGACAGAACGCGAGTTCCTCAGCATCAGCGAGTAGCCCTTCAAAAAGTTCAATGGGATATCCTTCCTGCAGACGCTCGAGAATCCAATCACGCTGAATTCCTGAAATAAGATTTTCAGGTCTACCGAGTCGAGCCTGCACCGCCCAGAGCCAGTTGACACGTAGGGAATTCGGTGCCGAATCGCTCAGCCATGTCTCTACATGAGGGGTCAATTCGGCCACTCGCTCATTGAACCCATCTGTCTGGCGGACAAAGACAATTAGGCTTTCGTGGAACGCCTTTAGTCCCGCGGCCGAGCTATGCAGAAGATGCTCTACTGCCGTTACCTCAGGCTCAGCGGTACCTGCAACGGAAGCAATTTCCGAGAATGCCTGCTTTGGCCAGAAGAACTTAAAAGCACAGATTAAACGCAGGACGTCTCTTTGACTCGCGCTGAGCATTTGCCAGAGCGATCCGTAGTATCTCTTGACGTCTTGGCTGAGGTCCCCGGAAAGCTGTTCGATACTCCACTTTGATAGGGGTTTCCGCGAGCGCACTAATTCTTCGGTCGCGTAGATCACATGGAGTGGATGTCCATTGGTACGGTCACGTAACTCCGCCGCTGCGCTCAGCAATTCTTCTTCAAAATGTGTTTTGTGACCGGCGATCTGCAGGCGCCCGAACTTGATTTCCTTGCGCAGGTAGGAAAGTACGGCATCACTTGACATTGCAGGCAGCTCTTGCCATGAGCTACGAGGTGCTTCCACAAGTAGCTGCGTTGGTAACAGCCACCTGGGCATCCGGGATTACCGCAGCCGGCAAGTTCATCGGCCCCGAGTATCCCGGCTGAAGGGGACTAAAGAAAACCGTGATCATGTGCTGCAGCTGAGGGCTAACAGGCGCCCTCACGTTCCCCAACCAGTCGATTCTCCAGCGCTGGGTTGCATCCAGAACCCTGGTGAGTTCGCTAATTCCAATAGGCCGGGAAGCTGAAACCACTCGTATTAATTCCTAAATAACGAGGTAGTTTCCCATTTAACTGGCGCATTCTTAAATAGCTTGCGCTTTGCCACGCCGCCCACCAAGGCGACCGCACTGGCGGTGTGGTGTGGTGCGCAAGTCGGCCGGACGGCCCACTTGTCCAGTGAAAAGCGGCCGCCCAGTGAGGCAATGGCGGCGCTTTCCAGTGCCTCCTCGGTGGTCATGGCCGGCAGCAGGCCGGCAAAACGCTGGGCGAGCATGGATTTGCCCGAGCCCGGTGCACCCACCATCAGCAGGCTGTGGCCGCCTGCGGCGGCAATTTCCAGGGCCCGCTTGGCGGCTGCCTGTCCTTTGACGTCGGACAGGTCGGGATAGGGCGCGGGGTGCTGCTGGGTGCTGGCTTGCACCCGGACCCAGCCCTCAGAGTCTTCGGGAACCGTATTACCGGGCAAAAATTGTCTGACCACGTCCAACAGGTGATGCGCGCGGTAGACCTCGGCATGCGGCACCAGCGCGGCCTCCTCGGCACTGCCGCCGGGCAGCACCAGCTTCGGCCGGGCCTGGCCGGCATCCTGCCCTGGCAGCGCCAGGCTCATGGCCAGTGCCCCGCGGATGGGGCGCAATTCTCCGCCCAGTGACAGCTCACCGGCAAACTCGTAGCCAGCCAGCTTGCCGGTGTCGATCTGCCCGCTGGCGGCCAGAATGCCCAGGGCGATGGGTAGGTCAAGGGAAATTCCAGCCCGGTGTTCTGGATGGCTGAACGCACACGTTCCCGCGCCTCCTTGACTTCGGTTTCCGCCAGTCCCACCAGCGTGAAACTCGGCAAGCCATTGGCCAGGTGCACTTCAACGCAGACTGGATGCGCCTGCATACCCAAAAGGGCGCGGCTTTGCACTAAAGATAAGCTCATTATTCATCCTCCCTGTCCATGCACCAATAGCGCGCACACAGAAAAGCACCTAATTGGTGCGGTTATTGTTCATTCTCACCATGTTGTAACGCGAGAGCTTTACAAATACGCGCCTGCACAACATTGAAGCTGGCGAGGTTTTGGCACGCTCCGTGCTAATTGATCCCCGTCTACAGCAGTCCCCCACTTTAACTATCTATGGAGTTCGTATGAAATTCGCCGTCAAAAAATCAATGCTGGTGATGGTTCTGGCGCTTGCCGGTTCGGCCTTTGCCCAGACAGCAGCTCCTGCGCCGGCATCTACCCTGTCCTATAACGTGGGTGCCACCACCGACTACCGCTATCGCGGCATTTCGCAAACCGGCAAGAAGCCGGCGATCAATGGCGGCATTGACTACGCACACAGCAGCGGCTTTTACTTGGGCACCTGGGCGTCGACGATCAGCTGGATCAAGGACACAACCGCCAACCCCAACACCACCAAGGGCCCGGTTGAAATCGATTTCTACGGCGGTTACAAGGGTGCCCTGTCCGAAGGCCTAAGCTATGACGTCGGTGGTCTGTACTACTGGTATGCCGGCAACAACATGAAAAAGACCGCCGGCCTGGTGAGCCCGAACACCTTTGAGCTCTACGGCGCCCTGACCTTTGGTATCGTCACAGCCAAATACTCGCATGCCACGACCAACCTGTTTGGCACGGCCAACAGCAAAAACAGCGGCTACCTCGACCTCAGCGCGAATTTTGACCTGGGCTCGGGCTGGTCTGTTGTTCCGCACGTCGGCGCGCAAAAAATCAAGAACGGCAACTCCTATACCGATTATTCTGTGGCCGTCAACAAGGACATCGACGGGCTGGTTCTGAGCCTGGCCGTTGTGGGTACCAACGGCCTGGGTGCGCCGTATACGCTGCCTGGTTCCGGCACCCGTGACCTGGCTAAAGACGGCCTGGTTTTCTCGATCAAGAAAAATTTCTGAAGCAACACGGCGCAATCTGAGCCAAAGGAGAATTTTATGAAACTGGTAACGGCCATCATCAAACCGTTCAAGCTGGACGAGGTGCGTGAAGCGCTGTCCGGCATTGGCGTGCAGGGCATCACCGTGACCGAGGTCAAGGGTTTCGGTCGCCAGAAGGGCCACACGGAGCTGTACCGCGGCGCTGAATATGTCGTGGACTTCCTCCCCAAGGTCAAAATCGAGGCGGCAGTGTCCGACGAACTGGTCGACCGCGTGATTGAAGCCGTCGAGGGCGCAGCCCGCACCGGCAAGATCGGCGACGGCAAG
Source organism: Polaromonas sp. (assembly GCF_049790275.1). Classification (GTDB taxonomy): domain Bacteria; phylum Pseudomonadota; class Gammaproteobacteria; order Burkholderiales; family Burkholderiaceae_C; genus Polaromonas. The sequence goes on from NZ_JBAQYR010000147.1 coordinate 19,950, forward strand.
GTCTTCGTTTACAACCTGGAGCAAGTCGTGCGCATCCGCACGGGCGAGACCGGCAAAGAAGCGCTGTAAGCCTCAATCCTGAAAAAAAGAGAACATAGACATGAAAAAACTACTTGCCTCCCTGGCTCTGGGACTGAGCCTGTTCACCGGTGCTGCTGCCGTTCTGGCGCAGGCGCCCGCTGCTGCTCCTGCCGCTTCCGAAGCCGCTGCACCGGCCGCTCCGGCTGCTGCGATAGCTGCTCCTGCAGCGGCGGCCGCGCCCGCTGCCGCCGAAGCCGCAGCCCCTGCAGCCCCTGCTCCCGTACCCAACAAGGGTGACACCGCCTGGATGATGGTTTCAACCCTTCTCGTCATCCTGATGACGATTCCCGGCCTGGCCCTGTTCTACGGCGGCCTGGTCCGCAGCAAGAACATGCTGTCGGTGCTGATGCAGGTCATGGTCACCTTCTCGATGATTGTGGTGCTGTGGTTCATCTACGGTTACAGCCTCGCCTTCACCGAAGGCAATGCCTTCTTCGGCGGATTCGACCGGCTGTTCATGAAAGGCGTCTGGGACAACGTCGCCGGCACCTTTGCCAACGGCGCGACCTTCAGCAAGGGCGTTGTGATTCCCGAGATCGTCTTTGCAGCTTTCCAGGCGACCTTTGCCGCCATCACCTGCACGCTGATCGTCGGTGCGTTTGCCGAACGCATGAAGTTCGGTGCCGTGCTGATGTTCATGGTCCTCTGGTTCACCTTCAGCTACGCACCCATGGCGCACATGGTCTGGTTCTGGATGGGGCCCGATGCCTACACCGCCAAGGAAGTAGTCGATGGCATGAATGCCAAAGCCGGTTACATCTGGCAGTCGGGCGCGCTTGATTTTGCCGGCGGTACCGTCGTGCACATCAATGCCGCCATGGCCGGTCTGGTCGGCGCCTACATGGTGGGCAAACGTATCGGTTACGGCAAGGAAGCCATGGCCCCCCACAGCCTGACACTGACCATGGTCGGTGCGGCATTGCTGTGGGTAGGCTGGTTTGGTTTCAACGCAGGCTCTGCGCTGGAAGCCAACGGCTTTGCAGCCCTGGCCTTCATCAACACGCTGGGCGCTACCGCCGCAGCCGTGCTGGCCTGGTGTGTCGGTGAAGCGCTGATGCGCGGCAAGGCTTCGATGCTGGGTGCCGCTTCCGGCGCCGTCGCTGGCCTGGTGGCGATCACGCCAGCAGCCGGCAACGTTGGCATCGGTGGCGGGCTGGTCATCGGTCTGGCCGCAGGTTTTGCCTGCCTCTGGGGTGTCAATGGCCTGAAGAAGCTGCTCGGTGCCGACGACTCGCTTGACGTGTTCGGCGTGCACGGCATCGGCGGTATCCTCGGCGCGTTGCTGACGGGTGTGTTCAATTCGCCCAGCCTGGGCGGCCCGGGCTACGTGGCCGACTGGGTCACGGCGACCATGGTGACGGCGGCAGACTACTCCATCGTTTCCCAGGTCTGGATCCAGCTCAAGGCGGTGTTGATCACTGTTGTGTGGTCCGGTGTCGTGGCCTTCATTGCCTACAAGATCGTGGACCTGACCATCGGCCTGCGTGTCAGCGAAGAAGACGAGCGCGAAGGCCTCGACATCACGTCGCACGGCGAAACCGCCTACAGCCGCTAACCGGTACAAGCCGTGGCTACCTCCGGGCGGCCACGGCAGCTTGAATGAATTTGAGATAAATAGCGAGAGTCTCCTTTGGATGTTGGGCCCGCAAGAACTCCGGTTCTGGCGGGCCTTTTTTTGTCCGGGCAGGGCTCTCCTGCCGGTGCACAATGGCTGCAGGAGACGCCATGAAACCTCACGCTCACCCTTGTTCACTGCCCTTCGTGGAGGCGCCATGAGCGGGTCCATCACCTTGTCCAGTGCCAGCCTGCGCTGCGACATCAAGCCCGAACTGGGCGGCTGCATTGCCGGCCTCTGGCTCGGTGAGCTTCCTGTCCTGCGTTCCACTCCTGCCAGTGAACTGACCTCGGTCCGGCTGGCCGGCAGCTATCCCCTGGTGCCGTTTTCCAACCGGGTCGGCCATGCCACGCTGAAATGGCAGGGCACCAGCCACCCGCTGGTGCAGAACAACGGCCCCGAACCGCATGCCATCCATGGCCTGGGCTGGCAGCGGCCCTGGCAGGTGCTGGACCAGGACGATCAGCTCCTGATGCTGGCCTATGAACACCGGCCCGACGCGTCCTGGCCGTTTGCCTTCGATGCCTCGCAGTCCTTCCGCCTCAGCGGCAACACCCTGGAGCTCACGCTCAGCATGACCAACCAGGCGGCCACGCCTGCGCCTGCGGGCCTCGGCTGGCACCCCTACTTTGTCAAAAGACCTGGCAGCCGCGTCACTTTTGAAGCGACCGGGCGCTGGGAGATGAGCGATGAAAAACTGCCGACGCACCGCGAGCCCTCGCCCGGCCTGGAGGCGGACTGCGCGGTCCTGGACGTGGACCACTGCTTTGACGGCTGGAGCGGCATGGCGCATCTGCGCGACGAAAAAATGCACACGCGCATCAGCTCCAGCCTGAACCGGCTGGTGGTTTTCACCAACACCAGCCGCGACTTTGTCGCGATCGAGCCCGTCAGCCACGTCAACAATGCCATCAACCTGGTGCAGGCCGGTGCAGGCCGCGCCGAAGACCTGGGTGTCCGGGTCCTGGCCCCCGGCGAATCGATGAGTGCACACATGAGCATCCAGGTGGAGCGCGCCGCATGAGCACCTGGCAAGCCCTGGCGGCTGACCCCTGCGAGGTGGGCGAGTCGCCGTTCTGGCACCCGAACGAGCAGATGCTCTACTGGGTCGACATTCCGTCGAAAAAAATCTTTCGCAGCAATGTGTTCATGGGCACGGTGGAAAGCTGGGCCATGGTTGCGCCGCATGACCTTGAGCCGGGCTGCATCGCACCGGCGCGCGGCGGCGGCCTGGTCATCGCCCTGCGCGACGGCATTTACCGCGCACGCCGCTGGGGCGGCCCGCTCGAGAAACTCGCCGCGGCCCTGCACAACACAAAAACCAGCCGCTTCAACGACGGCAAGTGCGACACCCTGGGCCGTTTCTGGGCCGGCACGATTTATGAGCCGCGCGACGCGCGCGAAGCCGCGCTGTACTGCCTGGACCGCCGCGATGATGGGCACGCGCCGGTGCTGGCGCGCATGGCCGGCGGCGCAACCGTGGGCAACGGCCTGGCCTGGTCGGCTGACGGCCGCACGCTATACTGGGCCGACACCACCGCCCATGTGGTCCATGCCTGGGACTGGAATGCAAGTACCAACACCCTGAGTCGGCAGCGCGTGTTCCGGCAGTTTCCCCTCAAGCCCCCAGGCTGGCAGCCAGGCCAGCCCGGTTATGGCGGCCGCCCCGACGGTGCGGCGGTGGACAGCCAGGGCAATTACTGGGTTGCCATGTTCGAAGGCCGGCGTGTACTCAAGCTCTCGCCCGCGGGCGAAGTGCTGTCCGAGATCGCAACGCCGGTGCAGTGCCCGACCATGGTGTGTTTCGGTGGCGACGATCTGCAAACCCTGTACCTGACCACGGCGCGCCATGGCCGCCCGGCCGCAGAGCTCGAAGCCATGCCCCAGTCCGGCGGCGTGTTTTCGATGCGGGTGGATGTTCCCGGCCTGCCCGTCAACTTTTTCGCTGGCTGACGCCTTCGATGTGCCTGCCGTAAAAAACCGAACGACGGCCGTTCAAAAAAATCAAACTGTGCCGCAGCGGCCCGCCTTACCATCAGCGCCATGGATTCAGCGCTTCAATTGATCATCGACCAGGTCCGGGCGGCGCCAGCGGCCGGCACGGCCTTGCGCATACGCGGCGGGGGCAGCAAAGACTTTTATGGCGAGCCGCCTGCAGGCGAACTGCTGGAAACCGCGCCGCTGGCCGGCATCACCAGTTACGAACCAACAGAACTCGTCGTGACCGTGCGTGCCGGAACAAAGCTGGCCGAGCTGGAGACCGTGCTGGCCGAACGCGGCCAGTGCCTGCCTTTCGAGCCGCCGCATTTCGGGCCAGGCGCCACGGTGGGCGGCATGGTAGCCGCCGGCCTGAGCGGCCCGGCGCGTGCCAGTGTGGGTTCCGTGCGTGACTATGTGCTGGGCCTGACGATGGTCAACGGCCGGGGCGAACTGCTCACCTTCGGCGGCCAGGTCATGAAAAACGTGGCGGGTTACGACGTGTCGCGCCTGATGGCCGGCGCCATGGGCACGCTGGGCCTGATCACCGAAGTCAGCCTCAAGGTGTTGCCGCTGGCCCCGGCCGAAGCCACGCTGAAGTTCCAGATGAGCCAGGCCCAGGCGATGGCGCAGCTGAACCGCTGGGGCGGCCAGCCGCTGCCACTCAACGCCAGTTGCTGGGTGGATGACGGCCTGCCCACGCTGTACCTGCGCCTGCGCGGGGCGGTGGCCGCTGTGGATGCCGCCTGCAAAACCATGGGCGGTGAGCGCCAGGACAACGCCACGGTGGCGCCGGACTGGACGCTGTGCCGCGACCAGCAGCTGCCCTGGTTTCTGGCGCGTGGCGAGCGGGACCTGTGGCGTGTGTCGGTACCGCAGACCGCACCGGTGCTGGACCTGCCCGAGCCGCCGCTGGTTGAATGGCAGGGCGGCTTGCGCTGGGTACGCGCCACGCCAGACGACGGGCCGCGCCTGCGCGAGATCGCCGCGCGCGCCGGCGGTCATGCTACGCTTTTTATAGCTGGTGGCGCAAGTCAGATAAGGGCTGAACGCCGATTTGACGCACTAAAACCGCCGCTGGATCGGATTCACCGCCAGCTGAAGAATGAATTCGATCCCGCCGGCATCTTCAACCGCGGCCGCCTGTATCCCGAGTTTTAATGTTGACCCCCACGTTTGCGGTTGCGCCGCTGCACTGCCCCCCAAGGGGGCGCAAATCGCCTAGGGGCGGCCCGTCGGAGATTTGATGCAAACCAATCTTTCCCCCGAATTCCAGGGCACGGCCGACGGTCTGGCCGCCGAAGCCATTTTGCGCAAGTGTGTGCACTGCGGCTTCTGCACCGCCACCTGCCCCACCTACCAACTGCTCGGTGACGAACTGGACGGCCCGCGCGGGCGCATCTACCTGATCAAGCAGGTGCTCGAAGGCGAGGCCCCGACGCGCAAGACGCAGATGCACCTGGACCGCTGTCTGACCTGCCGCAATTGTGAAAGCACCTGCCCCAGCGGCGTGCAGTACGGCCACCTGGTGGACATCGGCCGCAAGCTGGTCGATGAACGTGTGCCGCGGCCTGCAATCGAAAGCACGGTGCGCTGGGCTCTCAAGGAAGGCTTGCCCTCGCCGCTGTTTGCACCGGCCATGAACGTTGGCCAGGCCGTGCGCGGCCTGCTGCCCGCGGCGCTGAAGGCCAAGGTGCCCGCGCGCCAGCCGGCGGGCGTGTGGCCGCAGCGTGAACATGCGCGCAAGGTGCTCATGCTCACCGGTTGCGTGCAACCCGCCATGATGCCCAACATCAATAGCGCGACGGCACGTGTGCTTGATGCGGCGGGCATCCAGACCGTGGTCGCGGCCGGGGCCGGCTGCTGCGGTGCGGTGAAATTTCACCTGAACGACCAGGACGGCGGCAAGGCGGAAATGCGCCGCAACATCGATGCCTGGTGGCCGCATGTGGAAGCCGGCGCCGAGGCGATTGTCATGAATGCCTCGGGCTGCGGCGTCACCGTCAAGGAATACGGCTACCTCCTTCAGGACGACGCGGCTTACGCGGCCAAGGCGGCGCGAATCAGCGAACTGACGCGCGACCTGAGCGAGTTGCTGCCTGAACTGGTGGAAGCGCTGCGCGAGAAAGTCTCCGCCAGAGCCGGGAATGGAAGCATTGCATTTCATCCGCCGTGCACCTTGCAACACGGCCAGCAGCTACGCGGCGGCGTCGAAAAACACCTGGGCGCACTGGGTTTCGACATCAAGGTGGCTAGCTGCGAAGCGCACTTGTGCTGCGGCTCCGCCGGCACCTATTCGGTGTTGCAGCCGGAGATCGCCACCCAGTTGCGTGACCGCAAGCTGGGTCATCTGCATGACATGGCGCCCGAGCTCATTGTGTCGGCCAACATCGGCTGTATCACGCACCTGCAGAGCGGTACGGCCACGCCGGTCAGGCATTGGGTGGAAGTGCTGGACCGAGCACTGGATTGACAACCCTGCTGACACCACGCTGTCAGCAGCCCCTCTTCATCATCAAGGCTTCTTCAACACAACAGGAGTCCTTCATGAAAAGCGCCATCAGCTGGTTTGAAATCCCCAGCACCCAAATCGACCGCGCCCAGGCTTTTTACGAAGCCGTGCTGAACTGCAAGCTGCGCCGCGAGCCCATGGGGCCTTCCGAAGGTGCCGTGTTTCCCTATGAGGGCGAAGGTGTCGGCGGCTGTCTCATGGCCGGCCCCACAGCACCGGCACCCAGCGCCACCGGCACTCTGGTCTATCTGGACGCTTCCCCTTCACTGGATGCTGCCCTGGCACGGGTGGCCAAGGCCGGCGGCAACATTGCGCTGGGCCGGCAGGCGCTGCCACCCGGCTTGGGCTTCTTTGCGCACATCACCGACCTGGACGGCAACCGGGTCGGCCTGCACGCACTGGCCTGAGGCGGCAATGCAATCCCTTCCGCAATTACACCCCCGAAACTGGATTGCCGTGGCCAGCGCGGAACACGCGCGCCGTGGATGCGCCGAGCCTGCGCGGGGCTACATGCAGGTCTGCCACGGCAAATGCGCTCCGCTAAAGAGGGTGTCGCCGGGTGACCGCATCACCTACTACGCGCCAACGCTTGCGTTCGGCGCGCGGGACAGGTACCAGCACTTTGTGTCCATAGGTGTTGCACAGCCCGGTGAACCTTATCCGTTTGACATAGGCGGCGGCTTCGTGCCTTTTCGGCGTGACGTGGCTTACCTGCCGGCACGGGAGGTGCCGGTGGCGTCGCTGCTGGACCGGCTTGAATTCGCGCAGGAGCGCCAGCACTGGGGCTACAAACTGCGCTTCGGCTTGTTTGAGATCAGTGACCACGACATGCAGGTGATCGCCCTGGCGATGCGGGCCGATCCCGTCCGCCTGGGTTTTGCGGCCTGACGGTTGGCGCGCTGCGCTAAAGTCCTGTCATGCGTCGCGCCGACCGCCTGTTTCAGATTCTGCAGTTGATCCGCGGGCGCCGCCTCACCACGGCGGTGTTTTTGTCGAAACGCCTGGAAGTGTCGGTACGCACCATCTACCGTGACGTTGCCGAATTGCAGCACCAGGGCGTTCCTCTTGAAGGCGAGGCCGGTGTCGGGTATCGCCTGGGCAGCGGCTTTGACCTGCCACCTCTGATGTTCACGCAGGAAGAAGCCAAGGCGCTGGTGGCCTCGGTGCGTCTTGCACAGCAGGGCCTGGACCCGGGTCTGGCCCGCGAGGCCGAGGACGCGTTGGGAAAAATCCTGTCGGTGTTGCCGGCGGCTGCCCGTGTGGCCGCGGAAAGCCTGGCGGTCTACGCGCCCCTTCTGGGTGTGGATGGCGAGAATCAGCAGCGGCTGCAACGCTTGCGTGAGGCGGTGCAAGCGCGGCACAAGGTTCAGCTGCATTACCGCGACCCGCAGGACAACACCAGCAAGCGCACGATCCGGCCGCTGGGCTGTTTCTTCTGGGGCAAGGTCTGGACGCTCGGGGCCTGGTGCGAAGCCCGGCAGGACTTTCGTAGTTTCCGGGTCGACCGCATTGAAAAGCTGCAGATGCTGGAAACCGGCTTCCAGCATGAAGCCGGCAAAACGCTGGCTGATTTTCTGCGCCATGTGGGCGCCCCGGCCCTTTAGTGCACACATCGATTGCTATTGAATCAATAGCTTGTTGCGCCCGTATTCAAAGGGGTGAAGCCTGATTTGGTTCTTAACCACCGCCCAGGGCCGCGCGATAGCGACGGCTGCAGGGCACCTGGCTGCCGTCCTTCATGCGCAGGCGGGCGTCGCCGCTGTCGAGCGGCTCGATTTCTGCCACACGGTCGAGGTTGGCGGCGTAGCTGCGGTGCACCTGGACAAAACGTGCCGGGTCAAGCTGGCTCAGAAAGTCCGCCAGGGTCGAGCGCAGCAGGTAGTCGTGGCCGTTGACGTGGATGCCGATGTAGTTGCCCTGGGCCTGCAGCCACTCGATGTCTGTGGCGGCGATCAGGAATTCGCTGCGCAGCTTGCGCACCAGGAAACGCTCGGGCCGCTGCGCGGTTGCCGGGCCGGCGGCAGGCAGGGTGCCCGCGGCAGCTTCCGGCGCATCCAGCACCCGCGCCTCCCCCTGGGCGCGCAGCAGCAGCAGGCGGTAGCTCACCAGCGCGCCAACAATCAGCACATAACTTCGCACGTCCTTAAGGTACTCGTAGGCGAAGACGCTGGCCCAAGGGCCGGGCGTGTAGATGGCGCCCACGGCTGCATAGGCGGCCTT
>NZ_JBAQYR010000148.1:0-32183 GCF_049790275.1 Polaromonas sp.
CAGCAGTTGCGCCAGCAGGCGCCACCGCCGGGGCCGGGGAAACGGCAGCGGCCGGCGGCTCGCGCCAGATGGCCGGGTCGGGCATGTCGGGGTAGGGGCATTTGTCTCCAACATTGAACTCCCAGGATACCCCGTGCAGCCAGGTCGAGGACTGCGGTTCGAACTGGGCGATGGCGGCAAGCAGCTCCTTCTGGAAAGCGTACGCGTAGGTCAACAGCCGCGGATCCCAGTGGCGCACCACCAGGCGTGCATACATGCCCGGGCCGCGGCTGCGGCTGTTGACGACCAGCATCTGGCATTCGATCCAGCCCGGCGGAATGCTGTTCCTGCGCAGGCAATCGCGCACCAGCGTCTGGACGAGCTGGCGGCGCGTGCCGTTGTCGGAATTGTCTTCAATGGTGTGCTGGCTGTCGCGATCCGTCGGCGACGTCCTGGCGGCAGGCCTTGCTGCAACTGATGGCTTGTCAGCCTTGCCTTTTTTTGCGGCTGCTGTTTTCAGGCCCAGCAGCCTGCTGATGGCTTCTCTCATGTGTGGCGTTCCCTTGCTGCCGGCAGGACCAGGGAGGTCCGGCCCTGTGAAGGTGGCATGCCAATCGATGGTCGTCCAAGTGGGAAGCCAAGTCAAGCGTCCAGCGTTTGCAGCGCTTCTTCCTGCCACCAGGCGGCGGCCGCGTAGTAACTTTCCCACACGCAGCCATTGCAGCCGCGGCCGCAGCAGGTGGTGGGCTCCGGCGGCGGTTCACGCAAAACCTGGCCCAGTTCAGCTGCCTGCCGCCGCAGGACACTGAACATGGCCAGGGCCGAAACGCGGCCGGTGATAGGGCAGGGCGCTGTGGGTTGCGCCGCGGTGCAGCCGTCTGCCGGCGATGTCACTGCTTCAGCCGGCCGGTCAGATACCCAGCAGTTTTTTGGCGTCGCCCAGGGCCTTCATCGAATCGTCGTGTTTGCCCGCCTTGTGGAACTTTTCGCCGTCCGCGCGCAAGGCCTTGACCTTGCTCATGTCGGCGGCCGAGAGCGTCGGGTTGCTTGAGAGCTTGGCGTCAATGGCCTTCATTTCGTTGGGGCAGTTGTGGGCCATGGCCAGCGAGGATGCGGCCAGTGCGGCTGCAGCAAGGATGAATTTCATGCGAATCTCCAATGCGCGTCAGAAAATGCTGACGGGAAATGTTAGCAACAACCGGCCCCCAGCCGCAAGCGCGCTTGCCCGCAGCCGAGGGCTTCCCTTTGTCCCCAGGCCGCAGCATTTAAAATCGCTCTTCTTCCAGCGGCTGCATGACCGACATGCGCGCTGCCTCCTTACTGACTACCGGGTCCCTCCATGTCTCTTGAAGTGATTGAAGCCCAGACCGGCGAACAGCCTGTCGCCACCATCCTGATCATGCATGGCCTGGGCGCCGACGGCCGCGATTTTGTGCCGGTCGCCGAGCAGCTCGACCTGTCCAGCGTGGGCCCGGTGCGTTTCCTCTTTCCCAATGCGCCGGTCATTCCCGTCACCATCAATGGCGGCTACCAGATGCCGGCGTGGTACGACATCCTGGGCGCCAACCTGACGGCCGGCCAGGACGAAAAAGGCATGCGCCAGACCCAGGGCGCCATCAATCAGCTGATAGAGCGCGAAGTCGCGCGCGGCATGCCAGCCGGTCGCATCGTGGTGGCCGGTTTCTCGCAGGGCTGTGCCATGGCGCTGATGACGGGGCTGCGTTATCCCGAGCGCCTGGCCGGCATCATGGGCCTGTCCGGCTACCTGCCCCTGGCTCACACCGTGGCGGCAGAACGCAGCCCGGCCAATGCGGGCCTGCCGGTCTTCCTGGCGCACGGCAAACACGACGGCGTGGTGCCGCTGGCCGCGGCCACCGCGACGCGTGATGCGCTGACGGGGCTAGGCTACCCGGTCGATTGGCACGCTTACGAGATGGAACATTCGGTCTGCATGGAAGAAATTGCCGACATGAACCAGTGGCTGTTGCAGGTGTTGTCCGGTGCCAGCTAGCGCCTCGGGCGAAATCCGGCAGCCGTAAGGGCTTTCCCGCAATGGCGCCGCGCCTGGCTTCAGGCCCGTCTGCTGCGAATGCCTGTACTTTTAAGTGAAATCGTGCTTCAGCCCAATCAGGGCGGGCGCAACCAGCTATCAAAACAATAGTAGCTTGCAAATACCAAAAACGGAAGGGTGAGCCAGGCCGCGCTGCACGGCCCGCCGCCGGGCCGCGCAGCCTGCAAACAAGCCCGGCCTGTGATACCTTGCACGCCACGAAAGATTCTGAGGGAAGAAGTTATGAACAGCTTGCATGCGCGCAGCGCCGCGCTTTTGGGAGACCGCCTCCAGGCGCTCGGTCCCGCCAGGCTGAAAGGCATGCGCCGCGGCATTGAAAAAGAAAGCCTGCGCGCGCAACCCGGTGGCGCCCTGGCGCTGACACCGCACCCGGCCGCGCTGGGGTCGGCCCTGACGCACCCCAGCATCACCACTGATTTCAGCGAGTCGCAGGTCGAACTGGTTACGGCGGCGCACAAAGGCCTGGGCGAGGGTGCGGACGCCGCGCTCGGCGAGCTCACACAGATCCACCAGTTCACCTACCGCGCGATGCAGGCGCTCGGCGACGAAATGCTCTGGGTCTCGAGCATGCCCTGCGGCCTGCCGACCGACGAAACCATTCCGATTGCACGCTTCGGCTCGTCCAACGTCGGGCGCGCCAAAAGCGTCTACCGCATGGGCCTGTCGCACCGGTATGGCCGGCGCATGCAGACCATCTCGGGCATCCACTACAACTGGTCGCTGCCGGACGTGTCGAACGAACAGTACTTTGCGCTGATCCGTAATTTCCGCCGCCATGCGTTTTTGCTGCTCTACCTGTTCGGCGCGTCGCCGGCCGTATGTTCCTCCTTCGTCGCCGGGCGCCAGCACGAACTGCAGCAGCTCTCGGACAGCACCATGTACATGCCGCACGGCACTTCGCTGCGCATGGGCCGCCTGGGTTACCAGAGCGATGCGCAAGCTTCGCTGGCGGTCAGCTACAACAGCCTCGAGGGTTATGGCGCTTCGCTGCAGGACGCGCTGACCCATCCTTATCCCGCCTATGAAGCGGTGGGCATCCAGAACCCGGGCGGCGACTACAACCAGCTCGGTACCACGCTGCTGCAGATTGAAAACGAGTTCTACGGCACTATCCGTCCCAAACGCGTGATCTACCCCGGCGAGCGCCCGCTGCATGCGCTGCGCGAGCGCGGCGTTGAATACATCGAAGTGCGCTTGATGGACCTGGATCCGTTCGAGCCCGTCGGCATCAACGCGCAGACCATGCGTTTTCTCGATGTGTTTTTGCTGCACTGCCTGCTTAGCGACAGCCCGCCGGACACGCCGCAGGAAATCGCCGAGCTCAAGCACAACCAGCACCACACGGCCGCCCGTGGCCGGCAGCCCGGCCTGCTACTCAAGCGCGCAGGCAAGGAAGTGTCCCTGACCTCCTGGGGCTCAGAAGTGGTGGCGCAGTGCGCACCGATTGCCGCGGCACTTGACGCGGTGCATGGCGGCACCCGGTACAGCGACACGCTGGTGGCCGCCGAATCTGCCCTGCTGGATGCCAGCACGCTACCCTCGGCGCGTGTGCTGGAGGCCATGCAGCGCGACTTTGGTAATTCCTTCGTGGCCTTTGCCCGCGCCCAGTCGGCCAAAACCAGGCAGACGCTGCTGGGCCTGCCGTTTTCTGCTGCCCAGCAGGCTGCGTTCGAGGCGCTCACGCGCCAGTCCATCGCCGAGCAGAAAAAAATAGAAGCGGCCGACACCATGCCTTTCGAGATCTACCGCCAGCAGTACGTGTCACCTGACCGGCTGGGCATCCGCAGCCTGGCGCACGCGGCCTGACAACCTTGCCGGATCTGCGCCGGAAGCTATTGAAACGTAGCAAACCGGTGTCCAGCCCGGGTCTGGGGGCACACCGGCCGGCGCACCGATAATCGGGGCTGGCTGATGTATCGGACGGCAGCGCACCGCGCGTGCGTCCTCCTTCCCGCCGCGATCCAGACTTCGAACCCAAGAAAGAACACATCCCGATGGCGATCCAGTGGTTCCCCGGTCACATGCACCTGACCAAAAAGGCCATCAGTGAGCGCATCAAGGAAATTGATGTGGTCATTGAGCTGCTGGACGCACGCCTGCCCGGCTCCAGCGCCAACCCCATGCTGGCCGAACTGACAGGCGCCAAGCCCGCGCTCAAGGTGCTCAACAAGCAGGACCTGGCCGATCCCGTGCGCACGCCGCTCTGGCTCGCGCACTACAACAGCCAGCCGGGTACCAGCGCGATTGCGCTCGACGCCAGCGAAACCGCACCGGCGCGCCGCCTGATCGATGCCTGCCATGCGCTGGCGCCCACACGCGGCAGCATGGTCAAACCCATGCGCGTGCTGATCTGCGGCATTCCCAACGTCGGCAAGTCCACGCTGATCAACACCCTGACCGGCAAGCGCGCCACCAAGACCGGCGACGAAGCCGGCATCACCAAACTCGAGCAGCGCATCGTGCTGGCCGACGGGTTTTACCTGTGGGACACGCCCGGTATGTTGTGGCCTCGCATCATCGTTGCCAAGAGCGGCTACAACCTGGCCGCCAGCGGCGCGATTGGCCGCAATGCCTTCAACGAGGAAGAAGTTGCGCTCGAACTGCTGGACTACCTGATCCAGGCCTATCCCGCCCTGCTGGAGGCGCGCTACAAATTGAAGTTGACGCCGGGCATCACCGACGAGCAACTGCTCGAGGAGATCGGCCGCAAGCGCGGTGCGGTGCTAAGCAAAGGCCGCGTGAACCTGCAGAAGGCCGCCGAGATCGTGATCTACGAATTCCGCGCCGCGACCCTGGGCCGCATCACGCTGGAAACGCCGGAAGAGTTCGCCCAATGGCTGGCCGCGGGACAACTGCTCGATGCCGAGCGGCAGGTCAAGAAGGACAGGATAGAAACCGACCGCCTGATCCGTTTCAAGAAGATTCCGCGGCCTGCACGCGAAGATTCCTGAGGCCTTTTGGCGGAACATTCCCCGGCTTGTCTTCGCCCATGAACTCGGCGTGATACACCGGGATTTTTGACGGCGCATGCCGCGCGACCTGCTCCCGGATCTCGTTGCGTTCGCGGGTGAAGCGCCGCGTTTCGGTGAACGGTTTCGGCGCGTGGCCGTCCTGTGGCGCAAAAAGCCATGCGAAACATTGATGCGCCTCGCCTCAGCTTGTTGCGGCAGCTTACAAAAGTTGCGAAATGTCTGTGTCAAAAAATGCAGCGAGGTGATCGGGACGCTGTCAGACTGGGAGGCCCTGTGCAAAGGAAAACTCCATGATCGCTGAGAAACCTTCCGCGCGTGAGGCGCAGCAACGCAGCCTGCACGACGACCGGGCAGATGCCGTCCGTTACGCGGTGCTCCAGAGAATCGCGCCCGCAATACGCCATGACATGGTCGTGAACCTGCAACCCATCGGCATGATTTATGAACTCATGGAGCATCGTGTGGCGACCCGCCGCGAAGACATGGGTGCGCTGCAGGAGAGCACTGCCAAAATGAGCCGTTTTGCCAAGGCGGCGCTGGCCTCCTGCGTCGACGGCGTGACCTGGCTGGAGCGCGACCCGGCCGCGCTGGTCCCGTTTGCCGAAGGCGTGGGGGAAAGTGTTGCCATGCTGGGGCGCACTTTCGGCTTCATGGGGTTCACGCTGGTCAACCGCGTCGGCGGCACGGCATGCGCCGTTTCGCGCGATGCGCTCCGGCATACCCTGACCTCGGCCTTGCTGGCAGCCATCGACACGGCCCCATGCCCTTCGGATGTGATTCTCGCCTCGGAGGTTGGCGCGCATGACCTGGCACTGTCGCTGGACGTGGTGGCGCGGCCCGGCCAGCGTGTCCTGCAGCCATTCCTGGAGAACTACCGGCGGCTGGACTGGGACGATGTGGAAGCGGTCGCCACCACGGAATCCGTGGGGTTCGCACACCATGGAGAGGGTGCAACCCTGTTTTTCCACCCGCGGGAACAGCAGGAAGCAGGGAGCCTTTTCTGATTTTCTGAAAAGGAAACTGTCCTACGTACGGCAGAGGCACCTGCTGATGCGGGTATTCGGGCGGTGTTCTTAAAGTTGATCCTGACTGGAGTCTCCCCCGCTGCAGCTTGACGAATAGTCTTTCCCATGCAGAAGGAAAACACCCCAAAGGAAACACCATTGACGCCTGTCCGGGTCGGCATTGTTGACGACTATGACGTGGTGCGCGCAGGGTTGGAAAGACTGTTTGCACGGTACGACGACCTGTGTGTCGTCGCCACCGCCACAAACGGCCTGGAGGCGCTGGAACTGGTGTCGCGCCATGAGCTGGATGTACTCGTCCTGGATATCTCCATGCCCGGCCACGGCGCGGTCGATGTGCTCGAGCGAATGCTCTCAAGCCAGCCGGACATCAAGGTCCTCATCTTCACCGGCTACCCGGAACAGCGTTATGCCTTGCCCATGATCCGCCTGGGCGCACGCGGCTATGTGGACAAGGCGGCGCCGTTGCTCGACATTGTGGAAGCGGTCCGGGTGGTGGCGGCGGGCCGCAGCTACTTTTCCAGCCAGGTCCATGAACTCATGGCCGAAGCCGTCCGGCCCGGCGCCGTGCCGGGCGAAGGCGCCGACCTGACGGCACGGGAGTTCCAGATTTTCCTCAGGCTGGCTGCGGGCGAGACCGTCACAGAGATTGCGCGCGCACTGTCCCTCAGCGATGTGACCATCAGTTCCCACCGCTCGCGCTTGCTGAACAAACTCAAGCTCAGCAGCAATTCGCACCTGACCCGGTTTGCGCTTGAAAATCGCTTCCTCAACTGACCTTAGTGGGTCCAGCCGCCGGGAACATCGTCTTCCAGAAGTTTCAACTGCCCGGCCATCGCCAGCACCAGGCGCATGGCCTCATCCTGCGATTGGCACAGCGCAATCCACCCATACATCGGGTGCCGGATGAAAGTAAAAATGCTTCCCTCCACCGGGTCGGCCATCACGGAATGCCTGGGATTGAGCGCAAACTCGCTGGCACTCGCCGGAGGAGGATAGTGTGAAACTTGGGGCTGCATGCGTGCCCTGACCATGGCCAGGCTGGCCACGAGGTCCTCGACCTGCTGTGCGTTGAGCGTGAGGCTGCCGTTGAGCGTCAGGGTCGCCACGTCCCCGCCTATGTGCACCTCCAGCTGCCTTGGCGAGCCTCCGCTTTTCTTGGCCTGTACCTTGTCTTGCATGTCATTCCCAACACTGCCCCGTTGCCCACGATGCCGGGCGTTGCCGGCCATGGGGTTGTACCGGGTCTTCGCCAGAATGCAGTTTTCCAGTTCGATCGCGCTTCGCCATCGGCATTGAGGCTCAACAACCGTAGGACAATTTAAGGCAGCCGCCGCGAAGCGGCAGGCGATTCAGGAGGCGGGCGTGGACTTGAGTGCGGCGACGGCCTGACGCAATCTGGCCAGCGTCACAGGTTTGGACAGATGACCGTCAAAGCCGAGCTGCAGGGCACGCTGCACATCGGCCTGGCGGCCATACCCGCTCAGCGCGAGTGCGGGGATTCGTTGCAGGGAGGGGCGTTTCCTGATCTCCTCGATCAGCGCAAAGCCGTCCATGTCGGTCATGCCCAGGTCCGAGATCAACAGATCGCAAGAAGACGATTCGAGCGCTTCCAGTGCCTGCTCACCGGTGCCCGCCGTATCCACCACGGCGCCGTCGAGGCGCAACAGATCCGCGAAAGGCTCCAGGGCTTCCAGCATGTCATCGACGGCCAGGATCCGCAGCCCCCTGAGTGAGCCGGCAGTGGTGCCGGGGGGCTGATCTTCCCTGGCGTTCCGGGCTTCCCGGCTTTCCAGGGGTAACCAGACACTGAAAGCCGCACCCCGCCCACGGCCTGGCGATTCGGCCAGCACGCGCCCTCCCTGTGCGGTGGCGAGTTCCTGCACCAGCGCCAGCCCGACGCCCAGCCCACCGGTCTGCGCCTGGTTACCCTGGCCCTGGGAAAACATGCCGAACACATGGGGCAGGAAGTCGGCGGAGATGCCCTGGCCGGTGTCCACCACGCCGAGCCTGGCAAAGCCGTCTTCGCGCGTCAGGCGCACCTTCACCTGGCCGCCCTGCGGCGTGAATTTGATGGCGTTGTTGATCAGGTTCCAGCAGATCTGTTCGGTCCGCACCCGGTCACATTGAACGATCGTGCCGGCCGGTTTCTCGAAGCTCAGGTCCAGTCCCTTGCGCCTGGCGTTTTCCGCTGCGGCCTCAACAATGGTGGCCAGCAGTTCATCCAGCGCCACGCCGGTGATCCTGAAGGTCAGCTTGCCGGTGCGCACGCGGGACAGGTCCAGCAGGTCGTCAATGATCTTGACCTGGCTGGCGACCGCCAGGCGGATGTTTTCTCCTGCACGCAGCACCGGTGGCAGGGCCCTCACCTCAGGCTGGTTGATCAGGAGTTCCGTGTTTACCTGGATCAGGTTGAGCGGATGCTTGAGCTCATGGGACATCACCGCCAGGAACCGGTCCTTGAGTTCATTGGTGGCCCGGGCCTGCGAGCTGTTGGCCTTCTCCCTCTGCAGCATGGCTTCGCGCACGGCTTCTTCCGCGCGCCGCAAGGCGGTCACATCGACAAAAGTCAGCACTGCACCGTCAATGCGGTCGTCCGTGGTGCGGTAGGGGCGTATGCGGGCCAGGTAGTGGCAGCCGTCGGCGCTCTCGACGGCGCGCTCAATGGTTTGCCGCGTCTGGAAAACCTTTTCCGCGTCCTGCGCCAGTGACTCGTCATTGAGCCTGTCCTGGATGTCCAGCAGCGGCCGGTTGATGTCAGAGGGGCTCAGGTTGAAGATATGGACCGCCTGCGGCGTATAGCGTTTGATACGCATGGCGGTGTCAACGAACACGGTGGCAATGTCGGAGGCGGCGATGAAGTTCTGCAGGTCGTCGTTGGTCTTCGCTGCTTCCTCGACCCTGGCCTTCAATTCGAAATTGGCCAACCTCAGCTCTTCATTGATTGCCTGCAGTTTTTCATGGGATGGATTCTGTTTCCCGGTGGATGTGTCCGGCCGCTCCATGGCTGGAAAACGCAAGAACCCCTGGATCAATTTTTCAGGGTTCTCTTTGGGATCGGGGGCAGCGACAGGCGTTTCGGGCATGCTCATTACCGGGTTTGACGACAAGTTTTCATGGTAGTTCCAACGAAGGGGAAAGCGGCAGGCTGCTGCGATGTGAGCCGTGCGGCATGGATTGAAGCCGGCCGACCCTGGCTGTAGGCGATGTCCGACAAGTGGCGCGCACGCCTGTTTATAAATTCCCTGAATGAAGGGGTGTTCACCATGCTTGTCCATCACATCAAATCCATCACGACGGCGGCAGACACCTTGCCGCACCGGTCTTCTTCCGTGGCACCCGGCAAGGAACCGGGCAGCCGGACAGAATTTTCGTCGGACAAGGACGCCGCAGATATCCACGTGCACGCCTATGCATCTGCACGTCCTGTCGCCCGGGTCGGTGTGCGGCGTGGAAAAAACCGTTTCATCGGCTTGCACGGCAATTGACACGCTCTGTGCCAACCTCGTGACTGCGCATGGCAGCATGGCAGCATGGCAGCATGGCAGATGGCCGACACAGCCTGAAGATCTTCCTACAGGCAATAAAGGCCTGCGGCTATTTTTGATGCTGATCCGCGGGACAGAATCGAACAGGAAGCTGGCTGATCGAGGCCGGCCTCAACGCAAGCGCCTGGAGAAGTCCTGTGAATGCGTCACCCCGGCAACGCAGCTGCAAAGCCGGGTGCGATGCTGGGTTCTCCATTTTTTGCCATGTTTGGCACAACCAACCGAAGGAGTTTTTCATGAACAAGAATCTTTGGCGGCCCGTGGCGGTCACGGTATTGCTGGTAGGAGCGGCTGCATTGGGCGGCTGCAACAAGAACCCGGACGGCGCGGCAGGCCCTGGCGCGAGCCCGTCCACACCTTCGACCCCGGCTACTCCGGGTACAGGTGCTACACCTGGCTCGGGTAGCGGCGGCAGTGGAACCGGAAGCGGCACTCAGTAAGCGGTGCCGCTGAACGCGGGTCGTGCCGCCAGGTACGGCTTTTGCCCGGCTGCAGGGTTGCGGCCGGGCGTTTGCCTGTTTCAGCGGTTTGGGGCGGGTTGGCGCGTTGCGGCTGATATTTGTTTCCGGGCAGTGGATGATTGAAGGCCTGAATCAGGAGGAGCAATCCAATGTTGCAAGATTCCCGCATTCCCCCCAAGCGCCATGCCGATGGCGAAACCGTTTCTCCCGGTGTCTCCAAACCAACCTCGCCTGTGCCGGACAGCATTCCGGCAAATGACGTGGACCTCTCCAGCGAATCGGTGGCCGGTGAGGAAGATCCTGGCGCTGCGCTCGATCTTCTCTGGCCCGCACCCCCTGCGTGATGCTCCCGCGAAGCGGGCGATGCATGCGCTAAAAATCCTGCTGCGGGCCTCTTGAAACGCCGCCCGCCAACCACATTCTCCTGCCGTCAGGGTGGCCGCTGCTGCCGGCGGCCACGGTTTTCAGTGTCGTGGGCCTTGCCCCGAAACCCGGCAGCCTGGTATCTGTTGGCCTCTTCATGATTTTCAGGAAAGGAGATTGTCATCATGAATGGACTGAACCTGTACGGCGATATCTTCGCCGAGCTCAATCGCCTGCAGCAGGACTTCGAGCAGGCATTCTGCCCCGGCGGTGCGAACAATATTCGCGCAATGCCGCGCAGCACTTTCCCCGTCATCAACGTGGGCAGCACACCCGAAGCCATTGAAGTGCTGGCACTTGCGCCCGGTGTCGATCCCGCTGCGCTGCAACTGACGGTTGACAAGGGCCTGCTGGTGATTGCCGGCGAGCGCAAGGAAAGCCGTCCGGCGGACGACAAGGTGGCCGTCTATGCCACCGAGCGCTACAAAGGTGCTTTCCGGCGCGTCATCTCGCTGCCGGAAGATGCCGATCCCGGCAACATCAACGCGAGCTACCGGGATGGTCTGCTGCGCGTCACCGTGGCGCGCCGCGAGTCATCGAAGCCGCGCCAGATTCAGGTCCACTAACCCATTTTTGTTGAAGGAGCATGTGATGAACCAGAGCACAGCATGGAACCAGAACAAACCGGGCCAGGAAGTGGCGAAAACCGACCAGGCCCTGGCCGATGCCGCGCAGGCGGGGGGGCCGGCACGCAGCACCCCTGTGCTTCCGCCGGTGGACATCTTTGAAGACGATGCGGGCTTCACCGTCCTTGCCGACCTGCCGGGCGTCTCGAAAGACCGGCTGGTGGTTCGTGTGGACGGCGACAACCTGGTGATCGAAGGCGCGGCCTCGGCGCCGGTGGACGACGACATGACGCTGATTTACGGCGAGATATTGAACCCGTTCTACCGCCGCACGTTCACGCTGAGCCGCGAGCTGGATCCCACGCATATCGAGGCCAGGCTGGAGGGCGGTGTCCTCAGGCTGAACATTCCCAAAGCCGAGGAGGCCAAACCTCGCCGCATTGCGGTGAGCGTGGCCTGAGTCCAGTCGGCCAGAGACTACCTGTCAGGTCTGTCAGTGGTGCTGACGTGAGCAGTACGCCAGGAACTGGTCAAGTTCCGTGGACTTGTCGAAAACGGCATCGGCGCCACAGGCCAGGCAGCGCTCACGTATGTCGGCAGTCGCGTAGTTGGACAGCACCACCACGCGCTGCCGGCTGCTGCGCTGGCCGCATTCCCTGAGCACACCCAGGCCGCTGCCTTGCCGAAGGAACAGGTCCACCACCAGCAGTTGCCAGTCGCGCGGGTGCTGTGCCAGCCAGAAACACGCACCTTGTTCCGTCTCCGAGTAACCCACCGTCTGGACCCCGGCGAGTTCCGTCAGTGTTTCCATCAGGTTGTCCCGGATCACGGCATTGTCTTCAACAATATAGGCCTTCATGACAGCGTCATAGGCGGTTTCCGGGAACAGGCCGTCCAAGGGGGGCGCGATAAAGTTGAGGGGAGTCACCGGTTCAGTTTCCGGCGCAGGCAAGAGGGCCGTCGCAGGCGAACGTTTGACGCCGCTGTAGGACAGTACGCTCTATGTGGCAGAGACCCCGATGCGTGCGGTGCGGGCCGCTACAGAAAAAGTAGCGGGTTGCAGCGAGGCCGCAGCGGGGGTTAGAGCGGGCCCGAAGGTCCGGTCTTGCCGGTCAGGCGCCTGCGCCCGTACACGGCAATAAAGCCGACGCCCAGCACCAGGGCAAACCAGCCGACCGGCGACGAATTGGCCACGATGCCCTGCATGCCCGGGGAGCTGATGAAGTACGGCGACACCAGCACGGCCAGCCCGATCAATGCGCACAGCACACCCTTGATCAGCAGTTCGTTGTTGGCCTTGTTGCTGTGCCTGCGGAGGGGGGGAGGAGGTAGGGGCATGGCCCGATTGTCGGCCAAACGCAATGAAGGGGTCCGGGGTGGGGGTTTGGCAGCAGGAAGGCAGCGATGCACTTATAGTGGCTGCTGATCATTCCGGGCGGGCACCTTTGCCCGTGCAGCCCTTCCCAGACTTCCCAGGAGCATGTTGTGAGCCCATCTTCCACCGAAACCCTCCAACCCACCCGCTTTGGCAGCGGACAGGCCGTTCGCCGCCTGGAGGACGATGCGCTGCTGGCCGGCACCGGCCAGTTCACCGACGACGTGACCCTGCAGGAACAGACGCACCTGTTTTTTGTACGTTCGCCCTATCCCCATGCGCGCATCGTGGCGGTGGACACGTCGGCGGCGCTGGCCATGCCGGGCGTGCTGAAGATCGTCACCGGCGCCGACCTGGTGGCGGCCGGTGTCAAGCCGGTTCCCGGCATCGGCGGGTTCACGCGGGCCGACGGCTCGCCCTGCGCCACGCCGCCACGGCGCGTCCTGGCCCATGAACGTGTGCGTTTTGTCGGTGAAGCCGTCGCCGCCGTGGTGGCCCTGAGCCCGCGCCAGGCGCGCGATGCCGCGGAGGCGGTGATGGTGGACTATGACGAGCTGCCCATGGTGGTGGATGTGAACGACGCCATGGCCAGTGGCGCCCCGGCGCTGTGCCCCGAGGCGCCGGACAACATTGCCGCGGAAACACGCTACGGCGATGTGGGCGCTACCGCGGCCGCCTTTGCCGCTGCCCGCCACGTCGTCAAACTCGACATCGTCAACCAGCGCCTGGCGGCGCTGAGCCTGGAGCCACGATCGGTGCTGGCCGGCTTCGACACGGCGTCGCAGCGCCTGACCATCCGCATGAGCACGCAGATGCCTTCGGGCGTGCGCAACTCGGTCTGCGACGCGCTGGGCATTCCCAAGGAGGCCGTGCGTGTCATCGTCGGCGACGTGGGCGGCGGCTTCGGCATGAAGACGGGCGTGTACCCCGAAGACGTGGCCGTGGCCTATTGCGCGCGCACGCTGCAACGCGCCGTCAAGTGGGTGGCCGACCGCAGCGAGGAGTTTGTCTCCAGCACGCATGGCCGCGACCTGCAAAGCCACGCCGAACTCGCGCTCGACGAGAGCGGCAAAATCCTGGCCCTTCGGCTGGCCTCGCTGGCCAACGTAGGCGCCTACCCGACCGGTGCGGGTGCGGCCATCCAGTTGCTGATCGGCCCCTGGGTGCAAACCAGCGTCTACGATATCCAGACCATCGACTTTCATTTCCGCGCGGTGATGACCAACACCGCGCCGACCAGCGCCTACCGCGGCGCGGGAAGGCCCGAAGCCATCTTCATCATGGAACGGTTGATGGACGAAGCCGCACGCCAGACCGGCATCGACCGCATCGCGCTGCGCCGCCGCAACTTCATCCAGCCGGCGCAGATGCCTTACAAAAATCCGATGGGGCAGGTTTACGACAGCGGCCGTTTTGAGACGGTGATGGACCAGGCGCTGGTGCTGGCCGACTGGCAGGGTTTCGAAGCGCGCGCCGCCGCTTCAAAACAGCGCGGCCTGCTGCGCGGGCTCGGCATTTCGACTTTCCTTGAATGGACGGGCGGCAATGCCCTGGAAGAACGCGTGACCCTCTCGGTACGCGCCGACGATGGCGTGATCGAGGTCTTCTCGGCCGTCAATGCCATGGGGCAGGGCATCCTGACTTCACTGACCCAACTGGTGGTGGATGCCTTCGGCGTGCCGCCCGAGAAAGTCCGCGTTGTGCTGGGCGACACCGACCGCGGCGATGGTTTCGGCAGCGCCGGTTCACGCTCGCTGTTTACCGGCGGTTCGGCCGTGCGCATAGGCGCGGAGCGAACCATTGACAAAGCCCGGCAGCTTGCGGCCAAGGAGTTCGAGGCCGCCGAGCAGGACATCACCTACGCCGAAGGCCGGTTCACCGTGGCGGGCACCGACCTGGCCATCGACCTGTTTGCACTGGCGGCGCGCCAGGACGAACAGCGCATCTTCATGGACTCGACCACCGCCGTCGCCGGGCCGTCCTGGCCCAACGGCTGCCACATCAGCGAAGTCGAAATCGATCCCCTGACCGGCCATGTGGCGGTGGTGGCCTATGCCTCCGTCAACGACGTCGGGCGTGTCGTCAACCCGATGATTGTCCGCGGCCAGCTCGACGGCGGCGCCGTGCAGGGCATAGGCCAGGCCCTGTGTGAACACCTGGTGTATGACCGGGAAACCGGCCAGCCCGTCACCGGCAGCCTGATGGACTACGCCGCGCCGCGCGCCGACAACGCGCCGCCGTTCAAGACCGAAATGGACCAATCCACCCCGTGCCTGAACAACCCGCTGGGCGTCAAGGGCGTGGGTGAGCTCGGCACCATAGGAGCCGGGCCGACGGTCGTCAACGCCGTGGCCGATGCGCTGTCGCGCCACGGCATGGCCGCCCAGGCCAGCCGCCTGCAGATGCCGCTGTCGCCTGCCAGGCTCTGGCACTGGATGCAGGGCTGAGGCCGGTTTTTCGCCGGCTTGAGGATGAAATCGGCCCCCAGCCCTTATGTGGCGGGCGCAACATGCTATCAATAATGTAGCAAATGGCTCCACTCAGACGCGGCCTGCGGCTTCCCGGGCGCGCATCTTGGCGCCTATGTATTCGCCATGCGTGACGTGCAGCAGTCCTGCGATCTTGCTGATCAGGTGGTTCTCGTGCGCGTCGAGGTGAGCGTCCGAATAGGCCACCTGCCACATGTGCTCCACCACGCGGATCTTCTGCGCGTGGGTGAATTGTTCGTTCAGGCTGGAAGTGAAGCGGTGGTAGTCGTAGCTGGTTTTCGCCGTGTCTTCGGCCAGCTCGACCAGCCGGGCCAGCTCGTCGTCGGCGAGCGAAAATTTTCCGCGCAAGGTGTCCAGGACGGTAGCCCTTTCGGCGGCGTTGATGGCCGGGTCTGCGCGCATCACCTCCACCAGCAGCACGGCCGTGGCCAATTGCAGGGCGTGTTCCCTGTCCGCGGGGGACTGCGCTGCGGCAGGCGCGATGAAGGTGTCAAACAGGTCTTTGAGTGTTCTCAGCATGGGGTTCTGCAAGGCTTGCGGCAATAGGTGCAAAGGGATGCACGATGGAGCCGGCACCGGCAGACTGGTTCCCGCAGCGCGAAGCGGCTATGACCGAGCCCGCTCGAAATAGACAAAGGTATTGCGTGGAAAGACGTGCCGGTAGACCGGGCGGGCGAGAACACGTGCCAGATTTTTGAGCTGCAACAGCCCGGAGGCGCCGTTGTAGAGACGGTAAAAACTGGGCTTGACCGGCTGGAGGCCGGCGGCCTTGCCGAAAGCCACCAGCGATTCGTGGCTGAAGGCATTGATGTGCTCGAGCGGTGCAATCGACATCTTGTCCCAGGCGGACAGTGCACCGAAACTTTGGCCGTGCGCTATCTTTTTGAGTGAGGCCACGGCATCGGGCACGCTGATCTTGATGAGCCCGCCTGGTGCCAGTGCGGCCACCAGGCGATCCAGCACGGCGCGGGGTTCGGCCAGGTGTTCGAAGACCTGCTCGGTATGGATGAAGTGAAACGCCCTGTCTGGCAGATCGTCGAGAGGGACAACCTGAATGCCGACCGACCGGCCATGTGCTGCCCGTTCCTGCGACAGCTCCACGCCGGACACGCGGCAGCCATACCCCATGGCCATTTTTGACCAGTGCGCCCAGCCGAAGCCGAAGTCCAGCATGTGCAGCTCCCCTGGCGGCCGGCCCAGATGCTGGATGACGAACTGCACCTGTTCGGCCAGGTAGCGGTATTCCTCCAGGCTGTAGTTGCGGTGCTCGCGCTCGAAGTCGGTGCCCGGTACCCAGCTGTTGTAGATCTCGCCAAGGAAGGCGTCATCCGGAATGTATTTCTGGAAGCTCAGGCCGCAGTGATCGCAGCGCGTCAGCACATAGAGGCAGTCATCCGCGGTGTGCGACGCATTGCCTTCGTAGTGTGTCCTCAGGTAGTTCTGTATGCCTTCGCCCGCATAAGGCTCTTCGTAAACCTGCGTCAGCGATGCCGACAGGCATGCGGGACAGGAGGTTCTGTGCTTCATCACCGGGCTGTGCGGCGTTGGCACAGCCTGCATCGGCGGGGTGTGGCTGGCGCCACTTCTGAAGACGGGACCTGCAGACGGAGCATGGGCAGGATCAAGGTAATTGGCGGTGGTGGTCATGGCGGCGGGTGGGTTAAACCGTGGGTCCTTTCGGGTGCGTCAATCAGGACAACCTTAGCGGCTTGCGGGACTTCCGCCGTAACGTCATGTAAGCCGGGGGTGTGCTGCTTTTTCTCGCCATCGAACCTGCGGCAGGCCGGTCTTCCCAAATGGAAAGCTGGAGGAAAAGGCGGATGGGTTCTTTGCCTGCCGGGCCCATGGCGCGCAGTAACTGTAGCAATTGAGGAGGGGCTCCCCGGACCTTGACGCGCCAAACCGGCAGTCGCACCTGGCACCCTGGCTTGTCCCCGTCCCCTGCGAGGCCTCGCCTGATCCCATCGGGCGGTGTCGGCCTACACGGACGATCTGCCATGATGGTGCACAGTGCTCTGAAAAAGGAGGCTGACTGGGTGTGCGCAAGTGTTTCCTGCGGAGCCGGTCATGAAGGCCTCTGAAGCAGATACCTCAATCAGACGTTTGTCTGCAACACCATTGAATGGAGCGTGTCCTTTCATGAACTGGCTGACCAAACTTCCGGGCACACAGCGCGCCGCCAGTGGACTGGAGTGGAGACTTTGGCGCAAGCTGCCCGTCATCACCCTGGCCGGAACGCTGTTGCCCCTGCTGGTCCTGGGGCTGGTGTACCTGCTCAATGATCCGCAGGCCAGTGCGGCCCACGCCCGCTGGAACCAGATGCTGGGCTACATGGTGCTGGGTGCGATTCTTTTTCACTGGTCCATGGTCGGGACGGTGGCTCTGGGCTGCGTCATCGTGATGATCATGAAAGGCCCCGGCTACGTGGCCGACGGCTATTTCGTATCGCACCGCGACAGGCCGCGCGAAACCATGGAAAGCGACGAGGAAGCCAGGCGCCGCCGGTCACCGTAGTTGACATCAAGCGCGGGTAGCGCCCAGGCCCGCCGGGAGGCCCGGCCGTGAGGCGACAATCAGGGGGTCATGAAAACCATCCTCCCCCTGCAGCTTCTGGTTGCCCCTGACAGGAACGACCCCCGGCCCCTGGTGCTTTATCACGGCCGCAATTGCCCCGACGGTTTTGCCGCTGCGCTGGCAGCCTGGCTTTACTACGGAGACCGTGCCGAGTACCTCGGGCTGGACCATGGCGATATCCGTTCGGTGAATGACCTGCCGGCCCTGGACGGCCGTGCGGTGTACATCCTGGATTTTTCCTTCTCTGCTGACATACTGCGCGGCATTGAAGAGCGCGCCGTCAAGCTCGTGATGCTGGACCACCACAAGAGTGCGGCGGAAAAGCTCACTGGTTTTTCCTGCCGCTGCGGTGTGGTGCATTTCGACATGGACAAGTGCGGTGCCCGGCTGGCCTGGGAGTTCTTTCACCCCGATACGGCGTTGCCGGACCTCGTACGCTACATCGAAGACCGCGACATCTGGGTCTGGCGCTATCCGGAAAGCCCCGGCTTTCTGGCTGCGCTTGACATGGAGCCTGTCAGTTTTTCCCGCTGGGCCGAGATTGCTTCCTTCAGCCCTGAAGAAGTGACGGCCTTCATGGCGCGCGGGCAGGCCATGGACGAAAAGTTCAGCAAGCTCGCCGCAGATATTGCAGAGGGTGCGCAGCCCCTCATCTTCAACGGCCAGCAAGGCCTGATGGTCAATGCGCCCGGTGTGTTCCACAGTCTGGTGGGTGACATGCTTTCCAGGAAAAGCGGCACTTTTGCGCTGATGTGGACAGTGGCTCCAGGCGGTGTTGTCAAGGGGGGCTTGCGTTCCCAGCGCGGCTTTGACTGCATTGCCCTGGCCGAAAGCATGGGCGGCGGCGGCCATGCGCAGGCCTGCGGCTTCAAGATGAGCACCGAGCGCCTGCCCGACCTGCTCAGCGGTGTGTTTGACGCGGCACCGGGGGCACGCCGGCAGGCCGCATAAGCGGACCCGCTGGCCCTCAGACTTTGCGCGCCTTCTGCCAGCGGCCGGCCCACAGCACCAGGGGCTCCATGGCATTGAGCAGTTCTTCGCCCCAGCGCGTGAGCGCATAACCCTCGCCGCTGGCGTGGTCCACCAGGTTCGCCTCCCTGAGTTCAGCCAGGCGGACATTGAGAACGGACGAAGACACCTCGGCGCAGGCTGTCTGCAGTGCGCGGAAATTCACCGGGCCGCTGCGCAGTTCCCACAGGATGCGCATGGTCCAGCGCCGGTGAAAAAGATCAATGGCTGCATTGATGCCGTCCTTGTACGGGTTGGTGCCTGTCCCGGCGCTGCGTGTAACCATCGTGCCTTCCTGTCGCTGTTGATCGGCGTTCGCCTGTTGTCACCTGCATGACTTGAATGCTTTTATTTTAGAAGCAAACAGGGGCAAAAAGGAGCAGAATCAAGTTGCTTCTTTTTTAGAAGCAAGCAATTCACCCTGAAAGGAACCCCTCATGCCAACCACCCGCATCGTCCCCGTGCCCGAGCCCCTCGAACCGCCTCTGGCCGCCCATATGGCGAAGCTGCTGCCCGCAGGCATGCCCGCGCCGCAGCTTTTTCTGAGTGTGGCGCGCAACGCCGGTCTCTTCGGCTTCCTGGTCGACAGCGGCCTGATCGGCCCGACCGGCCTGCTCGACCGGCGCGTGCTGGCGAAGGACCTGCGCGAAACCATCATCCTGCGCACCTGCGTGGCAACGAACAATGACTACGAGTTCAACCTGCATGTGCAAACCATCTCTGCACGCATGGGGCTGAGCCCGGCGCAGATAGCCGACGTGCGTGCGGACCAGCCTTGCGTTGACCATTGGCCGCCGGACCTGCTCGCTGCCATGGCGCTGGTGGATGCCATGGTGCGTCGCCTGCAGCTCAGCGATGAAGAGTTCGCGCAGGTCCGCGCACATTTCAGCGAAGAGGCCTTGATAGAAATGACCCAGCTCACCGGCCTGTACACCGGCGTGGCGATGCTGGTCGCGCTGATCCGTCCGCAAATGGACAGCTATGGCCAGCCGCGCAGGGCGGACACCTGAACTGCCGTGGCGCACGGCTCGGAAGAATTCCAGATGAAATAACCATGCAGCCCTTGTGTTGCCTGCGGAGAATGCTCCTGAAAATATAGCAAATGGTCCCGGCCATGAACGGGCGCGGGAAGCGCATCTGGTCACGATTGCAGTCCTGCGGTAAATACCGGGTAAATCCACGTGATCCTTACACGGCGTTCACAATGCCCCGCCAACAATGGCCTCGCTGAATCAGGCAAGCTTTAAAAAAAAGCAGTGATTCAGAAAGCAGCCCTCCCAGCTGCTTGCCGAATCTGGAACCTGTTCCAGCCACCGCAAGTTGTTCATGGGGTTGCCGGTCATTCATCCGCAAAGCAGGAGAAATTCATGACATCGAAACTGTTAACCACTTCCTTGTTGGCATCGGCCCTGTTCGCCGGCCTGGGCTTCGCCCCGGTCATGGCACAACATGGCACCGGCACCCCGGGCATTGACCAGACGCAGCAGGCCATTGGCGCCCGTATCCAGCAGGGGCTGGCATCGGGTCACATCACGCCCTCCGAGGCCCAGGTGCTCTACCGGCGCGACCACGAGATTGCCATGCGTGAGGCCCAGTTCAAGGCCAACGGCCATGTGAACCCGCAAGAGCGCCAGCAATTGCGCAACGACGTGGCCGCGCTGGACGCCGAGGTCGAGCGCATGATGGCCAACCGCAACTATGTTGCGCAGCCCGCTCATGGTGGAAACGCCTACGGCATCGACCGGATGGAATACCAGATCGGCCAGCGCATTGACCAAGGCATCCGTTCTGGCCACATCACCCACCGCGAGGCTCGCAGGCTGCGCGACCGGGAGCGTGAGATCGAACGCCACGAGATCGCGTTCAGGTCCGACGGCATGGTCAGCCAGCGGGAGCGGCGCCAGCTGCGCAGCGAACTGCTCGCGCTGCGTGACGATGTTGAGCGCATGATGCGCAACGACCGCCGTAACGGCCGCGGATAAGCCGGACCAGCGCTTGCCGTCTCAGAAAAAAGCCAGGCTGCGTGCCTGGCTTTTTGTTTGAGGAGATGTCCAGCGCATCGGGTCGCCTTGCCTCGGGCTCAGGCGATGTATTTCTTCTCGCGCAGCCACCCGGCCAGGCGTTCGGCAAAGACCCGGTAGCCCTCGGTGTTGGCATGCACCTGGTCCGAGCGCAGCTCGGGCCGCGACAAGACGTAGGACCAGCCATCAGAAAACAGCGGAACGCCGGTCTCTGCGGCGACTTCGGCGTAGAGCTCATGGTCTTTCAGCGAGCCGGTGGCCAGCGCCATCAGCACCGGACGGGGCTGGGCGATCAGCACTGTCTGCGTGTTGGCAGACGCCATCTGCACGATCTGTTTCAGCGCGCTTCGTGTGCCCTCCACCGGCATGTTGCGCAGGAAATCATTGCCGCCTATCGATACCAGCACCAGCCCCGGCGCATTGCCCTGCAGCAGCCCGGGCAGCCGGGCCAGCGCACCCGCCGTGGTGTCGCCGTTGATGCCGGCGTTCTGCACCACGTGGCCCGTGAGTTGCTCCAGCACCTGCGGATAGCTGCTTCCCGCTGCCGCGCCCAGGCCAAAGGTCAGTGAATCACCAAGGCAGAGCACGGTGGCTTCTTTGGGCAGGGTCTGTGCGGTGGGTTTGGCCGTTCTGGAGCAGGCCGCGGCCAGCAGCAGCGCAGAGCCGAGGCTGGCAAGCACGAGGCGGCGGCGAAGCGGATGGGGAGGAAAGTTCATGATGCGTCGGGCTGTGAATGACGACGCAACTTTAAGGGATGGCGGGCGCTGCACGGTTTGTATCAATTGCCGCCTGTCTCTGGAGTCGCTCCGCCGGTCGCTGTGGTACGCTGATTTTTGCTGAACCCCGCAGGGTTCGACGGTGTTTCCCCCGGCTCCATACAGGGCCGTTGCAACCAGATTTTTATGCTTGAAAAGGAGTGCCCGGCTGTGAAGCTGTCCTGGATGCTTTCGCGATCCCGCTATTGCCTGATGGCCTGCTGCGGCCTGCCGGTTTTGCTGGCGGGCTGTGCAGCGCCGCTCAAACAGTACCCGCTGCAGGAGCAATTCGGCTCGACCGCCACCTATTCGCGGATGTTTGACGCTCCTGCCGCCAAAACATGCGAAGCCGCACGCCGCGCGCTGCTGAGTCAGGGCTACATCATCAACAGGGCCGCGGAAGATCTGGTGGAAGGCCAGAAAAGCTTCCAGCCCGAACCCGAAGCCCATCTGCAAATGGCGATCCGGGTGGTGTGTGCGTCGGAAAGTATTGACGGGCAGGTCAGCCTGGCGTTTGTCACCGCGCTACAGGACAGCTACACCATCAAGAAGAGCAACAACTCCGCCAGCCTCGGCGTGGGCGCCATCGGTTCTGTCTCGCTGCCCTTCAGCTCGAGCAATGACGCCATGGTCAAGGTAGGCAGCCAGACCATCACGTCCGATGCTTTTTACGATCGCTTCTTCGACCTGGTCAGGCGTTACCTGACCTTGGGTGATGCACCGGACGCGCCTGATGCGCCGCCCCTTGAACCTAAGTAGGCGGTGTTGACGGGTCACCGGATGGCGCGTCCATGGCAAGCGGATCACCTTCGCGCCAGACTCCCGGCGCCAGCGTGTCCAGGCGGCAGAGGCCGATGGCTGCGCGAATCAGGCGCAGGGTGGGAAAGCCCACCGCCGCCGTCATGCGCCGCACCTGCCGGTTGCGCCCTTCGCGAATCACCAGCTCCAGCCAGGCGGTGGGCCTGGCCTGGCGGACCCGAATCGGTGGCTCCCGCTCCCACAGGCCTGGCGGTGGTTCCATCAGCCGGGCCCGGGCCGGGCGCGTGAGGCCGTCCTTGAGCAGCACGCCCTGGCGCAGGGCCTGCAGCGCTGCCTCGCCGGGCACACCTTCCACCTGGGCCCAGTAGCTTTTCTCCATCTTGAAGCGCGGGTCGGCAATGCGCGCCTGCAACTGCCCGTCATTGGTCAGCAGCAGCAGGCCTTCACTGTCCGCATCGAGCCGGCCGGCCGCATAGAAGTCCGGCAGGGTGATGAATTCCCTGAGCCCACGCCAGCGACCTTCGGGGGTGAACTGGCTCAGTACGCCGTAAGGCTTGTTAAAACAGATCAGGCGCGAAGAGAAAGGAGGAGGAAAGTTGTAGGGCGGCAAACATGCCTTTGGTGTCGGCCGGGATTTTCGGCAGTTCCGAAAAAGCAGGACGAATAACTGCACAGGCGAACCCGCCGCATGACAGGGAAATGGTGGAGAGGAGGAGGATCGAACTCCCGACCTCCGCATTGCGAACGCGGCGCTCTCCCAGCTGAGCTACCCCCCCACAGACTCACAATTCTAGCCACATGCGTTCGGGTTATCCAGCGGGTTTCCGGGGAACCAGCCGGCACTGGGTGATTTGGATGCCATTTCGCAGAAGCCGGGTGCGAAGCCGGGCAAAATGCCGCGCTTGACGGCACCAGGCGCTAAACTGGGTTCAGGTGTCGCAGCACGGCAGCAGTTTGAACTTCCGGGCATTTCATGAGGGCATGGTCTCGCTGCATTGAAGGCGGGTCATGAAAAGAAAGAGCGATTTATGCAAGCTAGCTATCCGCGGGTTGCTTTGTCCGGGCCGGCCAGGCTGCCAGGCGCGGCGCAGGCAAACTCCCTGGTGAGGGCCGGCGCATGAACGAAGCACAACAGCTTCGCCTGCTCACAGACGCGCTGCCCCAGATTGTCTGTATCGCGCAAGCCGATGGCGGCCATACCTGGTTCAACCAGCGGTGGTTCGACTATTCGGGCTTGTGCATGGAAGACAGCCTGGGCCATGGCTGGCGCAGTGCCATTCATCCCGACGACAGCTTGCGCGCCTCCAGGGCCTGGGAGCAGGCGTGCACCCGCTGCGAACTCTTCGAAACCGAATACCGGCTGCGCCGGACCGACGGCATGTACCGGTGGATGCTGGGCCGTGCCCTTCCGCAGCGCGACGCGGCGGGCCAGGTTACGCAATGGCTGGGCACCCTGACCGATATCGACGAGCTGAAACAGACGGCGGAGCATCTGGAAAAAGACTTCGCCATGACCAGCATTGCCAGCCGGGTCGCGCACCTCGGCGGCTGGACGATTGAACTGCCCGAGCGCGTGCTGACCTGGTCTGACGAGAACTGCCTGATCCACGATCTGCCGCCGGGCTACAGGCCAACGCTGGAAGAAGGCATCAGCTACTTTTTTTCCGAAGATCGGCCCGCCGTCCAGCGCCTGGTGGACGCTTGCGCGCAGCACGGCACGCCTTACGAATTTGTGCTTCCCAAACGCACGGCCAAGGGCAGGCGCATCTGGGTGCGCTCGGTCGGCGAGGCGGTGCGCGACGCGGAAGGAAAGATTATCCGCCTTCAGGGTGCCTTCCAGGACATCACGGAACAGAAGGAAGCCGAAGCGCACACGCTGGCGCTGGAAGCACAGCTTCGCACTACGCTGGAAAGCATCACTGACGGCTTCTGTCTGGTCGACAGGGAATGGAGGCTCACCTTTGTGAACGGCCCGGCAGAGCGCATGCTCCGGCGCCGCCGCGAAGACGTGCTGGGGAAAAATATCTGGGAGGAGTTCCCTGAAACGTTGGGCTCGCCCATGGAACGCGAATACCGCACGGCCGTGCAGGAAAAACGCACCACGCACTTCGAGACTTTTTATCCGCCGCTCGATCTCTGGTTCGAGATTCGCGCCTACCCCACGGAAGCGGGGCTCGCCGTTTATTTCCAGGACATCACCCAGAGGCGCGCGGAACAGGCGCAGCTGCACCTGCTGGAGAAAGCGGTCTCCCGCCTGAACGACATGGTGGTGATCACGGAGGTCGCACCCGTCGATGAGTCGGGGCCGCGCATTGTTTTTGTGAACGATGCCTTCGAGCGCCAGACCGGCTACAGCCGGGAGGAGGTCATCGGAAGCACGCCCGGGATGTTCTGGGGACCCCACACCCAGCAGGTGGAACTGGACCGTATTCGCGCCGCCATGGAAAAGTGGCAAACCGTGCGCACGGAACTGGTCATGTACACCAAGGCCGGCAAAGAGCTCTGGCTGGAAATCGATATTGCACCCATCGCCGGCGAGTCCGGCCGGTTCACCCATTGGGTGGGGGTGGAACGCGACATCACCGAGCGCAAGCAACAGCAGCAGGAAATTCTCAGCCTCAACGGTGAACTTGAAAAGCGGGTGCTGCTGCGTACCACCCAGCTGGCCACGGCGAACAAGGAGCTTGAGTCTTTTGCCTATTCCGTCTCGCACGACCTGCGCTCGCCTTTGAACACCATCCACGGCTTCAGCAAGTTGCTGGCGAAAATCGATGCAGAGAACATCAGCGACAAGGGCAAGCATTACCTCGCCCGCATCGGGGCCGGCGTCGAGCAGATGGGCGAGCTGATCGAGGGCCTGCTGACCCTGGCCCACATGTCCCGCGAGCAGCTCAAGTCAGAACCTGTGGACCTGTCGGCCCTGGCCCGCCTGATCGAACGCGACCACCGCGAGCGGGAGCCGCAGCGCCAGGTGCAGGTCTTGATTCAGGACGGCATGGGTGCGCACGGCGATCCGCGCCTGCTTTTGGCCGTGCTGCAAAACCTGCTGGCCAACGCCTGGAAATTCACCGCCAAAAAACCGCAGGCCTGCATTGAAATGGGCAACGGGCTGGGTAGCGATGGCGTGCCCTTCTTTTTTGTCAGGGACAACGGGGCCGGATTTGACATGGCCTTCACCCACAAGCTGTTCGGCACATTCGAGCGCCTGCACTCCCCCGGCGATTTTGCCGGTACCGGCATTGGCCTGGCCACGGTGAAGCGCATCATCGAGCGGCATGGCGGCCGGGTCTGGGCTGAAAGCAAGGTCAACGAAGGGGCGACCTTCTATTTCACCTTGAGCCGGCAGGCGGAATGGGCGATCTGACGTTGCCGCCTGCGGGTATTCGGAAAAAGAAGATACAAATTCATGCAATAAAATAGTTGCATGAATTTCCTGGTGTGTGAACAATAAATGCAACAAGGAGATTGCATATGACTTCATCCACCGACCGTATTGAAAGAAGTGTTTTGATCCAGGCACCGCTTTCGCGTGTCTGGCAGGCCCTGTCCAGCGCCGAGGAGTTTGGCAACTGGTTCGGCGTGGCGCTCAAGGGCAAAAGCTTTGTGACCGGCCAGCGTGTGCAGGGCAACATCACCATCGCCGGCTACGAACATGTGGTGTTTGACGTGCTGGTCGAACGCATGGAGCCGCAAAAGCTGTTTTCCTTCAGCTGGCACCCCTACGCTGTTGACCCCGCCATCGACTATTCGAAAGAGCCAACCACCCTGGTGGTGTTTGAGCTGAAAGAGGCCAGCGACGGCACGCTGCTCAGCGTCGTCGAGTCCGGTTTTGACAAGATCCCGGCCGGGCGCCGCGCCGAGGCCTTCCGCATGAACAGCGGCGGCTGGGAAGGACAGATGAAGAACATCGAGAAACATGTCACCGCGCGCTGACGCGGCTCCGTCCGCGGCACCCCGGCTCGGCATGGCCTCTGTGTTTGCGGCACTCGGCGACGAGACGCGCCTGCGCCTGGTGGCTGTGCTGTGCGTCGGCGGCGCCGTGTCGATTGCGCAGCTCACCGCCACCACCGACGTCACGCGCCAGGCGGTCACCCGGCACCTGCAGGTGCTGGCCGATGCGGGCCTGGTGCGCGACGTCAAGGTGGGGCGCGAACGCCTGTGGCAGTTCGAACCGTCTCAGCTGGACGAGGCACGGCGCGCGCTGGCATTGATCGCCCAGCAGTGGGACGACGCGCTGGGCCGCTTGAAGCGGACCCTGGAGGGCTGAGGCCCGGGCTGGACAGCCGGCCTTGCGTCACAAAGTTGCTATCTGTTTGATAGCTGGCAGTGCGCGCCAGATAAGGGCTGGCGCCGACTTTTCCTTGTAAAAAGTGCGCTCAGGCCGCTTTGGCGCGCCGCTGGCTGAATGCCGAGCTGCGCTTGGCCTTGACGGTCGTGACGTCGTCGCCGGCGATCTTGCTGGCGAGTTCAGCGGTTTTCTGCTCGACCTGTGCTGCCAGCTTGCTCAGCACCAGCGCGCCGGGTGCGGTGGCCTGGGCCAGCGCCGTCAGCGTGTTCACACCGGTTTTTTCTTCGAACAGGGCGGCATTGGCAGCGGCGCGGTCCACACCGGTTTCCAGCACTTTCACCAGCTGGCTCACCACTTGCTGGGCACCGCTGGTGGTCAGGCTCAAGCCCTTGCTGTAATAGGCGCTGAAGGCCAGCTGGGCGGCTGTTGCGTTCTTGGCGGTTTCTGCTGTCAGCTCCGAGCGCGACGCTTTCAGTGCACTGTTCCAGCGCTCCTCAAGCACGCTGACCACACGCTCGCCGCCGGCGCGGTAGGCGTCAATCATGTTTTTGGCGGTGTTGCCGTAAGACTCGATCAGCTCGCTGGCAACGGTGGAGAGGTTTTTGGCGGTCATGGTGTTTCCTTGGTGTGGGAGTTCAGTGATGTGTCTGATCATCAGGGTTTCCACTAGTGTTTGCGACCTAAAAGGCTAGGGGGAGGTGTCCAATTCGGTCATCCACCTGCGGGTGCCTGAGGCGCTATGGTTTCAGGAGCTGCTTGCGCCCGTGTCTATTGGGCTAGAGGCACTTTTTGCCTGTAACTTTCTGCAGCTGAACAGCCCCGCCGCGGCCCTGTTTTGCGGCCACCGCCGGCCTGTTTGCCCGCCTCAGGCCGCCAGAAACAGCGCCGGGTCCACCATCGCGCGGTTCAGCATCACGCCCCAGTGCAGGTGCGGGCCGGTCACGCGGCCGGTGGCGCCTACCGCGCCCAGGCGTTCGCCGGTTTTCAGCACGTCGCCTGTTTGGGCATCGATGGCGCTCAGGTGGCAGTACATGCTCAGCAGCCCGCCACCGTGGTCGAGCCAGACCGTCTGGCCATTGAAGAAATAGTCGCCCGTGTCGATCACCCGGCCCGGCAGCGGTGCCGCTACCTTCGTGCCCGTGCCGGCCGCGATGTCCATGCCGCTGTGCGGGTTGCGTGCCTGCCCGTTGAACACGCGCCGCAGCCCGAAAGAGCTGGAGCGCCGCCCCGGCACCGGCACCTGCATGCGCAGCGACGGCAGGTGCGGCCAGGGCTCGCTGAAAGTGGCCATCACGGTTTCCAGGTGCGCACGCTCGCCTTCGTAACGCGCCTGGTCTTCAGGCGACAGGTCCACCGTGCGCGGCGCCACCGTCAGGCGCTGCTCGCTGTAGCGTTTGGCCTCGATGAGGTAGGCCAGTTGCCGCTCGCCGCCTTCAGGCGCCTGCACGGTGATGGCGGCCTCGCCGGGCTCCGCCGACAGGGGAATGCCCACCAGTGCCGTCCACCCGACCACATCACCCAACACCAGCAAAGGCACGTGGCCCTGACGCGCCACCGGCCGCACGGTCGAAGGGCCCAGCGACAGCCGGGCAATGCCGCCCGGCACCTGCAGGGCTTTCGGCCAGACGCCGGAGGGTGCCGGCGTGGCCGCCTGGCCGGCAACTGGAAGGGCCAGCAAGCCCAGGCCACCCAGCAGGGCCGAGCGGCGGGTCAGAAGGGAGGCGGGGGGAATGAGGCCGGCGGGCATGTGGCTGATTATTTGTCGGCTTCCCAGGTGATCTTGCCGTCGCGCAGATAGTCATCAAACTGGGTGATGGGAATGGCCGCCACCGCGGCCACGCCGTCACCCGCGTCCCAGCTCAAGGTGGCACTGTCAGGCTCCAGCCCGACTTCCACACGCCCCCGGGGGATTTCAATCGGTACACCGTCACCCGGTGTGAAGGTCACGTCACCTGTAACTGTGGCGAATCGGGGCATGGCAATCTCCTTGGTGGTTTGAACGGCCGTGTTCGGCTGCTTGGCCCATTAAGCATGAACCCTTCGCCGCCGCATGTCAGCAAAAAGCGCGTTTTGACTTCCGGGGGCTTTTTTCTGGCGGCTTTTGAGAGCGCGTTGAAATGGAAGTGACGCGCAACTCAGCCGCAGGCGGCCCCCGCTGCACGCGTGAAGGTCTGCCCTTGTGCCAGCGCCATGTTGCCCTGTGCCGAGGTGATGCGCAAAGCGTCGTCACTGGCTTGCAGCACCAGTTCACCGTGTCTGCCCGCAGGTGTGCGCAGTTCGGTGCCGCTGATCGTGCCGGCCAGTTCACGCGTGCGCTCGCGCCAGGCCAGCGTGCCCTCAAAGGCCTGGTACTTCTGCGTCAGCTTGATGCTGGCGCCGCGTAGCAGGCCGGCCGCGCACCACAGCCCTTCCACCCGCGCGGGCACCGTCCACAAGTGCACCTTGCTCGACTTCTCGCGCCCCACTGCCTTGTTAGGCACAGGCACAACGCTTGTGCGGTCAGGTGCCCAGTCACCCATGTCCCAGTCATGCGAAACAATGCGTGTGCCCGGTTTGAGTGCGAGGAGGGAAGGACGCAACTGCAGGTTCACTTCCTGCAGCAAATACATCGTGACCACGGTGGCCGACGTCAGGTCGGTCTTGAACAGGTCTTCAACCCGAAATTCCACCTTGTCTGCCACGCCGGCGTTGCGTGCATTGACCTGGCTTCTCTTCACGAGGGTCGGGTCAATTTCCACACCCAGGCCGGTGGCCTCAAAGCGCTTGGCCGCCAGGATCACGATACGCCCGTCGCCAGAGCCGAGGTCAATCACGTGGTCGCCGCGCTTCACACCTGCGGCAGTCAACATCTCGAGCGTGACGTTGTCGGGGGAGGTGATGAAAGGGACTTCTTCGAGGGGTTGGGCGTGGGCGGCGGTTGACGCGCAGAGGGCGGCAGCGGCCAGCAGTGATGGCATGGACAGTGTTTGAAAGCGAGAGTGATTCAGCATTGTTGGGCTACTTGGTTGCATGGATATTGTTCGGTCGACATGTCACATCTCCTCCGATAACCGCCAGACCAGTAAAAAGAGTAGTTAGTTTGAAGGAGATCGGAAACCCTAGGATGGAAACATTTCGTTGCAGTTGAA
Organism: Polaromonas sp.; assembly: GCF_049790275.1. Taxonomy (GTDB): domain Bacteria; phylum Pseudomonadota; class Gammaproteobacteria; order Burkholderiales; family Burkholderiaceae_C; genus Polaromonas. The sequence continues at coordinate 29,443 of NZ_JBAQYR010000148.1, forward strand.
TGGGTTCGCTTATAGACTGCTTCTCACTAGGGAGAGTTGCATATGCCATCTGATTCAGCGCGATTGCGAGCAGATCTACTCGCCTGCTTTCCGAGCTTAGTAATTGATAGCGTTGCCAAGGAGTCTGGGCAACGGGTGGTGTATTTCGCCCACTTTGACGACGCACTGATTCCCTCAGACGTACTTCCGGAATCAGAGTTTCTTCATGATTGGTGCAAATGGGGAAGAGTTGTTGTCAAAGTGGTATCGGACGCTGGCGTGAAGTTTAGAAGAATTACGGTACCGACGCGATTTATTGATCAGATGTACGGGAACTACATTGACCGTCAAAAAGCCTTTTGCGTCGACGCCTTTATGGATTTAATTTCTCCAGAAGAAGAGGTATGTATAAGCTTGGCAGTCACCTCCTCAATGATTGAGGATGAGACCTTTCGAACAAAACTTCTTACTTGGATAACCAGCTACCCAAATGTCGTGGAGCTGTATCTCATTTACTCCGCACCCAGAGACACAAAGCAAATTCGGGATAGAAAATTCCTTGTCGCCTGTCATCGATTGGGGCAAGAGATGAGCGGGATTGGATTGGATCTCACTTGGGGTCATCAAAATACAGAGGCAATGTTATCTACCGCTCAGGGTGACATCGGTGTAACTATGGGCAGTTTTGAAAATACTCGAATATTTTCTATCGATAAGTTTTTGGTTACCACAGAAGACCGTCGCGGTCCAAAAGCGCGAATCTATCTGCCGGGCTTGTTGAATTGGGTGCAGTTTGACCAAGCGAAGGAAATAAGAAGCCAGATGCCGAAAGTATGGGAGGAAAGGCCTGAGATGGCGGCTAGATCGGCTAATGAAGCGACCGCACGGGATGCCGGGATAGACAGCAATGGAGCTAAACGCGGATTGATTTTTGCTAGGGCGTCCACGTCACGGGGTTTCTCCCTAAGCTGGTCGTATAGAAGAACATCTGGTCTTCCAAAGCCGCCTTCGTATTCAACTATGCATTTGTATCGATTTTTGTTGGTTCTTTTTAGAAATTCGACGAAGCTAAAAACGAGCTGAGCCTCAGAGAAAAAGGAAGAATCGCTGTTTTCTTTCATGGGCTATTACGTGCTACGGGTCTCAGCATTCATTTGTTATTACTTACCCCAAGAGTCTTTCATACCGGTGACCCGGTTGAATACTGCTTTACCCGCAGCGTGATCCTTCAAGTCAGTGACAAAGTACCCATGCCGCTCAAACTGGAAGCGTTGCCCAGCTTCAACCTTCGCCAGTGAAGGCTCCACATAAGCCGTCACCACCGTCAGGCTGTTCGGGTTCAGGTTCTCCAGAAAGTCCTTGCCTTCGCCTTCAGGGTGCGCCTCGACAAACAGCCGGTCATACAGCCGCACCTCGGCCTGCACGGCGTCGTTGACGCCGACCCAGGTGATGACGCCCTTGACCTTGACCGAGTCCGAGCCGGGCGTGCCGCTCTTGGTGTCGGGGATCAGTGTGGCGAGCACTTCAGTGACTTTGCCGTTCGCGTCTTTGGTGGCGCCTGTGCATTCGATGACGTGGCCGTATTTCAGGCGCACCTTGTTGCCCGGGAACAAACGGAAGAAACCTTTGGGGGGCGTTTCTTCGTAGTCGGTGCGTTCAATCCACACCTCCTTGCCAATCTTGAAGCTGCGCTTGCCCTGCTCGGGGTGGTGCGGGTGCACGGGGGCGCTGCATTCGTCCAGCTTGCCGGCGCCCATGACTTCGTCCCAGTTGGTGAGTACCAGCTTGACGGGGTCGAGCACGGCCATGGCGCGCGGGGCAATCGGGTCCAGCGTGTCGCGCAGCGCGCCTTCGAGCGTGCTGTAGTCAATCCAGCTGTCGCTTTTGGTGACGCCTATGCGCTCGGCAAACAGGTGCAAGGCCTCCGGCGTGTAGCCGCGGCGGCGCAGGCCGACGATGGTGGGCATGCGGGGGTCGTCCCAGCCGGAGACCTTGTGGTCGTACACCAATTGCGCCAGCTTGCGTTTGCTGGTCAGCACATAGGTGACGTTGAGCCGGGCAAATTCATACTGGCGCGGGTGCGGCGTGGCAATCAGGCCGCCTTCGGCGAGGCGGTCGAGCAGCCAGTCGTAAAACGGGCGCTGGTCTTCAAACTCCAGCGTGCAGAAGCTGTGGGTGATCTGCTCGAGCGCGTCTTCAATCGGGTGGGCAAAGGTGTACATCGGGTAGATGCACCATTTGTCGCCGGTGTTGTGATGGGTGGCGCGGCGGATGCGGTAGATGGCCGGGTCGCGCAGGTTGATGTTGGGCGAGGCCATGTCGATCTTTGCGCGCAGCACCATGGCGCCGTCGGCGTGCCGGTGGTCGCGCATTTCGCGAAAACGCGCCAGGTTTTCGGCCGGCGTGCGGCTGCGGAAGGGGCTGTTGACGCCAGGGTGGCCGAAGTCGCCGCGGTTGTGGCGCATTTCGTCGGCGGTCTGCTCGTCCACATAGGCGTTGCCGGACTCGATCAGGTATTCGGCCGCGCGGTACATGAAGTCAAAGTAGTCGCTGGCCTGGTAAAGGTTGTTTTCCTTGCCGCTGGGGCCCTTGTTTTCCCAGTTGTAACCCAGCCATTTCACGGTGTCGATGATGGCGTTGACGTATTCGGTGTCTTCTTTTTCAGGGTTGGTGTCGTCAAAACGAAGGTGGCAGATGCCGCCGTAGTCGCGCGCCAGGCCGAAATTGAGGCAAATGCTTTTGGCGTGGCCGATGTGCAGGTA
>NZ_JBAQYR010000149.1:0-29526 GCF_049790275.1 Polaromonas sp.
AGTTCTTCCATGGAGGCGGCGGTCTCTTCCAGGGAGCTGGCCTGCTGCTCGGTGCGGGAGGACAGGTCGTGGTTGCCGGCAGCAATCTGGCTGGAGGCGGTGGCGATGGTGTCTGTGCCCTGGCGGACGTTGCCGACGATCTGCACCAGCCCCTGTCGCATGGCCTCCGTCGCGCGGGTGATGACCCCTATCTCATCGCGGCGTGCCGAGTCCAGCGACTGGGACAAATCTCCCTGCCCGATCGCCTGCACGTGCTGGCTCAACAGCCCCAAGGGCTGGACGGTGCGGCGGATAAATACCATCGCGGCGAGTCCGATCACCACGGCCGCCACAAGGATGAACCCACTGAGCCAGGCGATCTGCCGGTACAAGGCCAACAGGGCTTCCGACTCCGGTACTTCCGCGACAACCAGCCAGCCGGTCTCCTGGCTCCTGGCAACACTTGCAAATCGGTCCGTGCCGCTGTCCGGAGCCAGCACAGCCGGCGCATGGGCAATCCGCAGGGAGCCGGCACCCACCAGGGCCGCAAGCCACGCCTCCGCGCGCCCGGGCAACACGTCTGCCAGCTTTTTTCCCGCCGCTGCAGGATGAAACACCAGCATCGCATTGGCCGTGCCACCGCGGGGATCGATAACATAAAGACCGCCGGTTTCGAAAATCCTGCTCTTGCCCACGGCCTCGCGCAGGAAAGTCTCCTGCCTCGAAATGTCCAGGCCGATGTAGAGCACGCCGACCACACGTCCTGCTTCGTCGCGGACCGGCTCATAAACTGTCATGAAGGGCCGGCCGAACAGCCTGGTTCGCCCAACAAACTTGCGTCCTGCGCGCAATTCTGCATAGGCGGGACTTTTCCGGTCCAGCAGGGTTCCCACGGCACGTTCGCCATTTTCCTTCTTGACCGACGTGGTGATCCGCTGGAAATCTTCGCCTCGAACCACGAATACCGTCGCATTGCCTCCAGCGAAGTCACGGGCAAAGCTGTCGACCTCCGTGGGGCTGTCATTGAGCGGACCGCCGTAATTCGTCAGCTTCCCGGAAGCTTCATCGACCAGGGCCAGCGTCGGACCAAACTGCTTGCGAAAACCACCAAATGCGTTTTCAGCCGTCAGCCGCATCGTCTGATCGAACACATCAATCGACTGGGCAATGGCGGCTGCTTTGGCTTCGGCATACTGAGCCGCACTGGCTTGCTGGTGTGGATAGGCGAGCGCGAAAAAAATGCCGAGAACACTCAGGGTCCCGATCAAGAGGGCTGCAGTACCGGCGATGGCCAGGGTATGCGTCAGCGACCTGAAAGACCGGGGGGCTGCACGCTGCACCGGGGCCGCGGCAGAAACGCCGGAGCGCATCACGGCCGCAGCCAGGGGATGGGCTTGGCTGATGGTTGCGTACATGAGCGTTCCTTTAAACAGTTGTTGCAACAGCCGGCGTGCCCGTTCCCGTCAGCGACCGCTTCATGCGCGGGGCTCCGTGGAAACTGGCGTGCGAAAAAGTCGTCATGAATTGGTCAGCCTCAAAACCCTTCCCACTCACCAGCCGTACTTTCCGATGGCAGAGGCGCGACGATTCGATTTCCGGGACTGAACTCACGAAGCCAGTTTTTCGATCAACCCCATTTCGGCCGAGGACATGAGCTTGTCGATATCGACCAGGATCAGCATGCGTTCATCCAGCGTGCCCAGCCCGATCAGGTAGTCGGTGTCGAGCACTGAGCCCATCTCGGGTGCAGGCCTGACCTGCTCGGGGCTCAGGGTGATCACATCGGAAACGCTATCGACCACCATGCCCATGACACGGCTGGCGATGTTGAGGATGATCACGACCGTGAACTGGTCATAGGTGGGCGTGCCGAGATTGAACTTGATGCGCATGTCGATGATGGGCACGATGATGCCCCGCAGGTTGACCACGCCCTTGATATGCTCGGGCGCGTTGGCAATCCGTGTCACGGTGTCGTAGCCGCGCAGTTCCTGAACTTTCTGGATATCGATCCCATATTCTTCTTCGCCGAGGGTGAACGCGAGAAATTCCAGCGCCTTCACTGCAGGCGCGCCATGGGGCGCAGCGGAGGAAACCGTTGAATGGGAATGGCTTGTGGTTGCGTGCATGAACACTCCTTTAGTCAGGTGAGTGGCGTGCCTGGTACGTGGCTCGCCGGGAAATAATGGCAAATACAGGTGCCCTGCACCTATTAACGGCCAGATGCAGTAAAACTTTAGGGTGCATCGGGTTTACAGAGGCAGTCATGCGTATGAGTTCCGTCCCGATGGTGTGAATCCATGCGTTCATGCAGTGCTCACGACATCTGCTGCATGATGCGAACCAGTTTTCCGCCGTAAGCCGGGTCGGTTGCATACCCGGCGCGCTGCAGGCCGTGCGCAGCCTCGGCCGGGTTGTCGGTGGCCAACACGTTGGCATAACGCGGGTTGGTAGTCAGGAACCGGGCGTAGTCCGTGAAGGCCTCTTCATAGGAGCCATAGGCCCGAAAACTGGCCCTGGTTTTCTGCGCAGCGCCGTTCACGTATTCAGTGGTGGTGCTTTCAGCCACGGGGCCCTTCCAGCTCCTGTCGGCCTTGATGCCGAACACATTGAAGCTGGAACTGCCGTCCTCCTTCCGTATCTCGCGCCGGCCCCAGCCGGACTCCAGCGCTGCCTGCGCCATGATCAGTTGCGCCGGAACTCCGCTGGCCTGGCTGGCGCGCTCTGCGGCAGGCAACATGCGCGAGACGAACTGCTCCACATGGGCCTGAGGCAAAACACTCCTGCTCAGCGACGCCTGGGCGGTGGCCGTCTCGTACACGGTCAGGTCCGGTTTCTGGCTGAAGGAGGCGGATGCAGGCTTCCCGGCCTCGAACACGGATGCCGCTTTCGGGGCCACGGCAGCGGGCGCACCAAGCAACTTGTCGGCCGGCACGGCGACGGCTGTTGTGCTGGCCCCCTCCCCTCCGGCTGTGCGGTTGAGCTGCGCAAACATGGCCTCGGCCAGGCCCAGTCCGCGGCCAGACAAGTTTTGTGCCAGTTGCTGATCCAGCATCGAGGTGTACATTTTTTCCTGCTGGCTGCCGAACATGCCTTCTGCCGGTGTCGCATCACGCATGCTCTTGAGCACCATCTGCATGAACATCACCTCGAACTGCTTGGACGCCTGCTTCATGCCCTCCTGCGGAGAAGAGCGCACGGTACGCCGCAGGGCGTCAACGCCCTGCACATCCAGCGACAGGCGCTGGTCGAGGACGCCGGCAGAGGGTGTCAGGCTTGCGGAGGCGGGAAAACCTGGGCTGCTCATGGACTTAAATAATCTCGAGTTCGGCGCGCAGGGCGCCGACCGCTTTCATGGCCTGCAGGATCGACAGCAAATCCTGCGGATTGGCGCCCAGGGTATTGAGGCCCTTGATCACATCGGCCAGCGAAGCGCCGCCGCGCACCACCTGCAACGCACCGCCGCCCTGGTTGAGTTCGATCTGTGAACGTTGCGCCACAACAGTGCTGCCGCCGGCCAGCGGATTGGGCTGGCTGATAACGGGCTCGGTATTGATCACCACAGTCAGGTTGCCATGCGCCACCGCGCAATCCTGGATCCTGACGGCCTGGTTCATCACGACCGAGCCGGTGCGTGCGTTGATGACCACCTTGGCTATGCCTTGCGAAGGTGCAATATCGATACTCTCGAGGCGAGCCAGGAAACCTACCCGCTCTTCCGGCCTGGCCGGTGCATTGACCTGGATCACGCGGGCATCGAGGGCATTGGCCGTGCCTGGCCCCAGATTGCGGTTGATCGCATCCACGGCCCTTTGCGCGGTACCGAAATCCGTGGTGTTGAGCTCCAGCATGAAGGTACCGTCCCCTCCCAAGGGAGAATCCACCGCGCGCTCCACAATCGCGCCTGCGGGAATTCGCCCGGAACTGAGCTGGTTCACCTTGACCTGGCTGCCACCGCCCGACGCGCCGGCGCCGCCGATGACCATGTTCCCCTGGGCCAGCGCGTAAACCTGGCCATCCGCTCCTTTCAGGGGGGTCATGAGCAGGGTGCCGCCGCGCAGGCTCTTGGCATTGCCCATGGACGACACGGTGATATCGATGGTCTGCCCGGGCCGCACGAAGGCAGGCAGGGAAGCCGTGACCATCACCGCTGCCACGTTTTTCAGCTGCATGTTGGTGCCGGGCGGAATGGTGATGCCAAGCTGCCCCAGCATGTTGTTCAGGCTCTGGGTGGTGAACGGCGTCTGCATGGTCTGGTCACCACTGCCGTCCAGCCCCACCATCAGCCCATACCCTATCAGCGGGTTGTCGCGCACGCCCTGGATGCTGGCCAGGTCCTTCAGCCGCTCCGCCTGAGACGGCAAGGCCAGCAGGGAAGCCAGAAGCAGGCACAGCTTGAGGCCGGAAGAAATAACCGGTCGCATGGTCCGGCCGCCAGGAAGGGAGGGAAAGGAGAGTGTTTGCATGGTCAGAATGGCAGCACGTTGAGGAAAATACGCTGGAGCCAGCCCATGGTCTGGGCCTCATCGATGTAGCCCTTGGCGCTGTATTCGATCCGGGCGTCTGCCACCTGTGTGGAAGGCACGGTGTTGTTGGCGCTGACCGTGCGCGGATTCACCACACCCGAAAAGCGGATGAACTCCGTGCCCTGGTTGATCAGCATCTGCTTTTCCCCGCTGACGATGAGGTTGCCGTTGGGAAGCACTTCAACGACAGTAACAGTGATCACGCCGTTGAAGGTGTTCGCGGCATTGGCACCGCCCTTGGCGCTCATGATGTTTTTTCCGCCGGCATCGGCATTCTGCGTGCTGGAAATCAGGCCGCTGAAAATCTTGGGGATCAGGCCGAGTTCCACGCTCGCGCTTCCGTTACGGCTGGCATTGGCTGCCGAATTCTTGCTGGCGTTCACGTTCTCGCTGACCAGGATGGTCAGGATGTCTCCCACGTAACGTGGCCGCCGGTCTTCGAACAGGGCCTGCGCGCCGAAACCTGTGCGGTAGATCGCTCCGTTCACGGGTGCCGCCGGTCGCACCTGGGCATCCGCGCGCGACGTCATGGGCTGGTGCACCAGCGGTTCGCGCGGGATCTGCGCGCAGCCGCCCAGCACCAGGCCGGCCCCAAGAAGCAGCCAGCCGGCAAGACAGCGACCCAGGGGATAACCCATCACAGCTGTGCCAGGCGCGCAAGCATCTGGTCGGAGGTCTGGACAGCCTTGCTGTTGATTTCATACGCGCGCTGGGTCTGAATCATGTTGACCAGCTCCTCGACGACATTGACGTTCGACGACTCGACATAACCCTGGTTGAGAATGCCGGCGCCGTTCTGGCCGGGCGCGGTCTCGTTGGCGCCGCCAGATGCATCGGTTTCCACATAGAGGTTCTCGCCATTGCTTTGCAGGCCGGCTGGATTGAGAAAGGTTGCCAGCTGGATCTGGCCGACCTGCACGCTGGCCGTGCTGCCGGCCTGGGTCACCGACACCGTGCCATCGCGGCCTATGGTCATGCTGGTGGTGTTCTGCGGCAGTGTGATGGCCGGTTGCAACGGAAACCCGCTGGCGGTCACCAACTGCCCGCTCTGGTCAGACTGGAAGGAACCGTCACGGGTGTATGCCGTCGTACCGTCCGGCATCAGGACCTGAAAGAAGCCACCGCCATTGATGGCCACATCTTTCGGGTTCTCTGTTTTTGTCGGATTGCCTTGTGTGTGAATACGCTCGGTGGCCACCACCCGCACGCCGGTCCCCAATTGCAGCCCGGAGGGCATGCGGGTCTGGTCGGAAGTCTGGCCGCCGCTCTGGCGAAGGTTCTGGTACATCAGGTCCTCGAACACGGCCCGGCTGCGCTTGAAGCCTGTGGTACCTACGTTGGCCAGGTTGTTGGAGACCACATCGAGCTGCATTTGCTGGGCGTCGAGACCTGTCTTGGCAATGGCAAGGGAACGAATCATGAAAAAAACTCCTGGAAAATGGCCGAGGCCGTGTTCATGTCAAAACAGGATGCAGCTGACCGGAAATCAGCCGTGGGCCAGCAGCTTGTTGGCTTGCTGGTCGTTGCTTTCAGCTGTCTGCAGGGTCTTCATCTGCATCTCGAAGCGGCGTGCATTGGCAATCATGTCCACCATGGCCTCCACGGCGTTGACGTTGCTTCCCTCAAGCGTTCCGGAGAGCAGCCGCACGCCGGGGTCGGCCGGTGGAGCGGCCACACCGGCCTGCATCCGGAACAGGCCATCGTCGCCGCGTACCAGCTCGCTGACAGCCGGGTTGACCAGCTTCAGGCGCCCCACCTCCGAAGCACCGACCGCCGGATCGCCCGCGCCCAGCGCGGTGATCACGCCGTCAGCAGCCACCGTCAATGACGAGCCGGGCGGCACCACCACCGGACCCGCATCGCCCAGCAGGGGCAGGGAGTCCATGGTCAGCAACTGCCCTTCCGCGCCCACCTGGAGATTTCCGACACGGGTGTAGGCTTCTCCGCCATCGGGCGTCTGTACCGTCAGCCAGCCATCCCCGCGCACGGCAACATCCAGCGAACGGCCCGTCTGTACCAGCGGACCGGAGCGCATGTCGGCCCCTTGTGTCGTGGCGACCACCATGGCACGGGTGGCCATTTCATCGCCGACCACAGGAACCGCGCGGTAGTTATTGATCTGCGCACGAAAGCCCGGTGTCGACACGTTGGCCATGTTGTTGGCAACGGCAGCCTGCTGCTCCATGGCCTGCTTGGCGCCACCCATGCCGATGTAGATCATTCGATCCATGATTTTTCCTTGCCTTGCGTGAAGCTGCTATGCGCCGTATCAGCGCATGTTCATCAGGGCCTGGACCACCTGGTCCTGCGTCTTGACGGTCTGGGCATTGGCCTGGTAGGTACGCTGGGCGATGATCAGGTTGACCAGTTCAGCGGTCAGGTCAACGTTGGAAGCCTCCAGCGCACCGCCGATCAATGCGCCCAGTTTGGTACCGGCGCCCGGCGTGCCTGTCAGGGGTTGGCCCGATGCCGCCGTTTCGGCCCAGACGTTGTCACCTTTGGGCTCCAGCCCGTTCGGGTTCACGAATGAAGACAGCACCACCTGCCCCAGCGCCTTGCTTTGCTCGTTGGAATACTTGCCCGTGATGCTGCCGTCCTGGTTGATGGCAAACGAGCTCAGCTGGCCGGCCTTGTAGCCGTCCTGCGTCAGCTTCTTGACATCGCTCGGGGAACCAACCTGGGTCGTGCCTGTCAGGTCGACCGTGAAAGTCATGGAGTTGGACCCGTTGGCGAAATCCAGACCCGCCAGGGACATCTTGCCGCCCACCAGCGTGGTTGGCGCGACGGTGGTCAGAAGGCCGTTGCCGTCGAACCCCAGTTTGCCGCTCGCCAGTGCAACGCTGTTGGCCACCAGCGGTGGGCCGGCAGCTGTCGGCGGTGCAACCATGGCACCGGCTGCCGTCAGGGGGTAACCATCGGCGGTGGCGTAGGTGTCCCAGGCATTGATGCCCGTCTTCACAAAAAAAGTCGACAGCTCATGGGAGTTGCCCAGCGAATCAAACACCGTGACCGTGTTGGAATAGTTGTAGCTTGCCGAGTTGTTGGCATCGAAGGGCGTGGTCGCCGGAATGGTTTCGCGGGCATCGATGATGAACTGGGCCGTGACACTTTGTGTGGCCGCCGGAGGCATGGCGCCCGTGGGCAACTGCAACGCCGTCGGGCTGCCACCGGCAATCGTGCCGTTGGCTGCCACCTGAAAACCTGTCAATCTCAAGCCGCTGGCATTGACAATGAAGCCGTCCTTGTCGACATCGAACTGGCCGTTGCGCGAATAGGCGATTTCGCCGCCGGGACTGGCCAGCCGGAAAAATCCTTCGCCATCCACAATGGCGACATCCAGCGCCCGTGTGCTGGTTTGCACCGAACCCGAGCTGAAATTCTGGAAAACACCGGAAACCTGGGTTCCCAACCCTGCCCGCGAACCCGCATAAACGTCGGAGAACTGCACACTGCCCGACTTGAAGCCCACCGTTCCTGAGTTGGCAATGTTGTTGCCGATGACATCCAGATTGCTGGCTGCCGCATTCAGACCACTCACCCCTTGTGCAAAACCCATGATATTTCCTTCGTTTGTCTTGATTGACGTTAGATAAAAACAGCCGGCACCGAAACCGACTCAGAGAATCAGCCTGATATCACCGAAGCCCGCCTTCTCGCCGGAATCCAGATCCAGCGACACGCCGGAAACACCCTGCGCAACACTGGTCACCTTGGCGTAGGTCAGCGTTCCCGCCGCGGCTTTATCGCCTCCGCTCAGCGCCTCTACCTTGACCTTGTAAACACCGTCTGCAAGCTGCGTCCCGTTGTCGCTTTTGCCGTCCCATGACAGCGTCTTGGTGCCCTGCGGCAAAGCGCCCAGGTCAAAACTGCGAACCGTGTCCCCTGCCGCATTGGTGATCGTGACCTTGACCGAGTCGGCGGCGGCAGGCACCTCGACGGCGAATGGAATGTCGGCACCCTGCGCCAGCGTGAGTTCGGTCCCAGGAACCAGCACCGTGCGGCCGATCAGGGCCGCCGATTGCAGCACCTGGCTGGACCCGCTCTGGGCCAGCAGCGACTGAAATGCGCTGTTGAGCTTTTCGATTCCGCTGACGGTGCTCATCTGCGCCAGCTGCGACGTCAGCTGCGCGTTGTCCAGGGGATTGAGGGGATCCTGGTTGTTCAGTTGCGTAACCAGCAGCTTGAGGAAGCGCTGTTCACTGTCCGCGCTGGAAGCCGTCGGCGATGTCAGCGCGCCCAGCGTGCTGGTAGCGTCGGATGCGGCAGGTGCATTCACAGCCATTTAAAAATCTCCTGGTGAAATAACATGGGTGTGGAACTTACTGGCCAATCGTCAGGGTTTTCAGCATCAGCGACTTGGCCGTGTTGAGCACCTCGACGTTGGCCTGGTAGGAGCGCGAAGCCGAGATCATGTTGACCATCTCCTCAACGACATTGACGTTGGGCATGGCGACATAACCGTCTGCATTGGCCAATGGGTTTTTCGGGTCATGCATCATGCGCATCGGGGAGTTGTCCTCAATGACACGCGCCACCTTGACCCGGCCTGTGGACTGGCCGTCCGCAGAGTCCACCTCGAACACCACCTGGCGGGCTCGGTAGGGCTGGCCATCCGGACCGGAGACGCTGTCCGCGTTTGCCATGTTGCTGGCGGTGGTGTTCATGCGCTGCGACTGCGCCGTCATGGCGGAACCGGCGATGTCGAAGATGCTGAGCGAGGGGCTGGAAAATGGCATGGAAAAGGTCCGCCTGGTGATTACTGGATCGCTGACAGCAGGGATTTGATCTTGGAACTGAGCACCGTCAGGTTCGCCTCGTAACGCATGGCGTTGTCGGCAAAGTTGACCCGCTCGACATCCATCTCGACGGTGTTGCCATCGATGCTGGACTGGTTGGGCGTGCGGTACATCAGCTCTGCTTCCGTTCCGGCTTGCGCCTGGCCGGCGATGTGCCGTGACGAGGTGCCCGCCATGGACAGGGACTGTGCCTGCCTGCCACGATCGACAGCCTGTGTCAACGCGCTACTGAAATCGAAGTCACGCGCCTTGAAATTGGGCGTGTCCGCATGCGCAATGTTGGTTGAGAGAACTTCTTGCCGCCTGGCCCGCAGGTTGAGTGCCTCCTGATGGAAGCGGAGCGATGAATCCAGCTTGTCGATCATTTGTTTCCCCATCGTTTGAAGTGGCGATGCCTGGCTACCCAGACGGCTTTGATGAAAATTATTTTAGGCAGGCCTCCCGCCGGCAATCAGCGGAACAGACGGGATTTCAAGCGCCAATTCAACGTTCCCCTGCTGCAAAAAAGCAGCTTTTGAACGCACCAGGCCCAATCAACAGAACAGCACCGGAATTGCACCGCAATTCCGGTCTTTCCGGCCCGGCCGTGCTGCCTAGAATGTTTCCATGCGCCATGAGACACCCCCCTGCCTGCCGACACACCACACGCTGTTGAGATGGAGGACCACAGCTGCCGCGCCGCTGCTGGTGTTGGCCCTCCTCTCTGCCGTCACTTTGCCGGCACATAGCGCCGGACGACTGCCTGCGCCGCTATCCGGAAGCGCGCGCCCCGTGATCGAAAAATTCCTGTCCAGCCAGACGACAGGGCTTCCCGGGAAGGTGGAGATTTCCATCGACACACCGCTGTCGGGTGAGCTGCCGCCCTGTGAAACACTGGAACCTTTTTTACCGGGCCGAGCCCGGCTGTGGGGCCGTGTGTCGGTCGGCGTGCGCTGCATGTCGGGCTCGCCGTGGACGCGATATGTACCCGCCTACATTGCGGTGAAGGGAAACTACCATGTCGCCGCGCGGGCCATCAGCGCCGGCCAGGTGCTGACACCGGCCGACATCGCGCTGCGCGAGGGCGACCTCACCACCTTGCCGGCCAGTGTGGTGGTCGACCCCTCTCAACTGGCAGGCATGACCGCGTCGAACGGGATCGCTTCCGGCGCGCCGATCCGCCGGGAGTTGTTGCGCGGTGTGCTGCTGGTGCAGCAAGGACAGAACATCAAGGTGATCTCCCGGGGGGCAGGCTTTGTGGTCAGCGCCGAAGGCAAGGCCATGTCGGACGCCGCCCTCGGTTCCCTGGTTCAGGTCAAAATGCAAGGCGGCCAGTTGCTCAGCGGAATCGTCCGGCCAAACGGCGTGGTGGAACGGTCTCTCTGACTTTTTTTGGATTATTTGCCCGGTAACCCTAAAGTTTCAAACCAGGCTGCCGTTAAACGGTGAGATCCCTTGAGGAAAACATCATGAAAATCAATCAAAACGTCACTTTTTTGAAGCCGGCAACCGGCAGTTCGGCACCGGCGGTGTCCAGGAACAGCGTCAATGCCGGTTCAACGGCCCCCGTGAACCCTGCTGCCGCGGGTCAGGCACAGCCGCTTTCGCCGACGCCGCTTTTGCCCTCCATCCAAGGGGATTTCGACGCGGCCCGCGTTGCCGAGATCCGCGAGAGCATCAGTGCCGGCCGTTACCAGGTGAACACCGGCAAAATTGCCGACGGTCTCCTGGCTTCCGTACGGGACCTGCTCAATTCGAAAGCTCCATGAGTACTGCGTTCCTCCACCATCTGGCCCGGGAGCACGCCGCCACCGGGGACTTCCTCGAGCTGCTGGAGATGGAGGCGCAAGCCATGACCGGGGGTGACTTTTCCGCCCTGCCTGCGCTCGCCGAACGCAAGTCGGTGCTGGCCGAGCAGATCATGCAGCTGACGCGCGAGCGCGAGCAGGCGCAAGTCGCCATGGGTTATGCGGCTGATCGTGCCGGCGCTGATGCCTGCGTTGCGGCCGGCGGCGAAGCCCTGCAAACGGCCTGGTCCAGCCTGCGGGAACGCGCTTCGATGGCCCGCGAACACAACCATCGCAATGGCGTGATGATCCACACCCATCTGGATTTCACCCGGCAATCCATCAGTTTCCTGCAGGCCAGGGGCCAGCTGCTGTATGGACCGGACGGCAGCCACCATGCAGGTGCCGCCAGCGGCAACCGGCTCGCCATCGGCTAGAACCGATGCGCGTCGCGCCGGCAGGAAGACGCCGGTGGCCTGAATTTCCCTTTACGCCAAAGAACAGCCAGCCTCAACCGGCCGGTGACGCCTGCGGGCTGGAATGGCCGGACAGGAGAAAGCCCCGAAACTGTCAGGCCGCCACTAACCGCCTTACAGATGTTCTGCGAGCAAGGCACGCAGGCGGCTGATCACCTGGCTATGCAACTGGCATACGCGCGACTGGCTGACCTCCAACACCGCACCGATCTCCCGCAGGTTCAGCTCCTGCTCGTAATAAAGACTGAGCAATAAACGCTCGCGCTCGGGAATCGCTTCGATCGCCTCGACCAGCCGGTGCCGCAGTCCACTTTCAAGCAGTTGGTCCAGGGGGCCATTGCTGTCGCCCCGTGCCCCGCTTTCACCGCGTGCCTGCTGGTCCAGAAAGCTGTTTTCCTGTTCGTTCCGGTCGAAGTCCTCGTAATACACCAGCTGGCAGCCATGAATTTCCTGCAGCAGTTGCTGGTAGGCCTCTAGCGGCAACTGCAGCTCCTGGGCGATTTCCCCTTCATTCGGTGCCCGCCCCAGCTTCTGCTCCTGGGCATGCACAGCCTTCGCCACGCTGCGAGAGGACTGCCGCAGGCCGCGCGATACCCAGTCGTTGGCGCGAAGCTCATCGAGCATGGCGCCGCGAATGCGCTGGCTGGCGTAGGTTTCGAACTTCGCGCCCTGGTCGTCCTGGTAGCGTGTGCCGGCATCGAGCAAACCCATCATGCCCGCCTGGATCAGGTCGTCGAGGTCGACATTGGCCGGCAGCTTGGCAATCAGTTGCAAGGCCAGGCGCCGCACCAGCGGTGCATATTCCTTGAGCAAGTCGGTGGGTTCCGACCCGGCCATCTTTCCCTGGGATGTGTACATGGAAGACTACTCCTGCTTTCTTGGGGATCGGCTCATTGAATTGGCATCAGTTCAGCGCGTGCATGCAGGGTGCAAACGCCACCTGCCGGCCGGTCGGGGCTTCAGCTGCCGGCAAACGTCCACGTTCCAGCGTCCTGGGCTGCGGCCACTGGAGCAGACCGGAGGCGACCTGCCGGTAGTCCTGGGCCGCTGGGCTGCTCCCGAATGCATCAACGACAGTGGCGTTGAGCCGCTGCGCCCTGGCCAGATGCGGATCAGCCCTCACCCAGCCGGCGGGCTCCAGCGCAAGCGACAGGTAGCGCCAGCCGGCCTCGGCAAGATTGGCCAGGATGCGCTGCGCTTCGGCGGCATCGGCCGCCCCCTCCACCAGCACCCGCAAACGCTGCAGGGCATGGGCGTGATGAAGTCCCTTGATGCAGGCATATGACGCCTTGATGGAGGCCGCGCGGGCCTGCAGCACTACCAGGATGTGATCGGACCGGGCTGCCCATGGCGACAAGGCGCCGTGCGGGTCGAGCTCGGCATGGACCAGCAGCAAGCGCCCGTCGCCCTGAATGCCGGCTGGCTGCACAGCGTCGCGCTCATCGATCAGCAGCACATCCTTGCCTTCCTGTACCAGCGCGGCCGCGAGGTTGCGCGTGAAACCCGCCACGCCCAGGCCTTCACAGCCAACCACGGCCACCCGTTTTCCGGGCGTTGCGGCCATCAGGCGTCGCAAACCATCAGCCTGGTCGGTCACCGCTTTTCTCACGCCCACCCCTCAACCCTGCGCCGCGGCCGCATGCGGCCGGCACGACGCTGCCGCTGCATCGGTTTCGAGCGCATCCAGCAGCACAAGGAATTTACCCAGGCCTTCCAGCAGAACAGGACCGGACACCGAACGGCCCGCACGGCCTGCATGCCCTGCCAGCTGCGCCAATACCTGCCGTGCCGTCTCGGCCCAGGGTTGTGGCGCCCGCTGCAGGCGAAGCACGGTGGTGCAAACCTGGCCGCCGACCAGCAGGCGTTTCTGCCCGGCCGCCTCGCCGGCAGCGCCCGCCTCCGCGAGCTGCGCCAGGGTCTGGCCAAACAGTTTGAAGTGAGGCTCTGCGGCCAGCCGCCAGCCCGGCCACTGCGCCATCTGCAGGGCCGTTGCCCGGACGCCGGCGCTGGCGAGCAGGTAGCTGTGTGCCAGCGGTTTCCCGCTTTCCGCGTCCACCACGCGCCTGATCACGCAGCGCAGAGGCGCGGCGTTGTCCGGCCCGCCGGCCGCGCCGTCCCCGGTACCCACGCGCAGCCTGACCATCACGTCCGCAACCGACTGCAGTGCAGCTTTCCCCCGAAACAGAAATGGTTGCGCCGTGCTGAAAGGCACCACGGCCGCCAGCTTGGCCAGCGTTCCCGCCGTCCCGCTGCCGGCAGCTGTCACGCGCAGGGTGGCCGTCGTGCAGGCCGCCCAGTGCAGGCCTGCGTTTTGCCATTCGGCGATCAGGCCCGGCTCCGGTGTGCATGCCAGCAGATGGACGATGGGTTTTGCAAAACGATTCTGCGCAAGCGAGCCTGCCAGTGCGGGATAGGCCGGCACCTCGTGCACGGCGGCAAAAGGCAGCCCCGTCCGGTCCGACAGCAGTACTGCGCTGCGGTGCACAGCAGACTCCGTGTTTTTCTTCCCGGGAAGCCGGGTCTCCCCGGCCAGCAGCAGCACGTAGCGCCCGCACGCAGCAGCGGCATCCGTGCCAGCCTGCAACTGCAGGTCCCGGGCTATCTCCGCCTGGCCGGCATGCTCATCGGAAAGCCTGCGCCAGAAGGCGCGGGTTTCATCGAAGCCGATCCGTCCGGCAGACAGCGCAGCCGCATTGGAGGTCAGCTCCCGGGCGTTGTGGGTGAGCGCGCGTATCAGTTGCTGGCACTGCGAACGCAGGCGCTCGCTGACGGCCTCCGCAGCAAGCAGTTCCTGGTCGTTGCGCAGCGCCACCGGCCGCTCATCCAGATGGGCTTCGCCCGGCACAAACAGCGCACTGGCGCTTTTGGCCTGAAACACGCTGTCCACCAGCAGTCTGCGGTCGCACAGCGCCAGGTGCTCCGGCACTTTCTGGCCGCTGGAGATGTAGTGCACGGGCAACTGGTGCCGGATAGCCATGTCCAGCAGCACGCCGGGGTGCGTGGCTTCATCCACCTTGGTGAAAATGCAGCCCACCAGGTCCCCGGCCCCCGCAGCGCCCTCCCCGTGGCGATAGGCCTGCACAACTTCATTGAGCGTGTCCCCATGGCTGGAAGCATTGAGCAGCAGCAGCCGTTTGACCGGCCGGCTGGCACTGCACAGCATGGCAATCTGGTCTGAGACAGCGCGGTCGCGCTGGCTCATGCCGACCGTGTCAATCAGCACCATGTGTTTGTCGCGCAGGTCAGCCAGCACCAGCTCCAGGTCAACGGCATCCTTCACGGCATGCACCGAGACACCCAGGATCTGGCCATAGATGCGAAGCTGTTCATAGGCGCCGATCCGGTAGCTGTCGGTGGTGACCAGCGCCAGTTTTTCCGGGCCGAAACGCATGACGCATCGCGCAGCCAGTTTGGCGGTGGTGGTGGTCTTGCCGACACCGGTCGGGCCCATCAGCGCATAGACACCGCCCTCGTCCATCAGGGCGTCTTCGTTTTCCAGCAGGGGCAACTGGCCCTCGAGCGCAGACTTGACATAGGCCAGCCCGTTGGCGTAACTCTGGCCGGTAGGCAGGTTGGCCAGCAAGTCCTTGGCCAGGCGTGCGCTGAAGCCCGCGCCCAGCAGGGTGCGCAGCAGGTGGCCCCGCACCGGATCACGCCTTTGCGCCTCGTTCCACGCCATGCCGGCCAGTTGCTCCTCGATCATGCCGCGCATCGAATGGATTTCCCGCAGGACGGCATCACCGTCACTGGGGACCACAGGCAGGGACGGCACCCTGGCGGCCGGCAGGCTTTCTACCGGCGCCGGGAGGGCAACGCCCGTCTGCGCCGCTGCAACCGTCATGGCAGTGATGGCCCGCTCCAGCGCAGCCACGATCTCCACGCCTTCGGCCGTGACCCTGTTCGACAGGACGATGGCTTCGGGTCCCAGTTTTTCCCGCACGAGGCGGAGCGCTTCGCGGCTAGAGGGGGCCACCACCCTGCAGCTGTCTGTATTGGTTTCCATACGGGTATTCAAGCTTTGCCTCCAATGGTGCAGGTGACTTTGATGGTGCGGGTGTCGGGTATTTCAGCGTGGGAAAGCACCTTGAGCTGCGGCAGGCTGCGGCGCAGGAAACGGGCCAGCAGCACGCGCAGCGGATGCTGGACCACCAGCACAGGCGTCAGGCCCAGCTGCGCCTGGCGGGCCATGGCCGCCTGGGCCTCCCGCAGCAGGCTGTCGGCCAGTCCCGGCTCCAGCCCGTTGCTGTTGGTCAGGGCCTGCAGCAGCACGCGGTCCAGCGAACCATCCAGGCCAATCACCTGCAGCTCTTCGTTGCCCGGAAAAATCTGCTGCACGATGGACCGTCCCAGTGCCAGCCGGATCAGGGAAGTCAATTCCGTGGTGTCGGTCACGGCAGGCGCGTTCTCCGCGAGCACATCAAGAATGGTGCGCATGTCCCGGATCGACACGCCTTCGTCCAGCAGGTTCTGCAGGACCTTCTGCACGGTCGTGAGCGACAGCGTCTTGGGAACCAGCCCCTCGATCAGCATGGGCGACTCCTTGCCGATCCGGTCCAGCAGTTGCTGGACTTCCTGGCGTCCCAGCAATTCCGCCGCATGGGCATGGATGAGGTGATTCAGGTGCGTCGCCACCACGGTGCTCGCATCCACCACGGTGTAGCCGTAGATCTGCGCCTGCTCGCGCAGGCTGGCATCGATCCAGATTGCCGGCAGGCCAAACGCGGGGTCCTGTGTCTGCGTTCCGGGCAGCGTTGCACTGACCTGCCCCGGATTGATGGCCATCCACTGGCCGGGCAATGCCTCACCCTGGCCGATCTGCACACCCTTCAGTTTGACGACATAGGCGTTCGGCTTGATTTCAAGGTTGTCCCGGATATGCACGACCGGCACCAGGAAACCGATGTCCTGTGCGAACTTCTTGCGGATGCTCTTGATGCGCCCCAGCAGTTCGCCGTTTTGCGCGCTGTCGACCAGCGAGATCAGCCGGTAGCCCACTTCCAGCCCGAGGGGATCGACCAGCGTCACGTCATCCCAGGTGGCGTCCTGCGACTCCGTCGCTACCGGCGCGGGGGGCGGCGCGGAAGCCGCCGGATCAACAGCGCCGACCTTGCCCATCACACGCCGGCCGAACCAGATCAGGCCGCCGGCAATGATCAGGAAAGCCAGGTTCGGCATGCCCGGAATCAGGCCCATCAGGCCGATGACACCCGCGGTCAGGAACAGTACTTTCGGGTTCGCGAAAAGCTGGCCGGTCAGTTGCCCACCCACGTCCTCGTCGGTCGTGACGCGCGAGACGATCACACCCGCCGCCGTGGAAATCACCAGCGCGGGAATCTGCGCGACCAGGCCATCGCCGATGGCCAGCAGTGTGTAGGTGGTCCCGGCCTCGGCGAAGCTGAGGTCGTGCTGGGCCACTCCGACGATCAGGCCGCCCACGATATTGATCACCAGAATGAGCAGGCCTGCCACCGCGTCGCCGCGGACGAACTTGCTGGCGCCATCCATGGAACCGTAAAAATCAGCCTCCTGCGCCACTTCGGCGCGGCGTTTGCGTGCCACGTCTTCACCGATCAGGCCAGCATTGAGGTCGGCATCAATGGCCATCTGCTTGCCCGGCATCGCGTCCAGCGTAAAGCGGGCACCGACTTCTGCAATCCGGCCCGCGCCTTTGGTGATGACCATGAAATTGATCACCACCAGGATGATGAACACCATGACGCCGACAGCAAAATTGCCACCGACCAGAAAGTGACCGAAGGCCTCGATCACCTTGCCGGCAGCGTCCGGCCCGGTATGCCCTTCCATCAGCACCACGCGGGTGGAGGCCACGTTGAGCGACAAGCGCAGCAGTGTCGTGAACAGCAGGACGGCGGGAAAGGCCGCAAAATCCAGCGCCTTCATGGTGTACATGCTCACCAGCAGCACCATGATGGACAGCGCAATGTTGAAGGTGAACAGCAGGTCCAGCAAAAACGGCGGCAGGGGCAGGACCATCATGCTGAGAATCAGGATGATCAGGACCGGGCCCACCAGGCCCTTGCCGCTGCCGCCCATGAGCATGGCCTGGCGCATGCGGGACATCGCGGTCAGCCCGGTCATGCAGGACTCCCTGCGGGATCGAGCGAGTCAGGCACCGGCAGGTTCTGCGGCGTGCGCGGCGCCTCACCGCCTTCGCTGTGCAGGCGCTGCAGCTGGTAAGCCCAGGCGAGAACCTCGGCCACCGCCGCATACAGCGCCACCGGGATTTCCTGGCCCAGCTGGGTGTGGCGGTACAGGGCACGCGTAAGCGGTGGTGCTTCGAGAATGGGAATCCTGTTTTCTTCGGCCATGGCACGGATGCGCAGGGCCACCAGGTCGGCGCCCTTGGCGATCACGCGGGGTGCACGCATTTCCTTGTCAAGGTACTTGAGCGCAACGGCATAGTGGGTCGGGTTGGTCACGATGATGTCGGCCTTGGGCACTTCGGCCATCATGCGGCGCTTGGCCATCTGCTGTTGCTGGCGCCTGATCTGCGCCTTGACCTGGGGGTCGCCATCGCTCTCCTTCTGCTCCTGCCTCAGGTCCTCACGCGACATGCGCAGCTTGCGGGCATGGCTCCAGAGCTGGTAAGGCACATCAATGCCCGCCACCAGCAGCAGCGAGGCGATGATCAAGGTGCAGCAGACCACCACCAGCTTCAGGGTATGCGGCAACGCTGAAGTCACCGGCTCGTTCATCAAGCCCATGATGGCCGGCAGCTTGCCGGAGAGAACCCACCAGGCCACACCGCCGATCAGCAGCGATTTCACGATCGTTTTGAGCAGCTCGGCCAGGGACTCGGCGGAGAACATGCGGCTGATGCCGGCCACCGGGTTGAGCTTGGAAAATTTGGGTGCCAGCGACTTGCCGGACAGCAGCCAGCCCCCCAGCATCATGGGGGCAACCAGCGCAGCCACCAGCATCAGGACCAGCAGCGGCATCAGGGCCTGCAAGGCGTGCAGTATCGCCGTTCCCGCTTGCACCATCATGTGCGAGGCGTCGAATGCAGAGGCCCGTTCAAACTGCAGGCCATTGCGCATGGCGCTGCCAAAATGGCCTCCCATCACCTCACCCATGGCCCACAGTGCGGCAACAGCTGTGGTCAGCATCACAAAGGTGACCAGTTCGCGCGAGCGCGCCACCTGGCCTTCTTCATGCGCCTTTTCGAGCCGCCTGGGCGAGGCGGGTTCGGTTTTTTCAAGATCACTTTCTTCCGCCATCAATGCTCCGGAGCGCCGGGCGCAACAAGCGCCCTGTTCCAGAGATTATTAAGGCGACGACCCTGCAGTGATAGGCCAAACAAGCCGTAAATAGACCTGCTTCTTGGCCAATCAGGGCGTCCTAGTAGGCTGAACCGGTGAAATCGCTGGCAAGCGGCTGCCCAGCGGCGTGCGAGGCAAGGCGCAAAGCACAGGCGGGCCCGCAGGCCCGGCGCGCATTTGCAACGCCGCATGGCGCGGCGAGGGGCGGTCGAGTGACAGTGAATTTCATTGATTCAGCCTACTGGTGGCCTGTGACGTTGAAATGGGAGGCGAGGAACGCGTGAGACGGGGTGCGATGCAAGGCGCAAAACACAGCGATGCCCGAGGCACCGCGCGCATTTGCAACGCCGCAGCGTGCCACGTATCGCGTGGGCAGCGACTTCCGGTTTCAGCGTTACAGGCCACTAAAACCCCAGGCTGGCCAGGAGATCATCGACCTGGCTCTGGTCGTCGACGGCGTCGAGGTTGCCCGACTTGGTTTGCGGGCCGTTGAGCAGGCCGGCACCGGTTTCGTTGCGTTTCTCCGCCGGTGCATTGTCGATCAGCAGCTGCAGCAGCTGTGTTTCCATGTCCTTGATGACGTCCATCATTTTCTTGATGACCTGGCCGGTCAGGTCCTGGAAGTCCTGAGCCATCATGATCTCGATCAACTGGGCGTTGGTGGCGCTGGCCTGTTTCGGAACATCCAGCAGATAGCTGCGCGTATCGATCACCAGCTCGCGCGCCTGGTCGAGTTCCACGGGCTCGGCAAACCAGGCATCCCAGCGGTGGTTCAGCGCCTGGGCCTGGCGCGACAGCTGCTCCTGGATGGGCTGGGCGGCGTCAACGGCATTGAGCGCCCGTTCGGCGGCACGTTCGGTCATCTGGGCCACATAGCCGAGACGGTCTCGTGCATCCGGAATGGCTTCTGCAGCCCGGGCAATGCTCTTGTCCAGGCCCAGCTCCCGCATGCCTTCGCGCATCTGGCGCGTCAAATGCCCGATGCGGTTGACCAGCTGCTCGGCGGAATCGCCGGCCACCGGCTGTGACAGTGCTTCCTGCGCCATGTCACGCACCTTCTTTCGCGATCTTTTCAAAGATCTTGGTGATTTTTTCCTCAAGCGTCACAGCCGTGAACGGCTTGACGACGTACCCATTGGCGCCGGCCTGGGCAGCGGCAATGATGTTTTCCTTTTTGGCTTCCGCGGTCACCATCAGGACCGGCAGCTTGGCCAGCTGGGGATCGGCGCGAATAGCCAGCAGCATGGCCAGGCCGTCCATGTTCGGCATGTTCCAGTCGGAGACGACAAAACCGTAGTTGCCGGTCCTGATCTTCTCCAGCCCGACCGCGCCGTCTTCAGCTTCGTCGACATTGACGAACTCCAGTTCCTTGAGCAGGTTGCGGACAATCCTGCGCATGGTCGGGAAGTCATCCACGACCAGAATTTTGATGTTTTTATCTACCACGTGAACTCCAGAATTTGACTAACAACACAAACCACTGGCCGGTGGATTCCCGCCACCCGGCAAATTTTTTCTCCTCGCCTCACACACGGTTGGCCCGCTCACCAAAGGACCTCAGGTGGGCCATCACCCGCTGGCTCATTTCCGGCATGGCAACCACCTCGTCCGCAGCCCCGAGGGCGATGGCTTCGCGCGGCATGCCAAACACCACACAGCTGGCTTCGTCCTGGGCCAGTGTGTAGGCACCGGCCTGACGCATGCGCAGCAGGCCTTCCGCGCCATCGCGACCCATGCCGGTCAGGATCACACCGATGGCATTTTTCCCCGCATGCTGGGCCGCAGAGTCGAACAGCACGTCAATGGAGGGCCGGTGCCGGTTGACCGGGGGCGCCTGGTCCACGATGGCCACATAGTTGGCACCACTGCGCGCCAGCGACAGGTGAAATCCGCCGGGTGCGATGTAGGCATGACCGGGCAATATCCTCTCGCCGTGCACGGCTTCCGACACGGCGATGCGACACAGGCCGTGCAGGCGCTGCGCAAAGGAATGGGTGAAACCGGCCGGCATGTGCTGCGCAATCATGATTCCCGGGCTGTCCGGCGGCAGCGGTTGCAACAGTTCCCGGATTGCCTCCGTTCCGCCGGTGGAAGCGCCAATGATGATCAGTTTTTCGGTGCTCAGAAGGGGGCTGCGCAGCAGTGGCGCCTCTGCCGGTGCAGGCCCCACGCCGGCCGCCGCGCGTTTGGCGGGCAGTATCCGCGCCGCCGCCGCCACACGGATCTTGCCGGCAATCAGGTCGGTATAAGCCAGCAAGCCGTCACGTATGCCCAGACGCGGCTTGGTGACAAAGTCAATCGCGCCCAGCTCCAGGGCACGCAGCGCCGCTTCCGAGCCCCGCTCCGTGAGCGACGACACCATCACGACCGGCATGGGCCGCAGGCGCATCAGTTTTTCAAGGAACTCCAGCCCGTCCATGCGCGGCATTTCGACGTCCAGCGTCATCACGTCCGGGTTGTGCTGCTTGACCAGGTCGCGGGCAACCAGCGGATCGGAGGCGGTGGCAACCACGGTCATATCCGGCTGGCTGTTGATGATCTCGGTCATCAGGCTGCGTATCAGCGCCGAATCATCCACGCACAGGACCCTGATCTTTTTCGTGCTCATAAGGCCCACTTGTTCCGGTTGTTGTTTCCGCGCAGGACGTCCGTGTTGAAAAGCTCCACGCGCGGGCGCTCCTGTTTCTTCGCTAACGTCCCGGCCAGTGCCAGTTCGTCCTTCTGCACCAGCAGGACATCGTTCTGCTTGACCAGCTTTCGCACGGTCACCCGGCCGCTAGCGGGAAAGTAATTGATGCGGCGAGGAAGATCGCCCCGCAGGTCCTGCGCCGCGATGCGAACCTGCTCCAGCTGCAGGTAACGCAGCACGAAATTGGCATTGCGTTCGCCGATATTGAGCATGGTCATGTTGGCCAGCACGGCGCCGCCGCCGAAGACCTTGGCCTCGAGCCGCTCGCGCCTGGCGCCGGCCTTGATGAGCTCATTGAGCAGCATCTCCA
Source organism: Polaromonas sp. (assembly GCF_049790275.1). Lineage (GTDB taxonomy): Bacteria > Pseudomonadota > Gammaproteobacteria > Burkholderiales > Burkholderiaceae_C > Polaromonas. The sequence continues at coordinate 21,823 of NZ_JBAQYR010000149.1, forward strand.
TGGCGTAAGCGCCGTAGCGCATGGCCGCGGCCGGATCACGGGAAGCCGGGTCCGAATCGTCCGGGAGCATGAAGTGGTTCATGCCGCCAATGCCGGCGGTGGTGTCACGCAGGCAGGCGGACACGCACGAACCCAGCACCGTCGTCAGCACCATGTCCTTGGCGGTGACGTAATATTCGCCGGGCAGGAGCTTGACGGCCTCGACGCCAAACTCGCGGTCGAAGTAGTGGTGGCTGGCAACCGATTCCATGTCTCCTGCCATCACGCGGGCTCTTTCGCCGGACCGGCTGCCAGTTCATAAACCGTCTGACCGCGCAGCCGCAGTATCTGACTGGCAAATGAGAAATTCTCGGAGTGTCCGGCAAACAGCAGTCCGTGCGGCTTCATCAGCGGCGCAAAACGCTGCAGGATCTTGTGCTGCGTGGGTTTGTCAAAATAAATCATGACGTTGCGGCAGAAAATGGCGTCGAACGGATCCTTCAGCGCCCAGCGCGGATCCAGCAGATTAAGCTGCGAGAACTTCACCATCGCGGCCACTTCAGGCCGTATCCTGACCTTGCCAGCCTGCGCGCCCGAGCCCTTGAGGAAAAACCGCTTCAACCGTTCGGGCGACAGCTTGCTGACCTGGTCCATGGTGAAAACGCCGGCCGCCCCCTTGGCCAGCACCTGCGTGTCGATGTCGGTGGCCACCACACTGGCCGAACCCGCACGGTTGCCCAGGGCTTCGATCAGCGTCATGGCGATCGAATAGGGCTCCTCGCCCGTGGACGCGGCGGAACACCAGACGCTGACCGGCTGGTCGCAGCGCCGCACATGCTCTGCCAGCACAGGGAAATGGTGCGCCTCGCGGAAAAACGAAGTCAGGTTGGTGGTCAGCGCGTTGGTGAACAGTTCCCATTCGTCGCTGTGGGGGTCTGCTTCCAGAAAGCTCAGATAGGCGGAGAACTCCTTCATCCTGAGTTCCCGCAGGCGCCGCGCCAGGCGGCTGTAGACCATTTGCCGCTTCTGCGCGCCCAGCGCAATGCCCGCACGCTGATGGATCAGTGTCCGTATCTTCGAAAAATCATGGTCAGTGAGAAGGAAGTCCGGTCCCACTGAGGAGGTCGCTGCGATGTACGGTGTGGTAGTCATGGTTTTGTTTCGTGGCATGCAGGCGCTGGCTCCTCCGGGTCATGCACACGCTTCAATGTACACAGCGCAAGGTCCTCGCCATGCGCCGAAAAGCACGGAAAACAACCCCCTCTTTTCCCCATGGCTGGTCTCCGGCAGCGGAGACGGTCGCGCGGGACGGCTGCGGCCACGGCAGCAGTCGCTGCGCTGCAGGCACGGGAGAGATTGCTAGAGCTTGATGTTCTGCGCCCAGGCCAGCGCCAGCAGGTGCGCATCGTTCACCCGCTTCGCCGTCACGAACAGGTTGTCCGCGTGGTCTGCCGAACAGCCGTCCTCGCGTTCGCAGGCTTCTGCCAGCAACAGGAAAGGTCCGTACTTTCCCTCGCGCGAAATCAGGGCTTGCACAATGGCATCGGGCAGCACAATCTGGCTGAGCACCTGCGTGATCGGAACGCCCAGCATTTGCCCGAGCAGGGAAAACATGCCCACCACAAACAGGTCGTCCGATTCGCCCCGGGAAAGCAGTCCCTGGCCGAGAAGTTCCGTCAGGCGTCCGCGAACAATGGCAGCCTGCAGCAATGCGGGTGAAAAACCCACGGTGTTGGTCATGGCCAGCAGCAACGAGAGCCAGCGGAACAGGGGGGTATAGCCGATCATGGCCACCGCATGGCGCAGCGACTGGATTTCAACCTCGATGCCGAAGCTGGCTGAATTGATGTAGCGAAACAGCTTGTAGGAAAGAACAGCGTCGCGTTTGAGCAGCTTTTCCAGATGCCGGACGTCGGCATTTTCCTGGACCATTTGCATGAGCTGAAGGATCAGTACCGTTTGCGGCCCGAGTTCTCCCGGCTGGTTCTGTTTGCGCGGCGCCAGGCAGAGGTTTCCGAAAAAACCGCTCAGGCCGAGGGCCGCACAGGCATCAAACGCCTCCCAGTCACGGCACGGCGCCAGCACCACCGCCAACGGCGGCTCGGCGTGCCCGGCCAGGCTGGTGATGGTTGTCAGGTCCGGATGGTCCAGCCCCAGCTCCACATGGCTCAGCAGGGGAAGCAGGGACTCGCTGGATTCCAGGAATGCCAGGTCCGCATCACCGATTGCCAGACTGAAGCCATGTTCGCGCAATGTGGTAGCGGCAGTCACGTCGTCGCCGTCGGCCAGGTCGGCCCGGTTCAGCACCAGCACGGTATCGGGGGGGGCCATGGTCTGCAGCGTTTCGGCGGAACACCTGGCAGGCCTGGCGTCGAGAAAAAGCCGGCCCAGCCCGGTGTCGCTGGCACGCTCGGCCACCAGCGAGAGCAATTGGTCCAGATCTGCATCGCCCGGCGGCAGGCTGCCGTGGTTTTGCCAGCTCAGCTTGTAACCCATGACCTGCTGTTTGGGATCAAGCAGTGGCGCACGCACAAGGTATTTATCTTCAGACATGAGGCTTCAAGTTCAGGTTGTGGGAACTGCAGTTCCCGTCTTTCATTCGCTTTTTTGCGGACCAGCCGGTTGTGTCCAGGCCAATTTCCACACCCCCGCCGCGGTCACAGGCAGGCTTTACACGAGTCACTTTATGAAAGAAGCGTAGGTCTTGATCCTTCAAGCAAGCAGGAAATCACCGCTCTGTTTTCCGGATCCGGGGCGGCGATCGCCGCTTACGCCTGCAACAAAGCCTGCAGCGCAAGGGATCTCCAGCCTGAGGCGGAAGCCGCCATGCCGAGCTACAGGTTTCAGGCAGTCATTGCTCTGTTTTTGATAGCTACTCGAGCACGACAGATAAGGGCAAAACAGCCATTTCTTCTGCAATCCAGGCGCAGAGGCATGAAACTCCGTGGGGCTGCAGACCTGCCCGCTCAATACATGGCTGTCACCCTGGCCGAACAGGAAACGTGTGGCTGTGCCCACGCTGCTTCAAGACAACGGTGCTGTACAGCGCTGCCAGTGACTCCCGGATGGCGTGGGTCACCGATGGCAACTCCGCCATTGCGGCTTCAGTGATGTTTGTCCCGAGCAGCGAAATGCTCACGGAAGCATCCTCGACGATGACCGCCGACATTGTCCTGAGTATTTCCTTCAGCGCCGCATCAGCGTGATGTGCCCGGGGCGATGCATTGAGCACCGCCACCGGCTTGCCGACGAACGCCTCAAAGCTGACCAGCCAGTCCAGCGCATTCTTGATGGTGCCGGTAACGCCATGCGCATATTCAGGACTGGCGATCAGCAAGGCATCAGCCGCCGCGACCTCGGCGCGCAATTGCGCAACGCCTCGTGGCACATCGGTCTCCAGGTCAGGATTGAAGAGCGGCAACGCGCCAACCACGGAACAGAACGTGATTTCGATTTCAGGGGGCGCCAGGCGCGCTGCCGTACGAAGGAGCGCGGAATTGATGGATGCAGCCCGCAGGGTACCGGAGATGGCGAGGACCTTCATGACGCCCAGAGACGCCCATCAACCGATGCCGCAAGTTGCGGGCGCATGAGGAATTCAGAAAGCATGGCTTTGATAATAGCTCGCCCGTCCTGGCTCACCGGGCTGGACAGGCGGCACGCACCTTATTTTCACCAACGCCGGAAGATATCCGCTCCACGCCACCCGGCTGACACTACGAAACGATGAACTGGAAGTCGCTGATGATGCGCCCCTCCCAATCGACCTGAAGAAACTCAAGGCCCACGGCCACCACCTCACGCGTAGCCGGGCGAATCATTTCCCAATTGAACGTGATGACACCGGGCAAGGCTTGTGCGTTCTTCACGGCGGCAAATGCATAACCTCCATCACGCACATTCTTCGAGTACGAACCGATGATGCGCTCCTCCAGCGCTGCATGGCCCCGCGCTTCGCGTGTGGACACATAGTGAACACCCTCAGGCCGCCAGAGCGCGGAGATGGCTTCCCGCCGCGCCACCGGGTCGGGTTCATTCCATACCGCGGCATAACGGTCGGCCAGTTGCTGTGCATCGATCTTCATGATTGCTCCTTGAGAAATGTGGTTTGGCTGAAATATCGGTACAGGGCCGCCACGCCGAGTGCCAGGACGAACAGGTAGATCAGGCTGATACCAAATGCATGGGAAATGCCTGCTGGATTGGTGCTCTGGCCCAGTGCGCCGTAGAACAGGATTCCGATCAGGGAGACACCCAGCGCATTGCCCACCTGCTGCATGGTTGCCATGACGCCAGACGCTACGCCCGCATGCCGGGCCGGCAATCCGGCCAGCACGGCCGAAGCCAGCGGCGCCATGATCATCCCGAGCCCGCAACCCTGCACAAGCAGCACCGGCAACATGCAGGCCACGCCCCTTACGGGAAATCCTTCCACCATGCCGTAGAGAACCGCGTCCCCGGCTGCAAGCACCAATGCCCCTGTAAAAATCGCATTCCGGCCCAAACGGCGAGCGAACCATGGTGACGCCATCGATGTGGCGAAAAACCCCAGGGCGAGCGTCATGAACACCAGTCCCGATTCAAGCGGTGGAAGCGCCAGCCCCTGCTGCAGGTACAGCGCCAATACAAAATAGAACGACGCATTGCCCGCAAAGAACATCAGGGTGATGACCAGACCTAGCTGAAATGGGCGCTGGGCCAAAAGCGAGGGCGCGACCAGGGGCTGCCCACCGCGCACCGCCATCCCACGCTGATAAAGCCAGAAGACCAGGAACAATGGCGCCGACGTTGCCAGGCAAACAAGGCTCCAACGCGGCCAATCCAGATCGCGCCCCAGCACCAGCGGCAAGACGACAGCCGTCAACGCCAACCCGATGAGCGCAACACCGGGCAGATCCAGCCGGCTGGAGGGCTGGCCCCTTAACGGTGGGAGCACTCGGCGGCTCAAGGCCAGGGTCAGCACACCCAGGGGCAAGTTGATGAGAAAACAGCTGCGCCAGCCGAACCCCGCGATATCGGCGTGGATCAACAGCCCGCCAACGACCTGGCCGCTCGCTGCAGCCAGCCCCAGGGCGAGACCATAGGCGGCGAAAGCTTTGGCGCGATTCGCCCCCGTGTAAAGCATGCCAAGCATCGCCAACACCTGCGGCTGCAGCAAGGCACCCGCCAGGCCCTGTGCAACACGCGCACCGATCAGCACTTCGGCATTCGGCGCCAAACCGCAGACGGCAGACGCCAGGGTGAACAAACCCACGCCAATGACAAAGAGCCGGCGCCGTCCATACATATCGCCAAGCCGCCCGCCGGTGATGAGCGCGGCGGCATTGGCCAGGCCATAACCCACCACAACCAGTTGCAACGCCGCGTTGCCGGCATGCAAGTCACGCTGAATGGAAGGAAGAGCAACATTAACAATAAAGAAGTCCAGAACCACCATGAAAGTGCCGGCAAGCATCAGCAGAAGCGCGAGCGGGCCCGGAGACAATGTGGAGGCTGCCGGTAAAGGCGCAGGGGGCATGCCAGGCGCAGCGAGTTGGGGCTTCATGGCTATCTTTCTTGAAGGTTTTCTGCGAAAGCAGTTTGTTCACGTCCAACGCCGTTGACGATGACCTCCGAAGTCATGTCCAAGGTCAAGGCGCCCGAGTTGAGATTGCTTGTCACGGGCATGATCGTATGGCTCAATTTATGGACTAACAATGATTGAAACTCTACAATTAATGTCTTTTCGTCCATACATATAAATACAAATGGATCCACTCGATGAGCTTTTTTCGGCCATGCGTGTTGAAAATGCGCTGTATGCGCGCCTTGAAGCCAGGGCGCCGTGGGGCCTGAGCACCCGCCGCGGTGACAACACGGCGCGTTTCGGCCTCGTGTTGCGCGGTGGCGGCTGGCTGACACTCGACGGAGACGCCACTCACCCCGAGCCCATTGCTTTGGCGGCAGGCGACTGCTTCATCATTCCGCACGGTTCGCCGTACACGCTGCGCGATGACTTGAGTTCGGCCACGGTGAACTGTGTTGACGTGGTGCGCAACAACATAGGTGGCGTGGTGCAGATTGGCCAGGCGGCCGGTGGTGCATGCACCACCGTGGTCAGCGGCTGGTTCAACTTCGACCCCGACGGCGCACGGCCGCTGCTGGACCTGTTGCCGCCGCTGCTGCACATCCGCATGGACCAGGAGCGCACGCAACTGCTGCAGGCAGCGCTGCAACTGCTGGCGATGGAAACTGTGCAACGCGGCCTCGGCTCAGGCCTGATCGTCAGCCGCCTGGCCGACATCATCTTCGTTCAGGTGGTGCGGGCCCACATCGAAGCACTGGACCCTGAAACCGAAAGCGGCTGGCTCGCGGCCCTGTCAGATCGCCGCATCGGCCCCGCATTGCACCTCATGCACAAGGATGTTGCATCGAGCTGGACCGTGGAGGCCCTCGCCGCTGCTGTCGGCATGTCGCGTTCCGCGTTTGCGCTGCGCTTCAGGCACAAGGTCGGCCAGTCACCGCTGGACTACCTCACACGCTGGCGCATGTTTCGCGCCGGACACATGCTGCGCCACACCAGCAAGCCGCTGGTGGAAGTAGCCGGCAGTGTGGGTTACGAGTCGGAAGCCGCCTTCAACAAGGCATTCAAGCGATCCACTGGCGCTGCGCCAGGCGCCTACCGGCGCAATGCACAAGCCCCGGCGGCCTGAAACTGAACCTGCTCGCTTATGCAGTTTTTGGGTGGCCTTGGCCAGATCGTCCGCCGCGCCGCTGGACAACTCGCCAGATACCACCAAATACCAGCTTCTGGGCCGCGCGTCCGCCCACAGGGATGACGATCCCGTGCTCCATCTCCTCGCGCTGCCTGAGGCAGTGGTCTTCCGCAGGGCGCCAGACGTATGGCCCAAGGCGCCGAGCAGGCAGCTTGCTCTGCTTTTTATAGCTGCTCACACCCACCAGCAAAGGGCTTGAGGCCTAGAAGATCCCGAAAGATGTGGCTGGAGATTCTTCACCCCTGCCTTAAGGCGCACTTAAGTTTGTGTTTCCACACTGGCGCATCACTTTTCCCCAAGGATGCTGCATGCAGACTGTGCGACGCAACGTGTTTGAACCCCGCTCCCGCCCCATCACCGCCACCCATACCGTCGCCGGCTCACCTCGTCGGGAAGAAACGGAAGCGTTCATCCGGACGGTTTTTGCGCGGCGCTACAACGCCCGCACATCTTCCCTGGCCCCCAACCTCGCGCTGCTGGAGCAGGACGACCGCATCATCGCAGCGGCCGGCTGGCGCGGTGCCAGCACGGACAAGCTGTTTCTCGAACGTTACCTGGACGCTCCCATAGAAGTCGCCATGGCGCAACTGGCCGGCCAGAACGTCGTGCGTGAACGCATTGTCGAGGTCGGCAACCTCGCGGCCGACAGGCCCGGCGGCAGCATCCACGTCATCCTCACGCTGGGCCGGCACCTGCACCGCCTGGGCTTCGAATGGGTGGTGTTCACCGCGACCCAGGAACTGATAGGAATCCTCACCAAGCTGGGCTTGCCCATGCTGGCCCTGGCCAAGGCCGACCCCGCCCGCCTGGGCGACGAGGCCGCGGCTTGGGGCACGTATTACGACACCCAGCCCATCGTGGTGGCCGGTCGCATCCAGCTCGGGCTGGACCGCATGAGCCGGCAGGCATGAGCGCCGAACGCGTGTTAGGCGCGCTGGCCGCGCGCGCGCCCGATGCCGTGGTGTTGCGC
>NZ_JBAQYR010000150.1:0-37197 GCF_049790275.1 Polaromonas sp.
CGGTTGGGAGAAATTTCTCAATAAGGAACTGCCGGGCTCTCTTTTCCAGCGCCACTCGTACTTCGGCCACCCACCGGCAAAATCACCCATCAACAATCGGCACAGGCCCTCATTCCAGTGGGCATCAATATGATCTGGCTTGATCCTGGTCGCACGGTCATAACTCGCTAACGCCTCTTCCAGACGTTTTATATCCTGCAGTGCATTGCCACGGTTGTTGAGGGCATCTGCAAAGTCGGGCTTGATCGCGAGAGCCCGGTCGTAACTCGTCAACGCCTCCGCCGGGCGCCTCAGTTCCCGCAACGTGTTGCCACGGTTGCTCAGAGCCGGCGCATAGTCCGGCCGGATTTGGAGAGCCCGGTCATAGCTCGCCAACGCTTCTGTCGGACGTTTGAGAACCCGCAATGCGTTGCCGCGGTTACTCAGCGCCTCTGCGTAGTCCGGCTGGATCTTGAGGGCTTGGTCATAACTCGCCAGCGCTTCACCTGGGCGCTTCAAGTCCTGCAATACGTTGCCACGGCTGTTCAATGCTTCCGCATAGTCCGGCTGGATCTTGAGGGCGCGGTCATAACTCTCCAGCGCTTCTTCAAAGCGTTTCAGGTCGCGCAGCGCAGCGCCATAGTTGTGAAGTGCGGTGGGATGATCTGGGTTGATTTTGAGTGCCTGGCAAAACAGAGCCGCAGCAGCCTCTGGATTTTTTTGCTGCAGCGCAATCGTTGCCAGCAACTGCAGCGCCTCGAAGTGCCGCGGCTGCGACTGCAATATCTCCTGGTACAGCACGGCGGCCTGATCCAGCCGCCCCTGCTGGTGCAGTGTCAGTGCCTTCGCCAGTTTGGCAGCCAGGTCCCGTGCGGCGGCATCAGGCTGCTTGTGCGGTGGCGTCATCGAGCGCTTGGGCTGGGGAATGGAGGGCCGACCGTGTTTCATTGGAATTCGCCAGGATTTTTCTTCAAGAAGGCTGCGGAAAACCCCGCGGGAGCGGGTACCCTTCCCCCCGCCAATGCCTGCCAAATTATGGACGACTCAGGCGGGGAATCCCCAGGGCCGCTGTCGGCTGGTCATTTGGTTGACAATCACGGGTTGACCCAAAGATGAACTCCATGACCATGACCCCTTCAGAAGCAGGCACTGTTGCATCCGACAAAGCCGTTCAGGTCGGCGAATCCGCCGAGCCGTCCACCGCAGCAGCCCACACGCGTTCGGTGCAGCCCGTTCTGGAAAAGCTGTTCGAGCTCTACCCGCATCTCTTCGGCGCGAATTTCCTGCCGCTCAAGCTTGGCATTTTCCAGGAACTGCTGGCCGCCCACCCCGAGCACTTCCAGCGCGAGAGTCTCAAGGCTGCGCTGGGATTTCACACGCGCTCCACCCGCTACCTGCAAAGCGTGGCCGCCGGCCACAAGCGCCACGACCTGCAGGGCAACGCGGGGAATGACGTCGCCCCCGAACACGTTTACCTGACCCTGCTCGAATTGTTCCGCCGCCGCCAGGCCCGTGCCCGCGAAGACCTGCGGCCGAAATTCCGCGCGCAGCTGATGGCCGCATTCGAGGCCAGCGGCCTGACCCGCCAGGACTACCAGGCCCGCGTGCAAACCAATGACGCCGCTGCCACCGCCCTGCTGGAAGAAGCCTTCGCCGAGCGCGAACAGAAACTGGCCAAACGCGAAGCGCTGCTCCGCACGTTTGAAAGCAGCGGCAAAAGCGCCGAGGAATTTGCCGACATGTACGGCATCGACAGACGCGAACTGGCTGCGGCGATCAGGTCCTGAAAAGAGCAACCATGGCAGCCGTCCGGCCCTTGACGTTCAGCAAGGTCAATGACGGCGTGTACCGTGTTCTGGCTAGCACCGGCGACCACATCGGCAACCTCAAGCTGATTGGCGGGCAATGGAAATTCAAGGCCGTCGGTTACGGCAGCCAGGGCGAAGTGATCCCCGGTGGCGGGCCGCTGACCAATCGGCACAACACCACGTTCGCTGCACTCGACGAACCCGTGATTGCAGCCGCACTGGCTCCAGACTGAGAGCCATGGTCCGTCGAACCCATTTCACCAGGAGAATCCCATGCAGCTCGTCTGGACCGATTCGATCGACAAGGTCGATTGGGACGAACTTTCCGCCCTCTACCGGGCAGCACCCCTGGGCGACAAGAGTCCCGCCGGGCTGAAGACCGTCTTCACGAACAGCATGTTCAGATGTTTCGTCTACGAGAACGGCAAACTCGTCGGCGTTGGCAGGGCATTGGCTGACGGGCTTGACTGCTCTTACATCTGCGACATCGCCGTCCTTCCCAGCCATCAGGGCACAGGCTTGGGGAAAGAGCTCGTGGGCCGGCTCGTCAAGCTGTCACGCGGCCATCGCAAAATCATCCTGTATGCCGTTCCCGGCAAGGAGGCTTTCTATCGAAAACTGGGGTTCAAACGCATGAGCACCGCGATGGCCATTTTCGAAAACCAGGCGCTTGCCCTGGAGCGCGGCTACCTCAACGAAACCTGAACGGCTGCCGGGCATGGCCCCGTTCTTGTGTATAAAAAAATGGCCCCAGCCCTTATTCGACGGGCGCAGCCAGCTATTAATTCAAGAGCAAATCAGCGCAGCCGTGTCAATGAACGCGGCCACCCGTTCCAGTTGCTCGGGCACGTTGAGCGCGGGCGCATGGCCGCAGCCCGGGACTTCCACCACCTGCAGCCGGCCCGCGGCGCCCGGGCCGCGCGTCTGCATCTCCCTGGTGGTGTCGCGCAGCACGAGATCCGACGCCTCGCCGCGCAGGCACAGCACAGGAATGTCGAGCGCGTCGTAGTGTTCCCAGATCAGGTAGTCGCCCGGGTGGTGGGTGAACTGCTGCACCATGGCCGGGTCGTAGTGCGGTGTCAGTCGGCCATCAGGCAGGCGGCGGGCCGAGGTTTCGGCTAGGCGCCGCCACTGCGCATCGCTGAGCCAGCCATAAGGCTTGTACACCTGCCGGAAGAAGGCTTCGAGCGCGAGCACGGTGTCGAAGGCCGGCGGGTTGCCGGCGTAGGATTTAATCCGCTCGACGGCCGGGTCCGCAATCTGCGGTGCCGTGTCGTTGAGCACCAGGCTCTGGATGCGGCCTTTCATGGCAGGCTCGAACAGGCCGGACGCACAGACGGTGCCGATGGCGCCGCCCATGGACGTACCGACCCAGTGCGCCTTGTCGATCTTCAGTTGCTCAAACAGTTCAGCCGCAATCCGTGCGTAGAAAGACAACTGATACTCATTTTTCGGGTCCGGGCTCCACTGGCTCAGGCCGCGGCCAATGGTGTCGGGGCAGATCACGCGGTAACGACTGCTCAGGTGCGCGGCCAGTTCGTCCATGTCTCGTCCGGTACGGGCCAGCCCGTGCCAGGCGATGACGGTAGCGCTGTGTTGCGCACCCCATTCGGTGTAGTGGATCTCGCGCCCGGCGCAGGTCAGGTATTCAGACGTGTGTTGCATGAAGCTGGACTCTCCGTGTTCAATTTTTTCGACTCAGGCTTGCCTGGCTGCCCGCACATGCATGGCCCTGAGCCGCCCCACGACACCGGTGGGAAAGTAATACACCGACAAGACAAACAGGACGCCCAGCCAGAGCAGCCAGCGGTCGGGGGACAGCAGTGCGGCCAGCCAGGGCAGGCCGGCGGCGGCCTCGCTGGCCAGGCGCAGCAAATCCTGCAGGTAGCTCTGTGCCACCAGGAACAGCGCCGCGCCTATGGCCGCGCCGTAAATTGTGCCCATGCCGCCGATCACAACGATCAGCAACACGTCGATCATGATTTCGAACGACAGCGAAGTGTCCGGGCCGTTGTAGCGCAGCCAGAGTGCCAGCATGGCGCCGGCCATCGTCGCAAACAGCGCCGACAACACGCTGGAGGTGGTGCGGTAAATCACCACGCGGTAACCGATGGCCTCGGCGCGGAACTCGTTTTCACGGATGGCCTGCAGCACGCGGCCAAAAGGCGAGTTGACGATGCGCAGCAGGCTCAGCAGCAACACCAGGGTAATCACAAACAGCAGGTAATAACAAAGCAGGCGCCCGTCGATGGACACACCCAGAAAGGGCTGCTCGAAAAACTCCATGCTGGGCGACAGCAGCTCGGGCACCTTGAAGCTCAGGCCGTCTTCGCCGCCGGTGATGTCCGACAGTTGCGAGGCCAGGGTCTGGAAAGCCGAGGCCACCGCCAGCGTGATCATCGCAAAAAAGATGGCTTTGACCCGCAGCGAAAACAACCCCACCAGCAGCGACAGCACAAAGGACAGCGCCAGCGAACACAGCAGCCCGACCGCCAGGGCCTCCCAGGTCGGGCCCATGCGGCTTGTCGCCACGGCGATGCCATACGCGCCTATGCCAAAAAACATGGTGTGCGCAAAACTGACGATGCCGGTGTAACCCAGCAGCAGGTCAAAACTGGCCACCAGCACGATGAATACCAGCACCTTGGCAGCCACGCTGAGGGCCTTGACGCCGGGGAAGATGAAGGGCGCAAAGGCCAGCGCCAGCAGCAGGCCAATCAGGATGACGGCCAGCACGCGGCTGCGCGGGAAGTCGTTTGAAACAATGCGTGTGAGGATGTTGTTCATCGGTCTGTCCTCCTCAGCGATTCGTCACGGGATAGATGCCCTGGGGCCGCCAGAGCAGGATCGCCGCCATCAGCGCGATGTTGGAAAACAGCGCGACCTTGGGGGCCAGAAAGCCGGTGTAGTTGGCCATCAGGCCGACCAGCAGCGCGCCTATCAGTGCGCCACCGGTCGATCCCAGCCCGCCGATGATGATGACGATGAAGATCAGCACGTTGACGTGCGCGCCCATCTGCGGCGTCACGCTCTGCTGGTACATGCCCCACATCACGCCGCCCAGACCAGCCAGCGCGCTGCCGACCACAAACACGCCGACAAACAGGCGCTTGATGCGGTAGCCCAGCGACTCGACCATCTCGCGGTCTTGCACGCCGGCGCGTATCAGCAGCCCGACCTTGGTGCGCACCAGCGTCCAGGCCAGGATGCCGAAAACCACCACGCCCACGGTCACGGCGATCAGACGGTATTTTTCAATCGCCGCGTCGCCGAACAGCAGGGAGCCGCGCATGCCTTCGGGCATGGGCAGGGCAATCTGCGCCGGCCCCCAGATCACCTTGATCAGTTCTTCGCCGATGATCATGCCGCCCATGGTGATCAGAATCTGCTTCAAGTGCTGGCCGTAGACCGGCCGCACGATGAAACGCTCGAACACCAGCCCAACGGCACCCGCCACCCCCATGGCCACCAGCATGGCCGGAAACACCGCCACCAGGTTGCGCCACAGCTCCTGCGAGCCGGTCCAGTCGCCCATGGCGCCAAGCACGCTGGTGGCCACAAAAGCACCCAGCGCGATGAAAACGCCGTGGCCGAAATTGAGCACATCCATCAGGCCGAACACCAGCGTCAGGCCCGAGGCGATGATGAAGATGATCATGCCCATGGCCAGACCGGCGACGGTCAGGGTGAGCCAAGTGGAGCCGGAGCCGATGAAGGGGAAAATCCCCAGCACCAGCAGGGGCACCAGCGCGAGAGGCTTCCAGTCGAAATCCAGAGTTTTCATATCGCGAGTCCCAGAAGCGATTGCTGCAACGCTGTGTCTTCTGCCAATTCCGCCATGGCGCCGGCATGAACCACCACACCGTTGTCCATCACGGCGACGGTATCGCCCAGGCGTTTGGCAAAGTTGATGTTTTGCTCCACCAGCAGAATCGTCACGCCGCTGGCCTTGAGCTGGGCAAATGCGTCAATCATGTTGTTGATGATGGCCGGCGCCAGGCCTTTGCTGGGCTCGTCGACGATCAGCAGTTCACGCGGCTCGACGATGGCGCGGGCTACCGCCAGCATCTGCTTTTGCCCGCCCGACAGCTTGCCGGCCGGGTGGTTCCAGAATTTCTCCACCGCAGGGAACAGCGAAAAAATCCATTTCAGTCGCGCCTCGTCCATCTGGCTGGCCCGTTTGGCACCGCGCGCGGCCAGCAGCATGTTTTCCTTGACGGTCAGGTCCGAAAAGATGCCCATGCTTTCGGGCACGTAGGCGATGTTGAGGCCGGCGATCTGCGGCGTATTCAGTTGTGTGATGTCGCGCCCGCCAAAAGTCACCTTGCCTTGCGAGGCCTGCCACAGGCCCATGATGGTGCGCAGCGTGGTGGTTTTACCCGCGCCGTTGCGGCCCAGCAGCATGGTGAGTTGCCCCTTCGGTATGGCCAGGTTCACGCCATGCAGGATGTGGTACGCACCGATATGCGTGTGCACATCATCAAGGGTCAGGAGATTGCCGTTCATGCCGCCTCCCCTGCCGGCACCGGCGCCACGCCCAAGTATGCCTCTTGAACGATGGGCGAGGCAATCACCTCTGCCGGTTCGCCATCGGCCACCAGCGAACCGTTGTGCAGCACGATGATGCGGTCGGCCAGCTCACGCACCACGTCCATCTTGTGCTCCACCAGTAAAATTGTTTTGGTCTTGTCCTGCTTCAACTGCCGAATCAGGTTCAGGATCACCGGCGCCTCGTCGGTGCTCATGCCGGCCGTCGGCTCGTCGAACATGAAGACCTGCGATTCCAGCGCCATCAGCAGCGCGACTTCCAGCTTGCGCTGGTCGCCATGCGGCAGGCTGGCGACAGGCATTGCGGCCTTGCCCTGCATGGCCACGATTTCCAGGATTTCCTCGGCACGTTGCAGCAAGGCCTTGTGGTCGCTCCAGATGCTCCACAGGTTCAGGCCGTGCCGGTGCTTGCCGTGACGCGTGGCCTGCACCGCCAGACGCACGTTTTCGAGCACCGACAGGTTGGGAAACAGGTTGGTCAGCTGGAAAGCCCGACCCAGGCCAGCCAGCGTGCGTGCCGACGCACTCAGGCCGGAGATGTCCTCGCCATTGAGAAAAACCGTGCCGCTGCTGGCCTTGAGCTGACCCGAGATCAGGTTGAAATACGTGGTCTTGCCAGCGCCGTTCGGGCCAACAATGGCCGTCAAGGTGCCAGGTGCAAAGGTGCAGCTGACAGCATTGACCGCCACGTGCCCGCCGAAGCGGATCGTGAGTTCGTGGGTTTGAAGCATTTTTTTCTTTCCCCTTGATAGGGGGAGCGGCGTAGCGAGCGACCGTCAGGCAAGGCGCACAGCGCCTCGATCCCGGAATGGACTAAAGGTCCATGAGGATTTCGAGCACTGCGCAACGCCGCATGGCGGTTGCGCAGTAGCCGAGCACCCTATCAACTAGCGCTTGTTTGCGATCGGTATATTCATCTCTTCCGGCTTGATCTCGCGGACCAACTCAGGCACACCCCAGGCAAATGCCGGATCGGCCTTGATGCGGAAGTGGAACATGCTCTGCATGGCCTGGTGGTCTTCCTTGCGGAAGGTCATCTTGCCCTTGGGCGTGTCAAAGCTCATGCCTTCCATGGTGGAGATCAGCTTGTTGGTGCTGGTGTCGCCGCTGGTTTTGTTGAGCGCCGTCACAACGGCCATCGCTGCCGAGAAACCGCCCGCAGTGAAAAAGTCTGGCGGCGCCTTGAATTGCTTGTAGTGCTGGGCCACCATGGCTTCGTTCACCGGGTTCTTGGGGATGCCGAAATAGTAATACAACGCACCTTCCATGCCTGGAAAGCTCTTGTAGGCAACCATGGCCGGCAGGATATTGCCGCCCGTGGCGAGCTTGATGCCGTAGCGCTTTTCCAGGTCCAGATCAGCGATCTTCGGAAACGGCGTCGGGCTGCCCGACCAGCCCACCGACAGATACTTCTTGCCCGGCTGGTCCTTGAGCTTGTCCACGATGCGCTGCAGGCCCGCCGTGAAGTCGGTGGTGCCCACGGGCAGGTACTCCTCATGAACGATCTTGGCGTTCTTCATGAAGGACCTGGCGGCCTTCACACCATCGCGGCCGAAGGCATTGTCGTTGGCCAGAATGGCGACCACACTACCTGGCTGGTCCAGCGCCACGGCGTTGGCGGCGGCATCCTGGCTGGAATTGCGGCCGGTGCGGAAGATGTACTTGTTCCACTTGTCGCCGGTAATGCTGTCGGCAACGGCAGGTTCCACCAGCAGGATCTTCTTGTATTCCTCGGCCACCGGCAGCATGGCCAGCGCCACGGGCGAGGCCGTTGGACCCACGGCGATGTCCACCTTTTCGTCGGCATAGGCCGCGGCCAGCGCTGCCTTGCCCACGTCAGGCTTGCCCTGGTCGTCCTTCTCGATCACCACGAGCTTCTTGCCAGCCACCATCATGGTGCCACCCGTGGCGTAGTTCAGGCCCATGTGGAAGCCAACAATGGTCTGCTTGGCATAGGCCTCCAGCGGGCCCGTCTTGCTGGCAATGATGGCGATCTTGATTTCTTTGCCCTGGCTCAGGGCCAGGGGCGAAACAAAAGCGGTGGCGAGCGCGGCAAGCGCGATCAGGGTGCGACGGTGCATGAAATGTCTCCTGTTGTGTGTCAATGCACCAGGATTGCACATGTCATGCCAACAAAAGACCGTTGATTTATATAATAATTTTCAGGTATCGTTTGAAATTGTATTTTTATAAGGCATTTTTATTGACTGATTTTCAGTCAATTGCCTTATTTTGATACAGGGTTATCCAGACGCTCATACAGCTTGGCGCGCGAGATACCGAGCAGGCGCGAAGCGGCGAGCTTGTTGCCGCCGGTGGCAGCCATCGCGGCGGCAATCGCGCGGCGCTCCACCTGCGCCACCTGCTCGGCCAGCGGCCGCAGCGGGTCGGAAGCGGAACCTTCGGCCGCGTCAAAGTCGGCCAGAGCAGCGGGCGCAATATGCTCGACGCCGGATTCCCTGAGCACTTCCTCGAACTGCGCGCGGCTGATGTTCAGTGAGTCGCTGCGCATCACGGCCTGCTCCAGCACATTGCGCAGCTCGCGGATATTGCCGCGCCAGGTTTGTGCCGACAGCAGGGCCAGTGCATCGGGCGCGAGTTCAGGCTGGCGGTCGCCGCTGCGCAGCGCCATTTCCTCGCCCAGCACCTCCAGCAGCGCCGGAATGTCGGAACGGCGCTCGCGCAGCGGCGGCACCTTGATCGGCAGCACGTTGAGGCGGTAAAACAGGTCTTCGCGAAATTTGCCTTCACGCACCAGCGCGGCCAGGTCACGCGAAGTTGCGGCGATCAGGCGCGCGTCAAACGGGATCACCTTGTTCGAACCCAGCGGTTCGATTTCGCCTTCCTGCAGGGCGCGCAGCAGCTTGGCCTGGAGCGCCTGCGGCATGTCGCCGATCTCGTCGAGAAACAGCGTACCGCCGTCGGCGAGTTTGAACTTGCCATCGCGCCCCTTGCGGTCGGCACCGGTGTAGGCACCCGGAGCCACACCGAAAAATTCGGCCTCCAGCAAGGTATCAGGCACGGCCGCAATGTTCACGCTGATGAAGGGGCCGCGTGCCCGGCTGGAGCTGGCATGGATGGCGTGGGCCAGCAACTCCTTGCCGGTGCCGGTTTCGCCCAGCAGCAGCACCGGGCTGGTGGTCTGGGCGGCACGCCGCGCCTGCCGCTTGACCTCGACCGCGGCCGGGCTGGTGCCGACAAAACTGGCAAAGGTGTATTTGGACTGGCGCTGGCCGGAAGAGGATTGAAGGCGCTGGCTGGCCAGCTCGCGGCGCGCATCGTCGAGATCGCGATGCAGCAGCGCAAACTTGCTGATCAGCGGCTGCAGCGTGGTCTCGGGATGGTCGAACAGCACGATGCCGATGGCACCTATCACGTCGCCACCGCCTTCATCGCGCAGCGGAATGCGACTGACCACAAAGGTGCCGGCGCGGTTGGTCAGCAAGTCGATCAGGAAGGCCTCGCCGGTTTCCAGCACGCGGCGCATCTGCGTGTTGGGAATCACCTCTTCCACCATGTGGCCGACAAACTGGTCCACCGATGAAAAACCCAGCGCCGGCAGAAAACGCTTGTAGCCCTCGTTGACCCAGACAATGCGGCCAGTGCGGTCCACCAGGAACATGCCCTGGCTGATGCTGGAAAACAGCTGGAACATGGACCGCGCAGCCAGCGCCAGAATGCTCTGGGCATCGAGCGGCAAGCCGTGCGGCGTGGAGTCGGAAATCAGCATGCAGGCATGGTAACGCGGAGTCAGCGGGCCGGGTAGCTGCGAGCCCACCTGTGCATGGGTATCATCATCGGACTGTGTCAACTTCGGACCGCTTCGCGGTCCCGCTCACGGAGATAGCCATGCAACGAAGAAATTTCATTGCGCGCGCCGGCCTGGCCTGCACCACCGTTGCGGCCACCGGGCTGCAGGCACAGAGCACCTCCATGCCGGAGCCCGTTGCGGGCCCCGGCGCCATTACCGACGTGCAGGGAGTCAAGGTCGGGCATTTCACCGACGGCCGCAGGCCCACCGGATGCACGGTGATCATGACCGAGGAAGGCGCTGTGGGCGGTGTTGATGTCCGAGGTGCGGCGCCCGGTACGCGCGAGACCGACCTGCTCAACCCGACCAACCTGGTCGACAAGGTCCATGCCGTGCTGCTGTCGGGCGGCAGCGCCTTCGGCCTTGACGCGGCCACGGGTGTAGTGCGCTATCTGGAAGAACGCAAAATCGGTTACAACACCGGCGTCGCACATGTGCCCATCGTTCCGGCGGCCATCCTGTTCGATCTGGGAGTCGGAGATGCAAGCATCCGGCCCGACGCCGCCGCTGGCTACAAAGCCTGCGAAGCCGCTTCCGGCAACCGGCCGGCGGAAGGCAACGCGGGCGCCGGCGCGGGCGCCACTGTCGGCAAACTTTATGGCGGCAAGCGCGCCATGAAAGCCGGCATAGGCACGGCCTCCATCAAAATCGCGGGCCTGACCGTGGGCGCCATCGTGGCGGTCAACGCGGTCGGCGACATTGTCGATCCCCTCACCGGCCGGCCGATTGCCGGTGCCCGCACCGAAGACGGCAAGCAGTTGCTGAACACACGGCAGGCCATCTTGCGCGGACAGCTGCCGGCCAGCATGCTGGCCGGTACCGCAACAACCATAGGCGTGATTGCCACCGACGCGGTCCTGACGAAAGCGCAGGCACAGAAGATCGCGCAGATGGCCCATGACGGCCTGGCACGCAGCATCAACCCGATCCACACCATGTTTGACGGCGACACGATTTTTGCGCTCGGCACCGGAAAGTCGGGCAAGACCGGCAACCCCAACCTGCTCGGCATACTGGCCGCCGAAGTCATGGCGATCGCGGTTGTTCGGGCCGCGCGCGCGGCAACCGGCATTGCGGGTTACCCCGCCGCCGCCGACCTGTGAGCTGCGCCGGATGTTCCCGGGTTTTCATGCGCAGAGGTACTGCGCAGGCAACTCAGGTTTTGAGCTTGAGCAGGTGCACCATCACGCGGGAGGTTGTCAGGTCGAAGTCGATGAAGCTGTCCAGACTTGGACCCGCTAGCCAGGAAGACTCCCACCGGTTCTGCTTCAGGACTTTCTGCCAGGACTCGTGATTGGTCGCCAGCCTCACCCCTTCAACCATTTCAGCCCGCCGGGCTGGCGACACGTCCTGGCCTGTGAACACACCGCGCCAGTTGGCCATGTCCACATCCACGCCTTGCTCGCGAATGGCCGGAATGCCGAATACCGAACGCTTGGACGAGACGCCGATGGCACGCAGTTTGCCGCTGGCCAGTTGTTCGCTGAACTCGCTGTAACCTGAAATACCCACGGCGGCTTTGCCCGACAGCACGGCTTGCACCACCTCGGCGCCACCAGCGAAAGGCAGGTAAACCAGTTCCTCCGGTTTGCTGCGGGAACCCCGCGTGAACACACCCGCGAATACATGGTCCACGCCGCCGGCCGACCCGCCCGCGATGGGCATGTCCTTGGGGTTGACGCGCATGCGCTCTGCAAAGTCGGTGACATTGCGGATTGGGGAATTGGCGGCGACGACGACCACGAGGTAGTCACTGGTCAGGCGGGCAATGGAGTGGATGCGGCTCATGTCAACCGCAGGCTTTTGCAGCGCCACCGCACCCACCATCACCATGCCCCCTATCAACAGGGCGTTGGCATCGTTGCTGTATTTCTCGACGTAATAAGCCAGCCCGATGGTGCCGCCCTTGCCGCCCTTGTTTTCATACTCGATCTCATCGGCCATGCCGGCGCCCACCAGTGCAGCGCCCAAGGCGCGGCCAGTCTGGTCCCAGCCACCGCCCGCATTGGCAGGAATCACGATCCGCAATTTGGGAGCCAGCTTGACGGGAGCCTTGCTTTTTGCCGCGACAGCGGGTTTGCCGGTTTGCGCCCACACCGCTGCATTGATGCCACTCAGGGTTGCGACCCCGAGCCCGCCAAGAATGGTGCGCCGTTTGATATTCCGCATGTCGATCTCCTTGCTGGTTGAAAAACTCAAGAGACTCGCTGCCGCCCAGTCCAGCGTTTGGCCAGGCGCGGCAATATCAGCACCATGAGCACCACGACGATCAGGATCAGTGACATCGGGCGCTGGAGAAACACCATCGCATTGCCTTCGCCGATCGACATGGCGTTGCGCAGTTGCGCTTCGGCCAGGGGGCCCAGGATCATGCCAACCACGATGGGTGCGGTCGGAAAATCAAAGCGACGCATCATCACACCGAGCACACCAATACCATACAGCAGGAACAGGTCAAACGCGCTTTGCCGCATGCCATAAACGCCCACCGTCGCAAAAATAAGGATACCGGCGTACAGGTAAGGTTTGGGAATCTTCAGCAGCTTGACCCACAGGCCCACCATCGGAAGGTTGAGCACCAGCAGCATCACGTTGCCTATGTACAGCGAGGCAATCAGTGCCCACACCAGGGCCGATGAAGACGTGAAAAGTTGCGGTCCGGGCTGGATGCCGTAGTTCTGGAAAGCCCCCAGCAGGATGGCTGTGGTGTTGGAGGTCGGAATGCCCAGCGTCAGCAACGGAATCATGGCCGCCGTCACCGTGGCGTTGTTGGCGGCCTCGGGGCCGGCCACGCCTTCAATGGCGCCCGACGAGCCGAATTCGGCACGGTCACCCTCTTTCGCCAGCTTTTTCTCGGTGGCATAACTCAGGAAGGTCGGGATCTCGGTCCCGCCGGCGGGTATGCAGCCGAACGGCGCACCGATGGCCGTACCGCGCAGCCAGGCCGGCCAGGACCGGCGCCAGTCGCGGCCCGACATGTACACCCGGCTCATCTTGTTCTGCGACTCGACCATCCTGCCCTCGTAGAGCACGGCGTACATCGCTTCGGCCACGGCGAACAGGCCGACAGCCACCAGGACAATTTCCACACCGTCGAGCAGTTCAGGCACACCACCGGTGTAACGCGCCTGGCCGGAAATCTGGTCCAGCCCGACCAGGCCCGCCGCCAGCCCGACAAACAGGGCTGTCAGGCCGCGCACCGTGCTTTTGCCCAGCACGGCACTGACGGTGGTGAAGGCCAGCACCATCAGCAAGAAGTACTCGGGCGGGCCGAGCTTGACGGCCAGTTCGGCGACAACAGGCGCAAACAGCGTGACCAGCACCGTGGCAATCGTGCCTGCAACAAACGAACCTATGGCGGCTGTGGCCAGCGCCGCACCGGCACGCCCGCTCTTGGCCATCCGGTTGCCCTCCATGGCCGTAACCATGCTCGCCGTTTCCCCGGGCGTATTGAGCAATATGGACGTGGTCGAGCCACCATACATGGCGCCGTAATAAATGCCGGCAAAAAAGATCATGGAGGCGGTGGCCTCGACCTTGGCCGTGATGGGCAGCAGCATGGCTACCGCGACAGCAGGCCCGATGCCGGGCAGGACGCCAATGGCCGTGCCCAGTGCACAGCCGACAAAGCACCAGAGCAGGTTGACCGGTGTGGCCGCAGTGGCAAAGCCCTGCAGCAGCTGGTTGAAGATGTCCATGGGTATCGAGGCTCAGAGCCAGCCGGTTGAAGTGAGGCCTGGCAGGTTGATCGCCAGAAATTGAGTGAAGGTCCAGTACACCGGTGCGGAAATCGCGACACCGATCGCCACGTCCTTGAGCCAGGCGACCGGTCGCCGGTCTGCCTTGCCCTCGGCGC
The DNA here is from genome assembly GCF_049790275.1 of Polaromonas sp. GTDB lineage: Bacteria > Pseudomonadota > Gammaproteobacteria > Burkholderiales > Burkholderiaceae_C > Polaromonas. Next base: position 14,003 of record NZ_JBAQYR010000150.1, read on the forward strand.
CGCGCAGGCCCTGGACCGCGAGCACAAAACACAGGGTGCAGCTGAAAATGAAGCCGATGGTGGTGATCAGTGCGGCGTTGGCCAGCAAGCCCGCCGAGACCCACGCAAAGCCCGCCCAATCGCCATGGGCCGCACCACCGGGTTCATCCAGGGAGCGGAAACCGCCGGTACGCGCCTCCCAGACAATAAAGGCACCGCAAACCAGCAGGGCAATAGTCACCAGCCAGGGCAGGAAGTTCGGCCCGACACCGCCGTAGCCTGCCGCAGACGGGATGCTGACGGCGCCGCCGGCCAGCCCCAGGGCAAGCAGCACGATGCCGGCACCGACCAGCGTCTGCAGACGGATTTGCGCAGGGGAAGGGGAATGTGGTGTCATGTTTTTCCTTGTCGGCCCGCGATCGTTACCGCATGGCTGAAGATGTCAAGGCCGCCGGCACCCGCTGACGGTGCTCCCGACCGCTGTCATTGTGTACCTGTTTGGCGCTGTCCCGGACCTGATCCAGGACCCCCGGCGATTCCTGCCGGGGTCTGTCCTGGCGGGTCAGATCCGCCGGGACAGACCGGGGCTGGCGCCCCGCAGGTTTAGACCATGCCCGACTTGACCATGGTGGCGCGCAGGCTGGCCATGTCGTCATCGACAAACTTCTCGAAAGCCGCGCCTGTGAGCACGGCAGCCGTCCAGTTGTTTTTCTCGGACGCTTCCATCCAGCTTTTCGACTTGACGGCCTTCAGGATCATGTCGGTCAGGGCCTGACGCTGCGCGGGCGAAATGCCGGGCGCACCGTAAACGCCGCGCCAGTTGCCGATCACCACATTGACGCCCTGCTCCTTGAGGGTGGGGACGTTGACGCCCTTGAGACGGGCATCGGAGGTGACGGCCAGCGCCTTCATTTTTCCGGTGTTGATGTATTCCGCAAACTCGCTGTAGCCGCTGCCGCCCACCGTGACGTTACCGCCCAGAATAGCGGCAGTGGCCTCGCCGCCGCCCCGGAAAGCGACGTAGTTGATCTTGGAAGGATCCACGCCGACTTCACGTGCAATCATGGCAGCGGCGATGTGCTCGGTGGAGCCGCGCGAACCGCCACCCCACTTGACGCTACCGGGGTCCTTCTTGAGCTGCGCGATCACGTCGGCCATGGTCTTGAAAGGCGAGTTGGCAGGCAGCACGAACACGTTGTATTCGCTGGTCAGGCGCGCAATCGGCGTGACCTGCGACAGGCTGACCGGTGGCTTGCCGGTGATCAGACCGCCGAGCATCACGGCACCCATCACCATCAGGGCGTTCGGGTCACCCTTGCTGCCATTGATGAACTGGGCCAGGCCAAGCGCACCGGCCGCGCCGCCCTTGTTGTCATAGGTCACGCTGGATGCGGCGCCCGATTCCTGCAGAGCCTTGCCCAGGGCGCGGCCCGTGGCGTCCCATCCGCCGCCAGGATTGGCCGGAATCATCATTTTTACATTGGCAGCAGCCAGGGCTGACAGGGGGAAAGCACCTGTAGCGGCCAGGGCGGCCAGAGATTTCAGAAAGGTGTCGCGACGCATGAGTGTCTCCTTGTAGTGGTGGTAACGGGTCGATGATGCACCCTCTGTCTGTCAAACGGCTGTCCGCAGGCATTGGGGAAAGTGCTAATGTCTGGCCATGTTGCCGACCATGAAATTGCTGCTAATCGAGGACGATCCGTCCATGCAGGCGGCACTGCAGCGCGCCCTGAGCCGGCGCGGCATGGAAGTGCTGGGCTGCACCGACGGCCGCGCGGCGCTGGCGCAATGGACCGCGACGCAACCCGACGTGGTGGTGCTGGACCTGAGCCTGCCCGGGCTGGACGGCCTGCAGGTGCTGGAGCAGGCACGCCGCCAGGGGCTGACCACGCCCGTGCTCATCCTGACGGCGCGCGGCACGGTAGGCGACCGCATCATCGGCCTGAACACGGGCGCAGACGACTACCTGCCCAAACCCTTCGACCTCGACGAACTCGAAGCCCGGCTGCGCGCCCTCAGCCGCCGGCGCCTGACATCCAGCACCGAATCGGGCGCCGGCGCCCATGTTGCGGGCGAACTTCGCTATGAAAAGGAGAGCGGTGCGATTTACCACCGGGACCGCATCCTCGAACTCACGCCGCGCGAGCTGGCGCTGCTGCAGGCGCTGATCGTCAAGCCCGGCCAGGCGGTGTCCAAGGAAAAACTGTTCGAGCTGGTGTTTCCCGGAGAGACCGAGGTGCAGTACGAAGCCGTGGAAGTGGTGGTGTACCGGCTGCGCAAAAAAATAGCGCATACCGGCGTGACCCTGGTGACCCTGCGCGGCCTGGGCTATCTGCTGAAAGTGGATGCGCCATGAACGGTGTTGAGGCCGAGGTGCGCAGCGCCGGGCCGCCCCAAGCAAGCACAGCCCCCTCGGGGGGCGGCGTATTACACGAAGTGAAAAGCGTGGGGGTCATGTCCCTGCGCAAATACCTCCTGCTGGGCATCCTGCTGCCTGTCGGCCTGCTTGTCACGCTCAATACCGCCAGCCTGTACAACCAGGCACTCGCTGCCGTCAACACCGCTTATGACCGCACCCTGCTGGCCTCGGCCAAATCAATTGGCGAGCAACTCGATGTCAGTGGTTATGACGAACAGTCGGAACTGCGCGTCACCGTGCCTTACGCGGCGCTGGAGGCCTTCGAGGCCGACAACCAGAGCCGGCTGTTTTACCGCGTCTCCAATCTCCAGGGTGAGCTGGTCTCGGGTTTTGCGCAATTGCCCTTCTGGCGCGGCACCATTCCGGCCAAACCGCCGTATGCGGCACTGGTCGATTTCTACGACGACGTGTATGCCGGCGACGGTGTGCGCATCGCGGTGCTGCTGCAGCCGGTGGCCAGCCCGAACGGGCGCGGCATGGCCGTCATCCAGGTGGCGGAAACGCTGGAGCTGCGCACCACGCTGGCCCAGAAGATCCTGTTCGACACCCTATGGCGGCAGGCGCTGCTGCTGGCCGTGATTGCGCTGGTGGCCGTGGTGGTAGTGCAGCGCGCCACACGCCCGGTGCGCCGCCTGAGCGCCGAGCTGCAGGCGCGGCCCGAGGGCGACCTCACGGCCATTGCCGCACCCGACGCGCCGCGCGAACTGCTGCCCCTGGTCGATGCCACCAACGAAGTCATGGGCCGGCTGCAGCACCTGTTGGACAACCAGAAACGTTTTGTGCGCGATGCGGCGCACCAGCTGCGCACGCCGCTGGCCGTCCTGAAAGTGCAGGTGCAGTCGGCGCTGCGCGGTGACATGGACGCACAGGCGGCGCTGGCCGAGATCAACCAGACCGTGGATCGCGCCACCCTGCTGGCCAACCAGATGCTGGCGCTGGCCAAGGTCGAACAGCTGCGTCAGCAGGCTGACCTGGGGCCGGTGGACATGGCCGCCATCGTGCGCGCCGTGGCGCTGGACCTGGCACCGCTGATTGCCGACAAGGACCTGGAGTTCGACATCGAATCCATGCCGGCCCGTGTCAACGCCCACGAATGGATGCTGGGCGAGTTGTGCCGGAACCTGCTGCACAACGCCATCAAGCACAGCCAGCGGGGCGGCTCGCTGTCGGTGCGGCTGGTCACCGACACGCAGTACCTGGCCTTGACCGTCAGCGACAGCGGCCCGGGTATTTCGGGCGAACTGGCAGCACGCCTGTACCAGCCGTTTTCGGCCGGCAATGTGCGCCACGGCTCGGGCCTGGGCCTGGCGATCTGCCGCGAAATCACGCAGGCGCTGGGCGGCAGCATCACACTGGAAAACCGCGAAGACCATGGGCGTATTGCCGGGCTGGACGCGACCGTGCGCCTGCCGCTGGTACACAATGATTCCTGATGAACAAGTGGTATCGACAAGCCGCCGTCCCGCCAACGGGCAGCCGGTGGCGTGCACCTGAGGGAAACGATGCGAATTGACAAGTGGCTGTGGGCCGCGCGGTTTTACAAAACCCGGTCGCTGGCGAGTGAAGAGATAGGCAAGGGCCGGGTCCAGGTCAACAGCCAGGATGCCAAGCCCGCACGGGAGGTCAAGGCCGGCGACACGGTCGCCATGCGCCAGGGGCCGGTCACGCGCACCGTTGTGGTCCGGGGCCTGAGCCAGCAGCGCGGACCGGCCCCGGTTGCACAGCTGCTCTACGAAGAAACGGCCGAGAGCGTGCACCTGCGTGAAGCGGCAGCCGAGCAGCGCCGCATGAACGGTGAGCCGGCCGGCAGCCAGGAACACGGCCGGCCGACAAAACGCGACCGGCGCTCCCTGGACAAGGCCCAGGGCCAGGCCTGGGGCGACCGCTGGAGCGCCTCGGTCGATTCCTGAGCCGCTCCCTTTTTGATAGCTGCTTGCGCCCGCCCAACAAGGGCTGGAACCCTATTTTCTTACAAAGAAGAGGCCGCAGCGGTCGGCGGCACTGGGCCCCTGCCAAGGTGCATGCGCCTGCCCTGGGACCACCAGACCAGCAGGGCCAGCAACAGCGCGGGCAGGTAAAACCAGTGCGGCGTAGGCCGGTCCGTCGGCACCTTGATGGCGGTCACATCCCAGCCCTGCTCCACCCCGGCCTTGGCGGCACGCGAACCGAATTTGGCCTGGCCGATCTGCAGCGTGTCGCCCAGCGGAACCAGTTGCAGGCCGGCGTCGGCCAGACGCTTGCGCCCTTCGGGGCCCTTGTCGCCGAGCTGGACCGCCACGGTCTTGACGATCTCGCGGCCTTCCAGCGTGGTGCCGCGCGTCACCATCACGACCCGGCCGTCGCCGTCCACATTGCGTGCGATCTCGAACACCTCGGCCGGTCTGGCGTCGCGGTATTCGGGTGCGATCTGGTCCATGAAAAAATCCGGGCGGAACAGCAGGATCACCGCCGCCAGCAGCGCCAGGGTTTCCCACCAGCGGTTCCTGATGCGGAACCAGTGCATGGTGACGGCAGCAAACAGCAGCGTGGCCAGGATGCTGGCCGACACGATGCAGAAGAAGGAAAACGCCCCGCCGACATCGATCAGCAGCAGCTGCGGATTGAAGATCCAGATGAAGGGCAGGATCACCGTGCGCAGCGCATAGATGGAGCCCTGGATGCCGGTCTCGATCGCGTCCTCCCCCGAGATGGCGGCCGCCGCGAAGGTGGCCAGCCCCACCGGGGGCGTGATGTCCCCCATGATGCCGTAGTAGAAGACAAACAGGTGCACCGCGATCAGCGGAATCACCAGGCCGGACTGCGCGCCGAGATCCACCACCACCGGCGCCATCAGCGTGGCCACCAGCACGTAGTTGGCCGTGGTCGGCACGCCCAGGCCCAGCACCAGGCAGGAAAACGCAATGAACAACAGCATCACCATGACGTTGCCCTGCGACACGAATTCGACAAACTCCGTCATGCGCAGGCCCAGGCCGGTGAGCGTGATGCCGCCGACGATGATGCCGGCGGTTGCCGTGGCCACGCCGATGCCTATCATGTTGCGCGAGCCGTCGTGAAAGCCGTCGACCACCGAACGCCAGCCCTCGTGCCAGGCATCCGGCGTGCGCGTGCGGCGCAGCCAGTCGATCAGCGGTCGCTGCGACATCATCAGCACCACGAGGATGGTCACCGCCCAGAAAGCCGCCAGCGCCGGCGACATCTCCTCGACCATCAGGCACCAGATCAGCGTGCCGATGGGGATGAGAAAGTGCAGGCCCGCGCGTACGGTGGGCCAGGTGTCCAGCGCCTTGGGATGGTCGATATCAATGTCCTGCGCCAGGTCGGGGCTGCGCGCCGCCTGGTGCAGGCACACGCCGTAAAGCGCCATCACCGCCAGCACGATGACATAGGGTGCGGCATCGCCCAGCATGGCCTTCATGCCTTCGAACAGGTAATACAGCGCGCCGATCACGATGATGCTGCCTGAGATGCCGAAGGCATTGCGCAGCACGCGGTCGCGCAGCGGCTTGGGTTCACGCCGGATGATGGGCTGCATGCCCATTTTCAGCGCTTCCAGGTGCACGATGTAGAACAGGCCGAGGTAGGAGAGGATGGCCGGCAGGAAGGCGTGGCGCACGATGTCCGAATACGGGATGCCCACATACTCGACCATCAGGAAGGCCGCCGCCCCCATCACCGGCGGCATGATCTGGCCGTCGACCGAGGACATGGTTTCGATGGCGCCGGCCTTCACGCCGCCGTAACCGGCTTTCTTCATGAGGGGAATGGTGAAGATGCCGCCCGAGACCACGTTGGACACCGACGAGCCGGAAATCATGCCGTTGAGGGCCGACGACACTACCGCCACCTTGGCCGGCCCGCCGCGCAGGTGGCCGAGCGCCGCAAAACTCACCTGCATCATGTAGTTGCCGCCGCCGGCACGGTCGAGCAAGGCACCGAACAGCACGTACACAAAAATGGTGCCGGCCGACACGCCCAGCGCGATGCCGTACACCCCCTCGGTGGTCAGCCACATGTGCGAGACCAGCCGGTTCAACGAGGCGCCGCGGTGGGACAACACATCGGGCAGCCAGGGACCGAGCATGCTGTAGCCCACGAACACCACGGCCAGGGCCGCCATCGGCCAGCCGACCGCACGGCGTGTGGCCTCCAGCAGCAGCACCATGCCGGCGCTGGCGACCACCACGTCCATCGTGGTCGGCTGGCCGGGGCGGGTGGCGATCTGTGCATAAAACAGCATGATGTAGGCACCCGCAAACGCGGCCAGCAGCGCCAGCACCCAGTCCTGAACCGGCACGTGGTCGCGCGGCGAACTGCGCAGGGCAGGCCACGCCAGGAAAGCGAGGAATAGCGCGAAGCCCAGGTGGATGGCGCGCGCTTCGGTGTCGTTGAGGATGCCAAAGCCCAGCGCAAATGGCAAGGGCGAGGCATACCAGTACTGGAACAGCGCCCAGATGAGCGCCACTGAAAAAATGATCCCCGCGGTAACGCCCGTTGGCTTGCGCCCGCCGGTATCCACCTCGGCGACGAGTTGCTGCAGCGCTTCAGGTGCTTTTTCGATATCGGTTGCCATGATCATCCTTCAGGAACAGGAAGTCGTTTGCACGGGCCTTAAAAAAAAGGGCGAAGTCCGCTCCGCCCTTTTCTGGTTTGCAAGCCGCACCGGAGTGCGGTTTGCAGCTGGCGTGCTGCGCCGGATTACTTGATCCAGCCCTTTTCCTTGTAATAACGCGCAGCACCTTCGTGCAGCGGCGCGCTGAGGCCATCCTTGACCATGTTCTGCGGGTTCAGGTTGGCCAAAGCCGGATGCAATTTCTTGAACTCGTCAAAGTTTTCGAAGAGAGCTTTTGTCACTTGATACACCGTCTCGGGCGAGGTCTTGGCCGAAGTCACGACGGTGGCCAGTACGCCATAGGTTGCGGTGGGCTGCGGGTTGTTCGGGTACAGGCCGCCCGGAATCGTGACCTTGGCGTAATAGGGTTTGTCAGCCACCAGCTTGTCGATGACCGGGCCAGTCAGGGACACCAGCTTGGCGCCGCAGGTGGTGGTCGGGTCCTGGATGTTCGCCGACGGGTGGCCTACGCCGTAGAAGAATCCGTCGATCTTGCCGTCACACAGTGCGGGACCGTGCTCGTCGGCCTTGAGTTCGGAAGCCAGCGAAAAGTCGCCCAGCTTCCAGCCCATGGCGTTGAGCAATTCTTCCATCGACGAACGCGTGCCGGAGCCGGGGTTGCCAACGTTGAAACGCTTGCCCTTGAAGTCTTCGAATTTCGTGATGTTGGCTTCCTTGCGGGCCACCACCGTGAAAGGTTCGGGATGCACCGCAAACACGGCGCGCAAATCGCTGTAGGCGCCATCCTTGTACTGGCCCAGGCCCTTGACAGCGTTGTATTGCACGTCCGACTGCGTGAAGCCGAAGTCCAGCTCACCCGCCTTGATGGTGTTGACGTTGAACACCGAACCACCCGTAGACTCGACCGAGCAGCGGATGCCATGCTTGGCGCGGTCTTTGTTGACCAGGCGGCAGATGGCGCCGCCCGCAGCGTAATACACGCCCGTGACGCCGCCCGTGCCTATGGTCACAAACTTCTGCTGGGCCATGACAGGCGCAGTGGCAAGTGCGCCGGACAATGCTGCGGCGGCGACAAGGGCTTTAAAAATAAACGCTCTGGACATTGCAATACTCCTCGTTGAAAAATCGATTGGTCATGGTGATGAAAGTGCGGCCCGGATAGCAGCATCAAGCCGCTCGACGATCTGTGCCAGCTCGGAATCGCTGGTGATGAAGGGCGGGGCCAGCAGCACATGGTCACCATAACGACCATCGACCGTGCCGCCCATCGGGTAAACCATCAAACCGCGCGCCATCGCCTCCTTCTTGATCAGAGCATGCAGTTTGCGTGCCGGATCAAAGGGCTGCTTGCTAGTCCGGTCCTGCACCAGCTCGATCCCCCAGAACAGGCCGCGCCCTCGGATGTCTCCTATTTGTGCATGCGCACCAAAAGCATCGAGCAGCAAACCTTCCAGACGGGCACCGCTGTTCCGCACGCACGCCAGCAGTCCATCACGCTCGATGACACGCTGCACCGCCAGCGCGGCAGCACAGGCCACGGCATGGCCCAGGTAGGTATGGCCGTGCTGGAAAAAACCGCTGCCGGAAGACATGGCCTCCACAATTTTTTTCTGTGCCAGCACCGCACCGATCGGCTGGTAGCCGCCGCCCAGTCCTTTGGCAATCGTCATGATGTCCGGCACCACACCTTCAAAATCGCAGGCGTGTAGCGTGCCGGAGCGGCCCATGCCGCACATCACCTCGTCCAGGATCAGCAGCACGCCATGGCGGTCGCAGACCTCGCGCACCGCCTTGAAGTAACCCGGCACCGGCACCAGTACGCCGGCCGTTGCGCCGCCTATGGTTTCGGCCACGAAGGCGATCACCCTGTCGGCGCCCAGCCGCTGTATCTCTTCTTCCAGTTCCCGGGCGAGGCGCTGGCCGTACTGCACCGGCGTCTCGTTGCCGAGCTGCTCACGGTAGGGGTAACACGGCGCCACATGCGTGACCGGAATCAGGATGGGTGCAAACGGCGCGCGCCGCCACTCGTTGCCGCCCACTGCCAGTGCACCCAGCGTGTTGCCGTGATAGCTCTGCCGGCGTGCGATGAAATGCGTGCGTTGCGGCTGGCCGGTCTCGACGAAGTACTGGCGCGCCATTTTCATCGCCGCCTCGACGGCTTCGGAACCACCGCTGACAAAGTAGACGTGGCTCATGCCCGCAGGCGCGGTGCGTATCAATTGCTCGGCCAGCTCCTCGGCGACCGTTGTGGTGAAGAAACTGGTGTGCGCATACGCCAGCCTGTCAATCTGCGCATGCATCGCTGCCAGCACATCGGGGTGGCCATGGCCCAGGCAGGACACCGCTGCACCACCGGACGCATCGATATATTGCTTGCCACCGGCATCGGTCAGGTAAACGCCTTTGCCGCTCACGGCAACAGGCGGCGTGTGCTGGAGGTGGCGGTGGAAAACACGGGTCAGGGTCATGCGGAGTCCATGGATCGAATGAAGGCGAGTGTACGGAAAGCAGGTACGCCCTGTGATGCTGATTTGCCGAAGAGCCATAACCAAAACTCATGGCTTGCTGGCGATGCAGGTCGCCCATGAGTTGCGGGCATGGCACCCTGCCCTGTTGGCATTTTTCAGGACACCCCGCCTGGCCTAAATTCAGCGTGTACCCACAACCACTGGACAATTCATGCATGTGTGCATTCTGGGCGCAGGCATCACCGGCCTGGCCGCAGCCTGGCAACTTCACCGCGAAGGTTTCTACGTCACCGTGATCGACCGTGCTGGTGCCGGCGAAGGTGCCAGCGCTGCCAATGGTGCGCAACTGAGCTACGCGTATGTGCAGCCGTTGGCCGACCCCTCGATCTGGCGGCAACTCCCGCAGTTGCTGCTGGCCCGCGACTCGCCGCTGACGCTGCGGCCGCAGTTCGACCCGCACCAGTGGGCCTGGGGCCTGCGCTTTCTGGCAGCCTGCCGCGGCAGCGTGTCACTTACCACCACAGCCCGCCTGCTGGCACTGGCCGCGCAAAGCCGGACAGGCTTCGAGCGCCTGCTCGCCGAGGAGCAACTGGACTGCGATTTCTCGGCCACCGGCAAACTGGTCCTGTACCCGGACACCGCCTCGTTTGCTGCAGCGCGCCGCCAGATGGCGCTGCAGCGTGCCCTGGGCAGCGAGCAGACCGCCGTGACGGCGCAGGAGTGTGTCGCCATCGAGCCCGCACTGACGCACTACCAGGCCCACATCGCCGGCGCCATCCACACGCCGGGCGAATGTGCGGCCGATTGCTACAAGGTCTGCCAGGAGCTGCTGCGCCTGCTGCGTGCTCGCGGCGTGCGTTTTCTTTTCAACACCGAAGTCACTCGGATGGTGCTGCGTGGAGGCCGCGCCGTCGCGGCGCTGACTGCCGCTGGTCCGCTCGAGGCCGATGCATTTGTGGTCGCCCTGGGCACGGCGTCCCACTCTCTGGGCCGCACCCTGGGCCTGCACCTGCCGGTGTACCCGCTCAAGGGTTACAGCATCACTTTGCCCATCAGCGACAGGGACGGCGGCGCCCCCCATGTGAATGTGACCGACGCAGCGCGCAAGGTGGTGTTTGCACGCGTGGGCCAGCGCCTGCGTGTGGCAGGCATGGTCGAGCTGGTCGGCAACAACACGCAGATACCTGCGGCGCGCATTGACACGCTGACCAGGGCTGTGCGCGAACTGTTTCCAGATGGCGGCAACTTCTCCGCCAGCGAGCCCTGGACTGGCCTGCGCCCGGCCACACCCACAGGCCGGCCCATCATTGGCCGGCTACCAGGCACCCCGGCCAACCTGCTGTTCAATACCGGCCACGGCGCGCTGGGTTTTACCCTGGCTTTTGGCAGCGCACAGCAGATTGCCGACCTGCTGCACGCCAGCCCCCGCCCTACGCAATCTGTTGCAGGGCCTGTGTCATGCAGCGCGTGAAGGCCCGGCTGACCAGCGAGTTGGGACGCGCCGTGGGACGCAGGGCCTTGACCGTGACCGGGATGGCGGGCTCCAGCGCCAGCACATCCACCTTGCTCCGGTCGGCCGACGCGGCGGTGCAGCCCTCGACCAGAGCCACGCCCACGCCGTGGTGCGCCAGGGCCAGTGCCACATGGTAAGTCTGCACCGTCATCACCGGCTTGAGGCCCGGACTGTTCTCGCGCAGCACATGGCCCAGCGTCACGCCCAGGGGGTCGCGCTTGTCCAGCGCAATCACCGGCAGGTCGGCCAGCTGCGCGAAGCTGAGTACCCCGGCCTTGAGCTGCCGCGCGCCAAGCAGCCCCTTGGGCACGATGCACATGACCTGCCGCTCGCCGATCTGCTCATGCGACAGCGCAGGATGGCTGATGGCGCTGAAGACATAACCCACATCCGCTTCCTGCAGCACCAGTGAAGAAACAATCTGCGGCGAATGCAGCGCTTCATGGGCCACGGCCACGTCAGGGTACTTCTCGCGAAACAGGCGGATGGCGCGCGGGAACACTTCGTAGCTCAGGGCCAGCACCGTGAGCACACGCAACTCGTCCTGGTTGCCACGTCCGGTCTTCAGGCTGCTGGCCAGCCGCTGAACCTCGTCAAGCTGGGCAAACAGGCGTTCGATGTGCGGATACAGCGTCTGCGCCTCGGTGGTAGGCGTGAGCCGGCCCCGGACCCGCTGGAACAACGCAAACCCCAGCTGGATTTCAGCGTGCTGCAGCGTGCGGCTGACAGCCGGCTGCGTGACGTTGATCAGGCGCGCCGCCGCGCTCACACTGCCCGTGAGCATGACTGCGTTGAAAACCTCGATGTGCCGCAGGCGCATGTTTTTTCCTTCTCGCCAGCGGAAAGGGATTCATGAAGCCGGCAGCCGTATTATGGGCAGCAGGCCGGTGCCATCCCGGCCATCGCTGCCCGACATGCGACCTGGCACCACGCCGCCACGCCGATACGCAACGAGTTAACCGCAGCGCACCCGCTGGACAACACCTGCGGCATCCACATCCAGGTTGAGGCGCTGCGCATTGAACTCCATGGTGACCACCTGCTTGGGCCAGAGCACCCGCGCCATGTAGGAACCCGACCGCTGGCGCGCCTCTTCAACCGTGCTGGCCGCGGCTCTTTTGCCCACAGCAAACTGGGCGCCCTCCGCATTGCAGGCCGTCCCCGGCGGTGGCGGCGGCATGGGGCTGCCAGTGGAAGGAGTGCCTGGCGCGGCACAGCCGGCCAGGACCACAAGACCCGCCAACGCCACGCCCGTCGTGATGAGTTTCAAAGACATAGGTTCTCCGTGATGAAAGCGTCACCATAACGCGGCCAGCCGGACAGGACGCCCACTTTTACGACTGGTTGCGTACCAGACAGGCAAATACCGTAGCAAAAAGACGCACGCTGTCGGGTCACACGGCTCAGTCTGGCAACCGCTTATAACAAGCTACCCCGGACTCTGATTCGATTTAGCGGCTGCACCAGCTTCTTGCCCCCCACACACCACCGCCTCTGGCCTGCCAGATTGACCCATTGGCCACCTTCCGACACATTGAACATGAGGATCGAATAGAACACACCGCCTGCCGTCACCAGAGCAAGAATATTGGGCGTTGCGACCACTCCCCCACCAAGGCTCGCCTGTATGGCCGCGACCTCGCCATGCGTCCAGGCACCCGCGGGATTGAAGCCTGTGACATCTGCAGGCAGGTTTGCAAAAAAATTCTGTTTGACGGTCTGGTTGACGCCAGCGTTTCCAACAATTGTTCCCACGTGAAAGGCACTCATCACACCCAAGTGAGTTCCTCGCGCAATCAGACAACCACTCATGTAGCCCGTCAGAATGTCGTTGCCACCGATTTGCAGATGAGAGGTGCGGCCGGGAGCATAGTCGAGCCAGCTATGCGGAACGGTTGCCCGCATTGCAAGCCCAAGTGTGGCGTTCACGTTGACCAGCAAGGGTGGATCTATGACAGCTTGGTGACCATCCAGCCCGTCATAAGTCAAGTTATTGGAAACCATCACGCTGGGAACAAGAGCCCCGTTCAGGGGGCCGATCGCATCGTTCGGCTTGTTCCAAAGATATCGGACGCCGGGTCTGAAATATTGCTCGATCATGCCTTTCCTTCTTGTGCTTTTTAGATCGCGAAGCTTGTGGTTCAACAGGGCAATTGCTGCTTGATCTGGAGATCGAAGTATGCCAATGCCCAAAGAGGAGTTTCCCGGACTACATGCAGGCTTCTATGAAAAACCCATAATTGTCAGCATTCCATGCAGCGTATTCGGGATCAGCGCCAGCCAATACCAGCGCGGCTGCCTCGTAATGCTCGTCATAAAACCTGTCCGGCTTATTGGTACCGAGAATTGCATGCGACATCTCATGCGCGATAGTGATTACCTGATTTCCCTGCACCCCGGGGTTGGCCATATTGGCTGCGGTCCATATTGAAGGCTGGTTATTGAAACTGGGGCCCAGATAGACGATCCACTGCCCGGTGGTGGAATGCGGCAGCTGGTAAGTGTGACCATAGTCGGTGGCTGTTGGGTCAAATATGCGCGGCTGAATTACTACTGTATTGGGTGAAGTCAGGAAGGTTACAAAACGGGTCATCTTTGCGAGAACAATGTCTCGCCGTGCCGCATATCCGCCAAACCACTGGCGAAACTCTGGCCCACGAGCCGTCGCGTTCGCCAGAGCGGCATTTACACCCCTGACCATCCCGCTCCAGATTGGCTTGAACTGTTGCTGGGTGACCATTGCATGTGGTGTTGGAAGGAGCGTATATCGTGCAGGCATCTCTTAAACCCCTCTGATGATTTGGTTGTTCATTTGATCCTTCATGATGCAGATTCATCCACGCCGTGCACCGGCTAGACAAATCGGCCGTCGAACCACAGACGACTCTAGAGCGAAGCTCTCAGACTTGCATCCTCCAAATAGAGTAGACCCTGCAAAACGTCACTTCGGGCTTGCTTGGTGCTGACCAGCAGACATAACCGTAGCCAGCGCTCCCATCGCAAATGCTGTCCGTGTTGACTGGCATGTTATCCGCGTCTCTCAATCTCTAAGGCCTGACAAGATGCAATGCTCTAGCCGCGCTGACCATCCCCGCATCCTTTGCCCAATCTGGATTGGCTTCCATATGCCTCTTCAAAAGCAAAGCGGCCTCGTCGTTTCGCTTGAGAATGCCGAGTGAAAATATGGCCTCCTTCACGCCCGTAGACTGTCGTACTCTGTCGGGCTCGAGTCGAAGGGCCTCGTAGACGACCGATACGCAATTCTGGTGTTGATCTAGCTGATGTAACGCCACCGCCATGCCAAGTAGGGGCATGCGGTTCCATTAGGCTCTACCGGACCTATAACGTTCGAGGTAACCGGCGACCGAAGGCAAAGAGCCGCGCAGCGGCGCACGACGCCGGGCGTCCGTGTTGACCGACCAGTTAGGGAGCACTAGCCGCATACGCACCTGACGTCACGAACATTCCGACGTTGACTCGAGTCCAAGAACGGGTTCAGGAGAATTGTCTCGACGCGATAACCGCGAGTTCCGCATCGGCTAACCAAAGCACCAGCAGCTTTTATATCGGCCAAGATAGAAAGCAAGTCAGGCAGTGACCGCGCAACACGGTCAAGCTTGTAGATCACGAATACATCGCCAGGGCGCAAAGCCTCCAAGCTTTTTTGCTGATCTGGCCCGGACTGTTAGCGCAGTGCCGGGCTTTTTTATTTCCGTTGAACCCTTTGGTTCACTTATCCCTAATAGATAAATTAAGCGGCGCTGCGCGCCGCCGGGGCCTGCGGCCATCCCGGCGGCATCGAGAGCGCCGCCGGTAGTTCTCATGCCGGGTAGGCGTCTGGCCAGACGCTCTTGTCATGGGGTTGCACCCCATCCGCTTCGCGCCCCGGGGACGTGCCGTCCCCCCTAAAGGGCTCCAGCGTGACGATGAACAGCAGACCGGCCACTTCGAGCAGGTTGGTTTTTGCGGCACCGGTTTCCGTGGTGGCCGCTGTCACCAGCGGATTGGCGGTTTGGGCGATGGCTGAACCCACGGTGAGGGACACGCCAGAGACAAAGGCCACAGCCTTGTTTTTTTGCTCGACCACGTAGGCCAGTGCCTTGGAGGCCGTGTTTTTGATTGCTTTCCACATTTGAACTTCTCCTAGTTGGTGGCCGGAGGACATCCCCGAACTACACCGGAAAGAACCTCGACGTTTCCCAACGCTGGAGGCCTTCCCGCTGAAGTTAGGTCGCTGCGGCAGCGCTGGAGCCGCCGGCATTGCGGCGCAGCTGGGACGCAGGGATGGGGGTCAGGTCGGTGAGGACCGCGCAGATGTCGCCCTTGTTGTCGCCCCAGTCAGGCACCTGCAGGGCGAAGGTGGCGCGGAACGTGCCAGGCACGCATTTTTTCTGGAGGGCTTCGTCGCGGGTGCGGAGTGCGCCCACGGTGACAACGGTTTCGCCGTCATCGCCGAGCAGGATGGAACGGGCGGCGAAGTGCGGGAACTTGTTGCCTTTGGCCGTGGTGCGCTCTTCGCTCTCGACGGTGAGGATGCGAACGGTGGAGGAAAAAGTGGTCATGGTGAAATTCCTTTGATCGATGGTTGATGTGTTGCCGGAACCCGGCCCGAAGCCCTCACGCGAAGGCTTGAGGCTGGGTTCACAGGGCGATCACTTCGAGCAGCGAGCAGGGCTTGCAATCGCCCTTGCCACCACCCGCCCAATCAACAATGGCGTTGCCGGTGCGGACGCGAACGACGCGACCACGGTAGGAGCCCATGCGGACGGTGCAGCCCCTGCGGACGTAGCGCAGGCCGGTTTTGTCGCGGTTGACGGAGCCGAGGGGGTTTCTGTTTTCGGTGGTCATTGCTGGCACTCCATGACCACGTACATATGCGGCACTTGCAGCAGCGCACCCAACACCACGTAACCCGTCATGCGGTCAGGCACCGGGACCACACCATCGAACGGACCGACGCCCTCACGATGCCCGCGCTTGACTGCCCAGCGGATGAAGAAACGCGGCGAGGTGCACACCCCCTGCCCATCCTCAGCGCCAGAGGCACCTGGGGCCTCGGAATTTTTAGCAGGGGGAGTGCAAACGGTGAGGGTCTTTGCGGACCCGAGTTTCCCTGTAGTGAGGTGTATCGCCATGGAGTGCCTTCCAGTTGAGTTGACCGATAATTACCTTTTAAATAGGTAAACCAATTTAATTTGGTAATTTGGAATATACCAATATTTTTTGGTATCAACAAGCCATAGGAGCGCACACATGCCCTTAAAAGACACGATTGAGACCGCATCAGCGGCAGCAGGAAATCAGTCGAAACTCGCGGCGATGATCGGAGTGACTCCGCAAAACATCAGCGACTACAAAAATGGGAGATTGACTTGCGGCTTGAAAAAGCGCATTCAGATAGCAGAAATTGCGGGAGTAGATCGGCTGCGAACGATCTTCGAATATTTCGAAGACTCGCTAGATGCAACTGATGAATACGAGGCCCAAGCCAAGGCGACGATACGGGCAATGCTCGACGCGTTCCCACCTGAGACCGATCAGGCCCCAGAAAGCAAAAAACCCCTCGGAGCAAAAAGCTCGCAAGGGGTATCTTGGCGGAAACGAATGGATTCGAACGTCGATGTAGCTCCACAGCCAGGCACAAAAAAGCCGCCCGAAGGCGGCTCTTTATCTTGGCGGAAACGGAGGGATTCGAACCCTCGATGAGGCTCTACACCCCATACTCCCTTAGCAGGGGAGCACCTTCGGCCACTCGGTCACGTTTCCTGATTTCTGGCTGAGCCCGGATTATCTCACGACTTGGCAGCCTGTCCACCCCTCAAGGGCTTGTGGCGGGCTGGTCGAGGTCAAACGCCTTGTGCAGGGCGCGCACGGCGAGCTCCATGTACTTTTCGTCGATCACGACCGAGGTCTTGATTTCGCTGGTGGAGATCATCTGGATGTTGATGCCCTCTTCGCTCAGGCAGCGGAACATCTTGCTCGCAATGCCGACGTGGCTGCGCATGCCGATGCCGACGATGCTGACCTTGCAGATCTTGGCGTCACCGGTGATTTCCTGCGCACCCAGCTTGGGCAGCACTTCGGCCTTGAGCAGGTCGACGGCCCGTGCATAGTCGTTGCGATGCACGGTGAAGCTGAAATCGGTCAGGCCACCCTTGCTGATGTTCTGGATGATCACATCGACTTCGATGTTGGCATCGGCCACGGCGCCCAGGATCTGGTACGCAATGCCCGGGGTGTCGGGCACGCCGAGGATGGAGATTTTGGCTTCGTCGCGGTTGAACGCGATGCCCGATACGATGGCTTGTTCCATTTTTTCGTCTTCCTCAAAACTGATCAGGGTGCCGGACTTGGCCTCTTCGTCGATGTCGATGTCCCAGGGCGTGAAGCTCGAGAGCACGCGCAGGGGCACCTTGTACTTGCCCGCAAACTCGACCGAGCGGATCTGCAGCACCTTGGAGCCCATGGACGCCATTTCCAGCATCTCCTCGAAACTCACGGTCTGCAGGCGGCGCGCCTCGGGCACGACCCGCGGGTCGGTGGTGTACACACCGTCCACGTCGGTATAAATCAGGCACTCGTGCGCCTTCATGGCAGCCGCCACGGCCACGGCCGAGGTGTCCGAGCCGCCGCGGCCCAGCGTGGTGATGTTGCCGGCCTCGTCGGAGCCCTGGAAGCCGGTGATGATGACCACCCGGCCGGCGTCCAGGTCGGCGCGCACGCGTTTGTCGTCTATCGACTCGATGCGGGCCTTGGTGTAGGCGCTGTTGGTCTTGATGGGCACCTGCCAGCCTGCATAGCTGACGGCTTCCATGCCCTCGGACTGAAGCGCAATGGCCAGCAGTGCGCTGGAGGCCTGCTCGCCGGTGGCGGCCAGCGCGTCAAGCTCGCGGTGGTAGGCATCATTTGCCTTGGCGGGGGCCAGCTCTTTGGCCAGGCCCAGCAGGCGGTTGGTTTCGCCGCTCATCGCACTGGGAACCACCACCATCTGGTGGCCGGCGCGCGCCCATTTGGCCACGCGTTTGGCTACGTTGCGGATACGCTCTGTCGAGCCCATCGACGTGCCACCGTATTTATGAACGATCAATGCCATTGCAGGGTGTCAATCAGGAGTTGGTTGCGAACATTGCTATTGCTGAGGGCGGCCTTGCCGTTTTCACCCCGTACAGAAGACCAGGGGCCGCCAGCAAAGCCTTCAATTATACCTAGGACAACTACCTAGATAAGCCCGCGCCAACAAGCGTTTACGCGGTGTACTGCAACCGGTCCCCGACACGCGTCACATGGCCTGATGCAATCTTCAGATGGATCTGATGGCCCCGTGTGGTGCAGGCTGCCACCTGCGAGAGCAATTGCTCAAGCTGCGCCGCGCTGGGCGCGGCCTGGTGGAAGTCGCGCAGCCAGGTGCGCAGCGCGTTGGCCTGGCGTGCCGGCGACAAACCCTGCAGGGCTTTGATCGCGGGCGGGTTCCCCAGCGCTTTCAGGTCTTCGCGCGCCACCTCCAGCAGCAGCGCCTGCGCCTGGGCCGCGTGCTGGGCGCTGCGCGCAAAAGTTTCGCGAAACTGGGGAAAGGTCTCCGCCAGCGCGGGCAACAAACGGGCGCGGATGCGGTTGCGGGTGAATCGCTCGTCGGTGTTGGTGGGGTCTTCAATGAAAGCCGCACCCCTGCGCGCCAGCCAGGCGCGGACTTCGGGCGCCGGCACCTGCAGCAAGGGGCGGTGGTACGCCAGCCCGTCGCGCTGCCAGCTGGCCGGCATGGCGCTCAGGCCGGGCAAGCCGGCGCCGCGGCTGAGCGCCAACAACATGGTTTCAACCTGATCGTCGGCATGCTGCGCAAGCGCTATGCTTTTAATAGCTGATTGCGCCCATTCCTCATGGGCCAGGACCCGAAAAGCCTCATAACGCGCATTGCGGGCCGCATCTTCCGGGCTCTCGCCCGGCGCATGCCCGGCCATGACGCGGCGCACGCGCAAGGGCACCTGCAGCTGCGCACAGACTGCTTCGCAATGGCTGGCAAAATCATCGGCCGCGGCCTGCAGCCCGTGGTGCACATGCAGCGCCCTCACCTGCCCCGGCCATTTTTCGGCGCAGGCCAGCAGCAAGGCCGTGGAATCGGCACCGCCGCTGTAAGCCACGGCCAATGGCAATTGCGGAGAAAAGACGCGCAGGGCGTCGTCGACGGTGGTGGTGCTCATGTCACGTCAGCCACCGCAAGGCGGGGCCAGGCTATTTGGCGTCAGCCTTGGTGTCGGTGTAGCGGCCATAACTCTGCAGGCGCTCGTAGCGGCGGTCCAGCAGTTCCTTGACCTTGAGGTCGCTGACCTGGCGGAAGGCGTCATTGAGGGCACGCTTGAGGAAGGCGGCCATCTGCTTGTGGTCGCGGTGTGCGCCGCCCACGGGTTCGTTGACGATCTTGTCTATCACGCCCAATGCCTTGAGGCGGTGTGCGGTGATGCCCAAGGCCTCGGCTGCCTCCTCGGCCTTGTCGGAGGTCTTCCACAGGATGGAGGCGCAGCCTTCCGGGCTGATTACCGAGTAGATCGAGTACTGCAGCATCACCACCTGGTCGGCCACGGAAATGGCCAGCGCGCCGCCGGAGCCGCCTTCGCCGATGATGGTGGTGATGATGGGCACCTCAAGCTGCGCCATCTCGAAGATGTTGCGTCCGATCGCTTCGGACTGGCCGCGCTCCTCGGCGTCGATGCCGGGGTAGGCGCCGGGGGTGTCGACAAAGGTGAACACCGGCAGCTTGAACTTCTCGGCGGTTTTCATCAGGCGCAGCGCCTTGCGGTAACCCTCGGGCTTGCTCATGCCGAAGTTGCGCAGGCCGCGTTCCTTGGTGTCGCGCCCTTTCTGGTGGCCCAGCACCATGCAGGCCGTGCCATTGAAGCGCGCCAGACCGCCCACAATGCTCAGGTCATCGGCGAAATGCCGGTCGCCGTGCAGCTCGACAAAGTCGGTGAACAGTTCATTGACATAGTCGAGCGTGTAGGGCCGTTCGGGATGGCGCGCGATCTTGGTGATCTGCCAGGGCGTCAGGTCGCTGTAGATGTCCTTGGTGAGCTGCTGGCTTTTCTTGGCGAGCTGGTCGATTTCCTCGGAAATATCGACGGCCGACTCGGTTTGTACATAACGCAGCTCTTCAATTTTCCCTTCAAGCTCCGCAATCGGCTGCTCGAAATCGAGGAAGGTCTTCTTGGCCATGGTCTGCTCCTCAGGCTTGCTTTGAAATTCAGGTCTTCTCGGTGCCCAGAACCGGCAAGGGGTCCAGCGAGCGCCAAATATACCAAGTTGCGACGCTGCAATAAGGCGCCCAGGCGGCGGCCACCTCGCGCGCATCGCTGCGGCTCACCGATTCACCGGAAAAATAGTTCTGGCTGATGCCGCTGATCAGGCCCACATCGTCCAGCGGCAACACGTTGGGGCGTGTCAGGTAAAAAATCAGGAACATCTCGGCCGTCCAGCGGCCAATGCCGCGAATCGCCACCAGCTCAGCAATGATGGCTTCGTCGTCCATCGCCTGCCAGTCCTTCACGTGCACCGTACCCGCATCGAAATGGATGGCCAGGTCAACCAGGTATTCGATCTTGCGCGCGCTCAGGCCGGCGGCACGCATGTCGTCCACCTTGAGCTTGAGCACATTGCCCGGGGTCATCTTTTTGGGCAGGGCGTCAAACCGGTGCCAGACGGTTTGCGCAGCCTTCACAGAGATCTGCTGGCCGACAATGCTGCGCGCCAGCGTGCTGAAGGCGTCGCCGCGCGACTGCAGGCAGGCATCGCCAAACTGCGGGATCAGGCGCTTCATGACCCGGTCTTTCCTGACCAGGTGTTTGCAGGCCTCAGCCCAGTAGCCGGGAACGATGGTGGTGACGCGCTCCGTCACATCGGCCAGCTCGGCACGGGCCGGCCCGCTCTTTACTATCTTTTTCATAGCTGCTTGCGCCCGCCCCTCAAGGGCCAGAGGCCAGTTTTTTCCGAAAAATAAGTCACGATTTCGCCTCCCAGGTCGTGCCGGCCGGCGAGTCTTTCAGCACAATGCCGCGTGCCAGCAAGTCCTGGCGAATGCGGTCGGCTTCCAGAAAATTCTTGCCGGCCTTGGCAGCAGCGCGCTGCTGGATCAGGTCCTGGATGGCGGCTTCGTCCAGGCTGGCACCGGCCTGCAGAAAAGCCGCCGGATCATTCTGCAACAGGCCCAGGCAGCCACCCAGGACCTTGAGCAGACCCGCCAGTTCGGCAGACCGGGTTTTGTTGACTTCGCCAGCCAGGTCGAACAGCACGGCCACGGCTTCGGGCGTCCCGAAGTCCTCGTCCATGGCCGCCCTGAAACGGGCGGCGAACGGGTGGTTCCAGTCCAGCCTGATATCGGCCGGCTGCACAAGATGCAGCGCGGTGTACAGCCGTTTAAGGGAATTGCGGGCATCGTCCAGGTGCGCGTCGCTGTAGTTCAACGCGCTGCGGTAGTGCGCTCGCACAATGAAAAAACGCACAGTCTCGGCATCGTACTTCGCCAGCACCTCGCGGATGGTGAAGAAGTTGCCCAGGCTCTTGGACATTTTTTCGTTGTCCACACGCACAAAGCCGTTGTGCACCCAGAAGCGGGCCAGAGGTTTGCCGTTGGCGGCTTCGCTCTGCGCGATTTCGTTTTCGTGGTGCGGAAACTGCAGGTCGGCGCCACCCCCGTGGATGTCAAAGGTTTCGCCCAGGGTCTGGCAGCTCATGGCCGAGCACTCGATATGCCAGCCGGGCCGGCCCGGACCATAGGCGCTCTGCCATTTGGCGTCATCGGGTTCCGTCGCCTTCGCCGATTTCCACAGCACGAAGTCGAGCGGGTCTTCCTTGCCGTCCAGCACGGCCACACGCTCGCCGGCACGCAGCTCGTCCAGCGATTTACCCGAGAGCTTGCCGTAGCCCGGAAACTTGCGCACGGCATAGTTCACGTCACCGTTGCCCGAGCGGTAGGCCAGGCCTTTTTGCTCCAGGGTTTCGATCATGCCCAGCATCTGCGGTACGTATTCGGTGGCACGCGGCTCCAGGGTGGGCGGCTCGATACCAAGGGCGCCAATGTCCAGGTTCATCGCCACGATCATCTCGTCTGTCAGCGCGCGGATGCTGATGCCGCGCTCCACGGCGCGCTTGATGATCTTGTCGTCGATGTCCGTGATGTTGCGCACATAGGTGACCTGATAGCCGCTGGCCTTGAGCCAGCGCTGCACGATGTCAAAGGCCATCATCATGCGGGCGTGGCCGATGTGGCACAGGTCATAAATCGTCATGCCGCAGACATACATGCGTACATGGCCGGGAACCAGGGGCGAAAAATCTTCTACGGCACGCGTCAGCGTGTTGTAAATGCGAAGGCTCATGAAAAGTCTGGGTGTTCAGTCCGGCTGGAAACGCCGTAACCGGAAGGAGTCGCTGGAACGGGGGCAGGTCATCAAGTGCATCAGCAAAGGGGAAAGCTGCTCCGGAAATCAATCCACTGGGAACGCGTACGGTGATTTTTCACCGCGGCTTAAACTATACCCCTCAGATACAATCGCCCAGTATATCCAGCTAGGTAGAAGCCCTTGCGCCCCGCAGCCAGCTGCAGGGCCGGCTTTTCAGGTTCCTGTTTCATACCAGCCACTCCATGCGCTCCAGAGGAAATATGTCCAAGTCAGCTTATCTTTCAACCCAGGCGCTGCCGACCGCCCTGCGCTGGCTGGCGCTGGCTGCGGCCCTGTTCGTGACGGCCGCGCATGCCGACGACTATGCCGACGTGAATGCCCTCGTACGGAGCGGCCAGCTCCCCCAGGCGCTGGCCAAGGCCGACCAGTACCTGGCCGCCAAACCGCGCGACCCGCAGATGCGCTTTATCAAGGGCGTGATCCAGACCGAAGCCGGCAAGCCGAACGACGCCATCGCCACCTTCACCAAAATCACCCAGGACTACCCGGAGCTGCCGGAACCCTACAACAACCTGGCCGTGCTCTACGCCGGCCAGAACCAGTTCGACAAGGCCAGGGCTGCCCTGGAAATGGCCATACGCACCAACCCGAGCTACGCCACCGCCCATGAAAACCTGGGCGATGTGTATGCCAAGTTGGCCAGCCAGGCCTACAGCAAGGCCCTGCAGCTCGACGGCGGCAACAGCGCCGTGCCGCCCAAGCTGGCACTGATACGCACCCTCTTCAATGCCGAACCCAAGGCCCAGAAACCTGCGACAGCCACCCCCCCGCCTCCCGCCGTAGCCCAGGCGCCTGC
>NZ_JBAQYR010000151.1:0-5541 GCF_049790275.1 Polaromonas sp.
GCCCAGGCGCGCGGCCAGCTCGCCGTAGGTCAGGGTCTGGCCCGGCGCAATGCCAAGCGCCAGTGCGTACACGCGCTGGTTAAAAGCCGGCACGCCGCGCATGTCGAGCACCAGCTTGCTGAAGTCATGCGCCTGGCCGTGCAGCATGGCGGTGACGCCGCTGACGGCGGCCAGTGCATCGCCCACCGGCGCGGTTTCCTGCGCGCCGGGAAAACGTTGGCGCATGCGTTCGCGTGTCTGCGGCGTGCCGGCCTCGGGCAGTTGCACTCCACAGATGCCGGCCTCGCTCCAGGCGATGGCGCAGCTGCCGATGGCTGTGTCAAACAGTGCGAAGCAGACGGTGCCGGGGGAAATGTCGGTAGATGCTGTCATGTCAGAGCCATCCTAATACAGCGCCCTGCAGCGTGCCCGGCCCCATTTCGGTGCAGCGGACTGGCGAGGTATTGCTATTAAATAGGTAGCTGCTTGCGCATGACTGGCAAGGGCTGCAGGCCAAAATGACTCATGAACCAGCCCCAGCCCCGTGCAAGCTGCTGCCTGCACTGTCGGCCTGCGCTGACAGCCGGACAGACGCTTTTCCTAAGCACTGGCCGCAGCAGCGGGAGCAGCATGGCGCTCTCACCCCACATCACCACAGGCCAAGCGGAGCATCACCATGACCTCTTTTTCCAGCAGCAACGACGGACGGCGGAACCAGAACAACCCCGAAGAAGCAGCCGGCCTGGAGGAGACCGAGGACCTGCCGCTGTCACCCGAAGAAGACATGCCGGTGATCCCCGACGACGAGCGCGTCGTCGACATGCCGTCCTGAAGCCGAACGGGGCGTTCAGCCTACCTCGCGCTTGAGGCGGATTTCCTCGAGCTTGACGGAGCCGACCATCACAGTCTTGAGCGAGGTCATTTCGCGCTTGAAACCGGCCAGCTCGTGAAAGCGCAGCGCGCGCTCGTTGCGCACCGGCACCCAGACCGTGACCTTGGTGCAGCCTTCTTCCTTGAGGCCGTCGTTGGCGGCGTCCCACAGGGCCAGGCCGACACCCTTGTCCCAGTGGGCCGGGTCCACATAAATCGCCCAGATCTCGCCGCAGGTAGACGGTGTTCCCTTGTCGCGCGAGCGGTCAAAGCCGACAAAACCGACGAGGCGATCGCCATCGGTGGCGACATGCACCTGGGGTTCCATGAACTCGATGGCATCGCGCCAGAACTGCTGGCGCTTGTCGACCGAGAGGGTGCCCAGCTGCTCGTCGGGCACCAGGCCCTTGTAGGCGGCGCGGGAGGAAGCGTCATGGATTTCGGCGATGGCTTTGGCATCGCGCACAGTGGCGGGCCGGACTGAATAACTGGACATGGAAAAGACGCTCTGAAGAATCGTTGTGGTGGGGACCCGAATTGTCGCAGCAAATGCCTTCCGCCCCCACCGGACGCCACCGGGCTCAGACCGCCGTCAGGCCACCGTCCACCGTGTGCGCATGCCCGGTGACAAAGGACGCGGCGTCCGAACTGAGCCACAACACCACAGCCGCCACCTCGTCGACTTCACCCAGGCGCCCGACCGGATGCATCTGCGCCGCGGCGGTGCCGATCTTCGGGTCGGCCGCCACGGCGCGTTCGTACATGGTGGTGCGGATCACACCCGGGCACACTGCGTTGATCCGTATGCCCTTGCGCGCGTATTCGATCGCCGCCGATTTCGTCAGGCCCAGCACCGCATGTTTGCTGGCGCTGTAGGCCGCCATCTTGGGCGCACCCACCAGGCCAGCCACCGAGGCGGTGTTGACAATGGCCCCGCCGCCCTGCTGCTGCATCTGCGCCAGCTGGTACTTCAGGCACAACCACACGCCCTTGACATTGATGCCCATGATGCGGTCGAAGGTGGTTTCGCTGCAGTCGGCCAGGCGCAGGTGCTCTTCCTCGATGCCGGCATTGTTGAAGGCGCAGTCGAGCCGGCCGTAGGCCGCGACTGTATGGGCCACCATGGCCTGCACCTGGCCGGCCTGCGTCACGTCGGTGCGGATGAAGCTCGCCTCGCCGCCTGCGGCCTGCAGCAGGCGCACGGTTTCCTGCCCGGCCTCTGCCGCAATGTCGGCCACCACGACGCGGGCCCCGGCCTGCGCAAACGCCAGTGCCGTCGCGCGCCCTATGCCCCCGCCGCCGCCCGTGACCAACGCGACCTTGCCTTCGAATGATGTTTGCACCTGATGAATCCTTTGCCTGTTTGTCTGACGCCAAAAGGAAAAATCATACGGACTGCCCTGCCAACACCTGTCCCGCCTGGGACGCCTAAACTCCAGCGCATGCCCGCCGCACCCGACGACGATGTTTTCAAGGCCCGCCTCGGCCCCGCGGGCCGGCCCTTTGACGCGCCGGCTTCCGTGCCGCTGTTGCAGTCGGCGCTGGCTGCCGGCATTTCCATGGAGAGTTCCTGCCGCAACGGCACCTGCCGCAGCTGCCTCTGCCGCCTGGCCAGCGGACAGGTGGTTTACCGCATTGAATGGCCGGGCCTGAGCGCCGAGGAAAAGACCGAAGGGTTCATCCTGCCCTGCGTCGCCTACCCCCGGTCCGACCTGGTGATTGCAGCGCCGGACTGACATCGCCTCCCAGGTTTGATGCAAAAACAGCCTCCATCCCAGCAGGGACGGGCACAAGCAGCTATTCTTTTCATAGCAATCATGAAATAATTCCCAACACGCGGCAAGGGCACATCGTTTTGTCAAACAACTGTGCAAGGATGGGGACATGGACTTTCTGCGCCCGCCTGCCGGCGGTTTTGACCTCTCCCTTCTGGCCAGCACCCCGGACGGCAGCGCGACCTTCGCCGAGCATGAAGAGCTCAAGGCCATCCTGCTGGCGGGAAACACGCACTTCGACATCCGGAGCGCGGGCGAAGTCGCCACGCGCGGACCGTCTTTTCCGCTCTACACGGCCAGCATCGGCGCCAGCGATCCGCGGGCACCGGCGGTCGGCTTCTTTGGCGGCATCCATGGGCTGGAGCGCATAGGCACGCAGCTGATCCTGGCGTACATGCGCGCGCTGCTGTTTCGCCTGGCGTGGGACGAGTTGCTGCATCGGCAGTTGCAGAAGGTGCGGCTGGTGTTCATGCCCATCGTCAACCCGGGCGGCATGTGGGCACACAAACGCGCCAACCCACGCGGCGTGGACCTGATGCGCAACGCACCGCAAAGAGCCGAGAGCCGTGTGCCCTTTCTCGCCGGCGGGCAGACCTTCGGCCCGCTGCTGCCCTGGTACTGCGGCCGGCCCGGCGCGCCCATGGAGACCGAAAGCGCGGCCCTGCTGCGGGTGGTGCGCGAGCAGCTTGCCAGCCGCCCCTTCAGCCTGGCACTGGACTGCCATTCGGGCTACGGCTTTGACGACAGCATCTGGTTTCCGTACGCCAAAACGCGCCGGTTGATGGCACACCTGCCGGAGATGTTCGCGCTCAAGACCATGCTCGAGCAATCGCACCCGCACCACGACTACAGCTTCGAACCGCAAAGCAACCAGTACCTGCTGCATGGCGACCTCTGGGACCACGCCTACGACAAGACCCCGGCCGGCCATGTGTTCCTGCCCATGACACTGGAACTCGGCTCCTGGCTGTGGATACGCAAGAACCCGCGCCAGCTGTTTTCGCGGCACGGCATGTTCAATCCAATCAAGGCGCACCGCATCAAACGCGTGCTGCGCCGGCATGCGGACCTGCTGGACTTCCTGACACGGGCCGCCTTCGCCGCACCTGGCTGGCTGCCCGAGGGCGAGCGGCGCGCACAACTCACACAGCTGGCCATGGCGCACTGGCGACCCGGGCGCACGCCATGAGCTGGGTGCTGCTACGGGGTCTGACCCGCGAAGCGCGGCACTGGGGCACGCTGCCCGAACGGCTCGCCCACACCCTGGAAACAGACAAGGTCGTCACCCTGGACCTGCCCGGCAACGGCGTGTTCCACGCCCAGCGGTCGCCCGCCTCCGCGCACCGCATGGTGGACTTTGCGCGCCATCAGTTGCAAAGCCAGGGCGTTCCCCCGCCCTGGCAACTGCTGGCCATGTCGCTGGGTGGCATGGTGGCTGCCGACTGGGCGCAGCGTTACCCCCGGGAGGTCGCGCGCCTGGTCCTCATCAACACCAGCATGCGCCCTTTCAGCACCCTCACCGAACGGCTGCGTCCCGCCAGCTGGCCGCAGCTGGCCACGCTGGCCGCGCGCTGGCAGGACGCGCCCTGGGCCGAACGCGCCATTCACCGGCTGACCTGCCAGGAGACGGCTTTGCGCGAAGCCGATATCGCGGCATGGGTCCATATCCGGCAGACGGCCCCGGTGAGCCTGGCCAATGCCGGGCGCCAGCTGGCAGCGGCTGCCCGGTTTTCCTGCGCACCACAGGCCCCACCCTGCCCTGTGCTGGTCTTGTCGTCCAGCGCCGACCGGCTGGTGGATCCTCGCTGTTCGCAGCGCCTGGCCGCCGCCTGGCAGGCAAGCCACCAGGTTCACCCCTGGGCCGGCCACGACTTGCCCCACGATGACGCCGGCTGGGTCTGCGGGCGCATCGCCCACTGGCTCGCCAGAACCTGAGATCACTCTCTTTTTGATAGCTGCTTACGCTTTCTGCATAAGGGCTTGATCGGTTCTTTATATTGAAAACACAAGGACAGCGCGGGGGCATGCGGGCACCGGGCGGCGCGCCAGGGGAAAGTCGGGGGACAATTCAGGCTTTCCACCCCCAGCCTGCCGCCCATTTCTCCCATGAAGATGCCCCCCGCTCCAGCACAGACAGCTGCCGCACCCGGTGCGGCGTCGGTTCACATCGCGCCTACGCGCGACAAGCGCATCTGGGCACTGGCGCTGGGCTCGGTGGCCGTCTGGTACCTGGACCCCGCCCTCGCGGAAATGGCCGAGCTGGTGGGTGGCATCGCCTGTGCATCCAACAAATCACTGGTCAAGGACGCCATCTCCGACATGCGCCTCAAAGCCGGCACCTTGCGCAAACAGGTCGGCCCCCTGCCGGCCAGCGCCCTGAGCAAGGTGGTCAGGCGCACCGAAGCTGCCAGCGGCGCGGTGCTCGACAAAGGCGCGCGCCTCAAGGAACTGCAAACCAGCTGGGACGACTTCCTGGCCTGCCTGCGCACCAGCGCCAGGCGGTGAAGCCTCCCGCTGACACCAATGCCTGAGTGAAAAAAAACCCTGCCTTTCTCAATGCCGTGCTGGCTGCTGGCCTGTGGCTGTCTGCTGCAGCAGCAAACTCGGCCCCCTTTGAAGACACCATCGCCCAGCGCACCCTGGCCTGTACCGCCTGTCACGGCGCCCAGGGCCGTGCCGGCCCCGACGGCTACTACCCGCGCCTGGCCGGCAAACCCGCCGGCTACCTGTACAACCAGTTGCTCAACTTCCGCGAAGGCCGGCGCCACTATGCGCTGATGACGCAGTTGGTCGACCCGCTGTCCGACGCCTACCTGATGGAAATCGCGACCTATTTTTCGGCGCTGGACCTGCCCTACCCGTCGCCGGCGGCGCCGGCCGCCACACCCGAAGGGCTGCGGCGCGGGCAGACGCTGGT
>NZ_JBAQYR010000152.1:0-12282 GCF_049790275.1 Polaromonas sp.
CCCCGGTGTGCAATCCCGGGGTCTAGTTTTCCCGCATCGAGCGGTACCCGGAAGCAACAAGCGACCGCTCGTTACCTGGCCAGTTGGTCGGCCAGTTCTACCTGGACCGGCCGGCCCGCACCGGCAAACGCGGCGGCGCCTGGATGGACGATGTGCGAGCCCGCTGGCTGCGCCCCGACACCGGCGCGCTGCAGACGCCGGTGGCGCACCTGGTCTGCAACTTCGCCGACGGCGTGGGCGGCAAGCCCGCCCTGCTCACGCATGACGATGTGACCACGCTGTTCCACGAGTTCGGCCACGGCCTGCACCACATGCTGACCCAGGTGAACGAGCGCGATGTCTCCGGCATCAGCGGCGTCGAGTGGGACGCGGTCGAGCTGCCCAGCCAGTTCATGGAAAACTTCTGCTGGGAATGGGACGTGCTCAAACACATGACCGCCCATGTGGACACCGGCGAGCCCCTGCCGCGTGCGCTGTTCGACAAGATGCTGGCCGCGAAAAACTTCCAGAGCGGCATGCAGACCCTGAGGCAGATCGAGTTTTCGCTGTTCGACATGCTGCTGCATACCCAGTGGCAACCGGAGGGTGATGTCATGGCCCTGCTGGCTGAAGTTCGCAAGGAGTATGCGGTGATCATGCCGCCGCCCTACAGCCGCACCGCGCACACATTCAGTCACATTTTCTCGGGTGGCTATGCCGCTGGGTACTACAGCTACAAATGGGCCGAGGTTCTCTCGGCCGACGCTTATGCCGCCTTCGAGGAGAGTGCACAAAGCGCCACACCTGCAGGTATAAACACCGATGCCGGAACCCTGCCCAGCACCGTTACGGTAGAAACTGGCAGAAAATACCGCCAGGCCATCCTGGAAGCGGGTGGCAGCCGCCCGGCGATGGAATCCTTCAAGGCCTTTCGGGGCCGCGAACCCTCGATCGATGCGTTGCTGCGCCACCAGGGCATGGCGTGAGAGACCCCAAAACGGAGCTGGTATGACCTTATCGAACGCTATTAAATTTGCAGCAGTCAGCGCAGCAATGGTGCTGGTTTCTGGTGCTTTTCCTTCCCTTTCCCAGGCCCAGCAGGTCTACCGCATCGTCGGCCCGGACGGCAAGGTGACCTTCTCCGACCAGCCACCACCGGCGGCAAGCAAGGCCAAGGTCACGGCGGCCAATACCGGTGGCGCCGGGGGCATCGCCACTGCCTCGCTGCCTTTTGAGCTGCGCAAAGTCGTCGGCCAGTACCCGGTGATCCTTTACACGGGTGCGAACTGCGCCCCTTGCGCTTCTGGCCGCTCCATGCTGACCACCCGCGGCATTCCCTTTGCGGAAAAAACAATCTCAACGATTGAAGACCAGAAGGCACTGCAGCGCCTCAGCGGGGACAGCTCCCTGCCCTTCATGACCATCGGCAGCCAGCAGCTGAAAGGCTTCTCCGACGCGGAATGGACACAGTTTCTTGACGCAGCGGGTTATCCGAAATCATCGGTGCTTCCGTCCAGTTACATCCAGACGGCTGCCACGCCTCTGGTCACAGTCGCGCCAGCGGCTGAGCCCGCCACCACCGCGGCCCGACCCCAGGGACCGGCCGCACCCGCCGCCCCGTCGGTAACTCCTCCACCCAGCAATCCCGCCGGAATCCGCTTCTAGGCCTGACAGGCATTGCCGCGTTCAGCGCGGCAGCCAGCCCAGGCCGGCTGAGGTGCCGCCCGGCTGCCCGCCTTTTTTCGGGCGGTACTCACAGCCCAGCCAGCCGTCCCAGCCACAGGCCTGCGACACCTCGTCGATCACGTCGAACAGGTAGGAGTAGTTGACTTCCCCGATGTCGGGTTCGTGCCTCTCCGGCACGCCGGCAATCTGGAAATGGCCGACCCTCCCGGTGGGCAGGTACTGGCGTATCTTCATGGCTACATCACCCTCGACGATCTGGCAGTGGTACAGGTCCATCTGCACCTTGAGGTTGGGCGCACCGACCTCGGCCACGATCTCGTGCGCGTGGTCCTGCCGGTTCAGAAAGAACCGCGGCACGTCGCGCGTGTTGATCGGCTCGATCAGCACATCGCGTCCATGTTTGGCGGCCTCGGCCGCTGCCCAGTGCAGGTTGGCAACATACAGCGGCCGCAGCGCCTCGCGCTCGCTCCCCGCTTCCACCAGGCCGGCCATCAGGTGGATGCGCGGGCAATCCAGTGCTTCTGCATACGCCAGGGCCATCAGCACCCCGGTGCGAAACTCCGCTTCGCGGCCCGGCACCGCGGCGGTGCCCCGGACGCCGGACTGGTCCCAGGCCTGGGCAATGGACGCCGCATCGGTGCCGCCCGGCGGCGCATTGAACAACACCTGCTGCAAGCCATTGCCCTTCAGGCGTGCGGCCAGCTCCTGCTTGCCGAATGCATAGGGGAAAAGAAACTCCACCGCCTTGAAGCCATCTTTCGCGGCCGCCTCGAAGCGGTCCAGAAAGGGCAACTCGGGGTACATCATCGACAGGTTGGCGGCGAATTTAGGCATGGTCGTTTCTTGAAGATGCTATTGAATGGATAGCTGCCAGCGCTTATAAATAAAGGGCTGCAGGCCGATTCGACTCTAAAATCCTACCAGCGGGCGCCGAAGGTCTGGCGCAGCTCGTCGATCTGCGCAGCACTTAGAGGCTGCACCGGGGCGTTGCCCAGGCACAGCAGCCGGGCGGTTTCCTCGAGTTCCTCCAGCACGGCCATGGCCGCCGCCGGGTTCTGGTGCCAGACATTGGGCCCCAGCCGCGCCAGCATCACCGCCCGTAGTGGTGTGCCCTGCCGGCCGTAACGCGTGATGGCCTGTGCCACCAGCGCCGCTGCCGCCGGGTCACCCGGTCGGTGATAGGCGATGACCGGCACATGGCCAACCTTCATGACGAAATAGGGCGTGAGCGCCGGCAGCAATTCCTCGCCGGTGGCACGCAGGCTCAGCGCCACGCAATGTGTGCTGTGGGTGTGGATCACGCAGGACGTCGCCGGGTCAAACGCGGAGGCTGCCGCATAGGTGCCGGCATGCAGCGCGATCGTTTTGCTCGCGGTATCACCGCTGAGCTGCTTCGCATCGGCATCGAGCCGGGCCAGCCGCGCCGGATCCAGGAAACCCAGGCAGGCGTCGGTCGGCGTGATCAGGAAGCCGCCACCCGCCGAGGCATCGAGCCGCACGCTGATGTTGCCGGCGGTGGCATGCACGTAGCCGCGATCGAACAGGCTTTTGCCGACGCGGCAGATTTCTTCTCTGGCCTGGTTTTCGGTCAATACGGTCATGCCGACCGCCGGGCCGCCCCAAGGGAGGCATAGGCCCCCTCGGGGGGCAGTGCAGCCGCAGCGCGGCAAACGTGGGGGCGGTAGTTCATGCGAGCATCGTAAAGGCTTTGGTGAAGAAATCGTCAGCGCCGAAGTTGCCGGATTTCAAGGTCAGATGCAGGCCTTCCTGCGAAACAAGGTCGCTCTGTGCGTGACACCAGGGCACACCGGGGTCGATTTGCGGACCGATCTGCATCTGCGTGATGCCCAGCGCCTGCACGCAGGCACCCGAGGTTTCGCCGCCGGCAACCACAAGCTGGCGCACGCCCAGCTGCACCAGGCCGCGCGCCACCGCGGCCAGTGTGGCTTCGACCATGGCGCCGGCTTCTTCCACGCCAAGCCTGCCCTGCACGGCCTTGACGTCGCCGCTGTCAGCGGTGGAATACACCAGCACGGGCCGATGGGCCAGCAGTGGCCGCGCCCAGGCCAGCACCTCGGCCACCACATCGACACCCGAGGCGATGCGCAGCGGATCGATGGCCAGCGCAGGATGGCCCTGCTTCATGAAGTCCAGCACCTGCCGGTTGGTCGCCAGAGAGCAGCTGCCCGACACCACCGCCTGCAGCCCGCCGACGGCCGGCAAGCGGCTGGCCTGGTCCGAGGGCGTGATGCCGAAGTTGGCCGGCAGGCCGATGGCCACGCCGGAACCAGCCGTCACCAGTGGCATGCCTTTGAGCGCAGGGCCCAGGCGCAGCAGGTCATCGTTGGACACGGCATCCACGATGGCCACGCCCACACCTTCTGCCTGCAATTGCGCCATGCGCTCGCGCACCGCCGCCACGCCGCGCGCCACCACCTTGTGGTCGATCAGGCCGACACGCCGTTTTGTCTGCGACTGCAGCACCCGCACCAGATTCGCGTCCGCCATGGGCGTCAGCGGGTGGTTCTGCATGCTACTTTCAGAAAGCAGCACATTGCCGACAAACAGGTAGCCCTTGAACACCGTGCGCTGGTTGTCGGGAAAGGCCGGCGTGGCGATCGTGAAGCTTGTCTTCAGCGCGTCCATCAGCGCCTCGGTCACCGGGCCGATGTTGCCGCGGGCCGTGCTGTCGAAGGTCGAGCAGTACTTGAAATAGATCTGTTGCGCGCCCTGCGCCTGCAGCCACGTCAATGCGGCCAGCGATTCGGTGACGGCCTGGGCCGGCGGCATGGTGCGCGATTTGAGTGCAACCACCACGGCGTCGACTTCGGTGCCCAACGGCCCTGACGGCACGCCAATCGTCTGCACTACCCGCATGCCGGCGCGCACCAGGTTGTTGGCGAGGTCTGTCGCGCCGGTGAAATCGTCAGCGATACAACCGAGCAATAGCGCCCCCACGCTCGCCACTCCGTGTGCTTCGCTGCCCCCCGAGGGGGCGCTGCGCCTGCGGGCCGGCAAAGCCGGACCCGCGGCCCCGGCTGGTTTAAGAGGTTCCACGCCACGCTGAATGCTGCTCATGGTTTTTTCGGCAACTCGATGCCCGGGAATATCTTGATCACCGCACTGTCGTCCTCTTTCGCAAAACCGGCGGTCGAGGCCTGCATGAACATCTGGTGTGCTGTCGAAGACAGCGGCAGTGGAAACTTGCTGGCGCGCGCCATGTCGAGCACGATGCCGAGGTCCTTCACGAAGATGTCCACCGCCGAGAGCGGTGTGTAGTCGGCTGCCAGTACATGCGCCATGCGGTTTTCGAACATCCAGCTGTTGCCGGCGCTGTGTGTGATCACCTCATAGAGCGCGGCCGGGTCCACGCCTTCGCGCAGGCCCAGCGCCATGGCTTCGGCGGCCGCGGCGATGTGCACACCCGCCAGCAGCTGGTTGATGATCTTGACCTTGCTGCCGGCCCCCGCCGCATCGCTCAGCTTGTAGACCTTGGCAGCCATGGCTTTGAGAACAGGCCCGGCTTTCGCATACGCAGCCGGCGCACCGGAAGTCATCATGGTCATCTCGCCGCTGGCCGCCTTGGCGGCGCCGCCGGAGATCGGCGCGTCGATGTAGAGCAGGCCCAGCGCAAGGAGGCGTTTTTCCAGCGCCATCGACCAGTTCGGATCGACGGTGGAGCACATCACAAACACGCTGCCGGGTTTCATGGCCGCCGCGCAGCCGCCGGGGCCGAACAACACCGCCTCGGTCTGCACCGCATTGACGACGACCGACACCACCACGTCACAAGCGGCGGCGAGTTCTGCCAGCGAGGCACAGGCTACACCACCACCTTCGGCAAATGCCTGCGCAGCTTCTGGCCGCACGTCAAACACATGCACCTGGTAGCCGGCACGGCGCAGCGACTGCGCCATGCCGCTGCCCATGGCACCGAGACCGATCACTCCTGCAAGCTGGCTCATTGACTCACTCCTTCAGCCGGGATATGCCCGGTTTTCTCTATTCATATTGTTATCATACAAATTATAGCGATCAGCAGGGCCCAGTTTTTCCGGTCGGACGCACCCGAAGAAAGACAGCCAGGGCTCAGTGCACGCCGGCTTGGGGAAGCAACGCACTGGCCAGCTGCACACCCTCCTGCTGCCAGAAAGCCGGATCGGCCTGCTCGATGCGGCGGATGGCGTTGTCCATGTGGCGAGCCGCAGCCTGCCGCGCCTTCACGGCATCACC
Source organism: Polaromonas sp. (assembly GCF_049790275.1). Classification (GTDB taxonomy): domain Bacteria; phylum Pseudomonadota; class Gammaproteobacteria; order Burkholderiales; family Burkholderiaceae_C; genus Polaromonas. The sequence goes on from NZ_JBAQYR010000152.1 coordinate 5,899, forward strand.
AGCCTCAATGGCCTGGGCTATCGCTTCATGTTCCGCTCGCACCTGCCCGACAAAGTCGGCGCGGCGGGCTTCGTTAGCGCGGGTGACACGCGTGACGCCACGCAGGAACTGGCGCAGGTAGTCCAGCGTGCTGATGAGAAACGGGTTTTGCGCCGCGTCCGCGATCGCGCGGTGGTAGTTCACATCTTCCTCGGCGCCATCCCCGCCGGCCTTGACGGCCTTGTCAAGCGCCGCTATTGCCTGGCGAATGCGCTTGACGTCGGCGGTCGTGCGGCGTTGTGCGGCCAGCGCGGCCACCTCGGCCTCCAGCGCGCGGCGCACCTCCACCATCTGGATGACGGCCTGCCTGGAGGCAGCGGAGCGCGTGTCGAAATTCAGCGGCGCAAATGCGGCGCGCCGCACAAACACCCCGCTGCCTTGGCGCGATTCCACCAGGCCCAGCGACTTCAGGCGCGAGACCGCCTCGCGCACCACCGTGCGGCTGACGGCGAACTGCTCGACCAGTGCCGCTTCGGTCGGCAGCTTCTCGCCCGCCGCCGGCCTGCCGGCGCGGATTTCGGCCGACAGAGCCTCGGCCACCTGTTCCGAGAGGTGAACACCGGGCGTGATGGACTGGAAACGGTGGGTCATGGGCGCCTGAAATTTGTCGTACAACTCTACAACATCCGGCTTGCCGCTTCCGCGAGATTTAAAACACCAGGGTCTTGACGCCGGTTTCCGTGCCCAGCAGGCAGACATGCGCTTTCTGGAAGGCGAACACCCCCACCGTCACCACCCCGGGCCACTGGTTGACCTGGGACTCGAAGGCCAGCGGCTCGCTGATCTTCAGGCCGGTCACATCCAGGATGTGCTGGCCGTTGTCTGTGACCAGCGGCGCCCCGTTTTTCAGGCGCAGGGTGACCGTGCCGCCGAGGGCCTCAAACTGCCGCCGGATGCGCTGCGCCGCCATGGGAATCACTTCCACCGGCAAAGGGAAATGGCCCAAGGTCTGAACCAGCTTGGATTCATCGGCAATACAGACAAACTTGCGCGACTGGGCAGCCACGATTTTTTCGCGCGTGAGCGCCGCGCCGCCGCCCTTGATCATGTAACCCGCATGGTCGATCTCGTCCGCGCCGTCGATGTACACCGCGAGCTCCTCCACATCGGCCGCCTCGAACACCGTGATGCCCAGCGCCTTCAGGCGTTCGGTGGAGGCCACCGAGCTGGACACTGCGCCGGCAATCGTGTCCTTGATGCCGGCCAGCGCGTCGATGAACTTGTTGACGGTGGAACCGGTGCCGACACCGACGATGCTGCCGGGCTCGACATAGCTGAGGGCGGCCTGGCCGACCAGTGTTTTGAGTTCGTCTTGGGTCATGGTGGGAAGGTTGTGAGGTTTGCGACAATGGCTAAGCGCACCGCACTATCGCCAAGAACAACCCAAATTATCCAATGTCCCTGCTGCCTTACGCCCTCGCCCGCCCCTTTTTATTTGGACTCGATGCAGAAACGGCCCACGAACTGACCATGGCCTCGCTGGCCCGCACCCAGGGAACACCGCTGGCATGGGCCTACTGCTCGGGCCGTGTTGACGATCCGGTGGAACTGGCCGGGCTGAAGTTCGCCAACCGTGTGGGCCTGGCCGCCGGGCTGGACAAAAACGCGCGCTGCATCGACGGCCTGGCCGCCATGGGTTTCGGATTTGTCGAGGTCGGCACGGTCACGCCGAAAGCGCAGCCAGGCAACCCCAAGCCACGCATGTTCCGCCTGCCGCAGGCCAACGCGCTGATCAACCGGCTCGGCTTCAACAACGACGGGCTGGACGCCTTCATCAGCAATGTGCAGAAGTCCGGCTTTCGCCGGCAGACCGCCAAACACCCGCTGCTGCTGGGCCTGAATATCGGCAAGAACGCGGCAACACCGATTGAAAACGCGGTCGATGACTACCTGCTCTGCCTGGACGGCGTCTATCCGCATGCCGACTACGTGACCGTCAACATCTCCAGCCCCAACACCAAAAACCTGCGCGCTCTGCAGAGCGATGAGGCGCTGGACGCCCTGCTGGGCCGTATTGCCGAACGGCGCGAAGTACTGGCAACGCAGCACGGCAAACGCGTGCCCATCTTCGTGAAGATCGCGCCCGACCTCGACGAAGCCCAGGTGGACGTGATTGCCGCAACGCTCAAGCGCCACGGCATGGACGGCGTGGTCGCCACCAACACCACCCTGAGCCGCGACGCAGTGAAAGGGTTGGCGCACGCAGAGGAAGCCGGTGGTCTGAGCGGCGCACCGGTGCTGGCAGCCAGCAACCGCGTGATCGGCCAGCTGCGCGCGGCGCTCGGCAAAAGTTTTCCCATCATCGGCGTGGGCGGCATCATGAGCGGCGCGGACGCCGTCTCCAAGATCCAGGCCGGCGCCGACGTGGTGCAGATTTACACCGGGCTGATCTACAAGGGGCCGGAGCTGGTCACCGAGGCTGCGCTTGCCATCAAAAAGAGCCGCTAGCCCAATAGACTCAGCGCAGACAGCTATTGAATTGGTAGCAGATCCCGAAATACCGGGCAGTTTTACGCCAGCTACTCCGCCAGCAGTTTCGCCGCCTCCTGCTTGCCCATCTTCCTCAGGCTCGCAATCGCCGGCAGCTGGCTGGCCCGGGGGCGGGTCTTGCCGTCTTCCCATTTGTAGACGGACTGCGCCGACACGTTGAGAATTTTCGCAACAGCCGCGGCCGTCAGGCCGAGCCGGCGCCGCTGGGCGGCAAATCCCTTGGCGCTGAAACGCAGGCCGCTGCCGGTTTTTTCTTCCGGTGCAGCGGAAGCCTGCCCCCTTTTCCCCGATTTGAGCAAACGGCTGAGCTGTTTTTCGAGGTCCAGCACGCGCCTTTTCAGGGCGGCGATATCTGTACGGTATTGCGACGACGCTTTTTTGAGCGGCTGGGTTTCGGCGCGTGCATCCTTGCGTGCGACGCGGGAGATTTCTGCCTTCAGAACGGTTGCGATATTGGGCACGTCAATAAACTCCTGATTGAATGGGCCATGGCTTCTCCTCCAATTGTAGGAGGCGCGAATCGTGGGCAGCATAGCAGGCCACCCGCCCGCGGCGCCGGCACCGAGGGCCAGCAAGCTGCGGGCCAGATGCGGTGCACCGGGGCCAGGCGGCGCCGGACGCTATGTATATGATAGCTAGCTGCGCGCGCAGCTATTAGTCTGGAAGCCAATTTCCTCATCGTCAATCGGGCACAAACCGTTCCTTGAACCTGAGCTCGTCTTCCGGCAGTTCCAGCGTGACGAGCTGCCCCATCTTGTTGTCGGCCAGCCGGCAGGCCGCGAACAGGCTGTACTTGCCCTTCAGGTTGTAGCTGTCCATGTCGATCAGCATGTAGGGATAAGGCACAAACACGCGGTGCAGGAAGATGGTGCGGTGCCGGTTGCGCGGTGACGGGAAAAGCTTGTAGTCGTCGGTGGTGATGCTTTGTGCGGTGGCCATGCGGTGTTGTGAGTATGGGAAGCGCAAACGCTCAATGGTGGCTCAATAGTGCGGTGGAAGGTCGTCGGCGCTGCGGCCCGGCTGGCGGGTGCCGGCTTCAGGGAGTTGCTGGCGCAATTCGCTGACCTCGCGCATCAGCAGGTCAATTTGCTGCTGCTGACGGACGATGACCTGGTTCAGCTGGTCCAGCAGGTCTTCGCTGAAGCTGGCCTTGATTTCCAGCTCGGTCAGGCGTTTGTTTATCTCTTGTTCGGCATCCATGCTCCCTATTGGACACGAGTTTCGCCGCCCCGCCCGGCCGGCGCATCCAGCACCACCCACACCGGGGCGTGGTCGCTCGCGTGTTCCTCGCCGCGCACCCAGCTGTCCACGCCCGCCGCCTGCAGGCGGGGCGCGAGTTCGGCATTGAGCAGGACATGGTCGATGCGCAGCCTGGCGTTGCGCTTCCAGTGCTGGCGGAAATAGTCCCAGAAGGTGTAGATGCGTTCGTCGGGATGCAGGTGACGCAGGCTGTCCACCCAGCCCTGGCCCAGCAGTTCCTCATACGCGGCCCGGCTTTCGGGCTGCAGCAGCGCGTCCTTGCGCCAGGACTTCGGATCGTAGATGTCGAAGTCGGTCGGCACCACATTGAAGTCGCCGGCCAGCACCACCGGATGGCCCGAGTTGTACAACGCTTGCGCATGCTGCTGCAGGCGCCTGAACCAGGCCAGCTTGTAGTCGAACTTCGGGCCCGGCTGCGGATTGCCATTGGGCAGGTAAAGGCAGGCGACGATGATGCCGTCCACCGCAGCCTCCAGGTAACGGCTCTGCTCGTCCTGCAGGTCGCCGGGCAGCTCGCGCCGTATCTCGAGCGGCTCCGCACCCTTCGAAAGAATGGCCACGCCATTCCACGAGCGCTGGCCCTTCCACAGTGCGTGGTACCCGGCCTCGCGCAGTTCGGCCTGGGGAAATACGCCGTCCAGCGCCTTGAGCTCCTGCAGGCAAACCACGTCGGGCGCAGCCCTGTGCAGCCAGGCCAGAAGATTGGGCAGGCGCGCCTTGATGCCGTTGACGTTGAAGGTGGCCAGTTTCATCGGCGGGGGCTGGTCTTGCGGTTGGGCATGGCTGTTCCTTCCTTCGGTGCGTGTTCGGTGTGTATCACTGCCCGAGACCTTAAGCCCGGCACCGGGGCCAGCTTGTCGGACAAGGCCGCAAGCCGCCGGCCCCCGGGCTTGCTGCCCGGAGCACCTCAAAACAGCATAAAAACACCCACAAGCCCTTATGCAGCCGGCGCAAGCAGCTATACGTTTTGAAGCAATTCGCTGACATGGCGGCCTATCGCCAGTGAGCTCGTCAGGCCCGGCGACTCAATGCCGAACAGGTTGACCAGCCCTGGCACGCCATGCACGGCCGGGCCCTGGATCAGGAAGTCCCCGGCAGGCTCGGTGGACGACTGGATCTTCGGGCGGATGCCGGCATAACCGGGAATCAGCGCGCCATCGGGCAGGTCCGGCCAGTACTTGCGTACCTCGGCATAAAACGCATCGCCGCGCCGCGGGTCCACCACCAGGTCGTCGGGCGAATCCACCCACTGCACGTCGGGGCCGAACTTGGCCTGGCCGCCCAGGTCGATGGTCAGGTGCACGCCCAGCCCCGCAGCCTCGGGCACGGGGTAGATCAGCCGGCTGAAAGGCGAGCGCCCGGACAGCGTGAAGTAGTTGCCCTTGGCGTAATGGCTGGGCGGCACATGCTGCACATCCAGCCCCCCGAAACGCCGCGCCAGCGCCTGCGCGTGCAGGCCGGCGGCGTTGACCACGGTTCGGGCTGCCAGTTCGGTGCCGTCTTCTGCTACCAGAACGATAGCTGATGGCGCGCATTGCGCCTGGGCCAGCGGCGAATTGAGCACCACGATGCCACCGGCGTTCTCAAGGTCGCCCTGCAGCGCGAGCATGAGCGCATGGCTGTCCACGATGCCGGTTCCGGGTGATTGCACCGCCGCCGCACAGTCCAGTGCAGGCTCGAGCGCCTGCGCCTGCTCGCGCGTGAGCAGCACCAAGTCGTGCACGCCATTGGCGGCAGCCTTGTGGATGATGGCCTGCAGCTGGGGAATCTGCGATTCATGGGTGGCGACGATCAGCTTGCCGCAGCGGCTGTGGGCAATGCCGCGCTCTGCGCAATAGCTATACAGCAAGTCCTTGCCTTCCACACACAGCCGCGCCTTGAGCGAGCCCTGCGGGTAATAAATGCCGGCGTGGATCACCTCGCTGTTGCGCGAACTGATGCCCGTGCCTATGCCATCCGCGCTTTCCAGCACCATCACCTCGCGCCCCTGCAGCGCCAGCGCACGCGCCACCGCCAGCCCGACAACGCCGGCGCCTATCACCACCACATCCACGCTGTCCATCACTACCTCTGTTCAAAACCGTCGATGACCTGGACCGCATTGCTGCCCAGCGCTTCGGCCGCATAACCGCCTTCGAGCACAAACACCGTCGGCAGCCCGAGCGCGGCCAGGCGCCGGCCCAGCCGGTGGAAATCTGCCGGCTGCAGCGCAAAGGTGGAAATCGGGTCTCCCTCGAAAGTGTCCAGCCCCAGCGACACCACCAGCGCCTGTGCGCCGTGTTTGGCGATGCGCAGGCAACCCTGCTCCAGTGCGTCGAACCACGCTCCCACCGACGAGCCGGCCGGCAGCGGCAGGTTGAAGTTGAAGCCCTGTCCGGCGCCCTCGCCTGTTTCATCGGCATGGCCCAGGTAGAAGGGGTATTCGGTGCGCGGGTCGCCATGCAGGCTGACAAACAGCACGTCGGCACGGTCGTAAAAAATGCTTTGTGTGCCGTTGCCGTGGTGGTAGTCCACATCGAGAACGGCCACGCGCTGCGCGCCGCCGTTGCGCAGCGCCTGCGCCGCAACGGCAGCATTGTTCAGAAAGCAGTAGCC
>NZ_JBAQYR010000153.1:0-2731 GCF_049790275.1 Polaromonas sp.
AAATTCGCGTTTGGTGTCCATCAGGTCTCTCGGTTGCCAAGGCATGCACTTCTCCTTGCGCCAATAGCGCTGAAGAAGTGTTTCCTATGTCTCCGAACACCTGTTTCGTATGTCTCCTGTCCGTACACGTCGCCAAGAGAAAGTGAGCAAAGAGAAGGCGACCCGATGGTCCGGGTCCCTCCGCTTCGCTGCGGGCAACCTCCGGTGCTCACCGAAAGCGGGGTCGAGCTCGAACTCGCTGCGCTCAGACAATCGCTCGCCCTGATCCGTTTTCGACTGCGCTCCTCGGCCCAGCCCGACGGGTGGGGGGAACAAATGCGGATGCGGGGAGACCTGATGCGCGTTGCGCGTCAGGTCGGATTCAGTTGGCAGTGATGTTTGCACGCGAGTGCAGCGCACGCGGCCAAATGAAGCTCCCCGCCATCACCCAGCAGGGCGAGGGAGGGGTGGGGGAGGGAGTGGGGAGTCCGTCCTACTGTCCAAGGCAGGCTACAGGCGCAGCGTGATGCAAAAAATGACTTAACTTGCGTGCTTTTCGCCAGCCAGATCGTCAAGGATGGGACACTCCGGCCGGTCGTTGCCCTGGCAGCAGTGCACCAGTTGGGCCAGCGTTTGCTGCATGGATTGCATGGCGGCGATGCGCTGGGCCAGCTCGTCGGCGTGTTTCTGGGCGATGCGCCGTACGCTCGCGCTTGCGCGGCGGCGGTTTTGCCACAGGCTGACCAGTTCGGCGATCTCGGCCATTGAAAAGCCGAGATCGCGCGCGCGCTTGATGAAACGCAGCGTGTGGACCTCGGCTTCTGTGTACTGACGATAGCCGCTGTCACTGCGGTGCACCTGCGGCAACAGGCCCAGCGACTCATAGTGGCGCACCATCTTGGCCGAAACGCCCGACCGGCGAGCCGCTTCGCCGATGTTCATGGGCCCGCTCATGGGGCGACGGTGTAGCCTTCTTCGACGATCGCGGAGGCAATGGCCTCGCGGGGCTGGCTGGAGTCCACCTCCACCTTGCCTGTCGCGCGGTCTATCTTTATTTCGGCCTGAGGGTCGAGGGTCTTGACGGCCTGGGTCACGGCGCGTTCGCAATGGCCGCAGGTCATGCCCTGCACGTTGAAGGTCTGGTTCATGGGGTGGTCCTTTCGGTTTTTAATGGAAGAGGTCTGAAGCTTGAACCTTGCCATGATGGTAAGGTCAACCCGTGCGAGGTCAAACCCCTGAGTCGAATGAGGTTGATCTGTATCAAGCCTTGACCTTGCCACCATGGCAAGGTTGATCATTCACCCATGAATACCACCACCCTCTCCCCCTCCACCCTGGACCTCGGCGTCGGCGGCATGACCTGCGCGTCGTGTGTGTCGCGTGTCGAAAAGGCCCTGAAAAAAGTCCCTGGCGTGCAGGAAGCCACCGTGAACCTGGCGACCGAATCGGCGCGGGTGGTGTACACACCCTCGGCGCAGATGGATGCGCAGATCCGCCGCGCCGTGCGCAACGCCGGCTACGAGCCGGTCTCTCCCGAAGAAGCGATGCCCGAAGATCTGTCGCCCTGGGCCGGCTTTACGCCGGTGGCCATCGGCCTGCTGCTCTCGGCGCCGCTCGTCGTGCCGATGTTGGGGGACCTGCTGGGCAAACACTGGATGCTGCCCGCCTGGCAGCAGTTCCTGCTGGCCACGCCGGTGCAGTTCATTCTGGGCGCGCGGTTTTACAAGGCGGGCTGGCATGCGCTCAAGGCGTTGACCGGCAACATGGACCTGCTGGTGGCCATTGGCACAAGCGCAGGCTGGGGCCTGTCGATGTGGCTGTGGCTCAGCGCCGAAGCTGACACGATGCCGCATCTTTATTTCGAGGCTTCGGCCGTGGTGGTGACGCTGGTGTTGCTGGGCAAGTGGCTGGAGGCACGCGCCAAGCGCCAGACCACGGCGGCGATACGCGCGCTGCATGCCCTGCGGCCCGAGCTCGCGCACGTGCTGCAGGGCTCGGGCGAGGAAGCCGACCTGCCGGTGGCCGAGGTGCTGTTGGGCGACCGCCTGGTGGTGCGGCCGGGTGAGCGCATTCCGATGGACGGCCTGCTGCAGGAAGGGCAGACGCAGGTGGATGAATCCATGCTCACCGGCGAGCCGCTGCCTGTGACCAAGCAGCCCGGCGACAAGCTCACCGGCGGTAGCATCAACGGTGACGGACGCGTGGTGTTGCAAGTGAGTGCGGTGGGCAGCGAAAGTGTGTTGGCCCACATCATTCGCCTGGTGGAAGACGCGCAGGCGGCCAAGGCACCCATCCAGCGGCTGGTGGACCAGGTGTCTGCCGTGTTTGTGCCGGTGGTGCTGGCCATCGGCCTGTTCACCTTGCTGGGCTGGCTGTGGGCCGGGGCCGGGATGGAGACGGCGCTGATTCACGCGGTGGCCGTGCTGGTGATTGCCTGCCCCTGTGCGCTGGGCCTGGCCACGCCGGCAGCCATCATGGCGGGCACCGGAGTGGCGGCGAAAAACGGCATTCTGATCAAGGACGCGCAGGCACTGGAACTCGCGCACAAGGCCGACACCGTGGCGTTCGACAAGACCGGCACGCTGACGGTCGGGCGACCGCGGCTGGTGGCTTTTGTAGCCGCGCCCGATGTTGACGAATCCGCACAACTGGCCGTCGCGGCCAGCCTGCAAAGCGGCAGCGAACACCCGCTAGCACGCGCCGTGGTGGCTGCGGCGCAGGAGCGCGGCATGCCGGTGGCGCAGCCCGATGG
>NZ_JBAQYR010000154.1:0-4580 GCF_049790275.1 Polaromonas sp.
CTCCCGGCTGATTCGCCGGAAAGTGTCAACCATGTCCCCGCACACCTGTCCACCATGTGTCCGGTCCGTACAGCGACGCAAAAGAAAGTTACTTGCCGCCGGGCAACCCCCGGCTTGCTGGCACACCACAACAGCCAGAACAAAGCCGGTAGTCAACAAGCATGGATCCCGGATCAAGTCCGGGATGACGGTACGAGGAAGCGTCGGCTATAAATTTCATAGCTGCTTGCGCCCGCGAAATATGGGCTGAAAGCCGATTTCATTAAAATTTCCGCCCAAGGCTTTGAATCCCCTCAATCCGTACCGGCACTCGCACCATAATGTCCACTGTCATGTTTCTTGCATGGCAGAGCTTCCATGTCCTTCAAATTCCTGCTTCAACTCACCGCCCGGAACCGCACGCGCCGCAGCAACCGGCAATTCGGCGGCATCCTGGCGTTTGTGGCCGGGGCCATCAATGCCGGCGGCTTTCTGGCGGTGCAGCGTTACACCTCGCACATGACCGGCATCGTCTCGGCCATTGCCGACGACCTGGTGGTGGGCAGCATCACCCTGGCGCTGGCCGGCCTGGTGAGCCTGTCGGCCTTTATTGCCGGGGCCATCACCACCACGCTGCTCATCAGCTGGGCGCGCCGCCAGGAATTGCGCAGCAAGTACGCGCTGGCGCTGCTGCTGGAAGCGGCGCTACTGCTGGTGTTCGGCCTGGTGGGTGCCAATCTGAAGTCATTCGCCGCCCTGCTGGTGCCGACAGCGGTGCTGCTGCTGTGTTTCATCATGGGCCTGCAAAACGCCATCATCACCAAGATCTCGAACGCGGAGATCCGCACCACCCACATGACGGGTGTGGTCACCGACCTGGGCATAGAACTGGGGCGGCTGATCTACTGGAACCAGTCGGAAAAAGCCAACAGCATCCAGTTTGTCAAGGCCAACACCGACAAGCTGTTCATCCATGCCACCCTGCTCGGGCTGTTTTTTTCCGGCGGCATTGTGGGGGCCGTTGCCTTCAAGGCCATGGGCTTTAGCGCCACCCTGCCGATTGCCCTGCTGCTGGTGGCCATGGCCTTGCCGGCCATCCTGATGGACCTGCGCATGGCAGCGAGGTCCCTGTGAACGCGGCGGCCGATGATTTTCAGTCGCTGCAGTACGTGAAGCCTTTTGTGCGCGAAGACGGCGCATCCAAGTCGCTGCACTTCACCCTGGGCGAGCTGCAAAGCCGCATGCTGGTGCACCAGCCTTCGCGACTGGATGTGGACTACACCCGGACCATGATGGGTTTCCTGCTGTTCCACCCCGCGCCGGCGCACATCGGCATGATCGGGCTGGGCGGGGGCTCCCTGGCCAAGTTCTGCCACCGGCAACTGCGCGCGTCCCGCATGACGGTGCTGGAGATCAACCCGCATGTGATCGCCCTGCGACGCGAATTCCACGTGCCCGACGATGACGAACGTTTCACGGTGATCGCCGCCGACGGGGCCCGGTACCTGCAGGCAGGGACACCGCGGTTCGACGTGCTGCTGGTCGACGGCTTCGACCATGAAGGCCAGCCTGCCGCCCTGTGCTCGCAGCGTTTTTACGACGACTGTTTTGCCGCACTCGGCGACAAGGGCGTGCTGGTGGTCAACCTGCACAGCGACCACCCGGACTACCCGCTGCTGGTCGGTCGCATCAGCCGCAGCTTCAGCGGGAACGCGGTCGAAGTCATGGCTGCGGAGAAAAGCAACGCCGTCGTCTTCGCCTCTCGGGGCCCGGCCCTGTCACCCCGCCGCGTGAACCTGACCCAAAGCCTGTCCGGCCTGGATGAAGCGGCACGCGTGCAGCTCAAGCCCGAGCTGGCGCGGGTGGCCTGGGAAATGAAAGACCTCGCCGGCGGCGGCTAGCCGGCTCACCGACGGCGGGGCGCGCCCCTGTCCGACGCCGCGCGGCGCGGCACGCAGACACACTGGGTTTTCCGGCCCGGCGGATGGCAGAACACCCCCACGAAGGATTCCGATGAACCTGAAAACCAATTTCTCTTTTGAGCTGCACTACCCGGCCGATGCGGCTACCCCTTATGCGCAGCGCGACGCGGTGATGAACGCGATGGGCCCCGCCTTACAGACCCTGTTTGCCGCCCAGGACAGCGCGGCGATGGTGACGGTGAACGACAGCCAGAAGGGCAGCCACAACAAGATCCTGGAATTGGTCACCACCCTGGACGACGCGCAGATTGCAGCCATCCTCAAGGCCTTTTCCGACAAGCATGGCCTGTCCATCCAGGCGCTCGAATAAGCAGGCAGAAGCATTCCGGCGTCTTGATTGCTACTTAAATCATAGCTACCCACACCCACCCCCAAAGGGCTGAGCACTCTTTTCTCTGATCAATTCAGCTCCTGTTCCTGGGCGTGTTCCGGATCAGGCGCCTGCTCCTGCCGCCAGCTGCCCGACGTCACCACCAGGTGAATGAAATGCAGCTTGGCCACCACCTCGTGTGGCAACACAAAGGGATAAAAATCAGGCTGGCCCATGGCGCGCGACATTTCGTTGAGCAAGGTGGTGAGCTGTGTCCACTGGTTCAGGAAGTCCAGGAAAACCTGGGCATTGGGATCTTCGGGCTGGTACAGCGCGTCCAGCGTGAAGGGTGTGAATTCGAGCTGCGCGCTGTCCGGCGAGAGGCCGAAACTCAGCGCGGTATCGACGGTGTCGCGAATGTGCAGGTAATGCGCCCAGCTTTCGGCCCAGTCCTCCCACGGGTGCACGCTGGCGTAGGCACTGACGTAATGCAACGCCCAGTCGGGCCGCGGCCCATTCTCGTAATTGTTCTGCAGGCTGGCTGCGTAATTCTGGGTCTCGTCGCCAAACAGCTCCTGGAAGCCCTGCATCCAGGAGGTGCCGGCCACCAGCCGATCCCAGTAGTAGTGGCCAACCTCGTGACGAAAATGGCCAAGCAGCGTGCGGTAGGGCTCATGCATGGCCTTGCGCATAGCCTCGCGCGTGGCGTCATCGGCTTCGTTGAGGTTGAGGGTGATCAGGCCGGTGTTGTGCCCGGTCAGGATGTGCGGCCCGAAGTCGGGTGAACGCAGGAAGTCGAACATCAGGCCGCGCTCGGTGTCCTCGCTCACCCGCGACGCGACGGGCAGACCGAGTACCAGCAGGGCCGACACCAGGCGCCGTTTGGCCAGCTCGATCTTGCCCCACAGCTCGCCGTTGTCAGGGTGGGCCTCGTCGTTCAGATCGGGAATCGTGCGGTTCAGGCGGCAGGCCTGGCACAGCAGCACCTGCGGCGCGTCCTCGCTGAGCGGCACCAGCCAGTTGCACGCAGCCGGGGTCTGCAGGTTGGCGCAGCGAAGATAAACCGCGGGCGGCGCATCGGTGTCCCTGTTTTGCTTGCCGTCGTCCGCTTCGCCGTCGGCGTGCCAGGCTACCCAGGTGTCGGGCTGCTCGCCCGGCATCAGCGGCAGGAGGCGGGCCTGCGCAGGATCGTAGCCCAGCGGCGTGCCGCAGGCCAGGCAGGTGCTGTTGCGGAAAAATACCGGGCAACCGCACTGGCAGCGGTAGGCACGGCCGGCCAGATGCGGCAAGTGGGCAGGGACGGGGGACGAGCTATCGTTGGACAAGGAGATTTCTCAGAACGCTCAAGGGACGCAGGGCGGTTGCGGTAGTGGAACCCAGTTTCCCACGTTTGCCGCACCGCCCCAGCGGCTTCCCGCCTTGTCCCGCTGTCAGTCTTTGCCGACACAGCGCCGCGCGGTCCGGGGTTTTATCATGAGGCTCCGCTTCAAATCAATTCAAAGGAAAACCATGCCCACATATCACGTCGAAATGATGGAAGGCCGCACCGTCGAGCAGAAGAAAAAACTGGTCGCAGAAATCACCCGTGTCAGCGTCGAAATCCTGGGTGGCGAGCCCGACTCCGTTGACGTCATCATCACCGACATCAAACGCGAGAACTGGGCCACCGGCGGCAAGCTGTGGTCCGAGCCGCGCGGCTGATCCCGCCCAGCCCCTGACCGCAAGGCCCTTCTTGAGCAGCCCCTCCACCCTGGAAGAAATGCAGGCGCGTTACGGCGCGCGTTACCGCTGGCTGCTGTTGCTCTCGGTGATGATCGGCACGATGGCCTCCATCATGTCCTCGACCATCGTCAACGTGGCGATTCCCGACATGAGCCAGCACTTCACGCTGGGCCAGGAGCGGGCGCAATGGGTCACCTCGGGCTTCATGGTGGCCATGACGGTCTCCATGCTGACCACGCCTTGGCTGCTGGCGCGTTACGGCTACCGCCGCACCTATGTCGGCACCATGCTGCTCCTGCTGGCCGGCGGCGTGGTGGGCGGCTTTTCCGGCAGTTTTGCGCTGGTGCTGGGCGCACGCGTGGCCGAAGGGCTGGCGGCCGGCGTGGTGCAGCCGATTCCGGCCATCATCATCATGCGGGCCTTCGCGCCCCACGAGCAGGGGCGTGCCAGCGGCATCTTCGGCATGGGGGTGGTGCTGGCCCCGGCCATCGGGCCCAGCATTGGCGGCGTGCTGGTGGACCTGTTCGGCTGGCGCTCTATTTTTTTCATGGTCGTGCCTTTTTGCCTGGCTTCGCTGTGGATGGCTT
>NZ_JBAQYR010000155.1:0-1575 GCF_049790275.1 Polaromonas sp.
AGTTCTTCCATGGAGGCGGCGGTCTCTTCCAGGGAGCTGGCCTGCTGCTCGGTGCGGGAGGACAGGTCGTGGTTGCCGGCAGCAATCTGGCTGGAGGCGGTGGCGATGGTGTCTGTGCCCTGGCGGATCCGGTCGATGACACGGGCCAGTTCCTGCTGCATCTGCTCGATCGCATACAACAGGCTGCGGGTGTCACCCCTGCGGATCTGGATAGGTACAGCCAGGTCACCGGCAGCCACGCGGCCAACGATGTCCGAGGCATAAGCCGGTTCGCCGCCAATCTGCCGTCCCAGCAGCCGGGCAATGGCCACACCGAGGCCGACGCTGGCCACAATGCCGCTGAGCACCAGTGCCAGCATGATCAGGCGTGAGGCCTTGTAGGTCTCGCCCACCTTTTCCATGCTGGCCCGGGCCAGCTGATCGCTGCGCTCGACCATGCGGTTGAGCACCTCCTCGATCCCCCGGGACTCCTTCATCAGGGCGATGCTGTCATCGGTGACGCGGCCTTCAAACTGGGACGAGTCCAGTGACTGTTTCAGGAGCAGGGTCACGAAGCCGCCCAGCTGTTCCTTGAAGCGCGGCATCTTGTCTTCATACTGCTTGTACAGGGCCTGGCCCTCCGGGCTGGCTTCCAGCAAGGGCCTGACCTCGGCCATGCGGGCATCCAGCCCTTGCATGGCCGCCTGGATGGCTTTGGTGCCGGCACTGCGCTCACCCATGGTCGAGGCTGCCAGCAAATTCATCTGGGCACGGCTCGCATAGATGAGATGGATGGTGGCCTCCTGCACACCCTTGAGCGCACGGACATCCTGGCTGTAGAGGTTTTCGGTGGCCGCATTGATGCGGCTCATGTGAAAAATGCCCAGTGCGCCGATGGCCGCACCTATGGCTGCAACGATGAGGAAACTGATCACCAGTTTGACCATGATGCGAAGTTGATGGAACCACTGCATAAATTTCATTCCTGTGACGGCGGCGCTAAGGCCTGGTTGATTGGTTTGAAAGCCAGGAAGTGCAAGGCCTAGAAGGTCTCCCATTCACCGCTGGCAGTCGCCAGCTTGGGTGCAGCTATGGCCCGTTTGGCTGCAGGCGGCTGCGCAGGCTGGCGGGCCGGTGCCGTGCGCTGGGGGGGTGCCACGTAATGCACCGCCTGGCTGCTGTCCAGCCGGAACACACTGACCACCTGGGACAGCCCACTGGCCTGCTCCTGCAATGACGAGGCCGCCGCTGCCGCTTGCTCGACCAGCGCCGCATTCTGCTGCGTCACCTGATCCATCTGCGTGATCGCCTGGTTGATCTGCTCTATCCCGGCCGTCTGCTCCTGGCTGGCCGCCGTGATCTCGGCCATGATGTCGGTCACCCGCTTGACGCTGCCCACAATCTCATCCATGGTCTTGCCCGCTTCGGCCACCTGCTTGCTGCCTTCCTCGACCTTGTCGACCGAGTCGCCGATCAGGGTCTTGATCTCCTTGGCAGCGGCCGCACTCCTTTGGGCCAGGTTGCGCACTTCTGCGGCAACCACGGCAAACCCCCGGCCCTGTTCGCCGGCCCGGGCCGCCTCGACGGCGGCGTTCA
>NZ_JBAQYR010000156.1:0-17104 GCF_049790275.1 Polaromonas sp.
GGAGCTGGCAGCAGCCGGCGCCGACGCACCAGCCGCGGGCGCCGGGGCGGCACCGGCGGGTTGCCAGGGCACGGGCTTGACGGTGGCACCGGGTTGCAGTTTCTGGAAACCGTCTGCCATAACCTGCTCGCCGGTTTTCAGGCCTTCGAGGATCACCCACTGGTTGCCTTTGGCAGAACCGATTTTCACCGGCCGCGTTGAAACCTTTCCGTCGGCACCGACCACCATGACCGTATCGCCCTGGCCTGAACGGGTGACAGCCTGCTGAGGCAATGTCATGGCATTGGTCGCCTGCGCCTGTTCCAGGCGCACACGCACATACAGGCCGGGCAGCAGTTGCCCGTTGGGGTTGGGCACCTCAGCACGCAGGGTGATCTGGCCCGTGGTGGCATCCACCGTCAGGTCGGAAAACAGCAGGCGACCAGGCCGCGAGTATTCCGTGCCGTCTTCCAGCAGAATGCGCACGCTGGCCGCGTCCCCGCCGGTGGCGCGCTTGAACTGGCCGCTGTCCATGGCAGCGCGCAACTTCATCACCTCCGATGCTGACTGCGTGAAGTTCACATACATGGGGTGGATCTGCTGGATCACGGCGAGCTGTGTCGCATCACCCTGCCCGACCAGTGCGCCCTCGGTCACCAGCGCACGGCCGATACGGCCCGAAATGGGCGCAGTCACTGAGGCATAACCGAGGTTGATGCCGGCCGTCTGCACATTGGCCTTGCCCACGGCCACATCGGCTTCCGCCTGCTTCTGTGCGGCCACCGCGTTCGCATATTCCTGCTTGCTGATGGCGTTGGCTTCCACCAGCGGCTTGTAGCGCTGTGCCAGCGCTGCGGCCTGGGCCAGGTTGGCTTCGGCACGTGCCAGGCCCGCCTTGGCGCTGGCCGACGCGGCGGCATAAGGCGCGGCATCAATGGTGAACAGCGTTTGTCCCGCTTTCACGTCACTGCCTTCACGGAAATGACGCTTTTGCAAAATGCCAGCTGCGCGCGCCCGCACCTGGGCCACGCGCGACGCTTCCAGGCGTCCGGGCAATTCGGTCACGAGGCCCACATCGCCCTGGGTGACGGTCACCACACCGACCTGCGCCGGTGGCGGGCCAGCAGGCGGCGCACTGCTGCCTTTGCCACACCCGGCGAGGAACAGAGACAGCATGGCAACCAGCACCAGTGGCCGGCGATGTGCAAAAAAGGGCGCCAGACGCAGCTGGCTGACATGGGACGTGGGCATGCTGTTCCTCGAATTTTCTGGACTGAAGGTGCAACGGGGTCGCGGGCGAATGGCTCAGGGGCTCGCCGGACGGAACTCGAAAGAATACGGGTTTTCGCGAGTGGTATAGTTTACATACATTCGTGAATGTATAAAGACAACAAGCAAAAAAGCCCCAGGAGACAACTGCGTGGTCCGCCGAACCAAGGAAGAAGCACTGGCCACCCGCCACAAGCTGCTGGATGCAGCGGAACACCTGTTTCAGGTTCAAGGGGTATCACGCACCAGCCTGCAGGATATCGCCCGGCGAGCCGGGGTGACGCGCGGCGCCGTCTACTGGCACTTCAAGGACAAGGCCGATCTTTTCAACGCCATGATGGACCGGGTCATCCTGCCGCTGGAACAGTCATTCCAGGACCGGCTGGGGCAGGAGGGGCCTGCCGATCCGCTGGCACGCATCCGCAGCGGCGTGGAGGAGGCCCTGGTTCGCATCGCCGGCGACCCGCAGGCGCGCCGCGTTTTCGAAGTTGCCACCCACAAAGTGGAATATGTCGACGAGCTCCAGGCCGTGCGGCTGCGTCACCTGCAAAGCCGGAATGATTTTCTGCTGCAGGTTGGAGCTGGCTTGCAGACAGCGGCGCAGCTTCATGCGGTGGAACTGGCGGTTCCGGCCGCGACCGCAGCGCAGGGCCTGCATGCCATCATCGACGGCCTGATCCAGAGCTGGCTGCTGGAAAGCGCCGCTTTTGATCTGGTGGCCCTGGGGCGGGACGTGATGGAAGTCTATTTGCGCGGGCTGGGATTTTCCCGTGCCAACAACGGCACTGCGCCTGCGCGTTAGTGCAGGTGCCGCGGCTTGCGTCCGCCGCCGCCATGGCCCGAGCCGCCCTGCGGGCCACCCAGGCCTCTGGGAGGCCTGCCAAGCTGCATGGAATTAACCAGCGCATCGAAGCGCTGCTCAAACAGTTTGTCAACGGCCGAGACCACATCGCCCAGCTCCGCAGCGTCGAAATGGCGCTCCATCAGGCCGATCATGTCCTGCACCAGCAAGTCGCGCTGGACCTGCATGATCGCGGCCGGTGTAGGGCCCACGAAGTACATCGCGAAGTCGTCCCTGGCCTCTTCGCCGTCGGGCTCTTCGTCCTCGTCAAAATCCGCATCGTAAAACGTGACTTCGATGGGCGCGCCGCTGTTGGCCAGCTCATTCAGCGCCATGCAGACCTCGTCGAGCACCTGGCGAAAATCCTCATCACCGGGAACCGTCCAGCACAGCTGCAGCAGATGCTGGTGCACATCGAAACGGATGCCGGGCTCTTCCTCGTAAACGCTGGCCGCGCCGTCCGCCAGTGATTTGGCACCCGAATATTTCCAGAGCGGCTTCAGGGCGTCCTGCAACTGCTCAAAGCCGACATCCTCACGCAACGGCACTTCGCCGTGGACGTGTATTTCAAAGGGAGGGGTGTTGTAGCGAGCCATGGAATCTATCTTAACCACTTGCGGTCTGAAATGAGCATTGCCGGTGCATGGCACGAGTTGCCTGCGACGCCTTGTTCCGGGGCTGGTGCCTGAGACCGGAATCGAACCGGTACGCCCGTTTTCACGAAGCGGCGGATTTTAAGTCCGCTGTGTCTACCAATTTCACCACTCAGGCCGGGGACATGCTGATGAACAAAAAAGCCCCTGGCAAGGGGCGGGCGAAAAGGATGGAGGCGCGGGCCGGAGTCGAACCGACCTACTCGGATTTGCAATCCGGTACATAACCGCTTTGTTACCGCGCCGTATTCTGTCTGCCATCAGTAATCCCTTCAGGATTCTATGGGCTATCTTGTGAACTATCACCAATGAAAAAGGACAGCATTTTGACATGCTGCCCTTTTGAATTGGAGCGGGAGAAGAGTCTCGAACTCTCGACCTCAACCTTGGCAAGGTTGCGCTCTACCAACTGAGCTACTCCCGCGATTACAGCCTCGAATTATAGCGCAGTTTTTTACGCCATGCGAGGAGGCTTTAAAAATTTCCAGTCGTCAATGCTTGACGCTGCCTGCCACTTCCACCACCGGCGCTGCAGGAGCAGCCGCCGCGACAGTGGTCTCGTCATCGGTCAGCGGTACAGGCTGGCGCACCAGTGCGATTTGCAGCACCTGGTCTATCCATTTGACCGGCACGATCTCCAGGCCGTTCTTCACGTTTTCCGGAATCTCCTGCAGGTCCTTTGCGTTTTCCTCGGGAATCAGGACAGTCTTGATGCCACCACGTAAAGCAGCAAGCAGTTTTTCCTTCAGCCCGCCAATGGCCGTGACCTCGCCGCGCAGCGTGATCTCGCCGGTCATCGCCACATCTCCGCGCACGGGGATACCGGTGATGGCAGACACAAAGGCCGTGGTCATCGCCGCACCGGCGCTCGGGCCATCCTTGGGCGTAGCGCCATCGGGCACGTGAATGTGGATGTCTCGCTTCTCGAACATTTCGTCCTTGATGCCCAGCACGCGCGCCCGGCTGCGCACCACGGTGCGGGCGGCCTCTACGGACTCCTTCATCACGTCACCGAGCGAGCCTGTGCGTGTGATCACACCCTTGCCGGGCATCATGGCCGCCTCAATTGTCAGCAGGTCGCCGCCAACTTCGGTCCATGCCAAACCCACTACCTGGCCAATCTGGTTGTGATTCTCGGCACGGCCGTAGTCGAATTTGCGCACACCCAGAAAATCGTTGAGATTGTCCGCAGTGACGGTGACTTTGGGCTCCATCTTCTTGAGCTGGATGCCCTTGACGACCTTGCGGCAGATCTTGGACAGCTCGCGCTCGAGCGAACGTACGCCGGCTTCGCGCGTGTAGTAACGCACGATGTCGCGGACCGCCTGCTCCTGGATTTCCAGCTCGTCTTCCTTGACGCCGTTGTTCTTGAGCTGCTTGGGCAACAGGTAACGCATGGCGATGCTGGTTTTCTCGTCTTCCGTGTAACCCGACAGGCGAATCACTTCCA
Organism: Polaromonas sp.; assembly: GCF_049790275.1. Taxonomy (GTDB): domain Bacteria; phylum Pseudomonadota; class Gammaproteobacteria; order Burkholderiales; family Burkholderiaceae_C; genus Polaromonas. The sequence goes on from NZ_JBAQYR010000156.1 coordinate 4,193, forward strand.
TGCGGTCCAGCAGGGCCGGGGGAATGTTCATCGAGTTGGACGTTGCCACGAACATCACATCGCTCAGGTCAAAGTCGACCTCGACATAGTGGTCGCCAAAGGTGTGGTTCTGCTCGGGGTCGAGCACTTCCAGCAGCGCGCTGGAAGGGTCTCCGCGGAAATCGGTCCCGAGCTTGTCGATCTCGTCGAGCAAAAACAGCGGGTTGCGCGTGCCGGCCTTGGTCAGACTCTGCAGCACCTTGCCCGGCAACGCGCCGATATAGGTGCGGCGGTGGCCGCGGATCTCGGCTTCATCACGCATGCCGCCCAGTGCCATGCGCACGTACTTGCGGCCTGTCGCCTTTGCGATCGACTGGCCCAGCGAGGTCTTGCCGACACCGGGAGGGCCGACCAGGCAAAGAATCGGCGCCTTGAGCTTGTCGACGCGTTGCTGCACCGCGAGATATTCAACAATGCGGTCCTTGACCTTTTCCAGGCCGTAGTGATCTTCGTCCAGCACTTTCTCGGCATTCGCCAGGTCGTGCTTGATCTTGGTTTTCTTGCTCCAGGGCAATCCGGTCAGCACGTCGATGTAGGTGCGCACCACCGTGGCTTCGGCCGACATTGGCGACATCAGCTTGAGTTTTTTCAGCTCGCTCTCGGCCTTCTTGCGCGCTTCCTGCGGCATCTTGGCGCTCTTGATCTTTTTCTCGATCTCTTCGATGTCCGCGCCCTCTTCGCCTTCACCCAGCTCTTTCTGGATTGCCTTGACCTGCTCGTTCAGGTAAAAGTCGCGCTGGTTCTTCTCCATCTGGCGCTTGACGCGGCCGCGGATTTTCTTGTCGACATTGAGGATGTCAACTTCACGTTCAAGCTGCTCGTAGAGGTTTTCCAGGCGGGCCTTGACATTGTCCAGGTCGAGAATGACCTGCTTGGCGTCCAGCTTGAGCGGCAGGTGCGCAGCAATCGTGTCGGCCAGGCGGCCGGCATCGTCGATGCTTGAAATCGAGGTCAGGATTTCCGGCGGAATTTTTTTGTTCAGCTTGACGTAGTGGTCGAATTGCTGCATCACGGCGCGGCGCAGCGCTTCCGTCTCGCTGGTCTTGTCACCAGGCGTGAGCACGGCCGGCTCCACCGGCGTCACATTGGCGCTGAAGTGAGACTCACCTTCCTCGATCCTGTTGACGGTGGCGCGTTGCTGGCCTTCGACCAGCACCTTGACCGTGCCGTCCGGCAGCTTGAGCATCTGCAAAATCGTGGCGACGCAGCCGACCCCGAACATGTCCTCGACCGACGGTTCGTCCTTGGCGGCGGCTTTCTGGGCCACCAGCATGATGCGGCGCTCGGCCTCCATCGCCGACTCCAGGGCCTTGATGCTCTTGGGCCGGCCGACGAACAGCGGAATCACCATGTGGGGAAACACCACCACGTCACGCAAGGGCAACAGCGGCAGGTCAATCGGGCTGGAAGGCAAGGTAGTTTGTGCGGACATATCAACCCTTTAAAGGTAAGCCTCAAGGAAAACCCGTCTTTCAGGTGCAAAGGGGGATTTTCAGTATCGGTGAAAACATTATCTGGAAAGTGGGGAACAGCGGCCACTTTTCAAGCCAGCGAGAAGATTTACCTGGATGAAGGCATAACGCCGGGATGATTTCGCCCTGGCGGCATCAGGCCTGCTTGGCGGCTTCCCGGTACACCAGTAGCGGCGCCTTGTTTTCCTCAATCGTCGACTCGTCCACCACCACTTTTTCCACATTGCTCGTGTTGGGCAGGTCAAACATGGTGTCTACCAGGGACTGTTCCAGAATCGAACGCAGCCCCCGTGCACCGGTTTTGCGGGCCAAGGCCTTGCGGGCAATGGCCTTGAGCGCTGAAGGGCGAATTTCGAGATCCACGCCTTCCATCGAGAGCAGCTTGCTGAACTGCTTGACGACAGCGTTCTTGGGTTCTGTCAGGATCTGCACCAGCGCGTCTTCAGTCAGCTCCGCGAGCGTGGCGACCACGGGCATGCGCCCCACCAGTTCGGGGATCAGGCCGAACTTGATCAGGTCTTCGGGCTCCACGTCCTTGAAAGCTTCAGTCAGGCTGCGGGCCTTTTTACTCTTGACGCTGGCGCCAAAACCGATGCCCGACGATTCGGTGCGGTTTTCAATGACTTTTTCCAAGCCCGAGAAGGCACCGCCACAGATAAACAGGATGTTGGTGGTGTCAACCTGCAGGAAATCCTGATTAGGATGCTTGCGGCCGCCCTGCGGCGGCACCGACGCCATCGTGCCTTCGATCAGCTTGAGCAAAGCCTGCTGTACACCCTCGCCCGACACGTCGCGGGTGATGGACGGGTTGTCCGACTTGCGCGAGATTTTGTCGATCTCGTCGATGTACACGATGCCCTGCTGCGCGCGCTCAACTTCGTAGTTGCAGCTTTGCAGCAGCTTCTGGATGATGTTTTCGACGTCTTCACCGACATAGCCGGCTTCCGTCAGCGTGGTCGCGTCGGCCATCACAAAGGGGACATTGAGCGTACGCGCCAAAGTCTGGGCCAGCAGGGTCTTGCCGGAGCCGGTGGGGCCGATCAGCAGGATATTGCTCTTGGTCAGCTCGACATCGTCCTTTTTGGCTTTTTCCTTGTGCCGCAGGCGCTTGTAGTGGTTGTACACGGCAACCGCCAGCGTGCGCTTGGCCGGCTCCTGGCCGATGACGTAGCCGTCCAGTGTGGCCTTGATTTCCAGCGGCGTAGGCAGGTCGCCGCGTGTTTCGCGCACATCGTCCCCAGCGGGCAACTCATCACGGATGATTTCGTTGCACAGGTCTATGCATTCATCGCAGATGAAGACCGAGGGCCCTGCAATCAGCTTTTTGACTTCGTGCTGGCTTTTGCCGCAGAAGGAGCAGTACAGGGTTTTTTCGCTGGAAGAGCCTTTTTTTTCGGCCATGAATGTAATGCCTTTGGGTGCCCGTGGGACGTGTTAGCTAATGATAACCAAATAAACTTGGCCCTACGCATGGCGACACAGGTCTCAGCCGGCTCTGGGGGGACGGCCAATAAAAACGGCGTTCCCTGTTACAGAAACGCCGTTGCTATGTTGCAACTACGAGGGCGAACGCTCGCTCAGGGGCGTTTGGCAATCACTTGGTCCACGACGCCGTAGGCTTTTGCCTCTTCGGCAAACATGAAGTAATCGCGCTCGGTGTCGCGCTCGATTTTCTCGACAGTCTGCCCGGTGTTCGCGGCGAGGATGCGGTTGAGTTGCTCACGCGTCTTGAGGATGTCGCGGGCGTGAATTTCAATGTCGGTGGCCTGGCCCTGCGCGCCGCCCGAAGGCTGGTGAATCATCACGCGCGAGTTGGGCAGCGAAAAGCGCTTGCCCTTGGCGCCGGCGGCCAGCAGGAAGGCGCCCATGCTGGCTGCCATGCCCACGCACAGCGTGGAAACGTCTGCCTTGATGAACTGCATGGTGTCGTAAATCGCCATGCCCGCCGTGACGGAGCCGCCCGGGGAATTGATGTAGAACGAAATGTCCTTGTCGGGGTTTTCGCTTTCCAGGAAAAGCAGCTGCGCCACCACCAAGTTGGCGGTCTGGTCATTGACCGGGCCGACCAGGAAAATGACGCGCTCCTTCAGCAGACGCGAATAAATGTCATACGACCGCTCGCCGCGGCCGGACTGTTCAATCACCATCGGCACCATGCCGAGGCCTTGAATGTCCTGTGCACTGCTGTAAATCATGTGTTCTCCAATTTGTGGGCCTACTTTACCCAAAATAAATGGGGCTTGAAGCCGTAGCCGCAAGCCCCTGCAAGAGAAATTCTGCCGGCTACCGGGCTGCAGCCCGGCCGCCGCTTCAGTTCTGCGCCATCAGTTCGTCAAAGGAAACTGATTTTTCGACGATTTTTGCCTTGCCCAGCACAAAATTCGTGACGTTGTTTTCGATCACGACGGACTCGACCTCAGCCATGCGCTTTTCGTCGCTGAAGTACCAGCGCACCACGTCCTGCGGTTTCTCATAGCTTGATGCCAGCTCTTCGACGTGGGCCTTGACCTGCTCGGTCTTCGGAAACAGGTCGTTGGAGCGGGTCAGCTCAGCCACCACCAGGCCCAGGCGCACGCGCTTTTCAGCCTGCGGGCGGAAGATGTCGTCGGGAATCGGCGCCTTGTCAGCGTCCTTGATGCCGCGCTGCTTGAGGTCGGCGCGGGCGCCTTCCACCATGCGGTCCAGTTCGGCCTGGACGATCGCCTGCGGCACGTCGAGTTCGGCGTGGGCCAGCAATGCGTCCATCACGGCGTTCTTGTTGCGGGCCAGCAGGCGGAACTTCACTTCGCGCTCGAGGTTTTTCTTGATGTCGGCACGCAGGCCTTCGACGGTGGCGTCGGCAATGCCCAGGGACTTGGCCAGGGCTTCATTCACTTCGGGCAGGTGGGCTGCTTCGATCTTCTTGACCGTGACCATGAAGTCGGCCTGTTTGCCGGCGACGTCCTTGCCGTGGTAATCAGCAGGGAAGTTCAGGGGGAAGGTCTTGCTTTCGCCGCTTTTCATGCCGCGCACCGCATCTTCGAATTCCTTGAGCATCTGGCCTTCACCGACCAGGAACTGGAAAGCTTCGGCCTTGCCGCCGGCAAACGGCTCGCCATCGATCTTGCCTTCGAAGTCGATGGTCACGCGGTCGCCGTCCTGCGCAGGCGCATCCAGCGCGCGCTGGGCAAAGGTGCGGCGCTGCTTGCGCAGGATATCCACGGTCTTGTCGATGGCTTCATCCGTGACTTCCGCTGTGACTTTTTCCACTTCTGCCGTGGCGAGGTCGCCAATCTTCACTTCCGGGTAGACCTCGAAAATCGCATCAAAAGCCAGCTCGCCCTCGGGCGCGCCTTCCTTTTCGCTGATGCGCGGCTGGCCGGCCACGCGCAGCTTGGCTTCGTTGGCAGCCACGGAGAAAGCCTCGCCAACCTTGTCGTTCATGACTTCGTAGTGCACCGAATAGCCATAACGCTGGGCCACCACGTTCATGGGCACCTTGCCGGGACGGAAACCGTCCATCTTGACGGTGCGGGCCAGGCGTTTCAGGCGTGAATCGACTTCGGACTGGATGGTGTTGACGGGCAGCGTCAAGGTCATCTTGCGTTCCAGCTTCTCAAGGGTTTCAACAGTCACGGCCATGATCTACTCCTAAATTCCGAAAAATATGTTGTAAAAGACGGGCTGAGCGCACCGGGTCAAACCCGTGCGGCAGTCGTCCTGAAAATCTCAATCGTGGTGCGCGGGGGGGGACTCGAACCCCCACATCCTTGCGGACGTCAGGACCTAAACCTGGTGCGTCTACCAATTTCGCCACCCGCGCGCCGGAAACAAAAACGGGAATCCTCAGCTTTTTGGCTTGTGGACCCCCGCCTGAAATCGGTCAACTTTCTATTTTAGCCTGTATCGGCTGCCGCTTCAGCGTCCAGCCATCCCGCAGGTGGGGTCAGGCCAGGACCGGTGACTCCCGTTTCACACGGAACCATGCTGCGTACATCGCCGGAAGCGCCAGAAGCGTCAGCACCGTGGCAACAATCAGGCCACCCATGATGGCGACAGCCATCGGCCCCCAGAACACGCTGCGCGACAGCGGGATCATGGCCAGCACGGCGGCGGCAGCGGTCAGGACGATGGGGCGCAGGCGCCGCACCGCGGACTCCACGATCGCGTCCCAGGCGGGAATGCCTGCCGCGCGGTCCTGCTCGATCTGGTCGATCAGGATCACCGAATTGCGCTGGATCATGCCCATCAGCGCGATCACGCCTAGCAGGGCCACAAACCCGAACGGGCGGCCGAGCACCAGCAAGGCCCCGGCCACACCGGCAATACCCAGGGGCCCCGTCAGGAAGACCAGCATGGCGCGGCTGAAGCTGTGCAGCTGCAGCATCAGCAAGGTGAAAGTCAGAAACAGCATGATGGGAATGCCGGCTGCAATCGAGCTGGAGCCCTTGCTGCTTTCCTCGACGGCGCCGGCGACGTCAATGCGGTAACCGGCGATGCCTTTCTGGCGCCACTGCGCTTCCAGCGCCTTCAGCTGCGGCAGCAACTCGTTGGTCACTGTCGCGCCCTGCAGCCCCTCGACGATGTCGCTTTGCACCGTGATCGCATAGTCGCGGTTCTCGCGCCACATCACGCCCGGCTCCCAGGTGAAAACAGGCTTGGCGATCTGTGTCAGGGGAATGGACTTGCCCGATGCGGTCGGCAGATAGGCGTTGGCCATGTCGGTGATGGAATTGCGCTCGTCCGGCGGCGGGCGCACCACCATGTCAATGAGTTTGTCGCCTTCGCGGAACTGCCCCACCGTGCTGCCGGTCAGGCTGGTCTTTGAAGCCTGCGCGATCGACTGGCTGGTCACGCCCAGGGCGCGCGCCTTGGACTGGTCCACTTCCAGGCGCAGCACCTTCACCGACTCATTCCAGTTGTCATTGACGCCGCGGGTATGGGCGCTCTCCCGCATCACGGCCTTGACCTCATCGGCGCGTTCTCGCAGCACCAGGGGGTCCACGCCGACCACGCGGAACTGCACCGGGTAAGGCACGGGCGGGCCGTTGGGCAGCAGCTTGATGCGGCCGCGCACCTCGGGAAATTCCTGGGCCAGCAGCGCCGGCAGCTTGATGCGCAGGGACTCGCGCACTTTCAGGTCCTGCGGCAGCACGATGAATTGCGACACGTTGGTCTGCGGAAAAACCTGGTCCAGCGGCAGGTAAAAACGCGGCACGCCTGAGCCTATCCAGGTGCTGACCGAGCTGACGCCGGCCTCCTGGAGCAGGCGTGCCTCGACACGTTTGGCCGTCAGTTCGTTGGCGGCGAACGAGGTGCCTTCCGGGAACCAGATGTCGACCATGATCTCGCGCCGGCTCGAATCCGGGAAGAACTGCTGCTGCACCTTGCCCATGCCGACAATGCCCAGCGCAAAAAACAGCACTGTTGCGCCTATCGTGAGCCAGCGGTACTGCACACACCAGTTCACCGCCCGGCGAAACGTGTTGTAGAAAGGGCTGTCGAACATTTCGTGCGGGCTGTCCTGTCCGGCGGCCACCTCCTGCACATGCGGCGGCACCTTGAGCAGCAAGGTCCCCAGATAAGGCACGAAATACACCGACACGACCCAGCTCAGTACCAGCGCGATGACAGTGACCGCAAAGATCGCGTAGGTGTACTCGCCCACGGCCGATTTGGCCAGGCCGATCGGCAAAAAGCCGACGGCCGTGATCAGCGTGCCGGTCAGCATCGGCATGGCGGTGATTTCATAGGCAAAGGTCGCGGCGCGCACCTTGTCGTAACCCTCTTCCATCTTGCGCACCATCATCTCGACCGCAATGATCGCGTCGTCCACCAGCAGGCCCAGCGCGATGATCAGCGAGCCCAGCGAGATCTTGTGCAGGCCGATGCCGAAGTAGCTCATGGCCAGAAAGGTCACGGCCAGCACCAGCGGAATTGTTATGCCGACCACCAGGCCGGGCCGCATGTCGATGTAATACCGCTTCCACAGCGGGTGCTGGCCCGGGCGGCGGTGAAAACCCAGCGCGATGAAACTCACCGCAAGCACGATCACCACCGCCTCGATCAGCACCTTCACGAACTCGTTGACCGAGGTCGCCACCGCGGTCGGCTGGTCCTGGATCTGCACCAGCTCGATGCCGGCCGGCAGGCTGGTGCCAATGCGCGCAGTGGTCGCCTTCAGCGCCTTGCCCAGGGCAATGATGTCGCCGCCCTTGCCCATGGAGACACCGAGCGCGATGACCTCCCGGCCCTGGTGCCGCACCTTGACGGCGGGCGGGTCAATGTAGCCGCGCTTGACCTCGGCAATGTCGCCCAGGCGCAGCTGGCTGCCCGAGCTGGCGCGTATCGGCATAGCACGCAGCTGCTCGACCACTTCAAACTGGCCGGCCACCCGCACCTGCACCACGTCCAGCGGCGTCTGGATCGCGCCGGCGGACTCCACCGCATTTTGCTGGCCGAGCTGGCTGAGCACCTGGTTGAAGTCCAGCCCGAGCTGGGCCAGACGCTTTTGCGAGATCTCGATGTAGAGCTTTTCGTCCTGCACGCCGAACTGCTCGACCTTGGCCACATCGGGCACACGCAGCAATTGCTGGCGCACGTCGTCGGCAAAGGTCTTGAGCTCGGCATAACTGAAACCATCGGCCTGTAGCGCGTAGATCACGCCATACACGTCGCCGAAGTCGTCGTTGAAAAATGGGCCCTGCACGCCACCCGGCAAGGTGCCGCGCATGTCGCCGATTTTCTTGCGCGCCGCATACCAGACACCAGCCACATCGGCGGCTTTCGACGAGTCCTTGATCTGGAAAATGATCTGCGACTCGCCCGGCTTGGAGTAGCTGCGGATCTTGTCGGCAAATGGGACTTCCTGCAGCGTGCGCTCGAGCTTGTCGGTGACTTGCTCGGCCACCTGCTGCGCCGTGGCGCCCGGCCAGTAGGTGCGCACCACCATGGCACGGAAGGTGAACGGCGGGTCTTCGTCCTGCCCGAGCTGGAAGTAGGCGGCGAAGCCGAGCAGCATCAGCACCACCATCAGGTAACGCGTCAGCGCCGGATGGTCCAGCGCCCATTTGGACAGGTTGAAGCTGTCCTTCGGTTGTACTTGGGTCATGCCGGCCTCACTTCGCGGCAGGCGCAGCGACCGGGGGCAGCGTGGCCGCTGCGGCAGACGCTACCGGATTGATAGCTGTCTGCGCAGGCGGGGCGGTGGCTACAGCCACTTTTTGCTGATAAATCGTGACCTTCTGGCCGGGCGAGAGCACATGCACGCCAGCGCTGACCACCAGCATGCCGGGCTCCAGGCCCGAGGCCACCACCGCCTCATTGCCGTCGGCCGTGGCAATCTGGATGGGCTGGGACTTGACGGTCATGCTTGCCTTGTCCAGCACCCAGACCGCCGTGGACCGGCCTTCCTGGCGGAGGGCGGTGGTCGGCAGCTTGATGACCTGCACGCCCGCGGCGCTCAGGCCCTGCGGCTGCACGTAGACCGTAGCGCCCAGCACCGGCGGCTCCTGGGTGGCCAGCGCCACCTTGACCGGGTAGGTCCGCGTGAGCGGGTCGGCGCTGGCGCCCACTTCGCGCACTTTGCCTTCGAGCCCGGTGTTCTGCGCCCAGACCCGCACTTTGACCGGCACGCCGACCTTGATGGCGGCCACCTTGTCTTCGGGCACGGAAAACACCACATCGCGCGGGCCGTCGGCGGCGATGCGCAGCACCGGTGTGCCGGCAGCAACGACCTGCCCGACTTCTGCTTCCACCGCCGTCACCACGCCCGACACGTCCGCCACCAGCACGGCGTAATTGGCCTGGTTGCCCTGCACGGCCAGTTGCGACTGCGCCTGCTCCAGCTGGGCCTGCGCCGCTTTCAGGGTCGTGTCGCGGCGTTCCAGTTCGGCGCCGCTGATGAAGTTCTGTTCCCTGAGTTCCTTGTAGCGCTTGTAGTCGGCTGCCGCCAAGTCGCGCTGCGTCGCCGCGGCGGCGACCTGGGCACGTGCCGCATCGGCAGCCAGCTTGTAGTCCTGCGGATCCAGCTGGGCCAGCACCTGCCCGGCCTTGACGCGCTGGCCCAGCTCGGCCTGACGCCGGATGATTTTTCCGCCGACCCGGAAACCCAGCCGCGACTCGACCTGGGCCTTGACCTCGCCGGCAAATTCATAGCCGGTGTTGAAGGAGTCGATACCCACGGTCATGACCTTGACAGCCCGCACCGGCTCCTCGGGTGGCGCTGGTTTGGAACAGGCTGCCAGCAGCAAGGCGCTGCTGATGACGGCAAAGGCGGTTTTATTCATGATGAAGATGAAAAGCGGTGGCGGAACAGACCGGGGAAAATCCAGAGCAGCAGCATGCTGAAAACAAGCTACTGACTGACCGGTTAGTAATCTAGGGTAATTCCCAAGGCTTGTCAAGCGACAATCCAGCCCATGACTCCAGGTCCGCACCCTCCCTCCCTGCCCCCCCTGCAGCCGCCTTCCGGGCATTACGAAAACTTCCCTGTGGCCTCGCTGCTGTGTCCGCCGCGGTTGCGCCCGGCGGTGGCCGCGATTTACTGGTTTGCGCGTATGGCGGATGACATTGCCGACGAAGGCGACGCCTTCCCCGCCCAGCGCCTGGCCGACCTGGCTGCCTATCGCGCCGACCTGCAGGCCGCAGCCGGAGGCCGGTCTGCCTCGGCCCGGTGGCCCGCGGTGTTTGTCGCCCTGGCGCCCGTCATTGCCCGGTTCCAGTTGCCGGTGCCGCTGCTGGAAGATCTGCTCAGTGCGTTTGAACAGGATGTCGTCAAGCAGCGTTATGCGACAGAGGCCGAGCTGCTGGACTACTGCCGGCGCTCTGCCAACCCGGTGGGCCGGCTGCTGCTGCACCTGTACGGTGTGCACGACGCCGCCTCCCAGGCGCAAAGCGACCACATCTGCAGCGCGCTGCAGCTGATCAACTTCTGGCAGGACCTGAGTGTGGACATTCCGCGCGGCCGCATCTACCTGCCGCAGAGCCTGTGGCCCGCCCACGGCGTGGACGAAGCACAGCTGCTGGCCCGGGACAACAACCCAAACACTACAAAATTGATAGCTGCCTGTGCCCATTCCGCAAAGAGCAGCATGCTGAAAGGCTTTGAACTTCCAGCCACTGTGGCGCGGCAGCTGGGCGGCTTCACCGGCTGGCGCGCCGCCTTCGAGCTGCGCTGCGTGATCCAGGGCGGGCTGCGCATTCTCGACAAGATAGCCGCCATGGATTACCGCACCCTCACCCAGCGGCCCAAGCTCGGCACCTGGGATGCGGTGGCGATTTTATGGAAGGCCCTGTTCTGATGGTTCTGGCCACCACCGCATCCAACACGGGGAACACCAGATGAAAGCTTCGCGCTCACGCCCGGCGCGCGGCAGCGGGCCTCGGCTTTCCCGAATCGTCTTTCAACTACTGCGCACGGGCCTGCTGCTCTTTTGCATCAGCTTCATCTTCTTCGGTGGTGTTGTTGCAGAAGCCATCACGGCGGCGCTTCCTTGCCAGGCGCATCCCGACTACCGTGTCAGTTCCTGTCCGGCTCCGCTCAATTGGCTGGCACAAAGCATGTCCCCGTTTCTGTCAGCGCAAACCATCCTCGACTACCCGTTCATCTTCCTGCACAGTTTCTGGGCGTTCATCCTGCTCTGGCTGACGGCCATCGCCCGGGCACGCTGGGCCTCCATGCGTCCGCCCAAAGTGCTTGTCGCCGCACCTTCGGCCAAGCAGGCTGCGGCGCTTCCTTATCAGACCCCTCACCGCATTCTGCAAATCAGTTTCTGGTTCCTGCTCCTGGGTTTGATCGCGTTCTGCATCGCCCTGGGCACACCCTTCCTGGGCTCTCATGTGGCGCGCGAAATACTTCTGCAAATGGGCTGCTCTCCGGGCACCTTCGACCCTTTCACATCGCCTTGCACCGCCGCACCGGGGTTTTGGACGCCGCGCCTGCTGCCTTTTCTGATTCCGATTCTGGGCCAGTTTTTGTCGCCCATCTGGCTGCTCTGGAAGTTCTACGACGTGTTGATTCTTTGGCTGCTGGCTATTGGCCTCGTGTCGCTACTGAGGCAGCACATCGCTGGCCGGATGGCCGCGGTGAGCGCTTGACCGCGGCCTGGCCGTATACAGCCATGGGACAATTAGCGCATGAGCCCTGAGGAATATGTCCAGCAAAAAGCTGCCGCGTCCGGCAGCAGTTTTTATTACGCCTTCCTGTTTCTACCCAAGGAGCGGCGCGCAGCCATCACTGCCTTTTATGCCTTTTGCCGCGAGATCGACGATGTCGTCGATGAAGTGACTGACCCCGGCGTGGCCCACACCAAGCTGGCATGGTGGCAGGCCGAGGTGCTCAAGTCCTATGCCGGCGAGCCCACCCACCCGGTGATGAAAGCCCTGATGCCGCTGGCGCCCGGCTACCAGATCGAAGCGCGGCACCTGCAGGCGGTGATCGAAGGCTGCCAGATGGATCTGGCGCAAAACCGCTACCTCGACTTCCCCAACCTCAAGACCTACTGCCACCTGGTGGCCGGCATCGTCGGCGAAGTGGCGGCGCGCATTTTCGGGCAGACCGAAGAGGCCACCACCACTTACGCACACAAGCTGGGCCTGGCTTTCCAGATGACCAACATCATCCGCGACGTCGGCGAGGACGCGCTGCGCGGACGCATTTACCTGCCGGTCAACGAGCTGCAGCAGTTCGACGTGAAAGCGCACGAAATCCTCAAGCGCCAGTACTCCGACCGTTTCACTGCCCTGATGCAGTTCCAGACGCAGCGGGCACTCGCGATGTATGACGAAGCCCTGGCCCTGCTGCCCGAAGCCGACCGCCGCGCGCAAAAACCCGGGCTCATGATGGCCAGCATTTATCGCACCCTGCTGCGCGAGATCGAGGCCGATGGTTACCAGGTGCTGCACCAGCGTGTCAGCCTCACGCCGCTGCGCAAGTTCTGGCTGGCGTGGAAAACGCAGGCCTTCGGAAAAGTCCAGTGAGCCCCCACGCTCCCCCACTTCGTGTGCCTTCGGGGTGTCGCTGCCCCTTACACGAGAAAGAGGGGCGCTGCGCCTGCGGCCCGGCAAAGCCGGTCCCGCGGCCCCTGCTTGCAAGAGCCCGCTTTGGCCATGGCCTGCTGTTCGGGTGCGCGACTTCATGGGTTCCAGCGTGAAAGTTGCGATCATCGGCGGTGGCTGGGCCGGCTGCGCTGCGGCGGTCGAAGCCACGCGGCTGGGCCAGCAGGTCACGGTCTTCGAGGCGGCGCGCATTGCCGGTGGCCGTGCACGGCGTGTCGACGGCCGCTTGGCTGACGGCACGGCGCTGGCGCTGGACAACGGCCAGCACATCATGATCGGCGCCTACAGCGAAACGCTGCGCCTGATGGCCGCCCTCGGCATCGCGGCAGAAGACACGCTGTTGCGCCTGCCGCTGACCCTGCAG
>NZ_JBAQYR010000157.1:0-7005 GCF_049790275.1 Polaromonas sp.
GGGCTCGACACACAGCGCCGTCCAGGCTGTTTCCACACCGTCCGTCATGTCCACCGCCCAGCCGAGTTGCCGCAGGTGGGCCTGCAGACCGGTGGCAATGCCTTCGTCATCCTCAACAACCAGTACACGCATGCAGCATTGTGCTTGAGGAGGGCTTAAGGAAGACTTAAGACCCGGCGCCGAAGCTGCGCCCATGCAAATTTTCTCGAACAGGCAACTCGCCGCGATAACGGCCGCGCTGGCCCTGCTGCTTCTGGCCTGGGACATGTCGGGCCTGGACCTGCCGCTGGCCCACTGGTTCGGCGGGCCGGCCGGTTTCCCCCTGCGTGACGACGCTTTCCTGACCGGGGTTCTGCATGAGGGCGCCAAACGCGTGGCCTGGGTGCTGGCACTGCTGCTGTGTGTCGCGGTCTGGTGGCCGGTCGGCGGGTTCCGGCGCCTGGCGCCGCTGCGCCGTTTCCAGCTGGCAGCCACCACCTTGCTGGCTGTGCTGGTGGTCAGCGCCCTGAAATCCGTCAGCACCACCAGTTGCCCCTGGAGCCTGGCCGACTTCGGCAGTGTGGCGCATTACACACCGCACTGGACGCATGTGTTTGCACCAGACGGTGGCAGTGGGCAGTGTTTTCCTGCCGGACATGCGGCGTCGGGTTTTGCCTTTGTGGGCGGTTACTTCGCTTTTCGGCATACGGCGCCGGTGATCGCGCGCCGGTGGCTGGCCGTTTCGCTGCTGGCAGGCCTGGTGCTGGGTCTGGCACAGCAAGTCCGCGGGGCGCATTTCACCAGCCACACGCTGTGGACAGCCTTCATTTGCTGGTGCGTGGCCTGGGCCGCGGACAGTCTGTGCACGCGCGTGGCATCCAGCCCGCTGGCCAGAGACATGGGGGAGACCGCATGAGCGCGCCAGTCATTCACCGAATATCGCTGCGGCCTGGCGGCGGGGCAGCCGCCGTGCCTCCTGCCGGCGCATCGCGGCGCACTTTCGCGCATCCCGGCTGGATCATCCTCGCGTCCAGCCTCTGGCTGGCCACGGCTGCCAACCTGCCTCTCTGGCTGGCGATGCGCGAGCTGGCCCTGTTCGAGCGTTCCGGCGGATGGCTGTTCGCCATCGCCTTCGGCTTGATCATTGCGGCCAGCCTGGCCGGCATGGTGAGTGTGCTGGCCTGGCGCTGGACGCTCAAGCCGGTGCTGGCGGTGCTGCTGATGGCGGCGGCGTTCGGCGCGCACTTCATGCTGGCCTACCACGTGGTGATCGACGGCTCCATGATCACCAACGCGCTGCAGACCAATCCGCGCGAGGTGCGCGACCTGCTGGGCCCCCGGTTTTTCACCTCCGTGGGGCTGCTGGGGGTATTGCCCTGCGTGGCACTGTGGCGCTGGCGGGTGGACTACGGTCGCTGGCCACGCCGCGCCGCGCACAACTTCCTGCAGGCGGCCGCCGCGCTGCTGGCGCTGGTGCTGCTCACACTGGCCAGTTTCAGCCCGCTGGCCTCCACCATGCGCAACCACAAGGAGTTGCGTTACCTCGTCAATCCGCTCAATGCGGTGTATGCACTGGGCAAGCTCGCCAGCGGGCCGCAGCGGCACGACAACACGCTGCAGCCGCTGGGGCTGGATGCGCGGGTGGCATGGCCACCGGCCGCGCGCGCGCCGCTGCTGGTGCTGGTGCTCGGGGAGACCGGGCGCAGCGGCAACTTTGGCCTGAACGGTTACGGTCGCAACACCACGCCCGAACTCGCGCGGCGGGACGTGGCCAGCTTTCGCAACGCCTGGTCCTGCGGCACCAGCACTGCAGCGTCGGTGCCCTGCATGTTCTCCAGCCTGGGCCGCGCCGGGTTCGAAGCGCGCAAGCACGATACCGAAGGCCTGCTCGACGTGGTCCAGCACGCGGGCATGGCCGTGCTCTGGGTGGACAACCAGTCCGGCTGCAAGGGCACCTGCGACCGCGTGCCCAGCGTCAACACCGCCAACATGGCACACCCGCAGCTGTGTCCGGACGGTGAGTGTTATGACGACATCATGCTCGACGGGCTGGACGAGCGCATCGCGGCCCTGCCCGCGGAACGCCGCGCGCGCGGCGTGGTGATCGTCCTGCACCAGATGGGCAGCCACGGGCCGGCCTACCACCTGCGCTCACCCGCGGCTTTCAAGCGTTTTCTCCCTGAATGCACCGGCAACGACCTGCAGGGCTGCAGCCGGGACGCGCTGGTCAATGCCTACGACAACTCGATTGCCTACACCGACCACTTCCTGTCCGGCACCATCGACTGGCTCAGGAAGCAGCACGCCTACGACACCGCCATGGTGTATGTGGCCGACCACGGCGAGTCGCTGGGCGAGAACAACCTGTACCTCCACGGCATGCCTTATGTGCTGGCACCCGATGTGCAGAAACAGGTGCCATGGATCACCTGGACATCCGCAGCGTTTGCACAGCGCAGCGGCGTGACGTCCGCCTGCCTGCGCGGTGAGGCGGACCGGCCGGTGTCGCACGACAACTACTTTCATTCCGTGCTCGGCCTGCTGGCTGTCCAGAGCAGCGTGTACCGCCGCTCCCTGGATGTTTATGCGTCCTGTGCGACGTCTCCCACCGATGAAGTGGCGGGAAGGCCGGCGGCAGTTGACAGGCAGGGCCGCAAACCGGGCGGGCCTGCCTGACGGGCGTGCAGCATATTTTTAATAAAAAGTGCTTCCAGCCCTTATGTAGAAAGCGCAAGCAGCTATTGAATTCATAGTGCCCGTGGGAAGTCCGGGCTGCCGCGCAGACTCCCGGCGCTTCGTGCCTTCAATCACCCAGGTCAATGACGCCCGCCAGGCGCACACCGTTGGGAGCGGTGTAGTCGGCCAACACACAGGCGCGGTCGGGGTGGTCAGCGGCATTCTGTAAGAGATCGAGAACGAAGCGGATGGACGGTTTGTCCAGCGCAGCAAAAGGCATGTCCAGCAGGGCGACGGCGGCGCCCGATGCAAATGCCGCGGCCAGCCAGACTTTGCGTCTGGAGCCTGTAGACAGCATGTAGAGCTGCTTGTTCATTTCCGGCGCCAGGCTCAGGCCATCCACACAGCGGGCCAGCATGTCATCGTCGAACCCGGCAAAACGCTTGCGCTGGTTTTCGAAATAGCCGGGCGGCGTCATCGTATCGAATGCTTCCGTGCGTGGCTCTGTCCAGAACACCTGCTGGCGGTAAAGCTGGGGCTGCTGCTGCAAGCCCGTTCCGTTGATGTTGAGGTGGCCCGCATCGCATGTCAATTCCCCGGCCAGCAAACGCAGCAGCGTGGTCTTGCCGCGTCCGTCGCCGCCGCGCACCAGGGTGACACCGGCCGGGATGGAGGCCGAAAAGCGGGTGAATAGCTCGCGCTGCGGGTAGTAAAACTGGAGGCCGTCCACCTGGAGAATGGCGGGCAGCTTACTGGCCGGCGGGCTTCCCAGGGAGACCTCAGTCGGCATGATCGACGGTCGCGAAGACGCGCAAACCTTCTGCGGTGCGCGCGAGGTTGTAAGACTCGCGCCAGGACTGGAGAACACGCCCGTCTTCGAGAAGCAGGTCCCACGTCACGGTGCCCAGGACACAGGCCTGGCCCATGGAAACCACTTCAAGCTCGCCGTACCGGCAGGACCGGCAGCCCTGGCTGTGATAACCCTCCACCACCTTCTGGAAATAGGCGGCAATTTCCGGTGGGGTGGAAAAACACTCGACGCTGCCCCCGGCGTGCAATGCCGAATACGGCGCGAGATAACGACGGGCAATGCGCTGGCCGTCAAAGGTCTGAAACGCTTCCACGAACGCATCAAAAAAAGCAGCGACTTCGCCTTGAAGTGCGGTCGTGGCCATGTCTGCTTCCGGACTGCGATGGATTTACCGGTAAAACGCTTCGACCTTGCCTTTGAGCTTGATCATCAGCGGATTGCCTTTGCGGTCCAGCGTCTTGCCTGCGGGCACTTTGACCCAGCCTTCGCTGATGCAGTATTCCTCGACATCCACGCGCTCGCTGTCATTCAGCCGGATCCCGACTTCATGCTCAAACACGGCGGCGACATGGTGGGGGCTGCGTGGGTCAATGGACAGGTGGTCTGGCAACGGTGGAGGGGGGGCGGTTTCGTTCATGGGATTTCTTTTATTTCAATTGACACGGAAGGGAGCATTTTTCCATGATCCGGCCAGGCCGCTGTTCGATGCGGTTGCCAGAGGTCAAGGCCTGTTCTATTTGCGCTTTTGCCGCTGGTCGTATTTTCGCCAGTAGGGGAACTCGTCTTCATGGACCTCGATGTCGATCTCCATGATGCGCGACTGCAGGCGCTCCTGCACATCCGCAACAGCCCTGTTGTAGACCAGGGGGCCCAGTTCTTCCAGAAAAAAAACGAGAAGCGCGCCGGCGGTGATGTTCCCGATTTTCTCTTCCATGTTTTCGAGGAAGTAGCGTTCGATGGAAGCGACCGCCTGCTGGCGTGCTTCTTTGGAGATTTCAATCGTCATGAGCAGGGCTTCCTAGCTGAAGGGTTAAAACCGAGGGGACGGGAGCGAATGTTCCGGGCATTGATGCGCCGTGAGCTTAACGCGAACTGCGGGGCTTGCCGGCACGGGCCATGCCCCAAATCTCAACATGACGAGCCAGGCGTGAAATAGGACGCTGCGCATTTCCATGAATAAAAAGTGCCTCCAGCCCTTATTCCACGGGCGCAGACAGCTACTGATTCAATAGCGTTTGCATGTCAGGGCGCGACCTGCACCAGCAGCTGTGCCTGCGCTGGCAGCTCGTCCAGCTTGACGACTTCCCCCGGCGCCAGCACACGGTCGGGCTTGAAGTCTTCGCCGGCCGCGACATCGGCGCGCCGCCAGCGGATCGCCACCACGCGTCCTTCGAGACGCAGCGTGATGTCAAATGCCGGCCAGTGCGCGGGCACCCGCGGCGTCAGCGACAGCTCGCCTTGCCGCACGCTCAGGCCCAGCAGGGTCTCGAGTGCGGCACGGTGCAACCAGGCGGCCGAGCCGGTGTACCAGCTCCAGCCGCCGCGGCCGGTGTAGGGCGGCGCGCCGTAAACGTCGCCGGCCAGCACATAAGGTTCGATTTCATAGGCCGCACCGCGTGTGGGATGCATGCTGCGGTGCGCCGGGCTGATGTCCTCGAAGCTCTGCCACGCGCCTTCGATGTCGCCGCTGAGTGCCTGAGCCATCATGGCCCAGACGGCTGCATGCGAATACTGGCCGCCGTTCTCGCGCACACCGGGCGGGTAGGCCTGGATGTAGCCCGGGTTGTTGGCCGAGTGCTGCAGCGGCGGGTGCAGCAGGCGCAGCAGGCCGGCGTTGTCGTCGACCAGTTGCTGTTTCAGGGCCTGCATGGCCGGAGCTGTGAAAGCCGGGGTGGAGGCGCCCGACAGCACGGCCCAGGCCTGGGCAATCAGGTCGATGCGGCATTCCTCATTGGCGCTGGAACCCAGCGGCTCGCCGTTGTCGAAGAAGGCGCGGCGGAACCAGGCGCCGTCCCAGCCGGCGTCGTGCAGTGCGGCGATCCAGCCCTGGCGTGCGGCCAGCCATTTGTCTGCGCGTCCGGTGTCGCCCCGGGCCTGGGCCAGGGGTGCGAAGTTCTCTACCACCGCGCACAGGAACCAGCCCAGCCAGACCGATTCGCCCTTGCCTTCGTGGCCGACGCGGTTCATGCCGTCGTTCCAGTCGCCGGTGCCCATCAGCGGCAGGCCGTGCGCGCCCACCGCCAGGCTGTGGTCGATGGCGCGTGCGCAGTGCTCGTACACGCTGGCTTTCTGGGCGCTGGTTTGCGGCGCGTAGTAGGCGTCTTCGGCCCCGCCGGGAATCGCCGGGCCGTCGAGGAAGGCCACCGGTTCATCGAGCAGGGTGGTATCGCCGGTGACGTCGACATAGTGCGCGCAGGCATAGGGCAGCCAGAGCAGGTCGTCGGAAAAATGCGTGCGCACGCCTTCACCACCCGGCGCATGCCACCAGTGCTGCACATCGCCCTCGGGAAACTGGCGCGAGGCGTTGAGAACGACCTGGCTGCGCAAGCGTGCCGGGTCGGCCAGCGCCAGGGCCATCGCATCCTGCAACTGGTCGCGAAAACCGAAAGCACCGCCGGCCTGGTAGAACCCGGCCTTGGACCAGAGCCGGCAGGCCACTGTCTGGTAGATCAGCCAGCGGTTGACCAGCGCATCGAACAGCGGATCCGGTGTGTGGACCTGCACCTTGCCCAGCAATTCTGACCACCAGGCCTGAACCTCCTGCAGCGCCTGGCCGGTATCGCGCTGCGCCCACTGCCGGGCCAGCTGTTCGGCAGCCGCGCCCTGGGTCGCATGGCCCAGGACGAAACTGAAGGCCAATTCTTCGTTGCCCGCCAGCTCGAACTCGCTGGCGATGGCCGCGCACGGGTCCAGTGCGCCGCCGCTGCGCCGCCCCAGCGTGGGCGGCAGCACCAGCTGGCCGAGCGTGTCGAAAAATTCACTGCGATCGCAAGTCCATTGCGCGCCGCCCGCGGCACCGGACAGGGCCAGGAAAGCCGTGCTGCCGCCAAACCCGTCGCGGCTTTCGCGTTGCTGCGCAAACAGGGCCAGGCGTTCGGCGCCGTTCCAGGTGTGCAGCGTGCGCCGCCGGCCGCGCGCCTCGCCCATCTGCCACTCGACCATGGCGACGGCGCGCAGCCGCCGCTTGCCATTGCCCTCCAGCCGCACGCGCACCTGGACCACCTTGACCGCTTCGTTCAGGGCCGCAAAAAACGTGGTTTCCAGCTTCAGGCCGGCATGCCTGCCTTCAAACACCGAATAACCCTGGCCATGGCGCACGCGCCAGGCGCTGCCGGGGGCTGCGAGCAGGGAGGGTGCCAGCGGAAACACTTCGCCGCTGTCCAGGTCCTGCAGCAGCCAGTGTTCAAACGCCGGGTCGCGCACGGCGTCGTTGGACCACGGCGTGACCTGGTGCAGGCGGCTGTTGCCGGCCCAGGTGTAGCCACTGCCGGTTTCGGACACCTGGAAACCAAAAGACGGGTTACCGATGACGTTGATCC
>NZ_JBAQYR010000158.1:0-12247 GCF_049790275.1 Polaromonas sp.
GGGTCGGGCTGGCCGGCGGCGTGGTGGGCGGCGTCGCCGGGGCTGCCGCCCCATTTGCGGCCGGCGTAGGTGCCGGCGGCCAGGTCGTGTTCGATGATCTGGCGCAGGAAATTGCTGGTTTTTGGGGTTTCTTTGTCTGCAGGGGAGGTCATGAGCCGATTCTAGGGGCTCGCCGCTTCCGGGGGCGGTGCAGGGGGTTACGTTTGGGTACGCTCTTCACCATGCATGCGGTAGGCCGTTAGTATGCTGGGGCGTTTAATACCTACATGGGCACTTTCTGCCCGGTCAAGGAGAAAGCAATGCTTAAGTCAACCGTTCAGTCCGCTTTACCCAGGCGGACCATTCTGATGGCAGGGGCCACGGCGGCTCTGGCCCTGGCGGCCCTGGGATTTGGCGGTGCCGCCCACGCGCGCAGCGATGTGCAGTTTTCCGTGGGTGTGGTGTTGCCGGGCGCACAAATCGGCGTGAGCAATGCCTACCCGGTGTATTCACAGCCTGTGTATTCGCAACCGGTGTATGTGCAGCCCCAGCCGGTGTATTACCCGCCGCAGCCTGTGTATGTGCAGCCGCGACCGGTGTACTACCAGCCGCAACCGGTGTATTACCAGCGCCCACCCGTTTACATTGCGCCGCCGGTGTATTACCGCGGCGGACCCAGGTGGCACGGCCACAGGCACCATGGCCACGGCCATGGCGGCTACGACCGTTAACCGGGAAGTGCGCAGGCCGCTGCAAGGTGGCCCGCTCCATCAAAAAAGCCCGCAGGCTTAGGCCTGCGGGCTTTTTTTGTCTGGGCTGCGGCGTTTTATGAGCCCGTGGCGCGCCAGAAAATATAGTCGGCCTCGTAGGGCACGGTCATGCGCATGCCCAGCTGCGGGGCACTGCAGGTGGGGCTGGCTATCCAGCCGCCCACGGTTCGCAGGCGCTGCACATAGGTGATGTTTTGCAGCGCGCCCGGGGTCTCCGAGCGTTCGGCGCGGTAACGCTGCAGCGGCAGGTTGTGGCTGCCATTGGGCACTTCAATAAATTCGCGCGCAATGACGCTGGAGCCGTCCTGGTGTGTCCAGCTGGCGCGTGCGCCGGGCTTGTGGGTGATACGTTTTCCGTAGGTGTCGGTCAGTTCCAGCCCGGCGTTGCGCAGCAGCCACTCGTATTCGTAGGGCGCGCGTCTGACGGCCTGGCATTCATACATCAGCCGGCCGTTGCTGCTGGCTTCCAGCACGGCCTGGTGGCCCGCCGGCACACGAACGGCCGCGGGCAGGTCCTGCTGCGTGTTGTAGGGCTGGAGCGGCCGGGAACTGCACGCGCCCAGCAACGCGGCACTGCCGCCGGCCACAAAAAGGCTGCATAGCAGCCGGGCCGAAAAGAAGGAACACGGTTTTTTTGTTTTCAAGGCGGCTCCAGGGGATAAGCGCATCACGGACTTGCTGCCAGTTGTGCAGGGCGGTCGGTACAGTGCTGCCAGCGCATCGTAACGTGCGTGCTGCGTCTTGTGACATTTTTCCGTGCTTCAGGCGGCACGGGATGCACAACACCGCAGATACAAAAACAATCTGCAGAGTGGAATTTGCGCCATGAATGCCCGCGCCGGCAGCTTTCGCGGCGTCCCGTGTTGGGCACGCCGAAAACCAAAGTGTCACTTAGCTCAGCGAAATGCACGAAATGTCATAACTACTGCTGAGTGCTTTTGGTTTGCCGTTGTTGTGGGCCGCGCTGGTGCAGTTTTTCTGGACCTTGTTGAAGCCGGCCGGTTTGGCCTGCAGCACATAACTGACTTGTTGCAAGCCTGCGACGGGCACTGCAGCGTCGGCCAGCGCTTCGCGCTCGCCTGGCTGGACTCCGCTGGAAGGAAGCTGTTCCGTCAGCACCCACAGATGGGTGCCGTCGCTACGGGCCACGCGCTCGTAGAGCACGCTGTCGTCACCCGAGTGCGGGGGATGGGTGCCGGCGGCGGGGCCGATGACGACGGGCGGGTACAGGCCGGGGTGGAAAGCAGGGCCTGAAAGGGCGCCGATCATGGCCGCCGTGCCGGTGACCACGAGCAGGGCCAAGCCAATGCCCAAGCTGATCACGCGAAATGTGTGGCGCATTTTTTTCATGGCAGATCACTCCTTTCGGCTGGGCTGGTTGTCCAGTAAACCGCAGAGGCGGGGCTGCGCTTGTAGGAAGCCGCCGCTTGCGGATGCCGGTGTACGGCGTGGCGTTGGCAAAGGCGGTTCATGACGGCGGGCCTTGCCGGGCTTTACATCGGACGCCAGAAAATGTAGTCAGCCTGGTAGGGCAGGGTGACCTTTTTGCCAGCGGTGAGATCGCTGCACGGCATGGTTTTTTCAACACCGCCCTTGGTCTTGATGCGCTGGATGAAGCTGATGTTCTGCAGTGCGCCGGTGCCCGTGGACGGCTCGGCGCGGGACAGCTGCAGCGGCAGGTTGTATTCGCCATTGGAGGCCACGCTCACCTGGTTGCCCACAACGCTGGAACCGTCGATGTGTGTCCAGCGCGCGGGTGGGCCGGAATAGGCCACCACGTCCTTGCCGGTACGGTCGAGCAGGTTGGCTTTGGGGCTCATTAGCACCCAGCCATAGGGGCCGCTGGGGGTGGGGCGGCATTCGTAATTGAGTACGCCACTGGCGCGGGTTTCGAGCGCCACCACGTGGCCGGTGGGCACCATCACGGCTTGGGGCAAGGTGTCCTGGCTGTATTCCCTGGGCAGGGGCGGGGTGCTGGAACAGGCGGCCATGATGAGCGCCGTGCCGGTTGCCATCAGGGTGGTGCAAAGCAGGCTTTTGCCGGCGGCGCGCAGTGGGGTGCGGGTGTTTTTCATCTGGAGTTCCCTCGGTTGGTGTTGCTGGTTCCGAGTTGATCCGCCCGAGGTGTAACCGTCTGTAGGACGCCGCGCCTGCGCCATGCGAGCAAAAAACGTATTTCTGTTCACGTCTTCCAGGCACCGGCGGACCAGGGGGGCGCTGCCTGCTCCGCGAGGCCTGCCCGCCGGCCTCACGCGGGAAATCAGCCGTCTATTGCCGACAGGCTTTGCGAAAAGAAGCGGGTGCTTACATGGCCTTGTAGAAGATGTAGTCGGCCTGGTACCTGACGACCTGTTTGGCCGCCATGTTGCCAGCGCTGCAGGGTGCCGCAGGGGCAGCCCCGCCCTGGGTGTTGACGCGCTGGATGTGGGTGACACCCTGCATGGCGCCCGTGCCCATGGCGGCGTTGGCCTTGACCAGCTGAAGCGGGATGTTGCCCGCCATGGCGGGCGCGACGGCGAGCTGCACGGCGGTCAGTTTCGAGCCGTCCATCGCCTCCCAGGTGGCGGGCGGGCCGTAATACCTGCCGACCTGCCTGCCGCCGCGGTCCAGCAGTTTGGCGTTGGGGCCGACAAACACCCATTCGAACTGGCCGGCGTCGTTTGCCTTGGCGCGGCATTCATAAGTGATCTCGCCCACACCGACAGTTTCCATGGCGACCTTGTGGCCGGCCGGAACCTGCACGGTAGCGGGCAGGCCGGCCTGCGAGTAAGCCGGCATCGTCGGGGCCATGGAACCGCAGGCGGCAACAAGCGAGATGGCAGCGGTGGCGAGAGCGGTACGGATCATCATGCGGAGTACTCCTGGTGAGTTGCGCTGGCAGTTGCCAGGCACGGGTTGCGGGCAGGTTGCTTCAACGCTGATGCGGCAAGCAACAGCGTCTGCAGGGAGTACGGACACAGGAAGCGGTTGGATTCACGCGGTGCAGCACTGCATGAAAAATCAGGCCGTGCACGTTTGGCCGTGGCAGTTTTTCAAGGGTGCGCAGGCCGGGGCCGGCCTGTCACTGCCCGAAGCGCGGGCCGATTTTCAGGAAATCGAATTCGAGGGCGGTGTTGGTTCGGCTCAGCGCTGCATTGCGGTACGGAAACCGGCCCAGGCGGGCAATGATGTCGCGGTGCTGGATGGCGAAGTCCAGCGAACTGCGCGCGCTGGCGCGCAAAGCCTCGGGTACCGCTTCTGCCAGCGCGGTGAAGCGCCGGACAGATTCTTCCTGCAGCGCCAGGTTTTCGGCATGCATGAGCGGCATGTACAGGAAGACGCGGCCCATCCACGGCAGCTGTTCATCGAACCCGCGCGCCAGTGCATCGGTCACCAGCTGCTGGGCACGGGCGTCTCCGCCAAAGGCTTTGGCCTTGCCGCGAAAGATGTTGCGCGAAAACTGGTCGAGCACGATGACCAGCGCCAGCCTGCTTTGCGGCTGGGCCTCCCAGTCGGCCAGGCCGCCGGCCTGGGCAAGACCGACCAGCTTGCCGAACTTGCTGCGGATTTCTTCATCGAGTTCGGGGCCGCCGGAAAACCAGCGTTTGCTCATGCCCTCGCTGAACCAGAAGTCGAGAATCAGTTGCGGCGGGAAGGACTCGTCCGAGGAGGCGGCGGGCGCGCGAGAAGGCTGTGTCATGGCTGCGTGATGATACCTGCGCCTTTGGCTGGGCCAAGGTTGCCGCGGCTATGATGGCCGGGACCCAGACGCCCCAAGATCAACAATGGGCAAAACAAGGAGGAGGGCTCCCATGTCTTTCAGTCGTATCCCTGCCGTCATCGGCACCGCGCTGGTCCTGCTCACCTTGGGGGCCTGCACCACGGCGCCCACGCAATCGAATCTGGCCGCTGCGCAAGGCAGCGGAGAGCTTGCGCCGTTGGTGCCGGTTCGCCGCTTTGTTGCCAACATTGATTTCGCGGCGGGCTTTGTGCTGTCGCCTGACGGGCAGCGACTGCTGTGGCAGCAAACGGTGGGTACCGATGCCGGCCTGGCGGTACGTCCTGTCGCCGAAGGCGGCCCCGTCACCACGTACGCCGTGGGCAACCAGGGGCGCGGCAGCGGGATCCACACCTGGCTGGCAGACAGCCGGCACGTGCTGTACAGCAAGGACCCGACGGGTGATGAAAACATCCGGCTGTTCGTGCAGGACACGCAGTCCACGGTGCTGGCGCCCTGGGAAGTCACCCCCTGGCGCGGGGTGCGGTCGGTGTACCTGGGGCGCTCTGGTTTCAGCGGCGCGAAGTTCTTCTTTGCAAGCAACCGGCGCGACAAATCGACACTGGACCTGTACGAGGGCGATGCGCAGGCCCGCACTTTTAAAGAGGTGGCGCGCAGTGACGGCACGGTGACTAGCTGGATTCTGGGCCTCAACCGGGAGCTGGTGGGCCGCGCACGGAAACTGGGCCCCTCCGACGGCTCGGATGTGGCGGTTGATCTGCTGCAGCCCGATGGCAGCTGGCGTACGCTCAAGACCGTCGGCGGTTTTGACCACTACTGGATGAACCGGGTGGACACCGCGGCGGGCAAGGCCTGGGTGACGTCCAACATCGGACGCGACAAGACTGCGTTGATCGAAGTGGACCTGGCCAGTGGGCAGGAGCGCGTGTTGGCCGCGCACGACCAGGTGGATTTGGGCATGGTGCTTTTTGCCCCTCAAGGCGGCCCGCTGGCCTATGTGTTCGAGCCCGACATGCCGCGCATCAGCTACCTGGACGCGGCGATGGATCGCGACGTGCAGGCAGCCGTCAAGAAGGCGTTGGCCGCCGGCTTGTTGCCGGACCAGCCGGTGATCACGCGGCCCCAGGGCTTTTCCGAAGACCAGCAGCGTGTGGTGCTGCGCAGCGTGGGGCATTTTGATTCAGCCGAGTTGCTGCTAGACCGGCGCACCGGCCAGGTTCGCCGGTTGAACCCGCTGGAGCGCGAGGCGGCGTCGGTGCTGGCGAAGGAGGAGCCGTTTTCTTTCAGGGCATCGGACGGCCGCACCATACACGGCTACCTGGTCCGGCCGCGCGGTGTGAAGGGGCCGGTGCCCATGGTGGTGTCCATCCACGGCGGCCCCTGGGTGCGCGAGAGCTGGAGCCCGGCAGTGTTTGACATACCGCAATTGCTGGCCAACCGCGGCTACGTGGTGATGACGTTGAACTACCGGGGCTCTTCCGGCTACGGGCGTGAACACATGTGGGCGGGCGAGCGTGAATATTTTGGCCGCCTGCAAAAAGACATTGCCGAAGGTGTGCAGTGGGCCATTGACCAGAAGGTGGCCGACCCGAAGCGCCTGGCGGTGATGGGCGGCAGTTTCGGCGGGTTTTCGGTGCTGGCGCAGCTGATCCAGAAACCGCACGACTACGCCTGCGGCGTTGACGTGGTGGGCGTGGCGAACTGGCTGCGGGTGGCGGACAGCTGGCCTGCGTTCTGGCGTAGCCGGCACCTCTTTGCCCGTTTTTATGGCGACGTGAACAAGCCCGAAGACCGCGCGCAGATGCTGGCGAACTCGCCGATCGCCCACCTGGACAAGATCACTGCACCGCTGCTGGTGGTGCATGGCGGCAACGATATCCGCGTGCTGCGCCAGGACTCGGACGATGTGGTGGCCGGGCTGCAGAAGCTGGGCCGGCCGGTGGACTACCTGCTTTTTGCCGACGAGGGCCACAGCATCTCGAAGTGGCGCAACCGGCTGGCCATGTGGCGCACCATCGAGGACAAGCTGGCCGGCTGCCTGGGCGGGCGCAGCGCAGGTTTTGACTATTACCAGTTGATGCCGAGGTAAGGCGGCGCAGCTGGCGACGCCCGAGGCTTACAGCGCCCGGAACAGCGAACTGTAAAGGCGGCTGACCGCCAGCTTTTCCGGACGGCCGCGCAAGCTCAGCGTCAGTTTGCCGGATTCGTCCCGGCTGACGGTTTCAATCGCGCCGGCCTGCACCACGGTGCCGCGGTGAATCTGCCAGAAGTTTTGCGCGTCCAGTTGGGGCAGCAATTCCTTCAGGGGTGTGCGTATCAGGTACTCGTGGCCGGCGGTGAGCACCCGCACGTATTTGTCGGCGGCCTCGAAATAAACCACCTCCCCCACCGGCACCATGCGAATGCTGGTGCCCACGCTGATCTGCAGCACTTTCAGGAGGCTGCTCTCGGTCGCGCGGGTTGCGGCCAGCAGGTGGCGCAGCTGGTCCAGGGTCTGATCCAGCGCGCCGTTTTGTTCTGCTGCTGAATTGATAGCTGCTGACGCCCGTGCGGAAAGGGCCAGCTGCACTTTTGACACCGTCTTTTCAAGGCGTGCGGCTTGCAGGGGCTTGAGCAGGTAATCCACGGCCTGCGCTTCAAAGGCCTGCACGGCGTACTGGTCGTAGGCGGTCACAAACACCAGGGCCGGGAAAGGCTTGTCGTGCGGCCATTCGTCGGCCAGCTCGGCGGCAGCGTCCAGGCCGCTTTGGCCGGGCATGCGAATGTCGAAGAAAAGCACGTCCGGCAGCAGCTGCAGTGCCTGGGCCACGGCTGAAACGCCGTCGCCCACACTGGCCAGCACACGCAGCGCGGGCCAGGCACGCGCCAGTTCGGCCTGCAGCGCCTGGGCCAGCAGGGGCTCGTCTTCGGCGATCAGTGCGGTGGCCGGGTGGTTGCTCATGATTGATAGGGAAACCGGGCGGTAGCCCTTGTACCGCCTGCGTCAACAGCTACCAATTCAATAGCGGTTGACGTGCCGTAGGTGCTGGCAAGCCGCTCGCGCACCTGGGCCACACCGAAACCGGAACGGTCTTTTTCTTCCGTGCCGGACAGGCCGACGCCGGTATCCAGCACCTCCAGCACCAGGGCCGAGCCGTCGCGCCGGGCGCTGACGGTGATCTGCCCGCCTTCGATCTTGGGCTCCAGCCCATGCTTGATGCTGTTTTCAACCAGCGGCTGCAGCAGCAGCGTGGGCACGGGATGCTGGGCCAGCTCGGGTGGCAGTTCCAGCGTGTAGGACAGGCGCGGCCCCATGCGGATGGCCATGAGCTCCAGGTAGTCGCGCAGGCGGTCGAACTCGGCCTCCAGCGTGTGGGTGGCGCTCAGCGAGGCGCCCAGCGTGGCGCGCAGGTAGGCAATCATGTGGTCCAGCATGACCTGTGCGCGCTGCGGGTCGGTGGCAATCAGCGCCCGCAGGTTCGCCAACGTGTTGAACAGCATGTGCGGCTCAAGCTGGGTTTCGAGCAGCTTCAGCCGTGCTTCGTTGGCGTGCTGGTGCGCCTCGTTCATCTTGCGGATGAGGTAGGCGCTTTTGTTGATGGTGTAGAAGTAATAGCTGCCCGAGACGCCCGCCAGCACGGTGATCAGAATCGACGTGCGCTGCTGGCCGGGGTCGCTGGCGGCGGGGCGTGCGCCGGCAGGGTACCAGCCGTAATAAAGGCACAGCTTGTCGGCCAGCCATGTACCGATCAGGTAGCCCAGCGCTATGCCCCCCAGCACCAGGGCAAAGCCGGCCCAGCCATGCGGCCAGCCGGTTTCGGCGCTCGAGGGGAAGAACTCGCGGCCCAGATCAATCACGGCCCAGGTGATGGTGGCGATGAACAGCGAGTACACCAGCGGTGGGCCGTAGGGCCGTTCCGGCATGAAGGCGTACTGGATGGTGGCGATGGCCAGGGCAAATGCCATAACCTGCAGCATGTGCCGCAGCTTGGCGATCCAGTCGATCCTCCTCATCGGGGCATGCCGCCGCCGCGTTCGCGCTGCAGGCGTTCGCGTTCCTTTTGTACCATGCGCTCACGCAGGCTTCCGCTCCCACCCAGCACAAAGACCGAGATGCCGTGCAACGCCACGCCCAGGCCCCAGCCCAGCAGCGGGAACAGCGACCAGGGCCGGGTTCCGAAGCCGTACTTGGAGGTAGCGAACATGACCAGGTTAACCAGCACATACAGGACGGCATGGAAGTACCAGCCCAGCTTGGCACTCGCGCGCCTGTGCGCCAGGCGTTCTATCTGTTCGGAATTCAGTGGGGTGTTCATAGGCGAAGGTGGTGAAACATTCTATTGACGTTTTCACGGTTCAGGGGTGCCACGCGTTACAGGGAAGCCGCTCAGGTCCGGCAGGCCTGGATCACGGCGTCAAAAGCGGCGCTATCCAGGGTGAGGCCCATGTGGTTGACGCCGGGAACCAGCGTCACCGGCACGGTTTTGCCGGCGGCGGTGAATACGTCCGCAAAACGGTCGGCGCGGAAAAGTTCGTCATCGCGGCCGGCGACGATGTGCATGGCACCGCGGGCGCCGCGGATGTCGCCCGCGTAGTCATTGTGCGGGCCGAAGCTGGTGGCGAGGGTGAAGGAATACGAAGGCGTGAGCATGGGGCGGGCCGTGTCATTCAGACCGAAATTGAGAACGGGCAGGTTATTCCACACGCCCACGCCTGCCTTGTTGAGCAGGTGCAGGCCAACCAGGCGCGGCAGGCCGATAGACACCCAGCCGCCGTTGTCAGGACGGGCGGTGGGCGCGTCATAACGCAGGTAAGGCGAGAGCAGTACATAGCGGTCAAACAGGTCCTGCCGGGTGCCGCCGGCAAAACGCAGCACAAAGCCGCCACCGGATGAAAAACCCAGCAGGGTGCTGGGGCCGGCATGCGGTACGGCGCGCGCAAAGTCTTCCACGTCGTCTTCCAGTTGGCCCACGTAAGCGGCCTGGCCGCGCGGACCCGAGTCGCCATGGCCGCGCATATCGAGCGCGGCCACTTCAAAGCCGGCACCCGCCAGGGCGCGCGCCAGCACATGCATGCTGCGCGCCCGTGCCGAGGAACCGTGGACAAGCACCACACGGCGTGCGTTCTGCGCATTGCCGGCGGCCGGGTAATGCAGCCAGGCCATGGCGGTACCGTCGCGCGCGGTAAAGCTGCGCGGTGCGGGCACGCCCGAAAAATCGGCTTTCGCAAACGGCGCGTTGATGCTGGCCAGGGGCGCAATCGGCGCTGGCCCGCCGAAGGTGATGGCGGCGGCCAGCGCGGTGACGACCAGCGCGACGGCGGCGAAGGTGGTGACAGCAACGGTTTTATGGTTCATGGCAGCAGGTACTTTCTGAAAAAGGCGGTGATTTTGCGGTCCACCTCGGGCAGTATCGCGCGGTCGAAGCCGGGCGGGTCGCCCAGCAGCTCTGCGGCGATGCCGCTCAGCACCTCGACGGGCGGCGGTGGCGACAGTAGCGCACCGTGGCCTGCAGTCGGCATGTCGGCGATACGTTCACACGCGGTGCAGGCCGCGAGGATGGCGCTGCTGTGAAAGCGTGGGACCAGCCACCGGTCCTGGCCGGCGGTGATGATGCCCAGTGGGACGGGCGGCGCGGCCAGTGACTGCGCATCGAAGTCGGCTGCCGCCGGAACGCCGGCCACGATGGCCTTGATGCGCGGGTCCGTGTGGGTGTACCAGGCGGGGTCGTCAAAACGCTGGCGGATCACGCCCAGGGCGACGGATTTTTTCAGGCCGTCCAGGAAGTTTCCGCGCAACTGGGTGATCAGGCCCACGCAGGTTGAAAAGTCGTCGGCGATGTTCGCCTCGCAGTGTTGCTTGAAGCGCGAGGGCGACCAGCGTCCGCCGGCCAGGCTGAGCGCCGTGTGGCCGCCAGCCGACATGCCATACATGCCCACCTTGTCCAGCAACAGCAGCGCGGCAAAACGTGCGTCCTGCGCCACCGCGTCGATGGCACGCGACACTTCGGCGGGCCGCAGCTTCCAGCTCTCGGGGCCGGGGACGGAGGGGTCTTTGTAGTTGTCGCGCAGGTGCTCGGGCATGGCCACCACAAAACCGGCCTCAACCAGCGTGCGGGCTAGGTCGGCGTGCACCCAGGGCGCGCCGCCCGAGCCATGCGAGATGACGACCAGCCGCCCGTTGCCGCGCACCGGTGCACCCTGCACCGCGAGCTGGAGTGTGAAGCGCCCGCGCGGCACCGGCTTGTCCTGCGCGCTGGATGGGTAGTACACGGTGACGGGGCCGTCGCCCTGCAAGCCGGGAAGTTCGGTCAGACCGACGCCGGCATGGGCCAGGCCGGCCAGGGCAATGCACAGGGTGGCGGCGGTGGAGCGCAAAGGCAGGGACATGGCAATCTCCTTGATCAACGGTATCAGGTGAAGAGTCACGCGGGCACAAACTGGCCGTGCAGGCCCAGCGGCAAGCCATAGGGCAGGGTGACCCGCGCCAGCGGGCCGGCATCGACGGCAGAGGCATCGAACACTGACAGCGCGGTACGTTCGCTGGGCCAGTGGTAGGCCGTGCCCAGCACCCAGCCCTTGCCTTCGGCTGCGCTGGGGGAGGACGGCACGTACACGTGTTCTTCGGCAATCCAGCCGTCGCCGTAGCGGTGGCGTTTTTGCTGCTCGCCGTGTAGCGCCAGCACGCTGTCGAAGCCATCGACCTGGGCGTTCATCTCGCGGCTGCGTGCCAGCAAGGTGGTGAACTGCGTCGGCAAACCGTTGCGCGCCGGGTGGATGCGCGGGAACTCCACCTTGTCCGGGCCCAGGGCCTGCATCTGCGCCTGGCCTGTGGCCGGGTTGAGCGTGATCTGCGTCCATTGCGTCGCGCCCGCTTTTGCATCGCTGCGGCTGCGGTTCACGTCCATCTGCCGCATGGCGCCCAGGATGTCGGGCTGGGCCACAAAGCGTACTTGTACGGTGCCGCCTTGTTCCCAGGCATTGGCCAAGTGAAACACACCGGTGGCCGGCAACTCAAAGCGCTGGACCTTGAAGTCGGCCTTGTCCACCAGCAGCACGACCAGGGGCGACTTGTCTTCCCAGTGGTAGTGCGACAGCGGGTTGCCTGCACCCGGCGTGCCGGAAAACTTCAGGGGCATCAGCAAAAACACGAGATGTCTTTCGGTGATGGCAAAGTCGTGCACCATGTCGGCCTGCGGCGCGGCCAGCACGTGCTGGCGGCGTAACTGGCCCTTGGGGCTGATCTCGTACACCAGCAGGCGGCCGGTGCCGGGCATGTAGCCGAAGCTCCACACGCTGCCGTCGGGTGCCACCCTCGGGTGGGCCGAGAACGGTGCGCCCTGGGTGTCGGGTGACCAGACCTTGAAGCTTTTGGCCTGCAGGCTTTGCGGGTCCACCGCCAGCGCCGATCCGGCCTCCCACAAGGCGAACAACTCGCCACTGGCCGGCAGCGACAGCAGGTTGATGTTGGCCGGGTTGACGCTGTCGGGGCCACTGAGCGGCGGCGAATGGGGCAGGGTCTGCGCAAAGCCGGAGTACAGCAGGCGCCCGGCTGCTTCTTCGGCCTTGAGTTTGGGTGTGGCGAGCAGCGCACCGCGATGCGAGACCTGGCCGTCTGTGAAGCGAAAAGCCTGCAGCATGCCGTCACCGTCGAACCAGTGGTTCATGGACACGCCGCCCAATTCGCGCCGTGCCGGACCCACGCGGTACAGCGTGCCCTGCAGGGCAGCGGGCCAGCGGCCTTCGATGCGCAGGGGTCCGCTGTCCAGAGGCGCCTTCAAGGGCCCGTTGTGCGGGGCGTAGC
>NZ_JBAQYR010000159.1:0-2991 GCF_049790275.1 Polaromonas sp.
CAGCAGCGGCGTGACCGCGCCCAGCACGCTGCCGGCGCGCGCTGCCAGCGCTTCGATGGCATGGTGCAGGACCGGAACGCCGTGCGTCAGGATGCCGCCGCCGACCAGGAACATCGCCGCGGTGCCGGCTATCGACAAGCCCTTCATGAGCCAGGGCGCGGCCAGCACGATGCCGCGGCCCAGGCTGCGCAGCAGGCGGACACCGCCGCCCTCGCCCGCCTTCTGGCTCAGGTACAGGCCTGCATCGTCAAGCTTGACGATCCCGGCCACCAGGCCGTACACACCCACGGTCATGACGATGGCAATGCCGCTGAGCACGGCCAGCTGCGTGATGAAAGGGCTGGCCTGCACCGTGCCCAGGGTGATCGCAATAATTTCTGCCGACAGAATGAAGTCAGTCCGCACTGCGCCCTTGATCTTGTCTTTTTCGACCTGCACCAGGTCCACCGACGGGTCAGCCAGCGCCTTCACCAGCTCGTCATGGTGCGCCGCATCTTCGGCCCGGCTGTGCAGGAATTTATGCGCGAGTTTTTCAAACCCCTCATAACAGAGGAAAGCGCCCCCCACCATCAGCAAGGGTGTCACGGCCCAGGGTGCGAAGGCGCTGATGGCCAGCGCCACCGGCACCAGGATCGCCTTGTTCAGCATGGAGCCCTTGGCCACCGCCCACACCACCGGCAGCTCGCGATCGACATGGACACCGGAGACCTGCTGGGCGTTGAGCGCCAGGTCGTCCCCGAGCACACCAGCAGTTTTTTTGGCGGCGACCTTGGTCAGCAAGGCCACATCGTCCAGCACGGTGGCAATGTCGTCGATCAGCGCAAACAGGCTACTGGCCATGAAAATTTCCCTGGGAAGTCAAAGACAAACCCATCATAGTGTCGTGCTACGGCCTCTTGCATTTGCCAGCGATGCAGCCATCTTCACCAAGCCCCCACTTCCTGACCTGTCCATGCCGCTGCTGCTTTTTTCGTTTCTCCTGCACGCCTATATCGGCGTGCGCCTGCTGCCGGCCCTGAGCGGCTGGCCGCTGGCGAAGGTGCTGGTGGGCCTGCTTCTGCTGGCCTCCACCGTGCTGACACCGCTGGGCCTGACCGCCCGGCGTTTCAAGTCGCAGCCGCTGTCGGACCGCATGGCCTGGATCGGCATGCTGTTCATGGGCCTGTTTTCCTCGCTGTTTGTGCTGACGCTGCTGCGCGATGCGGCGCTGCTGGCCGGCTTGGGCGTGCTGGCAGCCATTCCTGCTGCCTTTTCGCTCGATGCGGCCGCCAGCAACTCGGCCGCGGCCGTTCCGCTGGCCGGCCTGTTCATGAGCCTGGTCGGCTTCTTCAATGCCAGGCGCACCGCTGCCGTGGTGCGCGTGGACGTGCCGATTGCAGGGCTGCCGGCGGCCCTGCATGGCTTTTCGATCGCGCAAATCAGCGACATCCACGTCGGCCCCACCATCAAGCAGGGTTACCTGCAGGCCATCGTGAGTGCGGTCAATGCGCTGCAGGTGGACGTGGTGGCCGTCACCGGCGACCTGGTGGACGGCACGGTGGCCGAACTGGCCCACCACGTGGCTCCGCTGGCGGAGCTGTCATCGACCCACGGCACCTACTTTGTCACCGGCAACCATGAATACTATTCAGGTGCCCACGCCTGGATTGCCGAGCTGCAGCGCCTGGGCTTGCGGGTGCTGATGAACGAACATGTGGTGCTGCAGCACGGCCAGCGGCCGGCGCAGGAGGCGCTGGTGCTCGCCGGTGTGGCCGACTGGAGCGCCGCGCATTTCGATGCAAGCCACCGCAGCGACCCACATGCGGCGCTGGCCGGCGCACCTGAAGCGGCAGCTGTGAGGCTGCTGCTGGCGCACCAGCCGCGCAGCGCAGCAGCGGCCGCCCACGCTGGATTTGACCTGCAGCTATCGGGCCACACGCATGGCGGCCAGTTCTGGCCCTGGAATTTTTTCGTGCGCTTTCAGCAGCCGTTCACGGCTGGCCTGCACCGGCTGAAAAACCTCTGGGTCTACACCAGCCGCGGCACCGGTTACTGGGGGCCGCCCAAGCGTTTCGGCGCGCCCTCGGAGATCACGCATCTGCGGCTGGTCCGGCCTTAATCAGCCAACAGGCGCTCAGTAGGAGCGGCGCGCGGTCAGCCGACCGACCAGCAGCCCCACCAGCAAGGCGCCGCCAATGGCCTGCAGCGGATGCTCCTTGATGTAGGCGCGGGAATAATCCACAGCCTGCAGCGGTGCATCGGTCAGGCGGTGCGCCTGGCTGCCGACCTTGCCGGCCACGCTGTTGGCGCCGCTGGCCAGCTTGTCCACCGTGCTGTGCGCGGCGCTGGCCGCGCGGTCCACCGAGTTGCGGGCTGGTTCGGCCACCCTGTCGATCGTGTTGTGGAGCGTGTGGCCGGCCTGCTCGACACCGCGCAGCACGGCGTTCTCGGCCGATGAGGAAGTGGAAGCGGGATAAGCGGTGCCGTTGGATTTTTCCATGATGGGGTCTTTCAAAAATAAGCGATGGGAATGAGCGCGGCGCCGTCGCGGCCACAGCGGGTGGCGGTGACGGGCGCTCATTTCACTTTCGCGCAGGGAAGGTGGGCGCGCTGTGCGCGCCGGGAGGCGCCGGCTGTAGGACAAGGGAGCCAGCGGGCAAGGAGTCTGTGCGGCAGAAGGCGTCGAAGCGAAAAGTGGCCCCGGCGAGCGCAGTTTTTGCCGGGTTTGCAGCGCCATAGCCGTAGCTATGGGGCAAAGAGCCGGTAAAAAATGGGCCGTCGCGGCCGCTTTGCAGCCGACGCTCCTTCTGCCGCGCAGACTCCTGGACGCTGGCCGGGCTCAGTCGAACAGGCCGGGCGTGCCGCGCATCGCGCCTTCGATGATCAGCAGCCTGAGCTTGGTGCGAACGCCGCCGCCGGCTGAAAATCCGCCCGGCTTGTCGCCGGCGGCCAGCACCCGGTGGCAGGGAACCACAGGTGCAAACGGGTTGCGGCCCAGGGCCTGCCCGACCG
>NZ_JBAQYR010000160.1:0-21857 GCF_049790275.1 Polaromonas sp.
ACGCAAAAGAAAGTTACTTGCCGCCGGGCAACCCCCGGCTTGCAGGAAGACCCACAACCGCCCAAGCTTGCACAGACTTCGACAAGCCCGGCCCGAGCAGAGAAGAGTTCAACGCCCAAGGTACACCTCAATCACCCGTTCATCCGCCTGAACCTGATCCAGCGTCCCCTGCGCAAGCACCGAACCATCACACAGCACCGTGACGATCTCCGAGATCGTCTTGATGAAACTCATGTCGTGCTCCACCACCATCAGCGAATGTTTGCCTTTTAAAGACAGGAAGAGTTCAGCCGTCCGGGCCGTTTCCTCGTCGGTCATGCCGGCCACCGGCTCGTCGAGCAGCAGCAGTTTCGGGTCCTGCATCAGCAACATGCCTATCTCCAGCCACTGCTTTTGCCCGTGGCTCAGGTTGCCGGCCATTCGGTTGACGCTGTCGGCC
Source organism: Polaromonas sp. (assembly GCF_049790275.1). Taxonomy (GTDB): domain Bacteria; phylum Pseudomonadota; class Gammaproteobacteria; order Burkholderiales; family Burkholderiaceae_C; genus Polaromonas. The sequence continues at coordinate 440 of NZ_JBAQYR010000160.1, forward strand.
AGGTGAATCGTCACCAGGGTTTCGGCGAGGCGGTCGCCCTGTTCCGAATCCAGCAGGAAGAACATCGACGACTTCACGCCCTTGTTGGTCTTGAGTGCGAGCTCGAGGTTTTCAAACACGGTGAGCTGCTCGAACACCGTGGGCTTCTGGAACTTGCGGCCGATGCCGAGCTGGGCAATCTGCGGCTCGGTGTGGCGCAGCAGGTCAATGGTGCTACCGAAGAAAACCGTGCCTTCGTCGGGCCGGGTCTTGCCGGTGATGATGTCCATCATCGTCGTCTTGCCGGCGCCATTGGGGCCGATGATGCAGCGCAGCTCGCCGGGCGCGATGTCGAGTGACAGCTTGTTGATGGCCTTGAAACCGTCGAAGCTCACGCTCACATCTTCGAGGTACAAAATGCGGCCGTGCGTGACGTCCACCTCGCCCGGTGTGGCAATGCGGCCAATGCCCGCGCTGCGCCCTCCCGACTCTGTATTGGCTTTGCTCGCCTCCAGTGCAGCCCGCCGCTGTTCGATGCGGCGCGCACCTTGCTCAAGAAGATCGGGGGTCATTTGGGCTCTCCCTTGCGGAGCTTCTTCACCAGCCCGACCACGCCGTTGGGCAAAAACAGCGTCACCGCAATAAACAGCATGCCCAGGAAGTACAGCCAGTACTCGGGGTAGGCCACCGTGAGCCAGCTCTTGGCGCCGTTGACGATGAAGGCGCCAGCGATGGGCCCTATCAGTGTGGCGCGCCCGCCGACCGCGGCCCAGACGGCCATTTCGATGGAGTTGGCCGGGCTCATTTCGCTCGGGTTGATGATGCCGACCTGCGGCACGTACAGTGCGCCTGCAATGCCGCACATCACGGCAGAAAGGGTCCAGATGGTCAACTTGTAACCAATGGGGTTGTAACCCGAGAACATCACACGGGTTTCAGCATCGCGAATGGCCTGCAACACCCGCCCAAACTTGCTACGCACCAGCCACTTGCCAAACAGGAAGAAGCCGAGCAGGGTCAGGCCGGTGATCACGAACAGCACCATGCGCATGTTGGGCGTGGCAATCGGGGTGTCGAGGATGCGCTTGAAGTCGGTGAAGCCGTTGTTGCCCCCGAAGCCGGTCTCGTTGCGGAAGAACAGCAGCATGGCCGCAAAGGTCATGGCCTGCGTGATGATGGAGAAGTAGACCCCCTTGATGCGCGAGCGGAAGGCAAAGTAGCCAAAGACAAAGGCCACCACACCGGGCACCAGCACGATCAGGAACAAGGTGGCAACAAAGCTGTCACTGAAGGTCCAGTGCCAGGGCAGCTCCTTCCAGTCGAGGAACACCATGAAGTCCGGCAGGTCACTTTTGTAATTGCCGTCGCGGCCGATCTGGCGCATCAGGTACATGCCCATCGCGTAACCGCCCAACGCGAAGAACAAACCGTGTCCCAGCGACAAAATGCCGGTGTAGCCCCAGATCAGGTCCATGGCCAGCGCCACGATGGCGTAACACATGATCTTGCCGAGCAACGCCACCGCATAGGTGCTCATGTGGAACATGCTGCTCTCGGGCACCATCAGGTTCAGCACAGGCGCCAACGCGCAGACCAGCAGCAGCGACACCATGAAGACGCTCCAGCCAGCGCGCGTGAGCAAGGGGCCTTTGGCGGGTAGAACGATAGAGGAGGTCATGGGCAGGCTCATATTTACGCTTCAGCGGAGCGGCCCTTCATCGCAAAAATACCTTGCGGACGTTTTTGAATGAAGATGATGATGAGCACCAGCACCGCAATCTTGGCAAGCACCGCACCGGTCCAGCCTTCGAGGAATTTGTTCAGGATGCCCAGGCCCATGGCCGCGTACACCGTGCCGGCCAGCTGGCCCACACCGCCCAGCACCACGACCATGAAGGCATCCACGATGTAGCCCTGGCCCAGGTCCGGGCCGACGTTGCCGACCTGGCTCAGCGCACAGCCGGCCAGGCCCGCAATGCCGGAACCCAGCGCGAACGCATAGGTGTCCACACGCGCCGTGTTCACGCCCATGCACGAGGCAATGGGCCGGTTTTGCGTGACGCCGCGCACAAACAGGCCCAGCCGCGTCCTGCCGATCAGCCAGGCCATGCCCAGCAGCACAGCAATCGCAAAGCCGATGATGACCAGGCGGTTGTAGGGCAGCGAAAGGTTGCCCAGCACCTGCACGCCGCCGCTCATCCACACCGGGTTTTCCACACCCACGTTTTGTGCGCCGAAGATGGAGCGCACCAGTTGCTGCAGCATCAGGCTGATACCCCAGGTGGCCAGCAGGGTCTCGAGCGGGCGGCCGTAGAGAAAGCGAATCACACCGCGCTCCAGCGCCGCGCCCATCAGCGCCGAGGCCATGAAGGCCACTGGCACCGCGGCCAGCAAATACCAGTCAAACAGGCCGGGCAAATACTTCTGGAACAGACCCTGCACCACGTAGGTGGCGTAGGCGCCAATCATCATCAGCTCGCCGTGCGCCATGTTGATGACGCCCATCAACCCGTAGGTGATGGCCAGTCCCAGCGCCACCAACAGCAGGATGCTGCCCAGGCTGATGCCGCTGAACACCGCACCGAGTTTGTCGCCCCAGGCCAGCGCGGACTCGACCTTGCGCAGCGAGGCCTGCAGCGCGCTCTTGACTTCGGCATCGCTCTCTTCCGACAGGCGCGCGATCAGCACGGTCTTGCTGATCGGGTTGTTGCTGCCCGACAGGCGCGCAGCCGCTTCCAGTCGTTTGGCCTTGTCGCTGCTGCTGAGCAAGATGGTGGCGCGCACCATCTCCAGCTGGGTCTTGAGAGCGGCGACTGTTTCGGCCGCATAGGCCTTTTCGATGAGCGGCAGGCGCGATTCATCACTGCCGCTGGCAAGCACCTTGATGGCGTCGGCGCGCACCTTCTCGTCTTTGGAGAACAGCTTGAGCGCAGCCAGTGCTGTGTCCAGCTCGCCGCGCATCATGTTGTTGTTGATCACGTCTTCGGCGTCTTCGGGTACTTTCACTTCTGCGCCGGTGACGGGGTCGAAGCCTTTGTCGTCCTTGACCACAAACACCTTGTCCCCGGCGGTCTTGACGGCATCGTCAGCCAGTGCCTGAATGAATGCAGCGGTTTTGTCGTCGGGGTTGGCAGCAGCCTTGTTGAGCGCTTCCACACGTGCCTCGGTCTCACCGAGTGCCATGCCTTTTACCTCGTCCGCGCTCAGAGCATGTGCGCCAGCAGCTATAAAAAACGTAGCAGATAGAAGGAGTGTGCGAATCATCATGATGAAGAACCTGTAGGGTGGGCACAGCAGCAGGCCAATACCGGCTTGCCGCGATGCCCAGGCTGCAACTTCCTTGAAATATATGGAACCAGCATGCACCGTGATAGTGCAAGAATTGGGCCAGGCCACAAAAAAGCCGCACCTGTTTTTTGCAAACCAAGTGCGGCTTGCGCCGCAGCCCCTACAAGGGGCTTGCGGTAGCGGCCTTATTTGGAGGCCATTTTTGCCGGCTCGTCAGGCTTCTTGTCGTTGCCTTCGATGTACGGGCTCCATGGCTTGGCTTTCACCGGGCCGGGCGTCTTCCACACCACGTTGAACTGGCCATCAGCCTTGATCTCGCCGATGAACACCGACTTGTGCAGGTGGTGGTTCTTCTCGTCCATCTTGGACACGATGCCCGACGGTGCCTTGAAGGTCTGGCCGGCCATGGCGGCAATCACCTTGTCGGTGTCGGTGGACTTGGCTTTCTCGACAGCTTGCTTCCACATGTTGATGCCGATGTAAGTGGCTTCCATCGGGTCGTTGGTCAAAGGCTTGTCCTTGTGACCGGCGATGCCCTTGGCCTTGGCGTAGGCAGACCACTTCTTGATGAACTCGGTGTTGGCCGGGCTCTTGATCGACTGGAAGTAGTTCCAGGCAGCCAGGTGGCCGACCAGCGGTTTCGTGTCCACGCCGCGCAATTCTTCTTCACCCACGGAGAAGGCGACGACCGGCACATCCTTGGCCTTCAGGCCTGCGTTGCCCAGTTCCTTGTAGAAAGGAACGTTGGAGTCACCGTTGATGGTGGACACCACAGCGGTTTTGCCGCCGGCAGAAAACTTCTTCACGTCAGCCACGATGGTCTGGTAGTCGGAATGGCCGAACGGTGTGTATTTCTCGTCGATGTCGCTGTCCTTCACGCCCTTGCTTTTCAGGTAGGCACGCAGGATCTTGTTGGTGGTGCGTGGGTACACATAGTCGGTGCCCAGCAAAACCCAGCGCTTGGCGCCGCCGCCGGCCTTGCTCATCAGGTAGTCAACGGCAGGAATGGCTTGCTGGTTGGGCGCTGCGCCCGTGTAGAACACATTCTTGGACAACTCTTCACCCTCGTACTGCACCGGGTAGAACAGCAGGCCGTTCATTTCTTCAACAACCGGCAGCACCGACTTGCGGGACACCGAGGTCCAGCAGCCGAAAATTACCGAAACCTTGTCCTGGCCCAGCAGCTGCTTGGTTTTCTCGGCGAACAGGGGCCAATTGGAGGCCGGGTCCACAATCACGGGCTCGAGCTTCTTGCCCATCACGCCACCCTTGGCGTTGATCTCGTCAATCGCCATCAACACAGTGTCTTTCAACACGGTTTCCGAAATGGCCATGGTGCCCGACAGGCTGTGCAGAATGCCCACCTTGATAGTGCCGCCCGACTGGGCATGGGCTGGCAGAACCGAGAGGCCCGCCAGGGCGACGGCGGCAGTAAGCGCCTTGAGGGTAAAACGACGTTGCATGTGTGCTTCTCCGGTAAGTAGGTAGTTCGCGTTTCGCTCCGCACAAGCCGCCACGGGGAGGCTTTTACGAAACGATGAGGCGATTCTGGGGACCGGAGGGGGAATGGGCTATACGCCGGGTGGCGTATGTAGGAGGAAGCCTACAGGCAGGGGACGAATCAGACTCCCGCGACAGACCCCGCCTGCTGCAACGCCTCCATCACCCGCACAAACGGCGCACGCGCCATCAGGGCGTTGCGCTGCTGCCGCGACCAGTTCCGCATCCACCGCTCTGTCGCCGGACGCACAAAGTCAAGCCCCCATTGCTGCTTCCTTGCCAGGGACTGGCGCGCCAGCTTCTGCAACTGCCGCCGCATCGCCCCGGCAATCTCGTCAACCAGTCCGGCGTTTTCGCCCCGGGGGTCGTCAAGCGACCACAAGGGTTGATGCAAGTACCACCGGCTCAGGCTGTCCAGGCAACTCACGGGGGCGACATAAAAGCTGCCGATGCCCAGGTAAGCGTCCAGGGTGACCACCTTGTGCGTGAGCCTGCCTGGAAGAAACAGTGTTTCACCGGGCTCCACCGTCCACCAGCGCGCGCTTTTCAGTTCACAGAACCTGTCCAGATTGAAGCGGGCGCGGCCCCTGACCAGCCCCCGCTCGCAGTCCTGCAGCCCCGCCTGGATGCCTTCGAAAGTCTCCCATGCCAGCCACAGCTTGCGGCCCATGAAGCAGTGGTTGCTGCCGTCGGGGTCATCAGAGTGGGAGTCGGTGACGTTGCCGCGGGCGCCGATGACCAGCGTCATCATCTCCTGGCGCTGCATGCCCTCCGAGCCTTGCGGCAGCAGGTTGAACGCAGACAATTGCGCGGTGTCGATTTTCCGCTCCAGCGGTGTGCCACGAATGTGCAGGTCGGTCACGCTGACGAGGCTGCGCCGGCTGCTCCACTTGCGCATCAGCTCATGCACGCCCAGCCTGGTACGCCGCTGGCTGGGACCGATCTGGGCATTGGCACGCTGGTGCGCATCGAAACCGCTGCCGACATGTTTGACCAGCGCGGCTTCCAGTCCAAGCCTGTCGCTGCCTGCAACGGAAACCTGCACACCAGCCAGAACGGCCGGCTCGCCCCTGGCCATGGCGTTGAACAAGGCCTGCCGCGTATAACTTGCAGCGTGAACCTGCTTTCGCCTGAGCCTGGCCAGTTGGTCCGGCCTGGCCTTCAGGGTGCGGTCGAAAGTTGCCGCGTCCTGCCAAATGTGGGCAATGTCGGTATCGCGCATGGCTGTCCCCTGGTTGTGCGGTCCTGACGCCCGCAATGTGAAATGATTTTGAGGACTTTTTTGCCTGCTTGCCACCCCTATTTGCAGGAGGAATGGATGCCAGGCCACCCGCGCGAACGGGCGGTGACGGCAGAAAGGCTTGCGCCAAGGCACGCCAGGCGCAAGCAAATGTTTCAGCTGGCTCCCGGGATGTAAAGTGAGGAAACACCCTGCAAGCACGCTGGCACTGGCATCACTCCTGGCGTTCAATGGCGCTTATGTTCGATGACCCCTTCAGGACGCTAATGACCTTGACCGCAGCCCCACGGAGTGCTTCTCGCACCCTTTTTCTTCTCGTTGCCGCGACAGCGGCCTTGCTTGCCCTGGGGGCGCAGGCCCAAGCGGCCGCGCCGGCAACACCGGGCACGCCAACTGCAGCCCCGGCATCCGTTGCGGTGGCTGCCGCCCCCAAATACGCGGCCCAGGACATAGAGCGCGCATTCGCCTACATCGACAGCAACAAGGACGGCAAACTCAGCCGCGAGGAAGCTTCCGGCTTCCGCGGCGTGGCCAGGCACTTTGACGAGGCCGACATCAACAAGGACAGCATCTTGTCGCGTGAGGAATTCCACAGCGCGCTGAACGGGGAAAGAAGCCGCTGACCGATCGGGCGGCTTCGTTACCCGCTATTTTATTGATAGCTGGTTGCGCGCGCGGTATATGGGCTGAAGCCCGTTTTGTCATCAAGTCCAGGCGTGGCATACCTTGTTGGCATCCGGCGCGCCCTGCCGCGGTAACACCATTGACGCCCTAGGTCAAAAGTCCTACGCTTTCCCCGAGCGCGCCATACCGGACCCGCGCACCCGCCTGACCAACGCCGCGGAAAGAAAACCGATGCAAGCCGACCTTCCGCATGCTGAAGAAGCGGTCAATCAAAGGCTGGAGCCCATTGTGCTGCGCGCCATGGACCGTTTTCGTGCCCTGCTTCCGCGCGAAGTTGAACTGGCGCTGGAACTCTCCCACGAAAACCCCTGGCTGCTCACCCACGCCGACCGGCTTGAACAGGCCCTGCTGAGCGCCTGCATCGTGGCCTGGCAGTCATTGGTGGGCCTGGCCACACAGATCGTCGTCGAAATGAGCGAGGTGCTGCTGGACGACGTGGTGCTGGACCCGGACGCCGACAAGCTGCAGGGCGGCTTGCCGCCCCGGCGCTACGCACGGCTGGTGATCACCAACAGCAGCCGGACTGCCACCGGCCCCTTTCACCAGTTGCTGCCGGCGCCTGTACAGACCGACGACCGCCCTGCCAGTGCGCGCCGCATGCCGCTGGTCGAGGTGCGCCGCATCATCGAGCGACACCACGGCATGATCAACATATCGCCGGAGCCGGGCCGTGGAACGGCCTTCGACATCTACCTGCCTGCCGCTGTGCCGCTGGAGGCCGCGACCTCCGAAGAAGCGGATTCCGGAAGCCCGTATGTCCTGTATGTGGATGATTACGAGCCCATGCGGGTGCTGGTCAGCGAAACCCTGCCGCAGGCGGGCTTTCGCGTCAGCTGCCACGAAAGCGCCCGGCAGGCGCTGGCCACCCTGCAGGCAGACCCTTACGGCTGTGATGTGCTGGTGACGGACTACCGCTTGCAAACCCACACCGGTGTCGATCTGCTCAAGCAGGTCAAGCTGCTGCGTGCAGACCTGCCCGTCATCATCATCTCGGGCTACATGGACAGCGTGCTCGAAGCCAGGGCCTATGAGGAAGGCGCGGCACTCGTCATCAGCAAGGCCGACGATCTCAGCGCCCTGTGCGTCGCGCTGCACAAGCTGCTGGGCCATACCCCGCGCCCGGCGCTGGTGAGTTATTCGGACTGGGCCAGGCTGTAAATTCAGTGAAAAGGCGCAACCGGAAGTGCTTTTGTTTGCCGCCCGGTGAACGTGCAGGCGCCATGCCAGGCGCGCTGTAGGACAACACCACCGGCGCCTGGTTTGTAATAAAAAAGGCCAACGAAATCGCAAGTGAAGCGTTATAAAGCAGTCAACCCAGATGCCGGGGCCCCAGCTCCAGCTCGTTGCAACGAACAAGGACACATCATGAATCTCCCCCCTCTTTCGCAACTGCGCGCACTCCCTCTCGTTTTGGCACTGGCCTTCACGGCAGGCTCGGTTTGGGCGGAAAAACCCGAATGGGCCGGTCAGGGCAAAGGCGGGAAACAGGAACAGAAAGAACGCTCCCCCGGCAAGGGCGACAAGGGCGGAAAAGGCAACAGCGGTGGCAAGGACGTCCAGCAGGCCCGGCAGGCGCCGCAGGACATCCGGGTGGGTGCCTACTTCGGCGACCAGCAGCGCATGGTGATCCGCGATTACTACGGCAAGCCCTCCAGTGCAGGCCGTTGCCCTCCGGGCCTGGCCAAAAAGAACAACGGCTGCATGCCTCCGGGCCAGGCCAAAAAATGGGCGATCGGCCAACCCCTGCCGCACGACCTGGTGTATTACCCCGTGCCGCATGCGGTGGTCGTGCAATTGGGCCTTCCTCCTTCCGGGCACAAATATGTGCGCGCAGCCGGCGACATCCTGCTGATCGCGGTGGGCACCAGCATGGTGGTGGATGCCATCCAGGACCTCGGCCGGCTTTGATTTTTATCGGGCAGGAACACAAGCTCCCCGCGCCGGCCCATGCAGCAGGCACCGCTTCCTTCACTTGCCGGCCTCGTCCGTCTCGTCTGGACCAGCACGCCTGAACAGGCTGGCCAGATGGCTTCAAGAGATGCCAGAGAATTCATCTTGCCCAGCGGCGAAATGCATCTGGTGATCCGCCTGTCGGGGCCGCCCATCCGCATTTTTGAGAAGCCCGGCGACGTCGCCGGGCAAAACCTGGGTTACGCCGTGGTGGGTGGCGCGCGGGCAGCCTTCTATGCCAAGGAGGTGCCTGCGGCTTCGCAGGCCATAGGCGTGCAGTTGCTGCCGGGCGCCGCGCAGGCGCTGCTGGGCATGCCGGCCGACGAACTGGCCGGGCGACACATCCGGCTGGAGGACCTGTGGGGCCACAGCGCGGCGTGGATGCGGGAACAGCTGCTCGCCACGGCATCGCCCGCGAAGAGGATGTGCCTGATTCAAACGCTGCTGTTGGCGCGGCTGCGGCCGGCGTCTGCACCCGCCCACCCGGCGATCACGCGTGCACTGGTGCAGCTCAGGGCGGGCGCCGGCGTCCGGGAAGCAGTGGCGCAAAGCGGCTACAGCCATCGCCATTTCATACGCCAGTTTTCACAGGCGGTTGGCCTGCCTCCCAAGCTGTACGGCCGGGTACAACGTTTCCAGCAGGCGCTGGATTTGATGCAGCGGTCCGGCACCGCGCAAGTGCCGCGCCTGCCCGATGTGGCACTGGACGCCGGCTACAGCGACCAGCCGCACTTCAACCGCGAATTCCGGCAATTCTCCGGTCTCACGCCGGAGCAATATCTCCGGGCGCCTGTCGTGTCGCCCAACCATGTGCCGGTGCCGGCGCCTTTCGCACGGCAGACTCAGGTCAATTTTGTTCAAGACCTGATCCGCACGCGCCGATAGACTGGCTTCCTGTTCAAATTTCACGACGGGAGCCATCATGGCCATTCACGAATTGTTTGCCTACATCCACGTGAGAAACGCGGCGGAAGCGATTGCGTTTTACACCACGGTATTCGGCGCCACCGAAAAATTCAGGCTGGTCGAACCCGGCGGGCGCCTGGGCCATGCCGAGCTGGACTTCGCCGGGACCACATTGATGATCTCCGAGGCATTCCCCGAATACGGCATCCTGGCGCCAGAGGCCGGCACCCCCACCTTCATGACGCTGCACCTGCATGTGGACAATTGCGATGAGGTGATCGCACGGGCGCTGAAAGCAGGTGCCACCCTGGACATGGCGGCACAGGACCATTTTTATGGCGAACGCTCCGGCAGCTTTCGCGACCCGTCCGGCCATCGCTGGAGCGTGGGGCACAGCATTGAAGAAGTGGCCCCTGAAGAAATGCAACGCCGCTACACGGCGATGATGAATGCCTCGGCGGCGTAATTTGCTACCAAAATAATAGCTGCTTGCGCCCGCCAGTAAAGGGCTGGAGGCATATTTCGCATAAAAATTCTGCAGCACCCCTTGAATGGGCCTGCACCCTTCAGCGGCGTTGGGCCAACACCTGTTGCAGGGTCTTCAGCAATTCCTCGTTGGAGGTTTGCGCCTTGATCAGCACGGCGGCCGCCCGGGATTTTTCAGCCTGGTTGATCTCGCGCGCCGAAAACACCACCACCGGCGGCGGCTGATCCAGCGCTTCAATATCACTCAGCAAGTCCCAGCCTGATCCGCCCGGCAGGGTCAGGTCCAGCAGGACCAGGTCGAACGCCTGGGCCGCCAGGCAGGCGCGAGCCTCCTGCAGTGTGGCGGCAAATTCAAAAGTGGCGAATTCCTGCATGATCGCCGCCGCGATACGCTGGATGTCCAGGTCGTCTTCCACGTGCAGGATGCGAGGCTTGCCCTCGGCCATGCCCTTGATGGCACGCCGCAAGCCCAGGATCAGCAGGTTTTCGTCGATCGGCTTTTCGAGCCACTCGGACACGGTCTCCGGGTGGTTGTTGAACTGGATCTGCCCTTCCCCGGCCATGGCCGAGACCACCACGATAGGCAGCTCGCGCGTGCCCTCCTGGCTGCGCAGGGTGCGGATCAGCGTGATGCCGTCCTGGTCGGGCAGCCTGAGATCCAGCGTCATGGCGGCGTACTGGGTGTGCGCCAGACAGGCCAGGGCATCCGCGCCACGGTAAACCATGTCACTGTCAAAACCGCCCTTGTCCAGCATCATGGCGATCAGGCGGGCAATGTCGCGATCGTCTTCGCAGATCAGGATACGCGGCCGGTTGGAGTCGCGCGCGGCCGGCGGAAGGCTCTGCACCGGCTCGGTCCACAGGGGCAATTCAAAAAAGAAAGTGGTGCCCACACCGGCTGCGCTCTCAAATCCAATGCTGCCGCCCAGGCGTTCGATGATGGCCCGTGAAATATTCAGGCCCAGCCCGGTACCGCCCTTCTGGCGTGTATCGGACGAGTCGGCCTGGGAAAACTTCTGGAAAATGCGCTTGCGAAATTCTTCCGGAATACCCGGGCCGTGGTCACGCACCTCGACCCGCACGCCCATGCCGACCTGCGACACGCGGACTTCCACCACACCGCCAGGCGGTGAAAATTTCATCGCGTTGGACAGCAGGTTGGTCATGACCTGGGCCAGGCGGTCGCTGTCCACATGGACCTGCAGGCCATCTTCCGGGAAGTCCAGGCTCAGGCTGACGTTCTGCGCAGTGCCAAAACCTTCATTGGCCGCCAGCGTTTGCACCAGCAGGGGCTTGAGTTCGACCACCTGCAGGTCCAGGCGCATCTTGCCGGACTCGATTTTCTCGATGTCCAGGATGTCGTTGATCAGGCGAATCAGGCGTTCGCAGTTGTTCTTGGCAATGCCCACCAGCGTCTTCACGGCGTCGGGCAGCTGGCCGGCGACACCACCCGAGATCAGCCCCAGCGAACCGCGGATGGAGGTAAGCGGTGTGCGCAGCTCGTGGCTGACCGTGGAGACAAACTCGCTTTTCATGCGGTCGATGCGCTTGAGTTCGGTGACGTCGGTGGCCAGCGAATAAAAGCCGATGACCTCCCCTTCCTCATTGCCATCGCCATAACGCGGGAAATAGTTGACCACATAGTCACGCTGGTCGCCGCGCGCGGTAGTCTGGGTACGTTCATACGCCACCGGATAACCCGTCAGGACCTCCTCGACCCGAGGGCGCACCACCTCATAAAATTCGTCGCCCATCACTTCACGCAAATGTTTCCCGTCAAACTGTTCATAAGACAAACCGAAGGCCTCTTCATAGGCCCGGTTATGAAAGCGGAAACACTGCTCCTTGTCCACATAAGCAATCAGCGCGGGCACAGTGTCCGTGATCTCGCGAAGCTGGCGTTCGCTGGCCCGTAGCGCTTCCCCGACCCGGCGTATTTCCGTGATGTCACGGCCGACCGAACGGTAACCGGTAAAACGCCCGGCGGCATCAAAGATGGGCGCGCCACTGACGCTCATGTACCGCTTCGCGCCATTGGCCCCACGCCGGGCGAACTCAAAATTGCGAAAAGCTTCATGCCGCTCATGAATGGCTTTGTGCTCCGCCAGGATGGCTGGGTCCATGCCGCTGTCCAGCTCCCACGGCGTTTTGCCAAAAATGCTGGCTTGAGGATTGGACGATGCGCTTACGGACTTATGCTTGCCCTTGATCTCAACGAAGCGGAAATTTTCATCCTGTTCCCAGAACCAGTCAGAGGACAGCTGGGTCAGCATCCGGAAGCGCTCCTCGCTTTCCTGCAGAACGCGCTCGCTCTCCTTGCGCTCGGTGATGTCCTGGATCTGCGAGATGAAGTGAAGCGGCTTGCGGTCGGCGTCGCGTACCAGCGAGCAGCTCAGGAAACCCCAGACAATGCGGCCCGACTTGTGGATGTAACGCTTTTCCCACTGGTAGGTTTCAATTTCACCGGCGAGCGCCCGTTTGCGCTGCAGCAGGTCCCATTCGACATCGTCAGGATGGGTGATGTCCTTGACAGAGCGCGCCAGCATCTCGGCTTCGGAGTACCCCAGCATCTGGCAAAAAGCGCTGTTGACCCTGAGCCGGTTCGAGTCGATGCCCACCAGCGCCATGCCGATGGACGAGTGTTCGAAGGCACTGGTGAACAGCTGATCGCTGACCAGGTTGTCGTTGTCGCTACTGGCCGGCGAGCCTGCGCCTCTGAGAAGATCGCGGGGGCGGGAAAGCGCCAGTGCGATACCCGAGTCGTTGTCAGCGGCGTCATCCTCCTGCCCAGCAATGCCCTGGTCGCCACCGAGTGTGAAATAAAACGTGCTGCCTTCGTTCGGGACGGAACTCGCCCATATCCGCCCTCCGTGGCGGGTGATGATGCGTTTGACCGTGGCCAGGCCGATGCCGCTGCCGGCGAACTCTTCCGAAGAATGCAGGCGCTGGAAAGTGCCGAACAGTTTGTCCACATAAGCCATGTCAAAGCCCGCGCCGTTGTCCTTGACAAAATAGACAGGCTGCAAGTCCGCGCCGTCTTCCTTGCCAATCATGATTTCGGTCGTGGTTTTTCTTGCAGTGAACTTCCAGGCATTGCCGAGCAGGTTCTCAAGCACCTGCCGGAGCAGCGCGGCATCCGCGTTTGCCATCAGGCCTGGCTCAACGGTTGCGCGGACGTCGCGCCCTGGTTCATTTTCGGACAACTGGGCGAGGACCCTGGCGGCCTCGACACTGAGGTCTACCGCTTCCCAGTTCAGGCTGGTACGCGACAATTTGGCCAGAGAGAGCAGCCCGTCGGTGAGTTCGCCCATGCGCCGCACGCCGCCGCGTATCCGGTCCACATAGTGGTGCACGCGTTCCCCGGCTTCTGTGGGCACGGCTTTCTGCAGCAAGGCGCAATAACCGTCGATGGTACTCAGCGGAGAACGCAGGTCGTGCGCCACGGAATAGGAAAACGCCTCCAGCTCGGTGTTGGCCGCTTCCAGCTGGGCCGTCCTGCGCATCACCCGTTTCTCCAGGTCCACATTGAGGCGGACAATTTCCATCTCATCGCGCTTGCGCTTGCTGATGTCGGTGACGGTGGTGACGTAGCCGGACGGGGTACGGGAAGACCCGTTGAACAGGGGCTGCACATTGAGCAGCGCCCACAGGATGTTGCCGTCGGGCTTGCGATAACACACCACCGCGTTGGACTGGGGCAAGCCGGTGCGCCGGGCAACGGCGTTGGGGTGTTCTTCCTCGGGCATCAGCGAGCCGTCTTCCCTGAGCATTTCCCACTCCGGCCCGGCAACCGTCTGCCCCTCCATCTGGGCCAGGGTCTTGCCGAGAATGCGCTCGGCACTGGCATTGCAATCGACGATTCTCCCCTCTGCGTCGCGCAGGACCACCCCTTCGGCCAGGGCGGACACCACGGTCCGGAACCGTACCTCGCTGGTCCGCAATGCCAGCTCGGTCTGCTTGCGCGACGTGATGTCCGAACCCACGCCGCGATAACCCGTGAAAGATCCACCAGCATCGAACACCGGTTCACCGCTCACGCTGCGATAGATCACGCTGCCATCGTCACCGGTCAGCTGGTACTCGAAATTGCGGAACGGCAGATGCGCCGCGAGAAGCGCCTTGTGCTCTTCCCAAGTGCCGAGAAGCGGCGCGGCGCCGGGAAGGTCCCAGCGGCGTTTTCCCTCGCCGACACTCTGGTTGGCGGGACCAGACTGGGGCGTGTCCTTGGAAACAAAAACATTGCGGAACTGGTCGTCCTGCTCCCAGTACCAGTCCGAGGAAAGACCGGTCAGGCCGCGAAAACGCTCCTCGCTCCGGCGCAGGCTGGCCTCGGCCTCCAGGCGGGCGGTGATGTCGGTGCCCACACCGCGATAGCCCTTGAACTTGCCATCGGCATCAAAAACAGGCTCGCCGCTGATGGAAAAAACAATCCGCCTGCCGTCCATGTCCACGCGTTCGTATTCGAAATCACGGAAGGTTTCGTGTTTTTCCAGCTGCGCGCGGTGCAATGCCCAGGCTTCCTTGTTGCCGGGTGTGTCGTCAATTTCCCATCGGGTCTTGCCGATGTATTCGCTGATGCGGGCCTGGTCTCCCGCCCCGGCAGGAAGCCTGCCAAAACGGGCGGCCCCACTGGAAACCCGGGTGAAACGGAACTGGTCGTCAAGTTCCCAGTACCAGTCCGAGGAAAGCTGGGTCAGGCTGCGAAAACGTTCCTGACTGCGGCGCAGGCGATCTTCCGCCTCCAGGCGTTCCGTTATATCTTCGGAGGTGATCAGGATGTGACTCACCTCGCCAACCGCATTTCTCAGCGGCACCTTGCGCACATGGAGGCGAATGGTCCCGTGAGTCCTGGATGGAATCGTGCGATCGGGAAAATCCTGGGGAACGCCTTCGGCAACCACTTCCAGGTCGGAGGCATGCATCCGGTCTGCGACTGCTTTTGGCCAGAGGTCATGGACGGTATGGCCCATCGCCTCGTCGCGCGTCAATCCATACACGGTTTCGGCGGCCTTGTTCCACAGTGCTATCCGGTGTCCGTCCAGGACCGATTTCAGCTGGACGGCGATCGGGATGTTGCCGACAACTTCGTCGAGGAACTGGGATGTTTTTCGCTGCGCCTCTTCCGAGCGCTTGATTTCGGTGATGTCGTGCACCGTCCCCCGATAACCGAGAAAACGGTTCTGGTCGTCGAACACCGGAATGCCGCTTACCGACAAATAGTGCGGCAGGTCATCACCCAGTGTCCGCATGTACTCGAAGTTGCGAAAGGGCTGGTGCGCATCGAGAACGGCGCGATGGGCCTCCCAGGTATCGCTGAGGGGAACAACGCCCGGCAACTCCCAGCGCCGCGTTCCGACATGGCTGTCGCGCTCGGTGTCCAGGTTTTCTGCCGCCTGCTCGCCGGAAAACCTGACGAAACGGTGTTCTGCATCCTGCTCCCAGTACCAGTCTGCCGAGATGGTGGCCAGTTCGCGCAGGCCCTGCACGCTGCTCCTGAGCACTTCGGCCTCGCGCTTTTGCTCGGTGAGTTCAAGCGCCAGACGTTCTTTGGCGGTAGCCAGTTCAGCCAGCTGGGCTTTCAGCCTTTCGTTGGCCTGAAGCAGTTCCTCTTCCCGCGTCACCGCAGGGCCCCCGGGCGGACAGTTGCACGATCAACAGTCATTGACGCACACACTAACAACCAGCCCCGGCGAACCGGCAGCGGTATGTAAAAAGATGTGTACGTCATGCTTGCCTGTGTCTTCTGTACAAGGGTGGCACTACCGCGAACCGCAGTATGCCAGCCTCATGGTCAAGTGTGCGCTTCCTGAAACAATCAAGAATAGGGATAAGTCCGTGTTTTGCATGCCAGCCACGGCCCTCGAAGCCCGTGGGCAGAATTCCCCGGCAAAAACCTTCTGTTCATGCATGTCAGGGCTGCAGCGGAATTTTGATCGCACGATCGACGGGAACGGCTGCCACGCTGTTTTGCGGCGAGCCCTCAATCAGCCTGTCGGAGTATGTCAGGTACACCAGGGTATTGCGAGCGGCATCGACCATGCGCACAATGCGTATCTTTTTGAAAATCAGCGAAATCCTCTCGCTGAAGACCTCTTCCTGCAGCGGCAAAGGCCTGGCAAAAGAAAGCGCCCCGACCTGGCGGCAATCGATGGATGCTTCCGATCTGTCCTCGGCCAGCCCCACAGCGCCCTTGATGCCGCCGGTTTTGGCGCGGGAAACGTAGCAGGTAACGCCTTTGACTTTGGGGTCATCGTGCGCATCGACCACAATCTTGTGATCAGGCCCGATGAACTTGAACACGGTATCCACTTCGCCGATGGGCTGGGCCTGAAGCCGGGTGAATACACCAAGCAACAGAAACAGAAAGATGGGAACAGGTTTCTTCATGGGTGCTTTCCAGCTGGTTTGCTAACCTGCCCCCACTATAACGACGCCTTGTGCCGAAAACTTGAATCTGCTGCTACGGCGACTCGCTGTTCTGCCTCAATAAAGGCGCGGGTTGTCAGGCCGCCTGTCGCGGCGATTGGGCACGCCGTCCCCATCGCGGTCCCGGTCCGCGCGGTTCTGGATGCCATCACGGTCGCGGTCGCCATAGTAAGGGCCTGTGTGCGGCCGGTGTGAGTGCCGGCCGCTGTCATAAGGCACCGCCACACAACCCGCCAGGCTGGCGACGGTGACAAGCAGAAGGGATAGTTTTTTAATCATGCATTTCTCCGGTGGTTCAGGGATTCCGCGCCGCCTGTAACAGGTGTCGGGACAGCGCGCAGGACTGCAGCGCCTGATGGCTGCCGGCCCATTGAAGACCCTTGCGGTATCTGCGCCGTGTTGCAGCGCCGTCTGCATGGTGAAGCTGGTTACCAGATGTGGTCTGGAAGGCCGCGGACAAAAGGCACAGGGGCCTTGCTCGAATGCTCACAGAACAATAGCAGCATGTACCCATCCAGAAAGGGCCACGGGCTTGAACACCTCGGACCTGGTACCTGGCAAGCGCCCCACAGCACCAGGCGTACTTCTTCGCCGAGGGAGTAGCATGGAGCCCTGCCTCCCGGCCCCGACCACCCTGACCCGAGGAAAAACGATTGCGAACCCTGCTTTTGACAGTCTGCCTGCTCATCGTCGCCCCCTTGCTTCATGCTGCCGGCGAACCCGCCCCCGCCCATCCCCTGGTGGGCACGTGGACCTGGTCGCTGTTTGGCGGCAGCTGCACGGAGACCTGGCAGTACCGAAGCAACCGCACCATGCTGGGTACGAGCGGACAGGAAGTCGCGGAGAAAACATACGAAGTCACCCCGCAGCCGGACGCCGGGGGTTTCTACAAGCTGGTGGAAACGGTGGTGCGGCAGAACGACAAGAAGGATTGTTCCGGCGCCTTGCTGGAAGGCCCCGGCGAACAGAGTACACGTTTCATCCAGTTCAGCCCGCAGCGCGACAAGCTGCTCGTCTGCGAGAACGCGTCACTCAAGGCCTGCTTTGGGCCTTTGACCAGGGTTCAATAGCGCCGCAGGAATGGCCGGGCACAAAAAAACCCCGGTTCCTTGCTATGGGCCGGGGTTTTTTCAAATCTGCTTACCGCGTGCGCCGGCGTCGTCTGGCAGGTTGACCAGTAGGCGCGACAGGCTCACTGTGCCTGGCAATGTATCTGCGGTAGAGTTTGGCCGCCAGCCCGGAAGCGACGGCGAAAACGATGAGTTTGCGAAGCATAAGAGATGAAAAAACTCTTAAAAGACACCGAACAGCATCAGCAGGATGATGACGCTGATCGGGACACCGAGCAACCATGCAATGATGGGCATGTGACTTCTCCTTGTTAAGTAAGAAGCCAAAGATAAACAAGCGCCCTGGCCCGAAGTGCCGGAAGCAGTCCCAAAGGAAGGTAGGGCCAGGCCTACATGGCCGCAAGCACGCGGCAGGCATCTGCAGCCACAAAGCTTGGGTATATTGAGGCTCGACCCGGCAGTGTTGTCAGGCAGCATGTCCCATTTTTAAACCCACCATGAAAAAACTGTACAAATATTTCTTCCGCGGGTTGATCACCATTTTGCCGCTGGCCCTGACGCTCTACGTCCTGTACATGTTGCTGGCATGGATGGAGGCCATGACCTTGTGGGTTCTGCGTCCCCTGTTCGGCAGCTTTTATGTACCGGGCATGGGACTGGTGTTCGGCGTCCTGGGGATCGTGCTGATTGGCTACCTCATGTCCAAACATCGTGTGCGCAAGGCACTGTCGTTTGTCGAGCTGCCGTTTACCAACCTGCCGGTCGTCAAAAGCATTTATTCGTCGCTCAAGAGTTTTGCCGACTACTTTTCGCCTTCGGGAAAACAGGGCGAACAAAGTGTGGTGATCCTGCGCATGCCGGGCAACGCAATGGAAATCGTCGGCCTGATCACACGCCGCAGCTTCGCCGATCTGCCGGCAGGTTTTTTGCCGGGAGAACGGGTGGCAGTCTACCTGCCCATGGGCTACATGATTGGCGGCTATACCGTTTTCGTGCCTGTCGAATGGGTGCAACCGATCGAGATGTCGGTTGAGGAAGCGATGCGCTCGTCGATGTTTGCGTGGATGGCGCGGCCGCCGGCTTCCGCCGGAAGCGGAACCCAACCTTAATGCAGAGGTGTCAATCGCTATCAATAAGATAACTTACAACGCCCATCGATCAAGCGGCGAAAGCCAGAATTTCTTGGAGAAAACCGCTGTTCAATGGCTGCGGGACGGGCCCGGGCCACGGCCGGCAATATGCCGGAAAGTGATGCGGCCCTTGCTCAGGTCGTAAGGCGACAGCTCCAGCGACACCTGGTCGCCCGCCAGAATCCGGATGTGGTTCTTGCGCATCTTGCCGGAGGTGTAGGCCACCAGTTTGTGGCCGTTGTCCAGCGTCACACGAAAGCGCGAATCGGGCAACACCTCGTTGACCAGTCCGTGCATTTCAATCAGTTCTTCTTTGGCCATGATGAAAACTCCTTGGGAATTTGAAAAATTTGTCGGACAGGTGTGGCTTCAGGCGCAAGCCGGAGTGGAGCGCTCATGGATCCAGCCCAGGGCGTGTTCGGTGGCGTAATGCAGCGCCGCAGCGGCGCTGTCAAAAAGCCCGCTGAAACGCAGCACGCGGTCGTGCGTGGCGCTGCCGCGTCCGGAGCGGATGGAGACCGAAGCCGCGTAAAGGCCTGCGCCTTGCGGTTTGGCGAGCGGGGAGACAAGGTACTTGCCCACCGCGATGTTGGTGTGATCAGTGTTCATAACGTCTGTGCCGGGTATGTTTCCCGGCTTGATAAATAGGGAAATAAATGGCTTGCAAGCAAGCCAACGTGTTCGGTTTCTAACCGCCACGCCTTTGCCAGGGGCTGGGCTGCTGAGCCTTGCGTGTGCACCGTTGGGGAAGTGCTCGCCGGGAAATGGAACAGTGCTTGAGAGGGTTCAGCGCTGTAGGGGCACTGAAAACACTGTGAATTCGGGCTCTGGGAAGCGCCGCATTTGAGAAGGAAGCCGCGTGGTAGGGGGCTTCGATGTAAAAAGCTGATGCTTTACCGAAGCGCTATTGTAACCGTTACCACGACTGCCTGCACAAAGCCAGTTCTAGCGAGCAACCGTAGCAGAGGCATTTTCAAGCAGGGGCCGCGGAACCGGCTTTGCCGGTCCGCAGGCGCAGCGGCCCCCTCGGGGGGCAGGAAGTTACACGCAGTGAACGACCGTGGGGGCCCTATTGTGGGGGCTCTACTGTTCAAACTGCGGATTCAGCAGCCTGATGCGGCTCATGGCCATGCCGGCCGCGGCGGTACGGGTTTCGACCCCCAGCTTGGCAAACACGCGCTCCAGGTGTTTTTTCACCGTCATCGGGCTGGTGCCCAGAATGTCGCCAATGTCACGGTTGATTTTTCCCTTGACCACCCAGTACAGCACCTCGGCCTCGCGCGCGGTGAGCTTGAAGCTCAGGCTCATGGCCTGGATCACGGTTTCGTCGGATTCCTCGCGCATGATGATCAGCCAGTCGTCGTCGCCCGTCTGCTGGTGCAGGCGAAAGGTCAATCGCCTGGCCCCGTGGCTTGCACTTTCACAGCTCAGGCGCGGCGGCTCGATCTGCCGCTCGGCATCGGCCAAGTTGCGGCGCAGCCAGGTCAGCACGGGCTCGGGGGTTTTCGGCGCGTGGGTCCCGTAGTACTGCAGTAGCAGGTCGCGAGCAAGCGGGGTCTGCCACATGAGCTTGCCGTCGCTTACACGCACGGTGATGGTGGCATAACCGAAGGCATCCAGCGCATTGCGCGCCTGGCGCTTCTCGCGTGCGCTTTGCAGATGCACACCAATGCGCGCCAGCACTTCCTTCGGCTTGATGGGCTTGACAACATAGTCCACACCGCCCGACTCGAGCGCGGCGACGAGGTACTCGGTCTCGGTGAGCCCCGTCATGAAGATGATGGGAATGTGCGCCGTTCTGGCGTCGGCCTTCAGGCGCTTGGCCACCTCGAACCCGTCCATGCCGGGCATCATGGCGTCGAGCAGCACGATATCGGGCAAGGCCTGGGCAGCGCGCTGCAATGCCGCCTCACCGTGCGTGGCCACCAGCACGGTAAAGCCCGATTCGTCGAGCGCGTCGTGCAGGACCGACAGGTTGTCGGGCACATCATCGACGATCAGCACCACGTCGCTGTTGGCGCGGTCCAGGGTCTGTTCCAGCGGCCGGCGGATCATGAGTTCACCTGGCTGAGCTGCTGGCTCATGGCTTCGAACTGGAACTGGCGGGCCAGGGCACGCATCTCGGCGGCAAACCCGGCACTTTGCGGCTGCGCCTCCTCGATCTCGTCCAGCGTGTTCATGATGCCGCGGTAATACCCCAGGCTGACCACTTCGCGCAGCGCATCAAGCTGCGCCGCCGCCGGGTACACCCGCGGCCCTTCGGCTGCCACCGGCGCGGCGGATTGCGGCGGCGCATCCAGCCAGACCAGCGACAGGCGCCGCTCCAGCCAGTCCAGCAGCTCGCTGTGCCGCACCGGCTTGAGGATGAAGTCTTCCAGCAGGATGCCCTCATCGTTGTCCAGCCCCTTGTCAAAGGCGTTGGCCGAGACGATGGCGATGTGGGCCCCCACGCTTTTCACTTCGTGTAATGCGCTGCCCCCCGGGGCGGTGTCCCCGCCTTGGGGCGGCCCGGCGGCGGGGGAAGTGTGACCCAGTGCGCGCAACCGGCGTATCGTCTCCCAGCCGTCGATGCCGGGCATGGCCAGGTCCATCAGGATGACCTCGGGCTGGTAGCCTGCCGCCAGCAGATCCAGGCAGTCGTGGCCGCTGGCGGCTGTGCGTATCTCGAAGCCCAGCGGCTGCAGCACATTGACCAGCAGCTCGCGGTCGGCTTCTTCGTTGTCCACCCCCAGCACGCGCCGGCGCGCGCCGGCATACCC
>NZ_JBAQYR010000161.1:0-32087 GCF_049790275.1 Polaromonas sp.
AAGCTTGCATGGGGTCGTCTCTGTCTGTGGTCATCGGCCAGCCATCCTACTGGACAACTGTATTTATGTACAGTATCATAAGCACCATGGACGAGCTATCCCCTACCCAATGGGTTACCAAGTGTGCCGAGCGATTGCACGAGCGCTGGCAGACGGTAGAGCCTGCGCAACTGGAAGAAGTAGCGATAGAGCTATGGCGCGATTCGCACTTTCGCGCGCTGCCACCTGCAGAGGCCGCGGCGCTCTGGCTCAGTCCTGTGGCCAGCCAACAGGAATAAGCAGACGGCTCACCTGGACGCTGGTGGCCAGACCTCGCGTTTGACGGCCCCATCCCGCTTCACAGCACGCAGTGAGGGCATGCCACATCAGCGATTTATGATAGTACTTTCGTTATAGAAGAAGAAAGACTATGCCCAATATCGCCACGGTTCTGAAAGAAGAGATTGCCCGCGTTGCTCGCAAGGAAACGCGGGCCGACACTCAGCAACTGAAGAAGGCATCAGCGCATTACCGCTCGGACATTGCTGCCCTGAAACGCCGGATCGCAGCCCTTGAGAAACTTGTCGGCCGCCTGGGCAAGGCTGCTGCCAAAACTGCGCCGGTCGCCACGGCCGATCAGCCTGCGGGCACCTTCCGTTTCAGCGCCAACGGCTTGCAGGCACAAAGAAAACGACTGGGCCTGTCGGCTTCGGAAGCCGCCTTGTTGCTCGGCGTGTCCGACCAATCTGTCTACAAGTGGGAAAACGGAAAGACGCGGCCGCGGGCCAGCCAGTTTGCCTCCATCGCAGCGCTGCGAGGGATGAGTAAGAAAGAAGCTGCTAGTCGGCTTGATGCAGCGTCGCTCTAACTATCGACAATGCTCGATTAGCGATAGCTAGCGCGAACTAGCGTTTGCTCCCTGGTGAGCGGAGTTCGTCGTATTCAGCATTCATGCCTGGTTCTCTGGCCTCAACAACTCAGGTATGCCGATTGGTTAGCCTCGCGAATATCGCTTTGGCCGACAGCAGACATAGCATTATGTGTCCACCAATCTTCGTTAAGACCCGCTGCCGCCAACAAAAAATATCTGACTGCCTCAGTCTCACTTTGTATTTTCCATCGCATCCTTGAAGCTTTCGGACAATGCGCAGCATGCTCGAGATCGCTTTGTCGCCGCTTCTAGTCATCGAACGTGCCGTAGAAAAGACGTAAATATTCACATATACGCGGAAGGAAACAATGGTTACAACCTGTTTGATGTGACACCATGACTATAGGGGAGGACGTATGCGGACCTGCCTGAATATTTTTGCACAAGACTTAACCGTAGCGCTGTTGATCGGAAGCGGCGCAGTCTTCGCACAAGACAGCGGCCCCGCCAGACCAGCCGGGCAGCCGAAGGCTGTGCTGCAAGTTACGGTGGCCAATCGAAATGCGGCGCCGCTACTAGCGTTAGTTATGAAGGCGTTGGCTAACCTCCAAACCGATCCCAAATTCGAACCGGCGTTGTCGCGCATGACCGCTCCAACCCTCGAGGAATCCAACTGCCTTGCGAGCGTACGCAAGGATCCGAGTGGTCTAGTTTTTGACGCTGCGGACTGCGTCAAAGTCTGGCCACAAGTCGCCAAAGCGGCGCAACCGAAATTGTTCGAAGAAACATTCGCGCAGAAGGTGGGAGCGGAAGGTATCGCGGCATTTCCGGCGGTCCGAGTGACACCATTCGAGTTTCAGCAACGGATGCAGCTGACACAATTCCCCAACGTAGCCGAGCCCAAGCTTCAGTTGCGTGGTGGAACTCTTGAACCTACGGACGAATTCAAGAAAATACTGTGTAATTCCAACATCACTTTTGTTGACCTTGACCGGTGCCATGTCAAAGTCGTTCCACGACTTGGCATCTACCAAGACGACCTGTACGTGCCCCAGACTGGGTATCGCGTTCGGCTGCTCAATGCAGTTGAACCGCAACTTGCAGCCGAACTCCGCAGCGCCCTGCTGGAGAAGCTAAATCTGCCCAAAGGCACGCCGCGCGATGCCGTAGGTATTTCCATCTTCCGCTCGTTGCCTGCCAATCCCGAGAAGCTGGTCACTGACGCGTCGCTGGTATTGCCAAACGACACCAGCATTGAGGCCCTCTGGAATTCGATGGGAACTGATCCTGAAGCACTAAACATTACGCGAGGAGCGTCGCCACCGACGATTCTCGTTTTTGACAGCCAGGATCTGGAGCAGCCCCTCTCGATCACGGACTGGTTGCGGGATTTCAGTGGTGCAAGCTTTGGGGCTTTGTCCGAGGATTGTTCCGCGAAGTCGGAAGAGGCCGCACATTCCGATGCCGTCGCGAGTCTTCTGTTTCCCGGTGCAATGCTGGCCAACGTCAAACGCGGTAATGGCCCTGCAGCGATGATTCAACTTCCACCGGAAAGTTGGAACGGCGCTCTGTTAAGCCCGGGGCATTTCCGGGGCAGCGTTCCCGTCAGCGAAGCGCCATGGTACGAGCGAAATCAATTTTCGCAACCGGGTGATCCACTGGTTGGGCTGGTTGTCTACAGCCGCGCGTATGACCGGAATGCCGGCAGCGGCGACGCAACTCTCGCCGCAACCAAAATCCTGAATGATCCGTCCACATTACTAATCGTGGCGGCGCCCCAGCGAAGCAAAGTGCCATCAGCGCTGGATTTCGGACGCGATCTGGATCCTCGCGTCGAACCGGATGCGCTCGAACAGGCCTGTCTGGGCCGTGCATGGCCCGCATGCCTCGGACGACACCCCCGAGTTCTCGTGGTTGCCCCCACCATTTACCCTGAAGTGCAGGGACAGGGGACGACATTGGCTAATGCGGGGGGCTATATCCTTGGTGCGTCCACGGTCCGAATCGCCGCCCCCGGTGCTAACGTGCCGATTTTTAGCCGTTGTGCGGCGCAATCCACCGGTAATGTTGGCGGTGACCGCATCGGCGTGGGCAAGGGAACCGGCACCTCCTTTGCGGCCCCGCTGGTAGCACTTGTCGTGTCACGCTTAATCCAGATCGGCCCGGAGCAGTTGCGAACGTTGCCAGAGGCCGCGATCTGGCGTGTGCTGTCGACAACCAACCCCCTCAGACCCGACAGCTCTTCCAGTGACCCGTGGAAGTTGACGGAATTTGGAAAGCTCGATGCGGGACGCGCCCTGCGCGGTGCGAGTTATGCGGAATATGGGCCGGAGAATGCGGCGACCCTGTATGAGGCGAGTGGCGATGGGAAGGAAATGCCTTCTCAAGCCGTGATCATGCCGTACCCTTGGAATGATCAGCCCGGCAATATCGGCGAGCCGAAAAATCGGATGGGGATGCGCGTACTCAGACGCAATGTGATCACCTACTCTCAGCCATCGGCAGGTCGAACGGAAACGATCTATTTCGAGCGCTTGTTGCGAATCGTCAGGAGTGCTGGTGAGCGGATCAACGGCAACCCTCCCTTTGATATTTTTTACGTCTCAGACCCCGAGCCCACGACTGGCCGCCGGGCCGTTATTGTGAGAAAACAGGTCCGATTGGGGTCCGGAAACTACGTGGAGTCGCCCGGATATTGTCGCAGTGATGGTATGACGGTGCCCGATTCACCCAACGCCAAACCGCAGTCGCAAGCACAGCCCGCCTGTCTGTACGCTTGGAGAACCGGGAGTAAGCAGTTTGAACCGTTGGATTTGAACAAGGTGTCCGACATTGTTTTTCCGCCTGCGCATATAAGCGCGCAGTTTCCCGGCGGAGTGGTCCCTGCGGACCTGCAGGCTGTCGTGTCCCCCGCGTCTCCGTGGGCGCAGGCCTTTTGCAGTACCGGTCCAAGGGTTAAAACCAAAGCGACGCTGAAGGTACTCAGGCAACCCGAATGGAGTGCCGTATGCACCCCCAAATAGCGCATCGCACGAGACTGCGGGCATGGCGAGGGCTCCTCTTGTGGCTTCTTCTTATGCCGGTGTTGAACCCGGTCCGGGCGCAGATGGCGTGGGAGCATACCTCCTTCGCGGGCGCCGATATCGTCGAGCAAGCGCTGTTTCTCGATCCAGGCTTGCGCGCCGGCGTACTGCGCATCGTCATTTCGGGCACGCTTAGCCCAAATTGGCGGGTCCGATTGGACTACGGCGTAGCCGGAACCCTGACGCTTGATGCTGAGAACGCCAAAGCCCGAACGGTGAGGCGGGATGCCAAAAGCACCACACTGGATGTACCCCTGGTTCCAGGTGTTGCAGTCGCCGCAAAATCGGATCAGGCGGACATCAGCGTACGGGTGTTGGAGGCGATCACCCTTTCCGGCACTTACGGCGAGCAGATGATCGGCGAATCGGGTGTGGCCTCGCTTGGACCGTCGGCGAGCAACGAAGACATCCGCGCGGCTTCTGCTTTGGCGCGACTGGAGTTGCTGACTTCGAGCGGGGAATTGCTAGGTCTTTGCACGGCGTTTCGACTGACCCGGGGTTATTGGATGACCGCGGCCCATTGCGCTTATCGGGACGCCAGCCGACCCGACGCGCCGGTTATTGCGCAGATGCGCATTCAACTCGGTTCCATCAATGGCAGGGTTGATACCGAACGCTCGCTCATGGCGACAGCCGTGGCGTCAGGTATCAAGAACCGCCCGGTGACGTCGAACTCCCAAGTGCTGCCGACGGATCTCGACTACGTTATTCTCGAGACGGCCGACGATCCGGGTGGCGCCATCATCGTGATTGATCGGTCAGTGGACGCCGCGAAAGACACGCAACTTGCGCTGTTTCAATACTGGAGCGGCCAATTGCCGCCGGCCGCGGGCATGGCCAAATCGGAAGGCAACTCGTGCAGGGTTCTCGGCAAGCGAGATCCACCCTACGATTTCACCAGGCCCGACCTTTGTCCCGGTGCCATTCAACATGGCTGTAGCAGCCAGGGCGGAGCGTCCGGCGGGCCACTCCTGAGCAGAAAAGATCACAAGCTGGTCGCGCTTCACTACGGCGCAGGCAAGACCAGCAAGTTCAACTGCGGCATTCCCACGGCCCAGATTCTTGCCGATTTCTGCCAGTCCACCCCGACCCTTTCACACAAGGTGCTCCCATGTCCATGACGCTGCATGAACGAACAGGCTTGGCATTCTCCCTTGCCGTACTAATCACACTCTCCGGATGTGCATCGCCGAAAGGCGGCTATGTGCCACCGGAATCGCTGACCACGCCCAGTGCGCAGATCAGCGAAGCGCTTTCAGTCTTTACGGTGAAAGTACAAAGCGAGAATCTGGCCAAGTATCGGCGAACTGCGCGTGAAGAACTGATGCGTGGCGCGATCATGGACTTTTTCACGGGAAAGAACTTGACGCAAGCGGCCTTCGCACAGGAGATGCCCGCGCCCAGGGAGTTGCTTTGTCTGCCGCGCTACCGCTACCTGAGAATCGCCGCGCCATTGCAGAACACCTCCGCCAAGGCGGCGGCCATCAAGGAATTGCTGTCCCCGCCAAGCCAAGAAACCAGGGAACTGTTCGAGAGTCTCAGTAAGACATATACCATCGATGTCGTGGGAGCAGAAACGTCGAGCAACTACGACATCTGGATCGTTAACGATGGCTCGCCGTGTGCAGCAGCTGTAAAAACCGCCAATCCATTTGCCACTCACGATTATCTGGGAAAGGAGTTTTCCCTGGTATCCGCGTTACCGGCGGCCAAAGCGCTCTTTGACTCGGTCTGGGGAATCGTCAAGCCAGCCGTGAACGGCGCCCTCCAAAATATCGATCTAGAAAGGCGCAATAACGCGATTCGCGAGTATTTCGCCAGCCCCAAAAATGTCGCGTTGCTGAAAGATGACCTTGCGCGAGTTGAAAAATTTCTAATGAAGGAATTTGAGCTCGAGCAGCAGCGCTCCGCAGGAGTTGCGGTCGTCGCCCAAGCGGCGGCATTTGCTCCGGAATCCTATTTGCCGGCGATGGCTGCTGCCGAATCCAACGGCTGTCCGATAGCGCTACGACGTCTCGCAGCCAACAAGGTCGATCCCGAGGGTGGTAGTTGCCTGAAAAAAATCTACATAGCCCTGGATGCGTCGATAAAAACAGCTTTGGACGCCGGAGATGCGTTTGATGCAAGTATCGAAAGGCAATTGCCCAAAATACTGTTGAGTACCCAGGTCGATGCTCTCAGCGATATTGCGCAGGGAAAAATACCTGCCGACGACAAGGCGCGTGCATTGTGGGGCACTTTATTGCGCTACTCAACGCTGTATGGCACTGTAAAGGAAGTAGCAGGCGACGAGAACAAAAAGAAACGGGAGGAAGCCTGGAGAGTCTTTAAGGATGCGATGCAATGAGCTTTTGCATTGGGGCATGATGCACAGCCAATATAGACTGGCCTATAGCTTTGATGAAGAGATCTTCCGATATGCCTTGCCCCGAGGCATTCGCCTGCTGGGCGAAAAGGCGGGGAAGCTTGCCTCTCGCCGAAAGCAGCTACCGGCTAGCTATCGACAATGTAGTTATCGACGGCTAGCGAAAATTTCATCGCAGCTGCAAAGCCCTGCTCATATCAAAGGTTGGTCAGGACCCAGCGAACGTGTAGTGATAGTGCGCTCCTTTTTTTTATGCGACGTCCAAGAAAAGTCGTCGATCCTAATGGCGCCTATGCTTTGAGCTACTAAAAACCCTGTAGCACTACTGAAGTTCAGGGTACGCGTAGTCCAGCGTTTCCGATTAACCGTCGCTCGAAGCGCAGGTGTCGAAAGGCTTCGACGCGTTTTAAGGGTGAAACTCCATTGTTTTTCCAAAGTATGCGCCACGCTTACTCACAGACATCGCATCTAGGAGGGACACACAGATGAAGGTCAATTTGCCCGCCGTCTTCGGAGTAGATATAAATTCCCGGTTGGGCCGAGTTCGACAGATTGCCGTCGCGAGATCGACGATCGAAGGCCGCCCAGTCAAATACACGTTGGGCAAGGCGGTTGGACATGTTTTTCAAAACGCCGCCGGCACAAATTTGCTTTATCTTTTCGCGACTCATCCGAGCGCGGTGGGGCTGCCAAGTGATGCGCCCGTTCTGGTCGTCAAGAATGTCTCTGTTGACGTACAAGAACTTGACCTGACCGACGGTAAATGGGTAGCACACTCTGCAAAAGCAGCCGAACCGGTGCCTCCCGCGAAGGTTGCCACCGCAGCACGTAGCTCGTGGCTTCGTGCCTTCCAGTTCGCCGAGGAGGATCAGCACAACTCGGTGGTCGGTCTGCGTAAGCCGCAGGCTGGAGCTCTCCACGCGATTCATGCGCACTGGTCGACGAGCGATGAAAGTGCCACAGTGGTGATGCCCACCGGGACGGGCAAGACCGAAACAATGCTAGCAGTGTTGACATCCGCCGGTTGTGAACGGGTTTTGGTCATCGTTCCGACCGATGCATTGCGGTCGCAGCTCGCTGACAAGTTCGAAACACTTGGGCTGCTGAAGGTGCCGGGCAATGCCGTGCTTGCAGAACATGCTCTACGTCCGGTAGTAGGCACGCTCACCTCAAAGCCAAAGACGATCGAGGAGGTGGACAGTGTCTTCCTTAACTGCAACGTGGTTGTGACGACTAGCCACCTTGTGGGGGGCTGTGAGGTCGACATCCAGGACCGCCTGGCCGCGCTGTGCTCACATTTATTCATTGACGAAGCGCACCACGCGGAAGCGGAGACTTGGAAGGCATTCAGAGAGCGCTTTGACGGCAAGTTGGTGCTGCAATTCACCGCGACACCGTTTCGCGAAGATGGGCAGGCGATGGACGGAAAGCTTGTTTACGTCTATCCGCTTCGCAAGGCGCAACAGGAGGGGTACTTTAGCCCCATTCGTTTTCATGCCGTCCGCGAGTTCAACTCCACAAACGGAGATCGCAAAATTGCGATGGCCGCCCTAGACGAGTTGGACGCCGATAGTACCGGCAAGCATATCGTAATGGCCCGGGTCTCCGACACCCGTCGCGCTTCGATCATCCTGGCGCTGTATCAGTCGTTCGCTCGCCACCGAGCAGTTGCTATTCACTCGGGAATGTCTAAACGGGAGCAACTAGCCGCGAAAGGACAGCTTTTCGACGGATCGGCGCGCGTGGTGGTCTGCGTGGACATGCTCGGTGAAGGATTTGATTTGCCAGAGTTGAAGATCGCGGCCTTTCACGACATCCGAAAAAGCCTCGCGGTAACTTTGCAATTGGCCGGGCGCTTCACGCGCGCTCGGCTCGATCTGGGCGCACCGGTGTTTATCGCAAACATCGCGCTTGTTGATGTCCGCGACGAGCTTCGCAGGTTGTATAGCCAAGATCCAGACTGGAACGTCTTACTACCCGAATTGAGCACAGCCGCGATTGACGCAGAACAAATTTCACAGGACTTCTTTCGAGGGTTCGGGACGTTCTTAGACGAGGTACCTTTGAACGACCTGCGGCCTGCAGCCAGCATGGTTGTCTACAAAACGAACTGCACGAACTGGACGCCGCAAAGTTTCAAACGCGGACTGCGAGGGCTTACCACCCGCGACAAGATTTTTCACTCGCTCAATGAAGTCGAAAACACTCTGGTTTTCATAATTGCGACGGAACAAGGGGTGCGCTGGAGCGATGTCGAATCCATTCGCGAAACGGTCTGGGAAATGATCGTGGCGATCTGGGACCGCGAACGTGCGTTGTTGTACCTACACGGTTCGGGGCTGAACGGCGAGTACAAAGAGATCGCGAAGGCGTTGTGTGGACAAGATGTCAGGCTGGTCGTCGCGCCGGAGATTTTCCGCAGCTTTCATGGTGTCAAGCGCTTGATTCTCAACAATGTCGGGCTCAACGAACATTTGGGCCGCCAGGTCCAATACACCGGAAGAATGGGTTCAGATGTGGAGTCGCGCATCGGCCAAGCGGCACGGCGGGGTGCAAAACGAGCAGTTTTGGCTGGTGGGGGGTTCGAGCATGGCGCAACGGTGTCGATCGGTGCGGCCAAGCGCGGGCGAGTCTGGTCGAACTTACGGCTGCGGGTCGACACCTTCGCAGTATGGGCCCGGGCGGTAGGTGCAAAGATCGTAGATGAGACCATCGATCCAGACGCGGTGCTAGCGGGAACGCTGAAGCCAGTGCCGGTAGGCGCGGCGCCGGCAGTTACCGCTGTAGCTGTCGATTGGCCCAATGAGGTGCTCGAGCGCCCAGAGACGGGCTGCCGATTTTCCGGAGTTGGGATTCCCGAGGAGTACGCAACGAATGTCGATATCGAAGTGTTAGCGCGCGGACCAACCGATCCCCTGCTGATTCGAGTGTTTTCGGATAGGTGGGAATGCGTGCTGGGCCTAGATTTCTTTCCGGTTGATGACAGTTTTGACTTTCAGTTTGTGCATGTCCGAGGCATTGCCCTCAACATCGCCTTAGGCGCTAAAGACGAACCGCTAACCACTTTTTTCACCGAACACGCCCCGGTTGTTTGGTTCGCCGACGGTTCGTCGCTCGAGGGCTGCGAGTTCACACAGCTCCCAACGGCTGACCTGCAACCGTACAACCCTGCGCAGCTTCAAGTCGTGGATTGGTCCGGGGTCAACATCCGCGCCGAGTCGCAGGGTGAGTCACGGCGCGTCGGCACTATCCAGCACAGCATAATTCAACGCTTGCAGAATAACTCTGCGTACGCCGTAATCTTCGACGACGATGGATCGAACGAGGCGGCTGACGTTGTGGCAATAACAATCGATCGGAGTACGCCGACGGTGCCTCGAATTGAAGTCGAGTTGTATCACTTGAAGTACGCGGGTGGCGAGCCCGGGAGGAGGTTGGAAGACCTATACGTGGTGTGTGGGCAGGCCCAGCGCAGCACCACGTGGCTTGCCAATCATGGGAGACGGACCGATTTGTTCACTCACCTGCTCAGTCGGAACGATCAGCGTGTACAGCGTGGCGCTCCGACGCGCTTCGAGCGGGGAACTGAAGAAGTACTTTTACAGATCCGGGAAATGAGCAGGAGGTCTGACGTAAGGCTCAGCGTCTACGTCGTTCAGCCTGGTCTGTCGAAAGCGCAAGCCTCGCATGGGCAGCTAATGCTCCTGGCGGTAACCGAACGGTTCCTGTCCGACACGTACGAAATCCCATTTTCCGTCATGTGCAGCCCTTAACTCAAACCAAGAATGCTCACGCCGGCAGGTATGGCGCATGGCGCAGTGGTACAGCACCAAAAAGAGCATTCCTCCGGCGCGCTAAGCAGGGGGACTTCAGTTGCAAGCGCCGCCACAGTACCCTGGGCGAGGTTAGCTAACTAGCGATAAGTCAATATCAAAAATGGCTAGCGGTAATGTTGGTTCGCCAAAATAGGATGCATATTGCAGCTAACGCTGTGAAAATGTACGCTGACTATCACTGCTCGAATTTTACTTATGGCCTCTAACGAAATCGCGTCCGACGTTCCCCCCTTGGCCTCCCCCAAGCCTGCATCTCCAGGACTGAATCCTGAGCAACTCGCTGCGTTAGGCAATGCTATACATAAATTGGCCTTGGACCCGACGGTCCAAGAGACCTTTCGGAGTATTGGAAAGGGCATCCAAACGGTAGTTGCGTCCATTCGACCAGTTGCTTCCTTTATCGGTTCCGCGCTCGTCGGATTAGGCAGAATAATGGAGCAGCTTCCAGAGCAGCTTCAGAAGGCCGTACTGGCCCTTTCGGCGCGGGGGTGGTTCTTTGACCAGGAAGCGACTTTGGCGGACTATTGGAAGGCGCAGGCCTTTATCGCTAGTGGTGATACCGCTGCCGCTGATGCGCTGATGTCAGCTCATTTTGAATCGAGGATTGATGAAATTGAGGCGGCACTGTGCGAGCGCCTGCCGCACCGGGCGGACAAATTCCGAAATGCGCTGGCAGCACATCGACGTGGCGAATTCGATCTTTCAGTACTCGCATTTCTTGCGCAGGCCGATGGTGTGTGTAAGGAGTTGCGAGGGGGTCATTTCTTCTTGATGGACAGACTAACTCGGAAACCGGAAGCTGCACCGTATGCTGAAGCCTTCTCCGATACTTTCCTCAATCAGATCCTTCATATGGCATTGATTGAGCAAATTCCACTCAAGCACCAGATGAGCAAACGCGGTTTCTCCGAATCAGGAATCTTAAATCGCCACGCTGTGATGCATGGAGAATCTCTAGACTATGACACAAAGGACAATAGCCTTCGCGCTCTGTCGCTGTTGAATTATGTTGCGATTGCCTTAGACAAAAAAGACCCGGAACGGCCGCTAAGTCCGTTGGACACAGCAATACGCGCTACAGCAGCGTCCATAAGCTCGCCGCACTCCGTGGGGAAGCGTGGGCATTGAGCGTATGCCCTGATCGGTTAGAGCGAGTAGCTTGGCATGACGATCTTTTTATACCCAACGAACAGGATGCCCTGTCTTATCCTGAAAATCCATAATTTTCTGGCGCACGCCGCAATCGAATGACAGCACGGCTGATTTGGCCGTCGTGAGACGCTAATGCCGCTGCGGCACCAATTTGGCCAGTGGCGACTTTGGCTCAGCCGTCACATGCTCGCCAAGCCACCAGAACAGCGCCAGAGCCGCCAAAACAACCACACGCACACCAGAGTAGCCGGTTGGTCGCCAAACCGTGCCATAGACCGGATTGGCGACCGCCGCCGCTTGAGACAAAAGTAGATTTTTAGCGTGCCAAATGCTTCAGCACATTCCAAATCTGCTTGTCTTTCAGCGCCAACTCAATTGACGAACTCAGACCAGACTTATCCCACCACGGGGCCATGCAAGTAGCAAGGTACGCGTTGAAAACCGCAAGCTTCTTTTTACCTTCACGGCCCGGGTGTTGATCAAGATACTGCTTGCCGGCCCCTGCCACGCCACGAAGGCGAACAGAGTCGAGAAACAGGGTGAAGTCTGCAGGAGCCGCCGCAAGCTTCTGGGTGTCAATCAAATACACCTCAAAGTTGCCTAGCGGATTTTTCTCAGCGTCTGCTTCCCTCAGCGTCAACGCCTTATCAAAGACACGGCGAGCTTCAAAGCGCGTCATGCCCGCGACCTTACTCTTTCCAAAAACCAATTCTGCATCGTCACGAGCCTTGGGGCGAGGCAATTCACCATGCGCCCGCTTGTATTCGTCCGACGCCTCTTGGCAATACATGAGCCAATGGATGCGAGATTCGATGCTGCCGGCATACCAGGTCTGGATAATTCCTTCTCGGTCTGATCGAACAAAGAACTTCTGCTCTGAAGGCGAGCCCTTCAGCTGAATGATCAGGTTGTGGCGAGGCACAGGAAGATCGTAAGCATGGTCAGCACGCTGCAGCAGCATCATCGCCAGCTGGCCTCTCCAGTTCGGCAAAAACAATTGCTTCAGGCATTGGTGAAAGGCTTGCACATCCTCTTTGCCTTCCATTCGACTCGGGTTTAAGACGATCTTGACACCGTAGTGCATGCGGTCATCTGCGGCGATCAGACAGAACACGACCTTCGCTTCCGAGGGGCAAGTCAACACGAACTTCATTCGATATGAGTCACCTTTCGCGCTGATCTTGCGCACCTGGTCAATGGCCCCAATACGCTGGCCGGCCTCTTCCAATTCAAACGCGCTCATAGCCCGGATGGGCAGTACCAGCTCCAGTTTGTCGATTTGGTTTTGCCGGCTCACAGCAGCGACGGGCCGTTCACACTCATCATCAGTCGGGGCAACGGGCTTGCGCTTACTAAGCAGCTTCTTACGGCTTGCCTTTGGAGCGGCAGTCCTGTTGGGCCGCTTAACAGTTTTTTTCGGAGGTTGTCCGTATGGCTCCTCGTCGTTGATGCCATCGGAATTATTGCTTCTGTCTTGTGTCATAGATTCTTTCTCAGCCCCTCTCGTTGAGAAGGGCAACGTAATGTCATGGTTATTGGGATAGATCACCGCTGGTGTGTGGTGGTCTTACTGTTCATACTGTTCATACTGTTCTTATTTACACGATTGGCAGCGGCACGAGAACACCTCTTTTTGGCGCGGATTGCTTAAAGCGGTATGACGTGCAGCACCCTATTCGTTTTTGTACCCGCTGCAGCTAAATTCCGGAATCCGTTCCAGCGACCGTTAGCGTTGCCGCAGAATCAGTCATTTCGCCATGCGCGCCATCGTTGGCGGGTTTCGGGGAGTCGGAGGGTGTATGAGCTACTACTTGGCTGATGTTGCCCGCCATCGGGTTCAAATCCGTCTCGGCAACCCACTGCCCCAGCCGGTATCTTTCAATGACTGACATGCGCCAGAACACACTTCCGCCTCGTTTTTGGGAGGGCGGGAACTGTCCTTTTTTCATCTTCCGATAGATCGTTGGGCGGCTCTCGCGAAGATAGGCAATCAAAAATTGCATATCTACATCGGGATCGAGTCCGGCAGTCTTAAGACTGTCAATCCTGCCAAGCTCATCGGCAAAAGCTGGTCGCCGTCGTCGGCCGCGCTTGCGTGGTTCTTTGCCGAGTGATTCAACAGTGGGCAGCTCGGGCTTCTCTTGGCTAGCCACAGACGCCTCAACTCTGGGTGGCGCCTCCACCTCAGGTCGAAACTCTTCTATGCAACCAAAAAACACGTACTGCTCATCAGTCTTTTTCGTCTTGCAATAGATGCGGACGTCGCGTGAAGCATCATATTGGTACCCTATGGCCCGATGTATGGGTGCAGGTAACATGGTTGCATCCGGCAACTCTAATGATTCACCATCTATGGCATAAAGCGCCCCAGTGCCCATCATTCTTTTGTCTTCGATCCTGATCTTGACGCGCTGGGTGATTTCTCCGAATCCAAAGAAGATTCCAGTTAGGTATGGAACCTGATTGGTTGTTGTTAGATCAGCTGTGCTCTGGCGACGGTCATCTTCCCCGTCTCCATCTTCGGGATCACGCGCGACTTTTGGATTTTGAATCTGCCCGACAGGTTCTATTGTCCGGGACTCACTGGGTAGGAACCGCATATCGCCGGCCCCTCCCATTACTATTGCATCGATTAATTTGTTCAAAGTTCTTCCTTCACGCGAAGACGCGTTTTCAATTAAAAGGTCGACTGGCTGTCGGCGTGCAGTAAGCGCACGTGCCCACGAAGCAAGTCAAAACAAACGAAAGTTTTTTGCCGGAATTACCGGCGAGGAAACGCTGTGCACGTCAGCATCTCGAATCCAAGGCTGTACACGTTCGCGCGTGTCATCAATCCAGACCTTGTGGGTCCAAATGAAAAGCCAACATGAAGTTTTTTTGAAGTTTTTCTAATCCGTGCGGCGTAGGCACGGCTCAGAATTTCGATGTCTGATTGAGCGAATCAATCAGCCCTTCCGATTCTCCAGAGTTCGGAAGTTCTATTGCAGACAGAGAAAATGTAGGCCGATGAATAGCTTTAGTCAAGGGCTTGCCAGTCCAGTCCGATGACTGCATGCATTGCAACAAGAGTAGTCCCATTTTGGCTCACCCTGTCTCAATGCAGCGCATGATCAAATATGGTTAGAAGAATGGTTTGGCAATAAAAAAGCCACCTATTAGGTGGCTTTTTCAATCTAAATCAATGACTTAGAAACTTATACTGGCGGAGTGGACGGGACTCGAACCCGCGACCCCCGGCGTGACAGGCCGGTATTCTAACCAACTGAACTACCACTCCTGGTAGCGGTAACGCGTTCGCTCTTTCGAGCCAAGTCACCTGCCCTTGCGGACCGGCTGTTACCGACTTGTGCCTTGTGTCAACACATCGCTGTGAAGAATGCTGGCGACCCCACGGGGATTCGAACCCCGGTACCTACCGTGAAAGGGTAGTGTCCTAGGCCTCTAGACGATGGGGTCAAAACCTTGGAACTTCCGGAGCAGGATTTTTTGTTTTTACACAAAGGCCTGCCAAAAAAACTCTTTAAAAAATCTTCCCGACGATCTCTTGGTGGAGGTAAGCGGGATCGAACCGCTGACCTCTTGCATGCCATGCAAGCGCTCTCCCAGCTGAGCTATACCCCCATGTTGCAAGTTTCCCTGCAATCGTCGAGCCTTGAATTATAGCCCGAAAATCAGAGGCTTTTCAAGCGGCTGAGTCTTGCGATGACGTTTTCCTTGTCCATCAAGGACAAAAAAGCATCGAGCGATGGCGTTTGCTGGCGTCCTGCCACCAGCATGCGCACAGGCATCGCCAACTGCGGCATTTTCAGGCCGGTTTCACCGAGCACCTGCTTGATGGCAGCAGCAATCGCGGCCTTGTTCCACTCGCAACCGGCCAGCAGACCAGCGAGTTTTTCCACGGCGGGTGCGGCATCGGCGGGGACATGGGTTTTGATCTCTTCCGCGCTGACTGGCTCCTGGCTGACCAGCAGGGCCATCCACTCGGCCAGCTCCACCAGTGTGCTGCAGCGATCCTTGAGCAAGGCACAGGCCGCCACGCGCCGGTCTGCATCGAGGCTGGCCAGTAGGCGCTCATTGAGGAAAGGCGGCACCAACTCAGCAAGCCTGTCGTCGGCCATGGCCTTCATGTGCTGGGCGTTGACCCAGCGCAGCTTGGTTTCGTCAAACTGCGCAGCGCTTTTGCCCAGATGGTCCAGGTTGAACCATTGCAGGAACTGTTCGCGGGTGAAAATTTCATCATCACCATGGCTCCAGCCCAGACGCGCCAGGTAGTTCACCATGGCATCAGGCAGGTAGCCTTCCGCGGCGTACTGCGTGACCGCCTTGGCGCCGTGGCGCTTGCTCATCTTCTCGCCCTGCTCGTTGAGCACGGTCGGCAGGTGCGCATACACCGGCACCTCTTTGCCCAGCGCACGGAAGATGTTGATCTGGCGCGGCGTGTTGTTGATGTGATCGTCGCCGCGGATCACATGGGTGATGGCCATGTCGATGTCGTCGACCACCACACAGAAGTTGTAGGTCGGCGTACCGTCAGGCCGTGCAATCACCAGGTCGTCGAGCTCGTCGTTGCTGATCTCGATGCGGCCCTTGACCTTGTCGTCCCAGACC
The DNA here is from genome assembly GCF_049790275.1 of Polaromonas sp. Classification (GTDB taxonomy): domain Bacteria; phylum Pseudomonadota; class Gammaproteobacteria; order Burkholderiales; family Burkholderiaceae_C; genus Polaromonas. The sequence goes on from NZ_JBAQYR010000161.1 coordinate 15,895, forward strand.
ACGGCGCCGCCCTGCGGGTTTTTGAAACGCAGCACAGGCTGCACGCCATCGGGCACAGGCGGCAAGGTCTTGCCGGGCTCGGGCCGCCAGGTGCCGTCATAACGCGGTTTTTGCTTTTCGGCCATCTGCTTTTCGCGCAGAGCATCGAGTTCGGCCATGCTCATGTAGCAGGGGTAGACATGGCCGGCGGCCTGCAGGTCGGCGAGCACCGCCTTGTAGCGGTCCATGCGCTGCATCTGGTAATAAGGGCCTTCGTCGTAGTTCAGGCCCAGCCAGCGCATGCTTTCGATGATCACATCGACGGCTTCCTGCGACGAACGCTCGAGGTCGGTGTCTTCAATGCGCAGGATGAAGTCGCCACCTGTCGCTCGCGCAAAGGCCCAAGGGTAAAGGGCCGAACGGATGTTGCCGAGATGGATGAAACCTGTAGGGGAAGGCGCAAAGCGTGTTCTTGTTTTTTGTGTCATGTCAGGGTGTTCAGGCCGCGCAGCAGGTCGGCCTTCAAGTCTTCGATATGTTCCAGCCCGACCGCCACGCGAATCAGGCCCTGCCCGATGCCGGCTGCCTGGCGCTGAACTTCGGTGAGGCGCCCGTGCGAAGTGGTGCCGGGGTGGGTGATGATGGTTTTGGTGTCGCCGAGGTTGGTGGCAATGCTCATCACGCGCACGCTGTTGATCACGTGAAAGGCGTTGGCGCGCGCAAGTTCGGGGTTGTCCCCGCGCACATCGAAGGACACCACCGCCCCGCCCTGCCCCGACTGCTGGCGCATGGCCAGGTCGTGCTGCGGATGCGAGGCCAGCCCCGGGTAATAGACGCGCGTCACGGCGGGCTGCTTTTCCAGCCACTGCGCAAAGGCGAGCGCATTGGCGCATTGCGCCTGCATGCGGATACCCAGCGTTTCGAGCCCCTTGAGTACCACCCAGGCGTTGAACGGGGACAGCGTCATGCCGGCTGTGCGAACGACGGGTCCGAACACGTCAACAATCAGTTCCGAAGGACCACAAATCGCTCCAGCCATGACACGGCCCTGGCCATCAAGGTATTTGGTGCCGGAATGGATCACCAGGTCGGCACCCAGTTCGACGGGCCGCTGCAGCGCCGGCGTGCAGAAACAATTGTCTACCGCAAGCAGCGCGCCGACACCGTGCGCAAGACCGGCCAGCGCGGCGATGTCGCACACATCCGTCAGCGGATTGGTCGGCGTCTCGGCAAACAGGAGCTTGGTGGTGGGCCTGAGTGCGGCCTTCCACTCACCCACATCGGTCTGCGACACAAAGGTGGTTTCGACCCCGAACTTGCCGAACTCACGTCCGATCAGGTTGATGGTTGAGCCGAACATCGAGCGCGAGCAAATGACGTGGTCGCCGGATTTGAGCAGCCCCATGCACATCATGAGGATGGCGCCCATGCCGGTGGAGGCGCCAATCGCCGCTTCCGTTCCTTCCAGCGCCGCCAGCCGTTGCTCGAAACTGGTCACCGTGGGGTTGGACGTACGGCCATAGGTATAGCCTTCCTCGGTGCCGGCAAATCGGCGGGCCGCGGTTTCCGCATCGGGCTGCACAAAGCCACTGGTCAGGTACAGCGCCTCGGAGTTTTCGCCATGCTGGCTGGGCTCCAGCGCAACGCGCACGGCAAGTGTGTCGCGATGCAGGTTGTCGGGAAGTTTTCTGTCTGCCATGCTCAGGCTTCCTGCGGATTGGGCAGGGCCAAACGCGAAACATCGACCTCGTTTTCCTCACTCGAGTCGATCCGTTGTTCGTTCATTTTGGCAATGCTCTCTGCCGTGATGTCGCCGGTGATGTAAATGCCGTCGAAACAGGAGGCATCGAAACCGTCGAGCCGGGTGTTCAGCGAGCCGATGGCGCGTTTCATGCCTTCCACGTCCTGGTAGATCAGCGCGTCACAACCAATGGCCACGCGGATTTCCTCGACGGTACGGCCATGCGCGACGAGTTCGTCGGCCGTCGGCATGTCGATGCCGTAAACGTTGGGGTAACGCACCGGCGGCGCGGCGCTGGCCAAATACACCTTCTTCGCACCGGCATCACGTGCCATCTGGACGATCTCGCGGCTGGTGGTGCCGCGCACGATGGAGTCATCGACCAGCAGCACGTTGCGCCCCTTGAACTCGCTGGCGATCACGTTGAGCTTCTGGCGTACCGATTTCTTGCGCACGCCCTGTCCCGGCATGATGAATGTCCGGCCAACATAGCGGTTCTTCACGAAACCTTCGCGGTAGGGAATGCCCAGCAGGTGTGCGAGCTGCGTGGCGCTCGGGCGGCTGGACTCCGGGATGGGAATGATCACATCGATTTCATTGGGCGGCACGGTGGACACCACGCGCTTGGCCAGCGTTTCACCGAGATTCAGGCGCGCCTGGTAGACGGAAATGCCGTCGAGCACCGAGTCGGGCCGGGCCAGGTAAACAAACTCAAAAATGCAGGGATTGAGCCGGGGATGCTCAGCGCATTGCTCGGCATGGACCGTGCCTTCCAGGTCAACAAACACCGCCTCGCCCGGCGCGATGTCGCGCTCGAACTGATGCGCCGTACCTTCGAGCGCCACCGACTCGCTGGCCACCATCACGGTGCGGCCGCTCTCATTGTGGCCACGGCCGATACACAACGGGCGAATGCCGAAAGGGTCGCGAAAAGCCAGCAGGCCGTGGCCGGCAATCAGTGCCACCACGGCGTAGGAGCCCTTCACACGCTTGTGCACGCCGCGCACAGCGGCAAACACATCGGAAGGTTTGAGCGGCAGCCCGCGCGTGGTTTTTTCGAGTTCGTGCGCGAGCACGTTGAGCAGCACCTCGGAGTCGCTGTCGGTGTTGATGTGGCGGTGGTCGGTGTTGAAGAGTTCGGCTTTGAGCACCGCAGCATTGGTCAGGTTGCCGTTGTGCGACAGCACCAGGCCAAAAGGCGCGTTCACGTAAAAGGGCTGGGCCTCGTCCTCGCTGTAGGCATTGCCCGCCGTGGGATAACGCACCTGGCCGAGGCCGACGGTGCCGGGCAGCGCGCGCATGTTGCGGGTACGGAACACGTCACGCACCATGCCTTTGGCCTTGTGCATGAAGAACTTGCGTCCCTGCTGCGTGACGATACCCGCGGCGTCCTGGCCGCGATGCTGGAGCAGCAGCAGGCCGTCATAGATCAGCTGGTTCACCGGGGCGTTGCTGACAACACCAACTATTCCGCACATAAGTTTCCGATCATCAAATCGCCATCAATTACAGGTATTTTGCAAACTGCTCGGGCAACACCGGCTTCAGGCCCTTGACCGCTGCTGTCAGCACTTCAGCGCCTGCGGACTCCTTCCACCAGACACTGCTTTTGAAAACGGTCATGTTGATCACCACCGTCACCGCCAGCAGCAAAATCACCCCGCGCACCACACCAAAAGCTGCACCCAGCGCGCGATCAACCGGCCGCAGGCCGATGGCTTCCACCAGCTTCTTGAACAGCACCGCCAGCAACCCCGCCAAAAACACGGCGGCGATAAAAATCAGCACAAAAGCAGCGGCATACCGCACGGGCTCGGACGCACTCTGCAACGGCAGCAGGGCGGCCACGTCCGGAGCAAACCATTGCGCCAGGTAAAACGACAAGGCCCAACCGAGAACAGAGAGGACTTCGTACACCAGTCCCCGCCAAGCGCCGACGATCAGCGACACCACCAACACACCCAAAAAAGCCAGGTCAGCAACCGCCACGCGTGACTTACCTTTACCTACAAGGTCAGGATGGCGGCCGGCAAATCAAGGCTTTTGATCTTGCTGGCGGCCTTGTCCGCATCGGCCTTGCTGGCAAACGGCCCCACACGCACGCGGATGCGCTTGCCATCCTTGGTTTCGGCCACCTGGGTGTAGGTCTTGAACCCCGCCCGCTCCAGCTTCTGCCGCACTTCCCGTGCCTTGCCCTCATCGGCAAAAGCGCCAACCTGCACCACCAGGCGCCCGTCCACCTCGGCCGGCGCAGCTTTGGCTGGTGCAGCCGCGGCCACCTTGCCTTCAAGCAGAGCCTTGGCACGCGCGCCCTCGTCGTTGCTCAGAGCCGTCTTGGCGGCGGGTTTGGGTTCCGCTGCAGGTTCCGTCTTTGCTTCGCTTTTAATAGCTGCTGACGCAGATGCCGCGGGGGCTACAGCCTTTTTTTCCGTAACAATCTCTTCGCGGGGCGTCAGGCCGGTCGGTTCGGCCGCCTTGTCGCTCCCGGCTGGCGGGACGGGGGCGGCGGCCACCGGCGCAGTGACCGGCGCCGGCATCACCAGCGGCTTGACCCCATTTTTGGACGGTATTTCAATCGGGATATCGACCGCCACCGGTCGCGGTTGTGTGTCGAACAGCAAGGGAAACCCGATCACCCCGGCCAGCACCAGCACCACTGCACCAATCAGGCGGTGCTTGGCACGTTTGCGCATCACTTCCACGCTTTCGGTCTGGGCACCAGACCCGGCGGCAGCGGCAGAAGGTTGGCTCCGGCGAAAGTTGAAAAACGGCATGGCGGTGACGGTATCCGTTAGGTATCGGTTGATGAAGCGTGGCGCCCAGGCGCGGCGTGCGGAGCAAAAAGGCGGGGCAGGCCGTCCTTCAAAACACCCCCCACGGTGTAGAAGGATCCGAACACCACAATTCTATCAGCGGGGTCTGCAGCGGCCACGGCGGCCTGCAGGGCCTGCACCGGGTCGGCGAACACGTCTGCGCGCACATCCTGGCGTGTGTTCAGCCCTTGCCACCTTGCCATCAAATCAGCGCCGGTTGACGCGCGCGCGGTTGGCAAATCGGTGAAATACCAGCGGTCAATCATGGGGTTCACGCGCGCCATCATCTGCGTCAGGTCCTTGTCGGCCATGGCGCCGAACACGCCGTGGGTGCAGGGATAAAAACCCATCGCATCCAGATTTTCCGCCAGCGCTGCCACCGAGTGCGGGTTGTGCGCCACGTCAAGCACCAGCGTCGGCTGGCCAGAAATGATCTGGAAGCGCCCCGGCAGTTCCACCATGCCCAGCCCGTTGCGTATGGCCTGCGCCGTCACCGGCAGGCGGTCGCGCAAGGCCGTCAGCGCGGCAAGCACGCCCGAGGCATTGACCAGCTGGTTGGCGCCACGCAGCGCCGGATAGGCCAGACCGGCGTACCTTCGGCCGCGCCCGGCCCACGCCCACTGCTGCTTGTCGCCGGAGAAGTTGAAATCGTGACCGAGGCGCCACAGGTCAGCGCCCACTTCGGCGGCATGTGCGATCACGCTTTGCGGCGGCATGGGATCGCCCACCACCACCGGTTTGCCGGGCCGCATGATGCCGGCTTTCTCATGGCCAATGCTTTCCCGGTCTTTGCCCAGCAGCTCGGTGTGGTCGATGTCGATGCTGGTGATCAGCGCGCAGTCTGCATCGATGATGTTGACCGAATCCAGCCGGCCGCCCACGCCGACCTCCAGGATCACCACGTCCAGCCCGGAAGCCGCCATCAAGCTGAAAATGGCCAGCATGGTGAACTCGAAATAGGTCAGCGAAGTGTCGCCGCGCAGCGCCTCCACCCGGGCAAAGTGCGGCACCAGATCCGCGGCGGCAGCCGTGTCGCCCCGGATGCGGCAGCGCTCCTCAAAGTGCACCAGGTGCGGCGAGGTGTAAACGCCGGTGCGGTAACCGGCCTGCCCCAGGATGGCTTCGAGCATCGCGCAGCTCGAACCCTTGCCGTTGGTACCGGCCACGGTGATGACCGGGCAGTCAAACCGCAGTTCCATGCGGGTGGCAACGCGGCTGACCCGGTCCAGCCCGAGTTCAATCGCATGGGGGTGCAGGCGCTCACAGTGCGCGAGCCAATCGGCGAGGGTGTTCAGCTTGTCCATACAGGGCCGTATTGTCGCTGCTGGCGCTCACGGACTCCCAGCCCGAAAGCCTTGGCCCCGCGGTCCGCGAGGACGAATTCGCTATCAAATAAGTAGCTTCCATCGCCCGCATCCATTGGGCTGAAGGTCAATCCGGCACATGAATTCATGCCAGAATGGCGCATGATCACTGTTTACGGCATCCCCAACTGCGACACCGTCAAAAAAGCCCGCGCCTGGCTGGCCAGCCACGGCGTCGCCCACACCTTTCACGACTTCAGGAAACAGGGCGTGCCGGCTGACCGCCTGGCCATCTGGCAAAAAGCCGTGGGCTGGGAAAAACTGGTCAACCGCCAGGGGACCACCTGGCGCAAGCTCGACCCGCAGCAGCAGGCTGCCACCACCGACGCGGCCAGCGCCCAGGCCCTGATGCTGGCCCAGCCAAGCGTCATCAAGCGCCCCGTGGTGGACTGGGGAACCCAGGTAACTGTCGGGTTCGATGAAAAAAGCTGGACGGCGCGCCTGTAACCACGAACACAGCTTTACAGGGCTTTACCGAACTTTTGTGCACCAAAACGTGTCTGATTCATTAAACTTGAAATGTCACTTTGGGACACCCTTGCAGGGTGCGTCCCAGCAGGCTGAAAAGGAGTCTGAACCATGAAAAAAGCAATCGTCCTGTCCACCGTGGCCGCAGCTTCCGGGCTGTTCGCCGCCAGCGCATCCGCCATGGACATCCTGGCACGCGTCATTTCCAGTACACCCGTGGTGCAGCAGGTCAGCGTACCGCAGCAGGTTTGCACCACACAGCCCATGATCACCCAGGCACCTCCTTCAGGCGCAGGCGCCGTGATGGGCGCACTGGCCGGCGGCGCCATGGGCAATGCCGTCGGTGACGGGGGAGGTAGGGCACTGGCAACCGTGATCGGCCTGGTCGGTGGCGCCATGGTCGGCAACAACATCGAAGGCAACCGCAACCAGGTGCAGAACGTGCAGCAATGCGGCACCCAGACCTCGTACGAAAACCGCACCACCCACTACAACGTGGTTTACGAGTACGCCGACAAGCAATACACCATCCAGATGCCCAACGACCCTGGCCTTTACGTGCGGTTGCAGGTCACGCCCGTGGGCGCCATGCCGGCACAGCCTGCGCCGCAGGCCAATGTGCAGCAGGGTTATGTCCAGCCGCCCCAGCCGGTGTATTCGCAGCAACCTGTCTACGCCCAACCCGTGTATGCACAACCGGTGTACGTCCAACCGGCGGTGGTGGCCTATCCGGGCTATTACCCGCGGCCCTATTACCCGCCTGTCGGTGTGTCGCTCAACTTCGGCTACAGCCGCGGTTACGGACACCACCACTGGCGCTAGGCTGAGATCCAAAAACAAAAAGGGGCTTTACCAGCCCCTTTTTTGCGCCTGATCACCCGCCAGCTGGCCAGCTTACAGCGTCGTCGGCAGCAGCGCGCCCTTGAAAAGCACCGGGCCGCTGGGCCCGCTGCCTGCCGGCACGCCGCCTTTCGGCTCCAGGCTGATGGCCAGCGCAGGCACTTGGTTCACATCACTGCTGCCCGCAGGCAGGCGAACCACCGTGCCATCGCCCAGAACACCCAGCGACCGCGGACCGCCCGCCTGCGGCAGCGCCCACAACTGCAGGGACTTGTCCGGGCCAGGATGGAACTGGCCCACATGCCTGAGCTGCAACTGGCTGTGTTTGGGATCGTAGGTCACCAGCACCGAGGGAGCTGCCTTGTCGTCAGCCAGCACGGCCACATACCGGATTTCCGGCGTGGCGGCCAGTTTGGCGCTGAGCTCCTGAACCTGGCCGTTCAGCTTGCCGTTCAGGTTCAGCCCGGCGGCGACAGCCAGCACGGCCACCATCGCCCCGGCCGCGCTTGCGCCACGCCATAGGCCCAGGCTGGTCCACCAGCTTGCGCCGGATGCAGCGGCTGCAGGCGCCTGCCGCGCGGCCAGCATGGCACGTGCCTGCTTGTCCGCCTGCACGAGGTTTTCAACGCGTTTCCAGACCGCCGGGCCCGGCACCTCCTGCGGCTGCAGTTCAGTCACCGAGGCAAGGCGGCTCTGCCAGATCAGGGCCGCCGCCCGGATGGGTGCCTGCGTCCGCGCCAGCTCCTCAAAGCGGCGCCGCGCGCCGCCACGCAGGGTGCCCAGCGCGTAGCTGGCCGCCAGCTGCTCGATCAGCGCGGGGTTGCGGGTCAAATTCATACGCCACCTTCTTCAGAAGTTTCCCGCCGCGAACCGGCAGGAACAAACAAAACAACAGCACCCGATTTCATGCAAAGCGGGACATGCAGCCACGCAGCTGTTCGAGGCCCCGCCTGATCCAGGTTTTCACCGTACCCAGCGGCAGCTTGAGCTGTTCGGCCAGCTCGCCATGGCTCAAATCACGCAGATAGGCCAGGCTCACCACCTCGCGCTGCCGGTTGCCGAGCTGGCTCAGGCACTGGTGCAAAGCCCAGGCCTGCTCGCCGGCCAGCGCGGTGTCCATCGGGTTGGGCGAGTCGCCTTCCATGGTGTCGGACATCGCGTCGTCCAACGCCAGGGCCTGGTCGGCCCGTTCAGATGTACGGCGGCGCAGGAAGTCCAGCCCCCGGCTGCGCACGATGAGGCACATCCAGGCCATGGGCGGCGACAGCGACGCCCGGTAATCGCCCGCAATACGCCAGATGTTGAGGAAAGCTTCCTGCAGCACATCCTCGGCCCAGCTGCGATTACCAACCACACGAACCGCCACGCCATACAGCTTGGACGAGCTCAGCTCGTACAGCTGTTTGAGCGCCGATTCGTCGGCCAGCGCGACGCGCTCAATCAGCGCGATCAATTGCGTATCGGGGCTGTCTGCTTTCATGGGTGGTCATTGTCCTTCACCGGGAGTACGCAGGGAACCTCCCCGCGGATTCAAGGCCCGGCCCCGGGGCATGGGGCCGGGCGGGCACCCGGCACCGGCGGGTAACCTAAAATCAGGAGTTTTGCACCCGCCCGCCCTCTGCAGGCCCTTTTCCCGTTTTATTCAATCCATCCATGATTACCGAACAAATAGCCAACATCAGCGTCACCACCCAAGCCAACGTGTACTTTGACGGCAAGTGCGTGAGCCACGGCATCACCCTGGCCGATGGCACCAAAAAGTCGGTCGGTGTGGTGCTGCCTTCGACGCTGACCTTCAGCACGGGCGCACCCGAGATCATGGAATGCGTGGCCGGCTCCTGCGACTACAAGCTGGCCGGCAGCGACACCTGGGTGACATCCTTCCCGGGCGAAAAATTCAGCGTGCCCGGCAACTCGAAGTTCGAGATCCGTGTCGGTCAGGCCTACCACTACATCTGTCACTTCGGTTGATCCGGGACCCCGCCATGAGCACCATTCTCCAGAACCTCCCCGCCGGCCAGAAAGTCGGCATCGCCTTTTCAGGCGGACTCGATACCAGCGCAGCCCTGCACTGGATGAAGCTCAAGGGTGCGATTCCCTACGCCTACACCGCCAACCTCGGCCAGCCCGACGAGCCCGACTACGAAGAGATCCCGCGCAAGGCCCTGCAATACGGCGCCGAAAAAGCCCGCCTCATCGATTGCCGCAAACAGCTGGCCGCCGAAGGCATTGCCGCGCTGCAGTGCGGCGCCTTCCACATCTCGACTGCCGGCGTGACCTACTTCAACACCACGCCGCTGGGCCGTGCGGTCACCGGCACCATGCTGGTGTCGGCGATGAAACAGGACGACGTCAACATCTGGGGCGACGGCAGCACCTACAAGGGCAACGACATCGAGCGCTTTTACCGCTATGGCCTGCTGACCAACCCCGCCCTGAAGATCTACAAGCCCTGGCTGGACCAGCTCTTCATCGACGAGCTCGGCGGCCGCGCCGAAATGTCGGCCTTCATGACCGCCGCCGGCTTCGGCTACAAGATGTCGGCCGAAAAGGCCTACTCGACCGACTCCAACATGCTGGGCGCCACCCACGAGGCGAAAGACCTCGAGCATCTGGACAGCGGCATGAAAATCGTCAACCCCATCATGGGTGTGGCGTTCTGGAAGGACGAAGTCGAGGTCAAGCGCGAGGAAGTCACGGTGCGCTTCGAAGAAGGCCGGCCGGTAGCCCTGAACGGCAAGACCTATGACGACCTGGTCGAGCTGATCCTCGAGGCCAACCGCATCGGCGGACGCCACGGCCTGGGCATGAGCGACCAGATCGAAAACCGCATCATCGAAGCCAAGAGCCGCGGCATCTACGAAGCACCGGGCCTGGCGCTGCTGTTCATCGCCTACGAGCGCCTGATCACCGGCATCCACAACGAAGACACCATCGAGCAGTACCGCGACAACGGCCGCAAGCTGGGCCGGCTGCTGTACCAGGGCCGCTGGTTCGACTCGCAGGCCATCATGCTGCGCGAAACCGCACAGCGCTGGGTGGCACGTGCCGTCACCGGCGAGGTGACCATCGAGCTGCGCCGCGGCAACGACTATTCGATCCTCAACACCGTCTCCGCCAACCTGACCTACAAGCCGGAACGGCTGAGCATGGAAAAAGTTGAAGGCGCCTTCACCCCGCTGGACCGCATCGGCCAGCTGACCATGCGCAACCTCGACATCATCGACACCCGCGACAAGCTGGCGATCTACACCCAGGCCGGCCTGCTGTCCCTGGGCGAAGGCGATTCGCTGCCGCGCTTGGGCGGCAAGGACGACTGAAAACGGTGAATGGGGCCACTTTTCAAGCGAAAAGTGGCTGCAGCCCTTGTTCCACGCGCGCAATCAGCTATGAATGACATAGCAGCGCCAGATCACCGGGCCGGCTACACCACCACCGGCTCAGGCTCCAGCAAAATGCCAAAGCGCTCATAGACACTCGTCTGGATCGCCTTGGCCAGGGTCATCACCTCGCCGCCTGTCACCGGGTTGACCGTGCCGCCGCGGTTGACCAGCACCAGGGCCTGCCGCTCGTAGACGCCGGCGTTGCCAATCGTCTTGCCCTTCCAGCCGCAGGCATCGATCAGCCAGCCCGCCGCCAGTTTGACGGAGCCGTCGTCCAGGTGGTAGTGCACGATCTTGGGTTCGCGCTGGATGATGTCGGCGCATTGCTCAGGCGTGACGGTGGGGTTCTTGAAGAAACTGCCGGCGTTGCCGATCACCTTCGGGTCGGGCAGCTTGGCCTTGCGGATCTCGCAGATCCACTCATAAATCTGTAGCGCGTCCGGCACGACAGACGGGGACTGCGCCATCTTTTTCTCTATATCGGCATAACCCAGCACGGCTTTCCAGGCCTTGGGCAGGGCAAACCGCACACGCGTGATCAGCGCCTTGCCGGCCAGGCCGAGACCGTTGGGGCCGGTGCTGCTGTGTTTGAAGACCGAATCGCGGTAGCCAAAAGCACACTGCGCCGCATTGAGCGTGAAGCTTTTGCCGGTCGTCAGGTCGATGGCGTCGAGCGACTCGAACCGGTCCTGCAGCTCCACGCCGTAAGCGCCGATGTTCTGCACCGGCGAGCCGCCCACGGTGCCGGGAATCAGTGCCAGGTTTTCCAGCCCGGGGTAGCCCTTGTGCACCGTCCAGCTGACGATGTCATGCCAGTTCTCGCCCGCACCGGCTTCCACAATCCAGGCTTTGGCCGTCTCGCCGACCAGCTTTTTTCCCTTGATTTCCACCTTGAGCACCAGCGGCTTGACGTCGCCGGTGATCACGATGTTGCTGCCGCCGCCCAGCACGAATTTGGGCAGCACCTGCAGGTCGGGATCGGCCAGCACGGCTGCGACATCCTCCTCGCCGGCAATGCGCACCAGCGCAAGCGCCTTGGCCATGATGCCAAAGGTGTTGGAAAACTGGAGGGGAACGTTTTTCTCGACTAACATCACGGGATTGTCTCACCCTGACAACCCTGCAACGCAACCAGGAAACCGGAAACCATGCCCTCCTTTGACACCGTCCTCGAAGCCGATCTGGTGAAGGTCAAAAACGGGGTGGAAAATACCGCCAAGGAAATCGGAACGCGTTTCGACTTCAAGGGCACGGCCGCCGCGATCGAGCTCAAGGACAAGGAAATCACGCTGATTGGCGACAGCGATTTCCAGATTGACCAGATCACCGACATCCTGCGCAACAAGATGACCAAAAGCGGCGTTGACGTGCGTTTCCTTGATGCCGGCAAGGTGGAAAAGATAGGCGGCGACAAGGTCAAGCAGATCGTCAAGGTCCGCAATGGCATCGAGACCGAACAGGCCAAGAAGATCTCGCAGCTCATCAAGGGCAGCAAGGTCAAGGTGCAGGCGTCCATCCAGGGCGACGCAGTGCGTGTGACAGGCGCCAAACGTGACGATCTGCAGGCAGCCATGGCCATGATCAAGGCAGAGCTGCCGGACATGCCGCTGAGCTTCAACAACTTTAGAGACTGAACGTGGCCCCCACGCGCCCCACTGCGTGTGGTTCGCTGCCCCCCGGCGGGGCGCTGCGCCTGCGGCCCGGCGAAGCCGGTTCCGCGGCCCCGGCTGGCATGGGATGGAAAAACTTCCCCCTCTTGTTCATCGCGCTGGCGGCCTTTGGCGGCGTGGCACACGCCCAAAGCGTCGCCCTGGCCGGCATGCTGGGCAACAAGGCGCTGCTGGTGGTCAACGGCGCCGCACCGAAATCCGTGGCAGCGGGCGAAAAACACATGGATGTGAAGGTGATCTCCACGTCCGGTGACCAGGCCGTGCTCGAACTCAATGGCAAGCGCCACACCCTGCGCGTCGGGGATGCGCCGGTCAGTGTGGGTGCCGGGGGAGGCACAGGTGGGGAAGGCCGCAGAGGCGGGAACCGCATTGTGCTGACCGCAGGCAGTGGTGGACATTTCATGACGCAAGGTCAGATCAACGGCCAGACCGTGCAGTTCCTGGTGGACACAGGTGCCACGTCAATCTCCATGACGGTGGCCGACGCCGAGCGCATGGGTTTGGACTACAAGTCCGGACAGCGTATACAGCTCAGCACGGCCAATGGGGTAGTACCGGGCTGGCGAACTTCGCTCAGGTCGGTACGCGTAGGTGACGTGGAAGTGTTCAATGTGGATGCAGTCGTGGCGGCACGAGACTTGCCGTTCCTGCTGCTGGGCAACAGTTTTCTGACGCGTTTCCAGATGATCCGGGAAAACGACCAGATGACGCTGGTCAAGCGGTTTTGAAGGAAAAATGGCTGTAGCCCTTTCCCCTCGGGCGCAAGCAGCTACTTAATTCATAGCAGATTGCCGTGCAGCTCAGCTTTTCTTGCTGGCACCCAGCTTCGACTCCGTTCCCTTGAGCAGCTTGATGATGTTTTCCCGGTGCCGGAAAATCAGGAAAGCGCTCATCGCCACGATGGCCACTGCCATCAACTTGTCAACGTACCAGAACGAGCGGTCGCCGATCAGGTAGTACCACGGTGCGAAGATCGCGCAAGCGATCGCCGCCAGCGAAGAGTAGCGCGAAAACCCCGCCACGATGACCCACGTCGCCAGCGTGGCCAGGCCCAGCACCCAGTGCACGCCGAACAGCACGCCGGCAGCAGTGGCCACTCCCTTGCCGCCCTGGAAGCCAAAAAACACCGGGTAGAGATGGCCGACGAAAGCCGCGAAACCGACGGCGGCCAGGGTGCCTTCACGCATCCCGTAGTCCTTGCCGAACCACATGACCAGCGCCATCGGCACCCAGCCCTTGACACCATCGAGCAGCAGCGTGAGCACCGCCGCGGCCTTGTTGCCCGAGCGCAGCACGTTGGTGGCACCGGGGTTTTTGCTGCCGTAGCTGCGCGGGTCGTTCAGGCCCATCAGCTTGCTGACAATCACCGCAAACGACAGGGAACCGATCAGGTAGGCCGCAAGCACGGCAAGGACGGGGTAAACGTAGACCATGGGTTCTCCTGTATTTCTTGTTTTTACTCGACCAGTGCGCACTGGACGGGCTTGGCATCCAGCAACTCGATGCAGACGTGCGGCGCGATGCCGACGAGGTAACCGCGCCTGCCTCCATTGATGGCGATTCTAGGCAGGTCCAGGATGCTTTGCTCGATGTACACCGGCATAGTCTTGCGCGTTCCAAAAGGAGAGGTGCCGCCGACCAGGTAACCGCTGTGCCGGTTGGCGACTTCCGGCTTGCAGGGTTCGACCGATTTGGCGCCGATCTGGCGCGCAAGGTTTTTCGTCGATACCTTGCGGTTGCCGTGCATCAGCACCAGTAGCGGCCTGGCGTCCTGGTCCTGCATGACCAGCGTTTTGACCACTGTGAACGGATCAAAGCCGAGCACCTCGGCGCTATGCTGTGCCCCGCCATGCTCCAGGTATTCGTAGGGGTGCTCAGTGAAAGCCACCTTGTTGGCCTTCAACAACTGCGTCGCAGGCGTCCCGGAAACATGGTCTTTTTTGCTCATTGCAGGGCTTCCATTCAAGTGCCAGCGCGGAACCGGCTTTGCCGGGCCGCAGATGGCGCCCTCTTGGGGGGAGGCGCCAAAGGCGCTTCGGGGGGAACCATGGTCACTGCGCCGGGTCGCGCAGCTCCCAGCGAATCGCATCAATGGCGGCCAGCAGTTCGGGGGGCAGTTTCGTGCCGAATACATCCAGGTTCTCGTCGAGTTGCGCCACCGAGGTCACGCCAATGATGGTGCTGGCCACCTGCCACCGGGTGTAGCAAAACGCCAGCGCGAGCTGCGTGGGCGTGATTCCGTGTTCGCGGGCCAGTGCGTTGTAGCGGCGCGCGGCCGCCAGTGCCTCGGGCCGGCCCCAGCGCTGCTGGCGCACCGTCTCGTATCTGGCAATGCGCGCATCCGCGGGCGCCTCGGGGCCTGCGGTGCCGCCCACGTCGTACTTCCCGGTCAGCAAACCGAAACCCAGCGGCGAATAGGCCAGCAGCGACACACCGAGCCTGTACATGGTTTCATCCAGCCCGTTTTCCACCGTGCGGTTCACCAGGCAAAACGGGTTCTGCACCGTTGCCACCCTGGGCAGGCCGTGTTGCTCTGCAAGACGCACAAATTCGTGCACGCCGTAAGGCGTCTCGTTGGACAGGCCGATCGCGCGCACCTTGCCGGCTTTCACCAGGCCGCCCAGAGCCTCCAGTTGCTCATGAATGGAGCTGACCGGCTTGTCTTTCGCAGGGTCGAAATACAGCATGCCGAAAGCCGGCACGTGGCGCGCCGGCCAGTGAATCTGGTACAGGTCGATCGTCTCCAGCTGCAGGCGTTTGAGGCTGTCCTCGCAGGCCTGCACGATGTCCTGCGGCGTCAGGTCGGGGCTGCCCTTGCGCACCCAGGCCATGCCGCGCGCCGGGCCGGCAACCTTGGTGGCCACCACCAGTTTGTCACGCGCGCCCGGGCGTTTGGCCAACCAGTTGCCGATGATGGTTTCGGTGGCACCAAAGGTTTCGGCCCTGGCCGGCACCGAATACATTTCCGCCGTGTCGAGGAAATTGACACCGCGCTCGAGGGAGCGGTCAAGGATTGAATGCGCTGTGGCTTCATCCACCTGTTCACCGAAAGTCATGGTGCCCAGGCAAATGGGGGTGACCTGCAGCCCGCTGCTACCGAGTTGTACTTTTTTCATGGAAGTTTCAATGTCAATGCAAGGATGTGTGTGAGGAACCAAGGCTGGTGGCATGCCACCAAGGAGCGCTAGTTTAAGCGGTCAAAAGCATCGCTGCTGGCGGGCAGTCTGTCGGGCATTTAGCTTACAAACACATACCTTTGTGATGCATACCATTCACACACAACAGCTTTAATCACCACGCCTAACAACTTTCCAGGAGCATCTCCCCCATGAAATTAGCCCTTACCTCCCTCACCTGTGCCGCCCTCTTCCTGAGCGGCTGCGCCAACATGAGTGAAACCCAGCAGGGCACCGCCAAAGGTGCCGGCATCGGCGCCGTGGCTGGTGCCGTGATCGGCGCAGCCACCGGCGGCTCCAAAGGCGCGGCCCAGGGCGCAGTACTGGGTGGTGCAGTCGGTGCAGGCGGTGGCTACCTCTGGTCCAAGCGTATGCAGGACCAGAAGGCCGCGATGGAACGGGCAACCGTCGGCACCGGCGTGGCCGTGAGCCAGACCGCTGACAACCGCCTCAAGCTCGACATTCCTTCCGACATCTCGTTCGCCACCGGCCGCTCGGACATCAACTCCAGCTTCGCGCCGATTCTTAACCAGTTTGCCACCAGCCTGAACCAGAACCCGGTGACCACCGTGACCATCATCGGCCACACCGACAGCACCGGAAGCGATGCTATCAACAACCCGCTGTCGATCGACCGCGCCAACAGCACGCGCAATTACCTGGCATCCCGCGGTGTTGCCGCCAACCGCATCGCCACCGACGGCCGCGGTTCGCGCGAACCCATCGCCGACAACAACACCAATGAAGGCCGTGCGAAGA
>NZ_JBAQYR010000162.1:0-3724 GCF_049790275.1 Polaromonas sp.
GTCCTGGACGCCGGGTTGCAATGCCTGCGGCGCGCGATTATTGAGGCTGACGCCGCTGGTGAGGCCACCCTGCGCGTGCGCACGCGGGTCGCCCTGGGCGGCGCCCTGGTTCATGCCGCCAGGGGCCGTGACGAGGAAGGTGCCATGGCTCTGCACGAGGCACTCACGATAGGACAGGACCCGGCGGCCTGCCGTGAACTCGCTTACGTCGAGTTCCTGCGCGGCCGCTATGAACGTGCCCTGAGCTGGCTGCAACGGGCTGCGCCGATCGCCTATGAGGACCGCGCCGAGCAGGCCAGGATCGCCACGGTCCACGGCGCCGCACTCAGCGACACCGCGCACTATGCGGACGCCATCTCGATGCTCCACGATGCGGAGCGCCTCGCCCAAGGCGCCGGAGACAGCAAGCAGGTCTGCTACGCGCTCTCCATGCTGGGACGCGTCCTCCTCCTGCAGGGTGAACTGGCCGCCGCACGCGATGCCCTGGACCGGTCGGTCGCGCTGGCCCGGCAGGGCTGGACCGCATTCGTGCCCTGGCCCCAGTCGCTGCGGGCCGAGGTGGACCTGGGCTGCGGTGACTTGGCCGCCGCTTCGGAGCGTTTTGAACAGGCGTTTGCACTCGGATGCCAGATCGGCGACCCCTGCTGGCAAGGTATCGCCGGCCGGGGCCTCGGATGTGTCGCCATGGCCCGCGGCGAGCCGCGGCGCGCACTGGAAATCCTCGTCGATGCCGTTGAGCGCTGCCATCGCGTACCCGATGCCTATCTTTGGGGCAAGGGTCACGCGCTCGATGCCTTGTGCCGTCTGGCGGTCGCGCAAGCCATGCCCCAGGCATCGGCCTGGATCCATGAGCTGCAGAACCTGGCCTCACGCAGCGGTATGCGCGAGCTCACGGTACGCGCCTACCTTCACCGTCAGGCGCTCGGTGACAACGCCAGCGGGATAGCGGCCCGCCTGCTCGCGCGGCAGATCGACAATCCCGCGCTGCATGCGCTGGTCGAGTCCGGTCTTGCCGATACAGAAAAAGAGAACGAGGGGTGTGAAACCGCTCAATCATTCAAGCCGGTGACGGCATTGCCTGCCAGGGGGACGCCATGAACGACCTTGAACTTCATGTGCTGGATTCATCCGCCGCCACACGTGCCCTGTCCGGCTGCTGGAAACTGGGGGACGGGCAAGCGCTGACCCTGCGGCCCGTCCAGCCGGGCGTGCTGCGTATAGCGCGCGGCCGCGTCTGGCTTACCTTTGACCATGCCCGCCACGATGACGGTGTGCGCGGTGGCGATCATTTTCTGGACGCCGGGGACACCGTCCGACTGCTGCCCGGCCAGGCACTGGTGATGGAATCCTGGCGCACGGCGCAGCAGAGCGCGGCCTACTTCAGCTGGGACCCGTTGCCGGCAAACGAAGGGGTGACCATCAGCACGCGGTCCACCTGGGCTTTCGCCGGCGGTCCGCAGTGGCGCGCCAGCGTGCTTCAGCCTCTGCGGGATTTGCGCCTGGCCCTGGGTCTGGCCGGCTCTGCATCAACCCGCCTTGGGGCGGGGCTCGCGGTCACCCTGGCCCGCGCGCTGTTATTGCTGGCGCCGCGGTTTGCCATGGACGCCGCAGCGGCACGCAGCCGTCCCGCGGGGAAGTAGCGCGGTTTCAGCGCGCCTTCAGACGGCCGCCGGGCACAGGGCGGCAAAGCTTTGCAATTTTTCAGCGCTAATCAATTTGATGCTGTTGCAAGCCGTGCAGCGGAGGGTTCCCTTGGCGCCAGTGCTGATATCACCCGCCAGCACGATGACATCGGCGGCTTCGACGGCTGCTGGATCCGGGACAAATGGGGCGAACTCGATGTGGAGGTCGGAGAGGGCAAGGATTTTCATTGGGCGCGCTCGCGCAAGGGCCGTCTCAACTGCCTGTTGTTCTGACGCGGCCTCTTTGAGGGCTGTGACCTCCGAGATGATGGCCAGGCGTACGCTGTTCGGCAGCAGCGTTGCCATGGGGGAAGCTTGGCGAAGCTGATTGCCCAACTCAGACTCCGCCAGGGCAAGGCTCCAGTTCCGAGTGGAGAGAATCTGCACCCATTGATCCCGGAGCGGTTTGGATCTGGGGTCGGAGATGGCATCCCAGTGTGCAAGTGTGCCCAGCGCTTTCTCAATGAGGGAGGCATCGGCCAGAACCATCCGAACTGCCTCTCTGTGCATCAACAGGCTCTGGTAGTCCTGGGCGCCGTGGTGTGTGAGTTTCATTGCGGCACGTCCTTGAACACATCCAGGTACTTCTGCCGAAAGTCACGCTGCACGTCGAGCTCGCCTGGAACGATCACGGTTGCATTTCCGTCCGCGTCGATTGCCTTGATGCCGCGCAAGCCGACACCGTAGCTCTTGAAGCCCTGCCGGGTCCATCGATCGGAGCTGTCCAGGTTGTCGTGATGGTGCCCGTGCACGGTCACTTTGACGCCCATGGACTGTGCCAGGGTGTCCAGGAGCTCGAAGCCGTTTTGATGGTATCCGGGAGCTTCGTGCGTAATGAGGATGTCTGCCCGTAGCGAGGCCAAGCGATCAAGCTCGTCCGGGTAGATCGTCGAGACGTGTTTGAGCGGCACGCCTCCCTGCCATCGCTCTTGCCTTGGCGTCGACCGGACATGCTCTTTGCGATTGCGGAAATTTGGCGGCGTCGGGAGGGACGGGTACCCATTTATGGGACCGGTGCTGGTGCTACAGAAAAGGCCCAGTCAGCGCATGAGATATGCCAAGCTGCAGGTGCACACATTTTTGCTGGCGAGTGAATTGCATTGTCCCGCCGCGGGGCAAACCCTCATCGACATCTTCGAGCTGAACCACCGCTGTTACGGCTACCGCAGGCTGCAGGCTTCGTTGACCAGGCAGTGCGTCACCATCTCTGAGAAGGTCGTGCAGCGGTTGATGAAACAAGAGAGCCTGGTCGTTGCCAGGCCCAAGCGGCGTCGGTACGGCTCTTACCTGGGCGAAATCAGCCCAGCGCCCGAGAACCTCATCAATCGCGACTTCCACGCAGCGGCCCCGAACGAGAAGTGGCTCACCGACATCACAGAGTTCCAGATCCCGGCCGGCAAGGTGTACCTGTCGCCCATCATCGACTGCTTCGATGGCCTGGTCATCAGCTGGACCATTGGGACGCATCCCGACGCTGAGCTCGTCAACACGATGCTGGATGCAGCCATCGAGACGGTGGCCGGCGGCAATGCCCGGCCTGTCGTCCACTCTGATCGTGGCGCACACTATCGCTGGCCCGGTTGGCTATCGAGGATCGGTGACGCGAAGCTGATTCGCTCGATGTCGCGCAAGGGGTGTTCGCCTGACAACGCGGCATGCGAAGGCTTCTTCGGACGGCTGAAAACGGAACTGTTCTATCCTCGGGACTGGAAGACCACAACCATTGAGCAGTTCATTCAGATAGTCGATTCCTACATCCGCTGGTACAACGAGAAGCGGATCAAGATCTCTCTTGGCTCTCTTAGCCCCATCGAATACCGAGAGAGTCTTGGACTTACGGCATAAACCAGTCCAAGTTTATATCCGCACCCCCCTCGGGTCAGACTTCAGCGGAATTCAACAAATTTGTGTACAAATGGAAAAAGCCATGTAAGTCAATGACTTACATGGCTTGGTTTACAAATATTAGATGACTAGGTGCTAGAACGGAATGTCGTCGTCCATGTCGTCAAAGCCGCTGGCGGCCTTGGTCGGCGCAGGAG
>NZ_JBAQYR010000163.1:0-3631 GCF_049790275.1 Polaromonas sp.
GCCCCGGCGCCCGCTGCCGCATTCGAACCACCCACGGCGCAGCAGCGCCAGCGTTTCCTGGACCAGGTCAAGGACGACCCGGAAGCCCTGGCCCGCCGCAAGGCCCTGCTGGAGCAGATAGACCGGGGCGACGCCGCGGCCATCGCACGCTGGCAGCAAATCAGGGAGCGGCGGCGCCAGGGTTCCGCCGCGCCTGCCCAATGACGGTCGCCCGGCGGCTGCACCCATGAGCCCATCCAGTCCTTTCATCCTGCGGCCGGTGGCCACCGCGCTGCTGATGGTGGCCATCGTGCTGGCGGGCCTGGTCGGCTTCAAATTCCTGCCGCTGTCGGCACTGCCGCAGGTGGACTACCCGACCATCCAGGTACAGACGCTGTATCCCGGCGCCAGCCCCGAGGTGATGGCACAAACCGTCACCGCGCCGTTGGAGCGCCAGTTTGGCCAGATGGCCGGCCTGCAGCGACTGAGTTCCACCAGTGCGGCCGGCGTCTCCATCGTCACCCTGCAGTTCGGCCTGGGACTGGCGCTGGACGTGGCCGAGCAGCAGGTGCAGGCCGCCATCAACGCCGGCGGCTCGCTGCTGCCCGCCGACCTGCCGGCGCCACCGGTGTACGCCAAGGTGAACCCGGCCGACGCGCCGGTGCTGACGCTGGCGATCACCTCCGACAGCCTGCCGCTGACCGAAGTGCAGAACATCGTCAACACCCGGCTGGCGCTGAAGATCAGCCAGGTCAACGGTGTGGGCCTGGTTTCCCTCAGTGGCGGCCAGCGGCCCGCCGTGCGCATCCAGGCGGACACGCGGGCCCTCGCCTCTTACGGCCTGGGGCTGGACTCGCTGCGCAGCGCGATCAGCTCGGCCAATGCCAATGCGGCCAAGGGCAGCATTGACGGACCCACGCGTTCGTATTCCATCAATTCCAACGACCAGCTGCTGGCAGCGCCCGATTACAAAAACCTGATCATCGCCTGGCGCAACGGCGCGGCGGTGCGGGTGACCGATGTGGCGCAGGTGGTGGACAGCGCAGAGAACGTCAAGCTGGGCGCGTGGAGTGGTCTGAAGCCCGCCATCATCCTGAACGTGCAGCGCCAGCCCGGCGCCAACGTGATTGCCACGGTGGACGCCATCAAGGCACGGCTGCCCGAGCTGCAGGCCGGCCTGCCGACCGCCATGAACGTCGATGTGCTGAGCGACCGCACCACCGGCATACGCGCCTCGGTGCTGCATGTGGAGATCGAGCTGCTGCTGGCCGTGGTCATGGTGGTGCTGGTGATTTTTGCCTTTTTGCGCAACATCCGCGCGACCGTGATCGCCAGCCTGGCCGTGCCGATTTCGCTGATAGGCACCTGCGGCGCCATGTATTTGCTGGGCTACAGCCTGAACAACCTGAGCCTGATGGCGCTGACGATTGCCACCGGTTTCGTGGTGGACGATGCCATCGTGATGATAGAAAACATCTCGCGCCACATCGAAAAAGGCGAAGCGCCCATGGCCGCCGCGCTCAAGGGCGCGCAGCAGATCGGCTTCACCATCATCTCGCTGACGGTCTCGCTGATCGCCGTGCTGATTCCGCTGCTCTTCATGGGCGACGTGGTCGGCCGGCTGTTCCGCGAATTCGCCGTGACGCTGGCCATCACGATCCTGATTTCCGCGGTGGTGTCGCTCACCCTGGTGCCCATGATGTCGGCAAGATGGCTCAAGCATGATCCCGAAGCCGACAGCAGCCCGACCGGTGCGAAGCTGCAGAAATTTTTCGATGGCGTGATCACGCGTTACGACCAGTGGCTCAGCTGGGTGCTGCGGCACCAGGGCGCCACGCTGGGGGTGGCGCTGGCCACCCTGCTGCTCACCGTTCTGCTGTATGTGCTGATTCCCAAGGGCCTGTTCCCGACCCAGGACACCGGCCAGCTGCAGGCCCGGATAGAAACTGCGCAATCGGTCTCGTATGCGCGCATGGCCGAGCTGCAGCAGGCGGCGGCTCGCGCCATCCTGGAAGACCCGGATGTGGCCAGCCTGAGCTCCTTCATCGGCGTGGACGCAGCCAACAACACCATGCTGCACACCGGCCGCATGCTGATCAACCTCAAGAAGAGCCGCAGCACCAGCCAGCAGGAAACCATGGACCGGCTGCAGCGCCGCGCAGCTGCGGTGGCCGGCGTCACCATGTACCTGCAGCCCACGCAGGACCTGACCATCGACGCCGAAACCGGGCCAACGCAGTTCCGCGTGTCGGTCGAAGGCTCGGACAATCCCACGGTGGCCCTGTGGGCCAACAAGCTGGCGCAGCGCATGCAGCAGTTGCCGGCCCTGCGCAACATCGCGTCGGACGCTGGTGCCACGGGTGCTTCGGCCTATATCTCGGTCGATCGCGACACCGCGTCGCGCCTGGGCGTCACCACCTCGTCGATTGACGATGCGCTGTACAGTGCCTTCGGCCAGCGCATCGTCTCGACGATTTTCACCGAGACCAACCAGTACCGCGTGATCCTGGAGGCCCTGCCCGACCCGCAGATGTCAGCAGCATCGCTGGGCACCCTGCCGCTGAAAACCGGCTCGGGTGCCACCACGCCGCTGGCCAGCATCGCCACCATCACCGAGCAGCCCGCACCGCTGCAGATCACCCGCGTGGCCCAGTACCCCGCCACCACGCTGGGCTTCGACACGGCGCCTGGTGTCTCCCTCGGCAAGGCAGTGAGTGAAGTCAAACAGGCAGCGAAGGACATCGCCCTGCCGGCCAGCGTGAGCCTGACCTTCCTCGGTGCGGCAGGGGCCTACCAGTCCTCGCTGTCCAGCCAGTTGTGGCTCATCCTGGCGGCCGTGGTCTGTGTCTACATCGTGCTGGGCGTGCTCTACGAAAGCTACATCCACCCGCTGACGATTCTCTCGACCCTGCCCTCGGCCGGCGTGGGCGCCTTGCTGGCGCTGATCATCAGCGGCTCCGACCTCGGGGTCATCGGCATCATTGGCATTATTTTGCTGATCGGCATCGTGAAGAAAAACGCGATCATGATGATCGACTTCGCCATCGACGCAGAACGCAGCGAAGGCAAGTCGCCGCAGGAAGCGATTCACCAGGCGGCGTTACTGCGCTTCCGGCCCATCCTCATGACGACACTGGCCGCGCTGTTTGCCGCCGTGCCGCTGATGCTGGGCTGGGGTGAAGGCGCCGAACTGCGCCGGCCGCTGGGCCTGGCCATCTTCGGCGGACTCATCGTCAGCCAGATGCTCACACTGTTCACAACGCCGGTGATTTATCTGGCGTTTGACAGGATGGGACAGAGGTTTGGGCGGAGGAGTTCTTTGTGAACCCCCTCCCCCTGCAGTTTGTCATCCCGGACCTGATCCGGGATCCATGCTCGAAGACCACCACCGTTCGGGCTGAGCCTGTCGAAGCCGCCTTTCCTTCCTGCGTTGGAGGTGTGCCCACAAGCCGGGGGTTGCCCGGCGGCAACTCACTTTTCTTTTGCGTCGCCAAAAGAAAAGTAAGCAAAAGAAAAGGCGACCCGATGGTCTGGGTCCCTTCGCTTCGCTACGGGCAACCTGCGGTGCTCGCCGAAAGCGGGGTCGAGCTCGAACTCGCTACGCTCAGACAATCGCTCGCCCTGATCCGCTTTCGGCTGCGCTCCTCGGCCC
>NZ_JBAQYR010000164.1:0-8272 GCF_049790275.1 Polaromonas sp.
CGCGCGGTACACCGCCAGGTCGCGCGCCGAATAACGCGCGCCTTCCTGCTGCTTGTAGCTCGGATCGTGTTCTTCATCCACGACGATCAGGCGCAGGTTGGGCAGGGATGCAAAAATTGCCATGCGGGTGCCCAGCACCAGGCGGGCCTGGCCGGCATGGGCGGCCAGCCAGCTCTTGAGCCGCTGCGCGGGTGTCAGGCCGCTGTGCAGCGACACCACCTGCGCCTTGCCGAGGTGGGCGAAACGCTCCTCGAAACGCGCCTGCAGCTGCGGCGTCAGGTTGATCTCGGGCACCATGACCAGCACTTGGGCGCTGGCATCCTGGGCCAGCACCCGGGCGGCCGCGCGCAGGTAGACCTCGGTTTTGCCGCTACCGGTCGCACCGAACAGCAGTGCCGGCCGGCTGTCGGCATCAAATTCGGCGATGGCCCTTTTTTGCTCTGCGCTGAGTGCTACTAAATCAGTAGTGTCCGGGGTATCCGGCGCGGGGGCTACAGGCCGTTTGAGCCGGCGTGCGAGCTGCACGGTGCTCAGCTCGCGCAGTTGCGGCGGCAGCGCGGCCAGCGCCACTTCGCCGATGGAGCGCTGGTAATAACTGGCCGTGAAACTGACCAGCCGGCGCCAGGTGGCCGATAGCGGTGCCAGGCCGTCCAGTGCGCCCAGCACGGACCTGGCTTGGGCCGGCAGCAGGCCGCCGCTGTCGGGCAGCTCCGCCCAGACCACACCCAGCACCTCGCGCTTGCCCAGCGGCACGCGCACCAGGCTTCCCGGTGGAAGTGGACGCTCGCTGGCATAGGTCAGCGGTCCGGCCACGCTGCTATGCGCCGGGGTGGCAACAACAATGCTGAGCCAGTGCGTCATGGCGGGACGGATAGACAGAGGATAGGTAAGGCGATAGTCTTAAGATACATTTGCAAACATGGCGCTAAGTGCTTGATTTCAAAAAGCTTTGAGGGTCTTCCAAGGTTTCTGTGGATAACTTTGTTGATAGATTGCCCCCGCGCTGCCCCGGGCCTTATAAACCAAGGGTTTTTCTTGAATTGCCCGCAAAAAAAGCAGTTTGAAGATCCTATATAAATCAAGCACTTAGAGGCGCTATGGCTTTGATAGCGAGAGGCCGGCCTGTTACAGCTTCATGCGGCACCGCAGCACAAATTTTGTGAATAAGTCATGCTTGCGGAGCGGGATTTTTGTGCTAGCCGTGGTGGAAAACCCGTATCAATGCGGGGTTCCGGTGCGCATACGGCGTGAGTGCGCATGGACGGCCCGCACCAGCACTTCGACGTTCTCGGGCGGGGTGTGCTGGCTGATGCCGTGTCCCAGGTTGAAGATGTGGGTCGGGCCGCTGCTGCGGGTGTCCAGGTGGGGAGCGCCAAAACTCTCCAGCACGCCAATCACCTCCTGCTCAATTTGCGCCGGGCTGGCAAACAGGACATTGGGGTCCAGGTTGCCTTGCAGCGCCATGCGTGCGCCCACCCGGGTCCGCGCCTGCGCCAGGTTCACGGTCCAGTCCAGCCCCAGGACTTCGCAGTCCAACTGGGCCATCTGTTCCAGCCAGAGGCCCCCGCCCTTGGTGAACACCAGGCGGGGAATGGTCACGCCTTCGTGTGCCCGCTTGAGCTGGCTGAGCACGCGCTGGGTGTAGGCCAGGCTGAAGGTCTGGAAAGCCGCGTCGGCCAGCACGCCGCCCCAGCTGTCGAAAATCATCACCGCCTGGGCGCCGGCTTCGATCTGCGCATTCAGGTAGGCGGCCACAGCGTCGGCATTGACCGCCAGCATGGCATGCATCAGGTCGGGACGTTGGTAAAGCATGGTCTTGACGAGACGGTAGTCGTCCGATCCGGCGCCCTCGACCATGTAGCAGGCCAGTGTCCAGGGGCTGCCGGAAAAACCGATCAGCGGCACCCGGCCGTTCAGCGCCTTGCGGATGGAGGTGACGGCGTCGAAGACATAACGCAGTTTTTCCATGTCCGGCACTTCGAGTTTGGCCACGGCTGCCTCATCGCGCACAGGCGTCGCAAAACGCGGGCCTTCACCGAGTGCAAACGACAGACCCAGGCCCATGGCGTCGGGCACGGTCAGGATGTCGGAAAACAGGATGGCCGCGTCCAGCGGGTAACGCTCCAGCGGTTGCAGCGTGACTTCGGTGGCGTAGTCGGGCGAGGTCGCCAGACCCATGAAACTGCCGGCCCTGGCGCGGCTGGCGCGGTATTCAGGCAGGTAACGCCCGGCCTGGCGCATCAGCCAGACGGGGGTGTAGTCGGTGGCCTGGCGCAGGCAGGCCCGTAGAAAGGTGTCGTTTTGGAGGGGAGCAAACATGCCCCGATTGTCTCAGGTGTGGACGCGGACCCTGACAGGCCTTTTTGCGGCAGGGGCAACTGTTCGCAGCGTCGATTCGGGCCCGCCGTGCCCGTCGTCCGGGTCCGCCGGCGCTTCACCTGACCAGCGTTTTCATGAAGACTTCCAGCGCGGCTATGGGCAGGGGCTTGCAGAACAGGTAGCCCTGGTAACACTCGCAGCCGTGGCGTGAGAGAAAGTCGCGTTGCGCCGCGGTTTCCACGCCCTCGGCCACCACGCTCAGCCCCAGGCTTTGCGCCAGGCCGATGATGGTGCGGGCAATCGCTGCATCGTTGGGGTCGCGCAGGATGTCCTTCACAAAGGATTTGTCGATTTTCAGCTGGTCCAGCGGCAGCCGCTTCAGGCAGGACAGCGAGGAGTAGCCCATGCCGAAGTCATCGATCGAGAGGGTGACGCCCATGTCCTTGAGCGCGGCCATCTTGCTGATGGTGACTTCCATGTCGTCGGCCAGCAGGCTTTCGGTCAGCTCCAGCTTGAGCTTGTAGGGGCTGACCTGGGTTTCCTTCAGCGCGGCCATGACAAGGTCGACAAAGTCGCTGTGGCGGAACTGCCGCACGCTGACATTGACTGCAATGCTCAACGCTGCCGTCTCGGGCCGGTGCGCCCAGGCGGCCAGCTGGCGGCAGGCGGTTTCCAGCACCCATTGGCCCAGCGGGAGGATCAGTCCGCCGTCTTCGGCGGCGGGAATGAATTCCGAGGGCTCCACCAGGCCGCGGCTGCCGTGTTGCCAGCGCAGCAAGGCCTCCACACCGGTCATGCGTCCATCGCGGCCCACCTGCGGCTGGTAGTAGAGGAGGAACTGGTTTTCACGCAGGCCCTGGCGCAGGTCCGACTGCAGCGCCGCATTGGCCGACACTGCCGCCTGCATGACCGGGTTGAAAAAACAAAGGGTGTTGCGGCCGGCGACCTTGGCCTGGTACATGGCCAAGTCGGCCTGTTTCAGCAGGTCGCCGATCGCGTGCTCCGTGTGGTCGAAAGAGGTGATGCCGATGCTGCAGGTGCTGTAGTGTTGGTAACCGGCCAGGCTGTAGGGCTCGCAGAGCGCCGCGAGGATTTTCTCCCCCACCGCCCTGGCTTCGGCGGCCGCGGCCTGCGGATCATCGCCCAGGTCGTCCAGCAGGATCACGAACTCGTCGCCACCCAGCCGCGCCACCATGTCAGCCGGCCGCACACAGGCCGCCAGGCGCTTGGCCACCTTCTGCAGCAGCAGGTCGCCTTTCTGGTGGCCCATGGTGTCGTTCAGGGCCTTGAAATTGTCCAGGTCGACAAACATCAGGGCACCCGCACGCTGCTGCTCCTGGCCACCCAGGGTTTTGTGCAGGCGATTCATCAGTAGCTGGCGGTTCGGCAACTGCGTCAAGGCATCGTAAAACGCCAGGTGCCTGATCTCGCTTTCGGTTGCCTTGCGCCGCGTGACGTCGCGCCCGACGGCCACCCAGTGCGTGAAGAAGACGCCCACATCGTCGGCCACCGGCACGATGTCGACTTCCATCCAGAAGTGCCTGCCGTTTTTTTTGTAGGTGATGAGTTCGGCCTGGACCGGCTCGCCCCGGCGGAAAGCCGACCGGATGCGCCTGAGTTCGCTGCGCTCTGTCAGCGCACCGCACAGCAGCTGCGGCGACTGGCCCATGGCCTCGCTGCGGCTGTAGCCGGTGTGCCGCTCGAAGGCGTTGTTGACGAAGATGATGCGCAGCCCCGGTTTCCCGGAAGGAAGCGCCTCGGCAATGATCACGATGTCGTTCAGGCGTGAGATGCTGGTTTCCAGCAGCATGAGCTGTTCGCGGGTCTGGCGCTGCTTGCTGACATCGCGAAAATAAATGGCCAGCCCGTCCGGAAACGGATGTGCGCGCACTTCAAACCACTTGTCCAGCGGGGCGTACAGCGCCTCGAACTCCACCTGGCGATGGCCCGTGACGGCGGCCTGCACCTGTTCGGAAAACGAGGTGTTGACGACGCCCGGAAATTCTTCCCAGATGCTTTTGCCCAGCAGCTCTGCGGCGCTGGACCTGCGCAGCAGCCGCACCCCCTCGCTGTTGATATAGGTAAAGCGCCAGTCGGGGTCCAGCGTGTAAAAGCCCTCGGTGATGCTTTCCAGCGTGATGCCGAGCCGGGTGGCCAGCCGCTGCGCATCCTCCTCGGTCTGGCGCATGGAGCTGCGGATGCGCGCGCGCTCGGCGGCCATGGCGCGGCGTTCCCGGCGCTGGCGCTGCAGGTCCAGCTGGCCCGCCACCAGTTCGACCAGCGTTTCCAGGTCCTGCTCCTGCTCGGGGCTCAGGCTTCGCGGCACCCTGTCCATCACGGCCAGAACACCCCGGAGCGTGCCGTCCTGCCCGGCAATGGCGATGCCCCGGTAGAAATGGATGCCCGGCGCGCAGCGCGCTGGCAGCAGGGGCTGGCGCGGCGGTGTCTCCAGTGCCGCGGCGCACAGCGTGACGAGCCCTTCGCGTTCGGCAGCGCTGAAACCCGTGCCCGAACTGAACACGGCCTGGCCGTTTTCAAGCAGCACCACCAGGGCCATGGCGGTGCCGCAGGACCGGGCGGCCAGCTGGACCAGGCGGTCGGTATCCGGCGGCGGAGCGGGCGCGCGAACCTGCGCGGGGGCTGGCGGACTGGCGACGGAATGGACGGTGGGCAAAGACACGGACGGGCACCTGCTTTCAGGATGACAAAAGAAGATGCTGAGGGATCGTTGCAGGTTTTTCCCAGGAGATTTGCAAGCGTGCGCACGAAACCGTTGCAAAACGTAGACCCGCATGCCGGACGCAAATCTGTCCTACGCGGTTTGTCGGCGCGCGCTGATCGACGCAGGTGACGGAGGGCCGCTGGCCTTAACGCACCGGTAAAAACTGCAGGAAGGAAGCGCCCGCCAGGCTTTGCACGTAACTGATCACGGCGCGTCGGTATTTTTCGGTCAGGACCTCGGACAACAGGTCGAGCCGGCCGATGAGCTTGCCGAACTCGCGCTCGAAACTCAGGTTGCGTTCGCGCTCCGAAATTTCATCGGCCAGCAGCAGGGGCTGGCCAGCCGTATTGCGCCGGGTGGCCAGCAGCCAGACCGCCGATTCGATGTTGCGTGCCGCGTTGTAGATGTGCTGCGCATCGAGGCTGTCCACCAGGTAGAACGCGGTTTTGTCGTTGTGCGCAACGATCAGCATGTCGGCACTGGCATAGATGAAGGCCGCCACGCGGTCGCCCTTGAAGTCGGGGCTCAGAGCCAGCGACAAAGCTGCAATGTCGCGTTTGCCCAGCAGCTCCGGCCAGGGCGCGCGGCTGTCGATGGCGCTGCGGACCCGCTGGATGGCCGCGTCGCGGCTCAGGCTGCCGGTCTTGCGCCATTCGGCCGGGTTGCGCCGGTACAGCTTGTCGAGCAGGCGGTACAGGCTGTCGAGGTTGTCGCGCATGCCCAGGGTGGCCATGCGGTTCACATCGGACTGCGCCAGCTCGGATGTGGTCAGCGGCGCGACCTGGGTTTCGCCGCGGTGCACCGGCGCGGTCTGGATGCATCCACCCAGCAGCAGGGCCGGCAAACACAGCAGAGGAAGCAGCAGGGGCCGGCGCGGAGTGGGCATGCGCCGATTATCGGGGGAGCCCTGCATCGCGCAGCGCAATGGCCGGTGGCCGTTTCCTCAAACGCTGCTGTTTGACAACAGCCCGCGCGACTGCAGCACCTTGTGGTCGATCTTCAGGCAGTGGTCCTGCACCACCAGCAGGCCGGCCGCTTCTGCTTTTTCCGCGGCAGCGGCGTGGCGGATGCCCAGCTGCATCCAGACGGCTTTGGCGCCTATGGCAATGGCTTCATCGACGACGGGCGGAATGTCCTCGCTGTTTCGAAAGCAGTTCACCAGCTCGATGTTTTCATGCCGCGCCGCCTCGGTCAAATTGGGGTAGGCCTTTTCGCCCAGCACTTCGGTGGCATTCGGGTTGACCGGGATGATGCGGTAGCCCTGGGCCTGCATGTAGCGCGCCACGTCAAAACTGGCGCGGTGCGGCTGGGGCGACAGCCCCACGACCGCAATCGTGCGGTAGTGGGTCAGGATGTAGGGCATGCGGTCGGCTGGTGCGATGGCGGCCATGGTTTGTCTCAGGCCTTGTCTTTGTACTTGATGGAGCAGCCGTAGGCCCGGGTGGATGCCGTGCTGATCGCCTTGCCACTCAACGCTTCGTTGAGCCCTTTACGCACATAGTTGGTCGCTGTCTTGATGTCGTCCCCGCGCGCCGAGGGAATGCTGTCGATCGCGCCGGCATACACCAGCTGGCCCTGCGGGCTGACGATGTACATGTGCGGCGTGGTCTTTGCCCCGTAGAGCTGGCCGATGTTGCCGGACTCGTCCATCAGCGTGGCGCTGGCCGCCGCCTGTTTGTCGCGCATCCAGCCGGCGAGCTTGCCGGGCACGAGGTAGTCGCCGCTGTCGGCCTCGGTCGAGTTGATGGACAGCCAGACCACACCCTTGCCGGCAAATTCCTTCTGCAGGCCTTGCATGTTGCCGCTGTAGTGCTTTTGCACAAACGGGCAACCGGGATTGGTCCACTCCAGCACCACCAGCTTGCCCTTGTAGTCGCTGAGACGGTGGGTTTTTCCGGTGGTGTCCACAGCGGAAAATTCCGGAGCGGCCTGGCCGACTGCGGCGGTGGCAGCCTGGGCGTGCTGCAGGAAGGTGGGGGCCCATGGTGCGGCGAGCAGTGCGCCTGAGAAAACCCGGCGATTGACGGAACGATTCAACATGGCTTGAACTCCTTCAAGGGGTGAGGGACAGGGGGACAGACAGCTTCTACAGTTTGGCCAGTTCGGCCCGGACATCACTGACCGACAGGATTTCCGACAGCACAACGGGTGCACGGCCGGGCTTGTAGATCACGTACACCGGCACGCCATTGCGGCCCAGCTGGGACAGCGCCGCCGTCACCGCCGGATCGCGCCGGGTCCAGTCGGCGCGCAGCAGCGCGACGTTTTTGGCATCCACGTCGGCCAGCACTTCGGCGTTGGCCAGTGTGGTGGTCTTGTTGTACTGGCAAGTCACGCACCAGGCCGCGGTGAAGTCGACAAACACGCTCCGGCCCTCGGCCGTGAGCTGGTCCACGCGGCCCGGCTCCCAGGCTTGCCAGCGGCCCGACGATGTTGCCGCGACGCTGGAAGCGCCCAGGGGTTTGATGACATTTTGGCCAATGGCCCATACCCCTGCTGCGCCAAGCGCTATTGAAAGCGTAGCGGCCACCGTGCGACTGCGGCCTTTGAGCGTCAGCGACCACAACGCCAGCGCCATCAGCACCAGCAGCGCCAGCAGGGCGCCGGCGCCGTCGATGCCGCTTTGCTGGCCCAGCACCCAGACCAGCCAGGCGACGGTGGCAAACATGGGAAAGGCCATCAGCTGTTTGAAGGTCACCATCCAGGCACCCGGACGGGGCAGGGCGCGCGCCACCGCCGGCACGGCGCTGGCGGCCAGATAGGGCAGTGCCATGCCCACACCAATGGTGGCAAACACCACCAGTGCCTGCAGCGCCGGCAGGCCCACGGCGTAACCGAGCGACGCGCCCATGAAGGGCGCGGTGCAGGGCGAAGCAACCGCGGTGGCCAGCACGCCGGTCAGGAAGGCATTGAGGGTCGGGTTTTTTGCCTGCAGGCCGGCCACCCGGCCAGGCAGGAAGCTGCCGAATTCGAACAGGCCCGCGAGGTTCAGGCCGATCAGCGTGAACAGCACGGCCAGCGCCGCCACCACACCGGGGCTCTGCAGCTGGAACCCCCAACCAAGCTGCTCGCCGGTGGCGCGCAGGCCCAGCAGCAGGGCACCCAGTGCCAGAAAGGAGAGCACCACCCCCGCGCTGTAGGCCAGGCCGCCGGCCAGTCGCACCGCCTGGCTTTTTTCTTTGGTGAAGCTCACGACCTTGATGGCCAGCACCGGAAAAACACAGGGCATGA
>NZ_JBAQYR010000165.1:0-8317 GCF_049790275.1 Polaromonas sp.
CGTTCTACCTGCATTTGAAGGAAACCGAGTTCAGATTCAACCACCGTCACTCAAGCCTCTACCAAGCGCTGTTATCCTTGCTACGAAGCAATCCTCTTTAACAAACTTTGCTTCCTAAGCCCCTAAAATAATAGCCGTCTGCGCACAACCAATAAAGGCTGCAGGCCGATTCGATCATATTTCCTGCACGGCGGTGCTACCGCCGCCAAGCCCCTGGTTCACGTGGGCTGTGTGTACCCGGCATGTAACCGGTTCCGTGTGAGAATCGAGCCCCATTACAGGAGACAGACATGCACAGCAGCGCCACCAAAATTGTTGCCACCCTTGGCCCCGCTTCCAGCGATCCGGCGCTGCTTGAAAAAATGATTCGCGCCGGCGTGACCGTGGTGCGCCTGAATTTCAGCCACGGCACGGCGCAGGACCACATCGACCGCGCCACCATGGTGCGCGAAGCCGCCCAGCGCGCCGGTGTCGAGGTCGCCATCATGGCCGACCTGCAGGGCCCGAAAATCCGCGTTGGCAAATTTGCCGAAGGCAAGGTCTTGCTGGAGGCCGGCGCCAAATTCGTGCTCGACGCCTCCCGCCAGGAGCTCGGTGATATCAAGGGCGTGGGGCTGGACTACAAGGAGTTACCGCGTGATGTGCGCGCCGGTGACGTGCTGCTGCTCAACGACGGTCTGATCGTGCTGACGGTTGATTCGGTGCGCGGCGACGAGGTGCAAACCACCGTCAAGGTGGGCGGCTTCCTGTCGAACAACAAGGGAATCAACAAAAAGGGCGGCGGCCTGACCGCGCCGGCCCTGACTGGCAAGGACATGGAAGATATCAAGACGGCCATGAGCTTCCAGGCCGACTATGTGGCGGTGAGTTTTCCGCAAAACGCCACCGACATGGAGATGGCGCGCCAGCTGTGCAATGTGGCCGCTGCGCCCTACAAACACAAGCCGGGGCTGATCGCCAAGATCGAACGGGCCGAGGCCATTCCCAAGCTCGAGGAAATCCTGCAGGTCAGCGACGGCATCATGGTCGCGCGCGGCGACCTGGCGATCGAGGTGGGCAACGCGGCGGTGCCCGCGCTGCAAAAACGCATGATCAAGATGGCCCGCGCCATGGACAAGGTCGTCATCACCGCAACCCAGATGATGGAGAGCATGATTCTCAACC
Organism: Polaromonas sp.; assembly: GCF_049790275.1. Taxonomy (GTDB): domain Bacteria; phylum Pseudomonadota; class Gammaproteobacteria; order Burkholderiales; family Burkholderiaceae_C; genus Polaromonas. The sequence goes on from NZ_JBAQYR010000165.1 coordinate 1,165, forward strand.
CGGTGCCAACGCGCGCCGAGGTCAGCGACGTGGCCAACGCCGTGCTGGATGGCACCGATGCCGTGATGCTCAGTGCTGAAACCGCCGCCGGCAAGTACCCGCTGGAGACCATTGAAGAGATGGCCAGCATTTGCCTGGAAGCCGAAAAAGCCGAATACGCGGCGCTCGACGCCGATTTCAGCGGCAAGACCTTCACGCGTATTGACCAGTCCATTGCCATGGGCGCATTGTTCACGGCCTATCACCTCGGCGCCAAGGCCATCGTGGCGCTGACCGACAGTGGTTCCACTCCACTGTGGATGAGCCGCCACGACATTCGCGTGCCGATCTATGCGCTGACGCCTCGCCTGGCAACGCAACGGAAGATGGCGCTCTACCGCAATGTCCGGCCGCTGCTGATGGACCAGAGCGCCGACCGGGACACCGCGTTGGAGCAGGCCGAAGGCCATCTGCTGCGCAGGGACATCGTGCAAAGTGGTGACGTCTACGCCATCACCTGCGGAGAACCTATGGGCGCTCCTGGTGGCACCAACATGCTCAAGGTCTGCCGCGTGGCCTGAGGGGTCTCCTTTCCTGGTGCTGTTTTCAGAGAGGGCGCTCTTGGGGGTTGGACTGGTGTGATCGGGCTCCGGCCCGGCGCCAGCCGATAGTGGTTGTCCTACAGCGCTGGACGTGCGAGACCCACAAATGAAGCCGCTCCGTCAGCAGCTTGGCAGGGCAAGCGGGATGGCCTGACGGGTAAAATGCGGGAAGTTACCGGTCAGTTACCGATCCGTTCAACCACCTTTACTGGGGATATTTCTTATGGCACTCGTTTCCATGCGCGAGCTGCTGGACCATGCAGCCCTCAACGGCTACGGCATTCCGGCTTTCAACGTCAACAACCTTGAGCAGGTCCAGGCCGTCATGGAAGCAGCGAAGGAAACCGGTGCGCCCGTGATCCTGCAGGCCAGCGCCGGGGCACGCAAATATGCCGGTGAAGCCTTCATCAAGCATTTGATCCAGGCCGCGATCGAGGCCTATCCGCAAATTCCGCTGGTCATGCACCAGGACCACGGCCAGAACCCCGACGTCTGCCAGGGTGCCATCGACCTCGGTTTCTCCTCGGTCATGATGGACGGCTCCCTGGAAGCCGACGGCAAGACGATTGCCAGCTACGAGTACAACGTCGAGGTCACAAAAAAGGTGTCGCAACTGGCTCACCGTTATGGCGTGACGGTCGAGGGCGAGCTGGGCTGCCTCGGCTCGCTGGAAACCATGAAGGGCGACAAGGAAGACGGTCACGGCACCGATGCGACCATGACACGCGAGCAGCTGCTGACCGACCCGGAACAGGCCGCTGACTTCGTCAAGCAGACGCAGATCGACGCGCTGGCCATTGCCATCGGCACCAGCCACGGCGCCTACAAGTTCACACGCAAGCCCACCGGTGACATTCTGGCGATCGACCGCATCAAGGAGATCCACAAACGCATTCCCAGCACCCACCTGGTGATGCACGGCTCCTCCTCGGTGCCGCAGGAGCTTCTGGCCCTGATCCGCCAGTATGGCGGCAACATGAAGGAAACCTACGGCGTGCCGGTCGAGGAAATCCAGGAAGCCATCAAACACGGCGTGCGCAAGATCAACATCGACACCGACATCCGGCTGGCGATGACAGCGGCGGTGCGCAAGTTCCTGGCCGAGAACCCCGAGAAATTCGATGCCCGCGAATGGCTCAAGCCGGCGCGAGAAGCGGCCAAGGCGATCTGCAGGCAGCGCTACATCGAGTTCGGCTGCGAAGGCCAGGGCGCCAAGATCAAGGGCGACACGCTGCAGGTGGTGGCAGCCCGTTATGCCAAGGGCGAATTGGCCCAGGTAGTGCACTAACCGGCGGCACCCCCACTTCCTGCGCCTGTTTCCGAACGGGCGATAATTGAAAGCTCGCTGGCATCAGCGGGCTTTTTTACTTTGGCAAGCATTCCATGACCTCCGCACTCCACACCTCCGCCCTGACTTCCCTGCCGCTGCTGGCGCGCGGCAAGGTCCGTGACAACTACGCCGTCGGCAAGGACAGGCTGCTGATGGTCGCCAGCGACCGCTTGAGCGCCTTCGACGTGATCCTTGGCGAGCCGATCCCGGGCAAGGGCGCGCTGCTCACGCAGATGGCGCTGTTCTGGTTCGGCAAGTTGGGCCACATCTGTCCCAACCACCTGACCGGGAAAGCGCCTGAAAGCGTGGTGACCGCCGCAGAAATACCGCAGGTCAGGGACCGCTCCATGCTGGTCAAACGTCTCAAGCCGATTCCGGTCGAGGCCGTGGTGCGCGGCTACCTGGCGGGCAGCGGCTGGAAGGAGTACCAGGAGAGTCAGTCGGTGTGCGGTGTTCCGCTGCCGTCCGGGCTCAAAAATGCTTCCAGGCTATCCGAGCCGATTTTCACGCCGGCAGCCAAGGCTGCCGTCGGGGAACATGACGAGAACATCAGTTATGAGCAGGTCGTCAAGGTGGTTGGCGCGGAGCTGGCCGCACAGATCCGTGACACCAGCATCCGCATTTACAAGGAAGCGGCGGCTTTCGCCCTGACCAAGGGCATCATCATTGCCGACACCAAGTTCGAGTTTGGCCTGGATGAAAACGGCACGCTGACCTTGATGGACGAGGTGCTGACACCCGACTCCTCGCGCTACTGGCCGATTGAAGGCTACGAGCAGGCTTTTGCCACGGGTGCCAACCCGCCCAGCTATGACAAGCAGTTTGTGCGCGACTGGCTGGAGCAGACACTGGTCAACGGCAAGCCCTGGGACAAAACGCCTCCTGCGCCGCGCGTGCCCCAGGACGTGATCGAGAAAACCGCGGCCAAGTACCAGGAAGCGCTGACGCGGCTGACGGCCTGAACTCCATGATGTTTGCGGAAATGCGCGCCCGCCCGCGCGGGAAAGCCGGCTTCCGCTTAAAATACGCCCAACTCAAGGAGCGTTGCAGCGAAATCCGGTTTCGTCAGGCTTGAGTGACAGCAGGTCCGCAGCCTGCCTTTGCAACGGCGCTCACCTTTGTTCCAAGGTGAGTCATGTCCGAAATCCAAGTTCCCCTCATGAAACTGTCCGGCCTGGAGCCGGTGGCCATTGGCGCGGGCAGCCTGTTCGTCAACATCGGCGAGCGTACCAATGTGACGGGCTCCAAGGCTTTTGCCCGCATGATTCTCAACGGCGAATACGAGCAGGCGCTCGTTGTGGCACGCCAGCAGGTTGAAAACGGTGCGCAGATCATCGACATCAACATGGACGAGGCCATGCTCGACAGCCAGGCCGCCATGGTGCGTTTCCTGAACCTGATCGCCAGCGAGCCCGACATCGCCCGTGTGCCCATCATGATCGACAGCTCCAAGTGGAGCGTGATCGAGGCCGGTCTGCGCTGCATTCAGGGCAAGGGCATCGTCAATTCGATCTCGATGAAGGAAGGTCTCGAGCCCTTCAAGCACCAGGCCAAGCTGCTCAAGCGTTATGGTGCGGCGGCAGTGGTGATGGCCTTCGATGAAAAAGGCCAGGCCGACACCTACGAGCGCAAGGTCGAAATCTGCGAGCGTGCCTACCGCGTGCTGGTCGATGAGCTGGACTTCCCGCCTGAAGACATCATCTTCGACCCCAACATCTTCGCGATTGCCACCGGCATCGAAGAGCACAACAACTACGCGGTGGACTTCATCAACGCGACGCGCTGGATCAAGGAGAACCTGCCCGGCGCCAAGGTTTCCGGCGGGGTTTCCAACGTGAGCTTCAGCTTCCGCGGCAACGACCCGGTGCGTGAAGCCATCCACACCGTGTTCCTGTACCACGCGATCCAGGCTGGCATGGACATGGGCATCGTCAACGCCGGCATGGTCGGTGTTTATGATGACCTGGAGCCGATCCTGCGCGAGCGTGTGGAAGACGTGGTTCTCAATCGCACACCTGTTTACAAGGAAGGCGAAGAGCACCTCTCGCCCGGCGAACGCCTGATCGAGGTGGCGGAGACCGCGAAAAGTGGCGCCAAGGACGACAGCAAGAAAAACGAGTGGCGCGCGCTGCCGGTACGTGCACGCCTTTCGCATGCACTGGTGCACGGCATGAATGAGTTCATCACCGAGGACACCGAAGAAGTCTGGAAGCTGATCGAGGCCGAGGGCGGGCGGCCGCTGCATGTGATCGAAGGCCCGCTGATGGACGGCATGAACGTGGTCGGCGACCTGTTTGGCCAGGGCAAGATGTTTTTGCCGCAGGTGGTCAAGAGCGCACGCGTGATGAAACAGGCGGTGGCGCATTTGCTGCCCTACATCGAGGCGGAAAAGCTCAGCCTGGAAGCGGCCGGCGGCGACGTCAAGACCAAGGGCAAGATCATCATCGCCACGGTCAAGGGTGACGTGCACGATATCGGCAAGAACATCGTCACCGTGGTTTTGCAATGCAATAACTTTGACGTGGTCAACATGGGCGTGATGGTGCCCTGCCACGAGATCCTGGCCCGCGCCAAGGTCGAGGGTGCCGACATTGTCGGCCTCTCGGGCCTGATCACGCCCAGCCTGGAAGAAATGCAGTACGTGGCCGGCGAGATGCAGAAGGACGACCACTTCCGCATCAGGAAGATTCCGCTGATGATTGGCGGTGCCACCACCAGCCGGGTGCACACCGCGGTGAAGATTTCGCCGCACTATGAAGGTCCGGTGGTGTATGTGCCGGATGCCTCGCGCAGCGTCAGCGTGGCGCAAAGCCTGCTGTCCGACCAGGCGGCCAAATACATCGAGGAGCTCAACAGCGACTACGACAAGGTGCGCACCCAGCACGCCAACAAGAAGCAGACACCGATGTGGCCGCTTGCCAAGGCCCGCGCCAATGCAACGCCCATCGACTGGGCACACTACACGCCGCCCAAACCGAAATTCATCGGCCGGCGTGTGTTCAGGAATTTCGATCTGGCCGAACTGGCGAACTACATCGACTGGGGCCCCTTCTTCCAGACCTGGGACCTGGCTGGTCCCTTCCCTGCGATTCTGAAAGACGAGGTGGTGGGCTCCGAGGCTGTGCGTGTGTATGCCGATGCCCAGCGCATGCTCAAGCGCCTGATTGAAGGCCGCTGGCTCACGGCCAGCGGCGTCATCGGCCTGTACCCGGCCAACAGCGTAGGCGATGACATCGAGATTTACACGGACGAGTCACGCAGCGAGGTCGCCATGACCTGGTACGGGCTGCGCCAGCAAGCCGAGAAAACCGCGCTCGACGGCGTGATGCGGCCCAGCCGTTGCCTGGCCGATTTCGTGGCGCCGAAAGTGCTGTCAGCCGAAACCAAGGCCGTGCGCGCCGGACATGCGGGCGCCGAGGGCCACAACACCTTCATGCTGCCCGACTACATCGGCCTGTTTGCCGTGACGGCCGGCTTGGGCGCCGAGAAGAAGGAAAAGTACTTCAATGACGACCACGACGACTACTCGTCCATCATGCTCAAGTCGCTGGCCGACCGGTTGGCCGAGGCCTTTGCCGAGGCCATGCACAAACGGGTGCGCGAGGATTTATGGGGTTACGCCGTCGGCGAAACGCTGAGCACCGAAGACATGATTGCCGAGAAGTACCAGGGCATACGTCCTGCACCCGGCTACCCGGCTTGCCCGGACCACAGCGTCAAGAAAGACATGTTCGAGCTGCTGCAGGCCGGCGACATCGGCATGGCGCTGACCGAGAGTCTGGCCATGACACCGGCCGCCAGCGTCAGCGGCTTTTACCTGAGTCATCCGCAAAGCGTGTACTTCAACGTCGGCAAGATCGGCGACGACCAGTTGCAGGACCTAGCCAAACGGCGCGGTGCCAAAGCCGAAGACCTGCAGCGCCTGCTGGCACCGGTGCTCTGAAAGATGCACCGGCATCGGTCGGTGCGCTGCGCAGGGGCGCACCAAGCAAGCACAGCCCCTCGGGGGTAGCGAAGCACGCGCAGTGACGAGCGTGGGGGCTATATCTCTAGTGGGTGCTTTTGAGTGCGCGCCGATATTGCACCGCTTCGGCCACATGCGTGACCTGCACGGCCTGTGCGCCTGCCAGATCGGCAATCGTGCGTGCGACCTTCAGGCAGCGGTGGATGCTGCGCCCTGACCAGCCCAGGCGCGCCGCGGCGGTGTTCAGGAATTTCGCGGCAGCGTCATCAAGCTGGCACTGTGTGTCGATGGCTTTGCCCTGCAGGGCCTGATTGCTGCTGCCCTGGCGCACCATCGCGCGTTCGCGCGCCAGCACCGCGCGTTGCCGGATCTCGCCGGTGCTTTCGCCCGGTGCTGCACCCAGCAGATCTTCGGCGGCCAGCGCGCCCACTTCCACGTGCAGGTCAATTCGGTCCAGCAGGGGGCCGCTGAGCTTGCCCTGGTAACTTAATCCCCCTAAATTTCTTACATATGTATGTTCAATCTCCGCCGGTTGCCATTGAGATGTGGCAAGTTTCACCGGAAATTGATATGCTATTCGCCCCAAATCTACATCTAATGTAGATAAAACTATGGTGGAAGGGGCGTGGCATGGCCTTTTCAATAGTGACAGGTCAAGTCTTTGTCGACAACACTGGTGCATCGAGAGAATTGCCAATCCTCATTTCGGAGGCTGGTGTAGTTCGGCCTTTGATTGATTACTGCCTTTCAGTTCATCGCAGCCTTGCGTGGCATGAAAAACTGTTGCGCGCCGTCAAGCTTCTGCTCGAGTATTTGGAGGTCAATGCTGTCTCCGGGGAAGAAGACTGGCGTCTGTTCCGGAATTTCGCCAACGCACTTCGCCAAGGTACTGTCAATCCTGTAAATCGCAATGATCCGAGTGGTCTCTATTGGGCTGGAGTTGATCAACGGGAGAGCAATACCATGGTCTCTCTGCTCTCTGATTTCTTTGAATGGCTGGGGCGTGAAGATGCCTCACGCGCATTGCAGTTCAACCCTCGCTATCGAGGGAACGCGTATGACCACCACATAGAACTACAAGCTTATCGATATCGTCGAAACAAGGCTTTCTTAGGTCACGCATGGTCAACAAGCCCCCCAGAGGACCGAACCTGTTGAGTTCCGTCGAAATCTGACCCACTTAGCGCAGTAATTTCCATCCAAAACTGACCCACGTAGGCACTACCCTGCTTGTTTTAAAAGCAAGAGGGAAATTAGGAGTGATAGACGTGGCGACAT
>NZ_JBAQYR010000166.1:0-11206 GCF_049790275.1 Polaromonas sp.
GAACTCATGAGCCTGTCGCGGCGCGATGCCGACCTGGCGCTGCGCGCCACGACCGGCAAGCCGCCGGACCACCTGATCGGGCGCCTGCTGGGCCGCATGGACTTTGTGGTGTGCGCCGGCAAGGCCATGCCGGCCGCCCTGCGAAAACGCCCGCTCGCGCAGCAGGACTGGATTGCCCCCGACGAGGTCCTGCTGCAGCATCCGTCAGTGGTCTGGCGCCGCAAGGCCCTGCCCAAGGTCGTGCCGCGCCACCTGGTGGACTGCATCACCAGCGTGGTTGATGCGGTGCGTTCGGGCCTGGGCGTGGGTGCGGTGCCGGTCTTCATGCTGCCGCTGGAGCCGCAGCTCGTGCCTATCAGCGAGCCGCTGGAGGGCTGCGTTTCGGATTTATGGCTGCTGGCGCATCCGGAGTCCAGGCACCTGCGGCGGATAGCGGCGGTGTACGACCATTTCGCCACGCATATCCGGCCGTCGTGACGGGGCAGTGATGCTACGGCGGGCCATGAACCCGGCCGCCGAAGCGGATCAGATTAAGGCAGGCTGATGATCTCAACCCAGTTCGGGTTCTTGCCCAGTGGCAGCGAAGCTTGCTGCGTCAGGCGGCCGCTCGCAGGGTCGATGCGGTAGGCCGTCATGGCGTGAGACAACTGCCCCACGGCCAGCAGCCAGGTGCCGCTAGGGTCGATCTGGAAACCACGCGGCTGCTTCTCGGTGGGCTGGTGGCCAATCAGCTTCAGATCGCCGCTCGCGGCGTCCACCGACCACATGGCCAGCGTGTGGGAGTTGCGCTCGCTGGTGTAGAGGAAGCGGCCGTTCGGCGTCAGGTGCAGGTCGGCAGCCCACGGCTTGCCGGTGAAGCCGGCCGGCAGGGTGGGCAGGGTTTTCTGCAGGCTCAGGGTGCCGCGCTGCGCGTCGTAGGTCAGCACGTCAACGGTGGCGTCCAGTTCGTGCAGCAGGTAGGCATGGCGGCCATTCGGGTGAAACACCAGGTGGCGCGGGCCGGCGCCGGGGCGTGTGCCGAAAGCGGGCGGGTTGTTCGGCGTGAGCTTGCCTGTGGCTGCGTCAAAGCCGTATTGCAGGACCTGGTCGCTGCTCAGATTGGTGACGAAAAGGTTCTTGTTGGCCGCATCGATGACGGCCGCGTGTGCGTTCTTGCCGGTGGGCACCACGGTGACAGCTGCGCCCGCAACGCCGTCGGCGCCTATGGGGCTGACGCTCACCTTGTTGCCGCCGTACGAAGCGGCGAAGAGCCAGCGGCCCGTCCTGTCCGTCATCACGTAGGCCATGCTGTCGGGCAGCGGCGCCGTGCCGATGGGCTTGAGGCTGCCCGTGCTGCCGTCAATCGCAAAACTGGCGACGGTGAACGGTTCGGAACGCAGCGCGGCGTAAAGCATGCGCTTGTCGGGGCTGAGCGCCATGGGCATCACGGTGCCGCCGACGGCCAGCGTCTGGGTGACTTGCAGCGTGCCTTTGTCGTGGTCGAGCTTGACCACGCTGATCTCGCGGCTGTCGGCGTTGGAGACATAGGCAACGGAATTTCGGGTGGCGCAACCTTGCATAAGAGTGATCAGGCTAATCAGGAGGGTGGAAAAGAGGAGGCGGGAAGAAGCAGTTTTCATGGCCATTTCTGGTTAATTGGTCAGACATCGTACAACTTCGGGCGATTTTGCAGCCCGGATGTTTGCGCTGTCATGCGCGTTTACCCCAGTAACTGGCGGCATTTGCAGTCATCAGGTCTCTTGGCAAAACGCTTGACCGCAGTCACCAATTTGAATAAAGTTATTAACAAATAAGTTAATAAACGAATGACTGCATCTCTTGACAAGATATTTGAGGCACTGGCCTCGGGACCGCGACGGCAAATCCTCGCCTACCTTACCGAGAAGGAGCTCAGCACAACCGAGCTTGCTGAGCGCTTTTCCATGAGTACACCGGCCATTTCACGCCACCTGTCTGTTCTTGAAAATGCCGGCTTGGTCACCGGTGAACGCAGTGGTCAATTTGTGCTTTACAAGCTCAACGGCGATAGCCTGGTGAATAGCCTCACGGGTTATGCATTTGAGCTGTGTCCGGTAGCACGCCCCTTGAAGCGGGAACCCGCAGCTAAAACACAAAAAACCAAATAACACGGGAGGAATTTCATGCTGAATCTCACACAGGTGGTTGGAACATTTCCGTCTGTTCGGATTCCGTCGGAATCCGGCGGATTGGCCGTCGAGGTGTCTTTGATTGCCCAGATTGGCCATGGTGCGGGCAATCATTTGTTTGCCAGCGTCGCGTCCAGGCAACGACAGCACAGTGCGTTTGTCGATGAGCTGGATGAGCCTTCGGCCAAACTGGGTGGTACCAACTTTCCCAAAGGTGACGCCACGTCGCTGTATTCGTTTGTGGTGGGGCCCAAGGGGCATCCGTTTCATCGCCATGCGGGACACCGCATCTTTACGGCGGTGTCGGGTAGCGGCGGGGCCCAGTTGCGCTTTTCCAGCGCATCAGAACAACAAATTCAGGAAGATCCACAAAACTTCATACGTGCTCTCCGCTTTGTGAACATACCGCCGGACTGCATGTTCACCGTGCGCTTCGGCGGTGAAACCTGGCACCAGTTTTCTCCGCTCTCGCGCAACTCTTTGCACCCCGTGTTTTTTGCACTGTCTTGCCATACCAACGAGCTTGGCGGCAATTTGTCGGAAGCCTTGAAAGAAAAGGTACTGACCAACGAGGCCAGCATTCCGGCGTTGACAGAGTTGTTGCCCGACGAGGTGAAAGTATTGCTTCAGGCGAAAGATTTCAAGGTCGATGCCGTACCGACTACCACGTTGTCATTGGATGCCCCACCCGGAACATTCCATCGGGTGGTCTGCAATACCGTGCGAAGTGGTGCGGGGATGTTGCGAGGCTTATGGGGTTCGTGGAAAGGGGCATCGGGTTTTCTTTCCCATGGCGGGTCTTCCCGAAGCGTGAAGGAGCTCAGCAGTCCACCGACCGATTCATTGCTGCTTCAGCAACTCACTGAACTGAGCGTCCACCACGAAGACACCTTTCGCCTGCGCGTGACCGGTGCCAACTTCGCGCATACCAGTGCCACGAATCTGTTGGCTGCGGTTCTGGAAGGCTTTTTGCTCAACGCGCCCAGCGGTGTGTCCAATCTGATGGCGCTGCGCAACGTTCTTGTCAAACCTCTGGGCTTGCGCACATCACCATTGGGTTGCCCGGTTTCTTCACTGTTGTCGCCGGACACCAGCAACCTGTTCGCCAATCGCTATCCAGTACTCGGACAGAACACCAATGCCACCGATACTAAAGCGCAGGTCATTCTTGGTGCAAACGACAAGCACCTGTTATTCCGATCTTGTGTCAGCGTGGAAATCGTCGATAACCACCATGTTGACGTGATGCTGGGTACCCGGGTTCATTGCAAAAATTGGTTTGGCCGGTTTTACATGGCGGCCATTGACTACGTGCATCGTCACTATGTCACGCCCACGATGCTGCGGCTGGCGGTGGAGTATGCGATGGTTCAGGAGGACGACGTCAAGGTGCCTGCCAGGCTGGCAAGCGCATAGCGAACTGGGTCAACGAACGCGCACGGATAGATTAGGCGTCATCGCAGCTTCAGATCACCTCAGCCAGAAACGCCGACAGCAACTCAGCACACCGGGCCGCATGGCTGGTGATGAGGAAATGGCCGGCGCCGTCGACGGCAAAGTGGCGCGCGTTGGGCAGGCTGCCTTGCAGGGTGTCCGTGATGGCGACCATGGCCGGATTCGCCTCGCCGCCGCGTACCAGCAGGACAGGCATGGCCAGCGCGGCGCAGTCCTGCGCGTTCACCTCGAAGGCGAAGTCTGTGCGCCAGTCCAGCACGTTCACGGCAGCCGTTTCGCGGCAGTAGGTTTTGACGGCTTCGGGCATGGCAGCAAAAACACCGGGGCCGCCCCAGAAGTCGATGACGCGTGCGGGCGCATCGGGTTCGCCGCTGTTGACGGCGGCCTCAAAGGCCTGGCTCATCTGAAGCGCGTCGTCATGCAGCTTGCCGCCATCGAGTTCGCGGATCAGGGGCAGGGGGTTGGCCTCGAACAGGCTAAGGCTGGCAACGTCCACGCTGCGGGAAAGGGCTGCCGCCAGCGCCACGGTGCCGCCAAACGAATGCCCGACCAGATGGACGGGCTGGCCGATGTGGCGCGCCAGCGCCTGTACCACCTGCACTTCATGCGCGATGTCAAAGTCCTGCCGGGTGCGTGTGTCGATGGTGCCGCCGTAGCCGCTCAGGCTGCTGGTCACCAGCCGGTAGCCCGGGCTGAGGTGGCGCTGCACCTGGCGCCAGGCCGCCGTCGTGCTGTAGGAGCCGGGCAGGAAAAGAACGGCCGGGCCTTCGCCGGATTCGACGCAATCGATGTTTCGTTCTTCGGCCTTCAGCATGCGGGACTCCTGTTTTATGCGGGCCCAGTTTATAGGCTTGGCAGTGCGCTCGATTCCAGTGCAAAGCTAGTGCTTCTTCATCCAGCTGGCCATGGCCTCCAGCAGCTCCTCTCGAACCTGCCCATCGTTGCGGCCCGAGCGCACCAGCACATGGAAGGCATGGTCCGCAGCTTCGACGGTATGCAGAGTGGCGCGTTTTCCCAGGCCTGCCGTCGTCTGCGTGATGAGGTCCAGGTCCGCCAGGCCATCGCGCGTGCCCTGCAGGAACAGCATCGGCAGCTTGACGCTGGCCAAGTGCGCCGCGCGTTCGGTCGAGGGCTTGCCGGCCGGGTGAAGCGGAAAGCCCACCAGCACAATCCCCTGCACACCTGGGAGTGGTTCGGCCGCCTGTGCCTGCGTCGTCATGCGACCGCCGAAGGACTTGCCACCGGCAAACAACGGCACGCCGGGCAGCTGCCGCGACGCTTCCGCCACCGCGGCCCGAATGGCCGCGTGCGCCACGGCCGGCGAGTCCGGGCGTTTCGAGCCGCCCTCCATGTACGGAAAGTTGAAACGCAGCGTCGCGATGCCGCGCTCTGCAAGCCCTTGCGCGATGGCTGCCATGAAGGCGTGGTGCATGCCCGCGCCGGCACCGTGGGCGAAGACATAACAGGCCTCGGCGTTCGCCGGTGCCTGAAGCAGGCCGGATGTTGTGTCGCCTGAGGGGAGGGGAATGGTCAGGGATGAGGGGCGAGCGGGCATGAACGGAAGCCTGGCGGTTGGTAAGGGTTGAGCCTTTTGAGGCAACCCTCATTACAACAGCGTGGTGGCGCTCCGACTCATTTGACCTGCACCGCGCTACGGGGTTATAAATCGCCCACACAACAGGAGACCACCATGGGATTGATGAAACTTGCAGGCGCTGCGGCGCTGTCAACGGTTTTGTTCGGCTGCGCGATGCCCATGGGCGGTGGCTGGACCGCCCTGGTGGACGGGACAAGTGGCCTGGAAAACTTCAATCGGGTGGGTGTTGCCAATTGGTCGGGGACCGACGGCGCCATTCAGGCAAGTTCAGGTGGTGCCACGCCGGCTTACCTGGTGTCCAAACAGTCTTATACAGATTTCACGATGCGTGTGGAGTTCTGGGCCAGCGACGACGCCAACAGCGGTGTGTTTGTGCGCTGCGCCAACCCGGCCGAGATCACCGACGAGAACTGCTACGAAGCCAACATCTTCGATCAGCGGCCCGATCCAACCTATGGCACCGGTGCCATCGTGAAGGTGGCCAAGGTGTCACCCATGCCCAAGGCAGGCGGCAAATGGAACGTCTATGAAATCACCGCCAAAGGCCCGCGCTTGACGCTGGTGCTGAACGGCGTGAAAACGGTGGACGTGGAAGACCGCAAACTCACCAGCGGCCCTGTTGCGCTGCAGTGGGGGCGGGGGGTCATCAAGTTCCGCAAGGTGGATATTCGTCCGATCTAGTCTTTCCGCTAATCCCGCGATTGGTCACGCTCAGCTGGTCCAGGTCGCGCGTGTCGTCGTTGTCAATCGAGAACCAGGTCAGTTGCCGCAGGTTGCGGATGTCGCCGTTGCGTTCGGGGCCGGTCTGGCGCGCGGCTTCGGCTTCCTGCAGGGCCTGCGGGGAAAAGACGGGCAGCAGGCCGCGGGAGCGCATGGCTTCTACGGCGATTTGGTGGAGGTGGGTGGGGTCTTTGGTAATCGCCTCAATGAAAACAATGAGCGTGGAAGACCGCCCCTACCGGCGGCCTCGTCGCGCTGTAGCGGGGGCCCGGCACCATCAAATTCCGCAAGGTGGATATTCGACGATCTAGTAGTTTTCCCCACGCCCTTCGAAGGCTGGTGAGAGTGCAACTGACAGCTTCCAGGTGCAAGTGGTTGTCGGTGGGGTCGGGCACGGAAAAAGAGTGCCGATTGATTGACTTGGCTTTTGAGGTAATCCGCCATCAAGAGCCGCTATCTATAAAAGTCTGGATAGAAAACACTTACCGGATTACCAACGCTCTCCGGGTCATCAAGCGCCTTCCTGGCTTGATTCGCAATTTCTGCTCTATAAGTCTGAAGCTTTGGGACCAAGCTGTAGATATCGCTGGTATCAAAAACCAATGTGCGAGATTGATTTACGTCGAAGGGGAGTCTATCCGCCTTGCGGATGATTTGTACAACAGGTAATCGCAGAGCATGACGGAGCGCAACTTCGTAAAAAACGTTAGGGTTGAGATAGGAAAGATCCGCAATCGCCAGTCGCGATCTCTTTAAATACTCCAGCACTTGCGTGGTAATCATTCCAGGTTCACCAATCTGATCCGCACGTACGACTGTTAAGCCCAACTCCTCTAATGCTGGTTGGACGAGAGAGGACATGAATAAGTCGGAATGCTTTCGCTCAACGCTGTCTTCGGATCCGATGGGTGTTATATAGAAGCACACTTTTTGCCAGTCAGAAACTGTTGACAATTCGTCTGCAATTTTCTTGACGATCGGTGGGGTCGGCTGTGAGGCTGTCTTCCTGCTGATTGATGCGGTTCCATCGGTCTTAGGTAATTCCTCTAAGGCTTGCTCTATTGATACCAAAGTTTCTGCGCCGCCTATAGTGCGTAACAACCCCAAATCCTTGACGTTCACAATAAATGTGTCAACACATTCATCCAGATCTGGTACCGCTATGCTCGAATCGCGGAGGAAGTCTTTAATGATTTCCCGTTCAGGTAACCGTTTGCTTTTGTAGTGCTCATAAAGCAGCTTGAAGGGCGCAATTCCCTCGATTGCGAGTTCAAATGCCGCTTGATCACGATCGGCCTTCGGGAGTGTTGAATTGACTGCGACAGCTCCTTTTTCCGTCAACTCTATGAAATCTGCCGCATAAGACCCAGTTGTGATTCCATACTTTCCAGAGTTGGTGATCATCATCTTGGTCGAACTGCTAGTCGCTGATTTTGCGATTTTTTCCAGTAGGGTTAATCGCCGTACCCGCTCTCCAGCCGCGTGTGTCATAACAGCATTGCCAAGCACAAGAGCATCGGTGAACGAGGAAGCCGGGTATGGACGATTAGTTCTGGTACGGCCTTGATCCTCTACAGCAGCCTTCTTTTTGGGGATTGATTTCCTGAGTCCATTTTTTTTTTGTTGCCATGCGGCCTCCAGATGTTTTATAACAAAATTTTTATGCGCAATTCCCGCGTCGCGGACACCGTAGGCGTCTCACCGGTGACTCTATATCAACAATCTTGAAGCAAAGACTGTTTAGTTCTCCTGCAATTGTGCTCGCGCTAACAAGGGTTTTCAACAACTGTAGGCGAGTGACCGCCAATTGCTTAACGGGAACACTAGCTTGTTCCGACAAAAATAGCAGAGGGTCAGAGCAACGATCAAGATCTAAAAGGTGTTTGCACTCTGTTAGAAGCGGGTTATTAATTGGTTTGAAAAAACTTTACAGAAGTTGGCCTACCAGAAAGTTTGAGCGCAGGAGCGACCTCTGTCGTCTCCCCTAACAGAGTTCCCTTTTTCCAAACCTTCAACCGATTCGCCCGCAACCGAATCGCCTCCACCGCATCCCGCGCCTGCAGCAACACAAAGCTCGCATCACACCCAGGCTCAATCCCGTAGCCTTCCAGGTGCATCACCTTCGCAGCATTCACCGTCACCGCGTCAAAACACTGGCGAATGCCTTTCTGGCTCGTCATCTGCGCTACATGCAGGCCCATGTGCGCCACTTCCAGCATGTCGCCGCTGCCCATGCCGTACCAGGGGTCCATCACGCAGTCGTGACCGAAGGCGACGTTCACGCTGGCGGCCATCAGTTCGGGCACGCGGGTCATGCCGCGGCGTTTGGGGTAGGTATCGTGGCGGCCTTGTAATGTGATGTTGATCAGCGGGTTGGCAACGACGCTGACGCCTGATTCGGCAATCAGCGGCAGCAGCTTGCTCACGTAGTAGTTGTCCATGCTGTGCATCGACGTGCAGTGGCTGCCGTTGACGCGGCCCTGCAGGCCCAGGCGTTGCGCCTCAAAGGCCAGGGTTTCAATGTGGCGGCTCAGCGGGTCGTCGGACTCGTCGCAGTGCATGTCGACCAGCTTGCCCCGCTCGGCGGCGATTTCGCAGAGCAGCTTCACGCTGGCGGCGCCTTCGGCCATGGTGCGCTCGAAGTGGGGAATGCCGCCGACCACGTCCACGCCCTTGTCGAGCGCGCGCTTCAGATTCTCCACGCCGCCCTGGCTGCGCAGCACGCCGTCTTGCGGAAAGGCGACGAGTTGCAGATCTATATAGGGCGCAACCTGTTTCTTCACTTCCAGCAGCGCGTCCACGGCCAGCAGGCTGGCATCGCTGGTGTCCACATGGCTGCGAATGGCCAGCAGGCCCTTGGCCACGGCCCAGTCGCAGTAGGTGAGGGCGCGTTCAATCAGCGCGTCGGCGGTGAGCAGCGGCTTGAGTTCACCCCACAGCGCAATACCCTCCAGAAGCGTGCCGCTTTCGTTCACGCGCGGCAGGCCGTAGCTGAGCGTGGCGTCCATGTGGAAGTGCGGGTCCACAAAGTGCGGGCTGAGCAGGTAGCCGCCGGCGTCCACCGTCTCATGCGCCTGCGCGCCAGTGATCGGCCCTTCGGTGACCTCGGTGATCTTGCCGTTCTGCACGGCGATGGACATGCCGGTTCGGCCATCAGGCAGGGCGGCGTTGGTGATGAGAAGGTCGATCATTTTGTGGAGCCTTTCAGCTTCGATTCTGCTGGTTCCCGGAAAGGCTGTTTGCAGACCAGCGCGCGCGGGACAGGCGGTACACACAGCAGTGCCTTTCTGGGCTGTCGGCCGGGAAGGCAGGGTGGTCGAATTCGTCGGCAACACTTTCCTGCATGCCCAGGCGCTGCATGACGGCGCGCGAGCGCGTGTTGCGCAGCGTCGTGATCGCAATAATTTCTTCCAGGCCAAGCGACTCGAAGCCGGCCCGCAAGGCCAGGCGCGCTGCCTCGGTGGCCAGGCCCAAACCCCAGAATTGCGGTGCAAGCCGCCAGCCCACTTCCACGCAGGGGCCGAAGGGCAGTTCAGGGTCGGGAATGTTGAGGCCGGTGAAGCCCGCAAATTGTGGCGCTGGCGCCCCTTCAGCCAGGTAGTCCATGGCCCAGAAGCCCCAGCCGCGCTCGTTGATCTTGTGCATGGCCCGGCTCACCCACGCGTCGCTTTCTTCGCGGCCAAGTGTTGCCGGAAAGTGGCGCATGACGTCGGGGTCGGCCACCATGGCAGCAAACGGCGCGCGGTCGGTGTCTTTCCAGGGGCGCAACTGGAGGCGTGGGCTGGCCAGCAGCTCTGGTGCGATGACGTTGCCGGCTGTCCATTCAATGGCCTCGGTTTCCAGGCCGCCGCTCAGGGCGTCCAGCAAGACCTGGCGCTCTGCCTGTTTGCGTGCGGTCCTTTCGTCAAGGAAAGCCGGGTCGGCTTCCTTGTCCTGTGAGCGGCTGCGCATCAACGTTCTCCCTTTCGGTATGGCTTCATCAACGCCTGAGGATACGCCGCCTTGCGCGCCACCAGCACCAGCGCCAGGATGGACAGCACATAAGGCAGCATGAGGTATAGCTGGTAGGGCACGTTGGCGATGCCCGAGGTTTGCAGGCGCAGCTGCAGCGCGTCAAAAAAGGCAAACAGCAGCGCGCCCAGCAGCGCCTTGCCGGGCCGCCACGAGGCAAACACCACCAGCGCCACGCAGACCCAGCCGCGGCCGTTGACCATGTTGAAAAAGAAGGCGTTGAAGGCCGACAGCGTGAGGAAGGCGCCAGCCACGCCCATCAGCGCCGAGCCGGCGACGATGGCGGCCGTGCGCGTGGCGGCAACCGAGACGCCCTGGCCCTCGGCCGCCTGCGGGTTCTCGCCAACCATGCGGATCGCCAGGCCGGCCGGCGTGCGGTACAGCACCCAGCCAATGGCCGGCACCAGCAACAGCGCCAGCAGGGTCATGGGGGTTTGTGCGGCGAGCGCGGTGAGCCCGGTGCCTTCCAGCCAGGCCATGGGCGCAAACGGTGTGACGGTGGGCGGCGTGTCGACTTTCGGGAAACTCACCCGATAACCGTAATAGCTGAGCGAGGTCGCCAGCAAGGTGATGCCCAGCCCGGACACATGCTGCGACAGCGCCAGCCAGACGGTGAGGAAGGCGTGCAGCAGGCCGAACACCGCGCCGGTGAGCGCCGCGACGCCGACGCCGGCCCACAGCGGCAAACCCAGGTACACCGCCAGCCAGCCGCTGAAGGCGCCGGCGACCATGATGCCTTCGATGCCAAGGTTCAGCACCCCGGCGCGCTCGCACAGCAGCACGCCCAGGGTGCCAAGGATCAGCGGTGTGGCGATGCGCAGGACGGCTGTCCAGAAGGCGGGGGCGGAGAGGATGTCTAGCAGTTCCATCATGGCTGGCCCCATGATGTGGCTGGTCTGCTGGTGCAAGATGCTATTAAATAAGTAGCTGGTTGCGTCCGGCTGGTATGGGTTGGAGGTGTTTTTTGTTCTATGTTTTTTGATGAGGATGAACAATGGTCTGTGGTTTGTTCGCCCAGCAGGCCGGGGGTTGCCCGGCGGCAAGTAACTTTCTTTTGCGTCGCCAAAAGAAAGTCACCAAAGAAAAGGCAACCCGATGGTCTGGGTCCCCTGCGCTGCGCTTCGGGGCAACCTCCGGTGCTCGCCGAAAGTGGGGTCGAGCTCGAACTCGCTTCGCTCAGACAATCGCTCGCCCTGATCCGCTTTCGGCTGCGCTCCTCGGCCCAGCCCGACGGGTGGGGGAGCAAATACGGGTACGGGGAGGCGAGGACGCGCTT
>NZ_JBAQYR010000167.1:0-56041 GCF_049790275.1 Polaromonas sp.
CTGCGCCTGCGGGCCGGCAAAGCCGGGCCCGCCGCCCTGGCTTGCAATCTCGCCACGCTCGCCCGTTCCTGGGTGCTGATCCCGCATGATTGATCTTGGCATTTCAAAAATCGCGCTGATAGGCGCAGTGGCCCTGATCGTGATCGGTCCGGAGAAACTGCCGCGCCTGGCGCGGACGGTGGGTACCCTGCTGGGCAAGGCGCAGCGCTACGTTGCAGACGTCAAGCAGGAAGTCAACCGCTCCATGGAACTGGACGAACTCAAGAAGATGAAAGAAACGATGGAAGGCGCCGCCCGCGACGTCGAAAACTCCATCCAGACCAATGCCAGCGACTTCGAGAAGTCCTGGGCTGAAACCACCGGCGCCGCCTCCACCGACGAGCTGCCGGGCATGGTCAGCTTTCCCGAATACAAACACCCGAAAAAGAACTGGCGCCTCAAGCAGGGCGCTACGCCGCAGTGGTACAAGGCCCGCTCGGGCACGCGGACACGCGCGCTCTCCGGTGCGGCGCGCGTGGCACGTTTTCGTCCCCGCCCAGGCACCTCGTCCGGGCGCAATGCCTGACCTTCACTTTTCCGCGCGTCCCCAGGCGCCACACCAACAGCGCAAACTTCCTTCATGAGCGACCCCAACACCGACAAGCCCGACGAACTCGCGGGTACCGAGCAGCCTTTTGTGCAGCACCTGATGGAGCTGCGCGACCGGATGATCAAGGTGGTGATCGCCATCGGTGTTTGCGCCGCGCTGCTGGCGCTGTACCCCGGCCCCGGCGCCCTGTATGACCTGCTGGCTGCGCCGCTGGTGGCGGCCCTGCCCAAGGGTGCCACCCTGATCGCCACCAACGTGATTTCTCCGTTTGTGGTGCCGATCAAGATCCTTTTCATGGCGGCCTTCATGATTGCGCTGCCGGTGGTGCTGTACCAGGTCTGGGCCTTTGTCGCCCCCGGCCTGTATTCGCACGAGAAAAAACTGGTGATGCCGCTGGTGGTGTCCAGTACGGTGCTGTTTTTTGTCGGCGTGGCTTTTTGCTATTACTTCGTGTTTGGCCAGGTCTTTCATTTCATCCAGAGTTTTGCGCCCAAGTCGATCACCGCCGCGCCGGATATCGAGGAATACCTGAACTTCGTGCTGGGCATGTTCCTGGCGTTCGGCTTGGCCTTTGAGGTGCCGATTGCCGTGATCTTGCTGGTGCGCATGGGCATTCTCAGTGTGGCCCAGCTGCGCGAGTACCGCGGTTATTTCTGGGTGGTCGCCGCCGTGGGCACGGCGCTGGTGACGCCGCCCGACGCAGGCTCAATGATCATGCTGCTGATGGTGGTTGGCGGCCTGTACGAAGTCGGAATTCTGGCCGCCCAAGTGTTTGTCAAACACACCAGGAAGCCCGAGACCGAGGACGACACCGAGACTGCCAAGCCTTAATAAAAAGGCCTTCAGCCGTTATTCGGCGGGCGCGAATAGCTATTAATTGGATAGCAATCAGGCGTTTACCGCTTGACTTTCGGGCGCTGCCGGGTGCCCGGTACCACCGTAATTTCAGTTTTCTTGTCCTTGCGCAGGACGCCCAGAGGGGCCTGCGCGCCCGGCTTGAGGGCCGCGACAGTGCTCAGCAGTTCGGTGACGGTTCGCACCGGCTTGCCGCCCACGTCGGTGATCACGTCGCCCGGCAAAATGCCGGCCTGTGCCGCCGGGCCGTTTTGCAGCACACCGGTGATGATCACGCCGCCGGCCTTGACGGCGTCGGGCCGGATGCCGAAGGCCTCCACCAGTTCGGGGCTCAAATCCTGCGGCTCCACACCTATCCAGCCGCGCGTCACCTGCCCGTCTTTCACGATGCTTTCCAGCACCTGCTTGCCGGTGGACACCGGAATGGCAAAGCCTATGCCCATGGAGCCTCCGGAGCGCGAGTAAATCGCGGTGTTGATGCCCAGCAGCCGGCCCTGCGTGTCCACCAGCGCACCGCCGGAGTTGCCGGGGTTGATGGCCGCGTCGGTCTGGATGAAATTTTCAAAAGTGTTGATGCCCAGCTGGTTGCGGCCCAGCGCGCTGACAATGCCGCTGGTCACGGTCTGTCCCACGCCGAAGGGGTTGCCGATGGCCAGCACCGGGTCGCCGACCTGCAGCGTGTCGGAGCTCCCCAGCACGATGATGGGCAGCTTGTCGAGTTCGATTTTCAGGATGGCCAGGTCGGTTTCCGGATCGGTGCCTATGACCTTGGCCTTGGCCTTGCGGGTGTCGTTGAGGATGACCTCGATATCGTCCGCGCCCTCGACCACATGGTTGTTCGTCAGGATGTAGCCGTTGGGGCTGACGATCACGCCGCTGCCCAGGCCGACCTGCGGCTCGCTTTGCCCGCCCTGGTCGCCGAAAAAGAAGCGGAACCAGGGGTCGTCCATGTTGGGGTTGCGCGCAGCCGCCTTGCTAGTGTTGATGCTGACTACCGCGGCCGAAGCCGCCTTGGCCGCTGCGGCAAAACTGCCGGCCGGTGCCGCCACGCCCGGCAGACCGGCCGGCGCTTCGATCACGGCCAGGGTGTTTCCCGGACCCCGGTCCAGCCACTGTGGCTTGAGCGTGGCCACCACGAAATAGGCGGCCAGGACAACCGTCACGGTTTGGGAAAACAGAAGCCAGAATTTACGCATGTTGGGATCCAGGACAAGGGCGGCCGAAGGGTAAAACGCCCTGAGGCTGAAAAGGTTGGGGGGGCGATGTGGAATTACCAAGTGTTGCGATTTTCCCCCACTTTCTGGCTGTGCTGGCCTGCGCAACGCCCCTGCGGCCGTCGGCGGGACGGGACATAATTTGCAGAACCTGCGTCCGCATCCGCCGGCGTGCCGATTGAAACACAAGGAACCCTCGCCATGAAAGCTTCCAGCGTCCTCGCCACCATTGGCAACACACCGCATATCCGGATCAACCGGCTGTTTGGCGCGGCCTGCCAGACCCACGAGATTTACGTCAAGTCCGAACGCAGCAACCCGGGCGGCTCCATCAAGGACCGCATTGCGCTGTCCATGGTCGAGGCGGCCGAACAGTCGGGCGCCCTGAAACCGGGCGGCACCATCATCGAGCCGACCTCGGGCAACACCGGCGTCGGGTTGGCCATGGTCGCAGCCGTGAAGGGCTACACACTGGTGCTGGTGATGCCCGACAGCATGAGCATCGAGCGGCGCCGGCTGATGCTGGCCTACGGCGCTACCTTCGAGCTCACGCCGCGCGAAAAAGGCATGAACGGCGCGATTGCCCGCGCCAAAGAGCTGGTGGCGCAGACCCCCGGCTCCTGGATGCCGCAGCAGTTTGAAAACCCGGCCAACATCGAGGTGCATGTGCGCACCACGGCGCAGGAAATCCTGGTTGATTTTCCGCAGGGGGTGGACTACCTGATCACCGGTGTGGGCACCGGCGGGCATCTGAGTGGCGTGGCGCAAGTGCTCAAGGCCAGATTTCCGAAGACCAGGGTGTATGCGGTGGAGCCGTCGGCCTCCCCGGTCATCAGCGGCGGCAAACCCTCGCCGCACCCGATCCAGGGCATAGGCGCAGGGTTTATTCCGGCCAACCTGCAGACGGCCTTGCTCGATGGCGTGATCCAGGTGGAAGGTGATGCCGCCAAGGACTACGCCCGCCGCAGTGCTGCCGAAGAAGGCCTGCTGGTAGGCATCTCCTCGGGCGCCACGCTGGCCGCCATTGCCCAGAAGCTGCCGGACATCGCGCCCGGCAGCACGGTGCTGGGGTTCAACTACGACACCGGTGAGCGCTATCTTTCCATCGAAGGTTTTTTACCTTGATACATGCCCCCACGCTCCCCACTTCGTGTGGTTCGCTGCCCCCCGAGGGGGCGCTGCGCCTGCGGACCGGCAAAGCCGGATCCGCGGCCCCGGCTGAAAGAAGAGCCGCTTGGTGTTACCCATGAACGCCGATAGCTCTGCCATTGCGCCGCGTGCGCTGTTGCTGGCCGCCTTCGACCAGCTGCTGCAGCCTGAACGCTTCAAGGACTATGGGCCGAATGGCCTGCAGGTCGAGGGCAAGGCCGAGGTGCGCAAGATTGTTTCAGGCGTCACTGCCAGCTTGGCACTGATCGAGGCAGCGGTGGCCGCGCAGGCGGATGCCATTTTTGTGCATCACGGCCTGTTCTGGCGTGGCCAGGACGGCCGCGTGACCGGCTGGATGAAGCAGCGCCTGGCGCTGCTGCTGGCGCATGACGTCAACCTGTACGCCTACCACCTGCCACTCGATGCGCATCCCGAGCTGGGCAACAACGCGCAACTGGGCAGCAAGCTCGGCCTCAAAGCCGACCGTTATTTCGGCGAGAACAACCTGGGTTTCATGGCCAGCGTGGGCAACGCCGGCCCGGGCGTCGCGCAACACCTGGCTGATCATGTGAAAAAAGCATTGAATCGGCCTGTAGTCCTTGTCGGACCTGCGCAATCAGCTATTAAAAATATAGCGTGGTGCACCGGCGGCGCGCAAGGCTATTTTGAGGATGCCATTGCCGCCGGGGCGGACGCTTTCATCACCGGCGAAATCTCCGAGCCGCAGGTGCACTACGCGCGCGAAATGGGTGTGGCCTTCATTGCCTGCGGCCATCACGCGTCCGAGCGCTACGGCGCGCCTGCGGTGGCAGCGCATGTGGCCGCGCAGTTCGGGCTGGTGCACGAATTCATCGACATCGACAACCCGGCCTGAGCGGACGCCTTTGCGTTCAGGCCGGCGATCGGCGTTGCCGCACTGCGTGCGACGGTCGCGTGTGGTGCGGCCGGGCCGGGCGCATGGCGTGCCAGCTGGCACCGAGTTCGGCGTTTTCCACCGGCACGGCCTGGCGGCTTATTTCGTCCAGCAGCGCGGCGCGTGATCGCATGCCGCGTGCCGCAGCCGCCATGTCTTCGGCCTCATGCAGCAGCTGGTCCACGTCCTTGCCGGCGCCCGACAGGTGCACCATGCCAACGGCGATGTCAGCGCTGAGCTTGATGCGTTCGCCGCTGAGCGAGGTTACCTCCAACGGCCGGCGCAGACTGGAGGCCACGCGCAGCCCCATCGTGCGTATCCAGCCCGGGGAATGCAGGCTCTCGATCAGCACGACAAAGCAGCGGTCGTAGTAGCGTCCTGCCGGGTTGACGACGCCGGTATGGCGCTGCATGCGCCGCGCCAGCTGGCTGTAGGCCTCGTTCAATCCATGCTGGCCGGCCAGGGCCAGCATCTGCTCGGGCTCGAACACGCGCACCACCATCAAGGCGCCGTCGCGCCGCGTGCGCGCCA
Source organism: Polaromonas sp. (assembly GCF_049790275.1). GTDB lineage: Bacteria > Pseudomonadota > Gammaproteobacteria > Burkholderiales > Burkholderiaceae_C > Polaromonas. Next base: position 5,252 of record NZ_JBAQYR010000167.1, read on the forward strand.
GCCGGCGCTGTGCGCGAATGATTTTCTGCACGATCACCACGCTGTCATAAAGCTGGGTGGTGGGGTCGCGGTGCGACCGGCGGTCATGGCGGATCTGCAGGTCCTGGTGGTTGCGCAGCCACAGCACCACGCCGATCACGGAGATGCTCAGCAAACCCAGCAGCGCCACCCCGGCCTGTAGCAGGACCGAAGGCCGGCTGGTGTTGAGCGCCATTCCGTACAGCCCCAGCTGCAGCGGAAGTGTCAGCAGGCAGCCGGCGGCCAGTCCCCAGGCCAGCCGGTCGCCTTGCTGGGTAGCCCGCACCGCCAGCCAGAGCGCCACGGACAGGCTCAGGACGGTCAGTACGGCCGATGCGGCAAGCTGTATGCCTGACGAGGGCAGCAGCAGGCACAGGGGGCCGCCGGCCAGGCACAGCGCACTCGTGCTGCGGAAACTGATGTCGGTCAGCCGGTCGCGCCTGGGTGCCGACAGCCAGTGGCCGGCCCCATAGGTGCCCAGGCCTGCACACAGGGGACCGATCAGCACCTGCGCCGTCTGCAGCCATGGCGCGCCACCGGGCGGCAGCAGCGCTGCGGGCAAACCGCTGAGCAGGGTGAAAAACAGCCAGGAGGCGGTGAGGTAGATCAGGCTTTGTACGCTGGCGCGGCTACGACTGAAGACGGCATCTGCGACGCCCAGCAGGACCACCAGGCCGATCGAGCCCGAGGCGGCGCTCCAGATGATGGTTTCGGCAGCGTTCATGCCGCCACCCGCTTTCCCGCAGGCGCCAAGAGCAGTGTTTGCGCGAGAATACCGACAGAATGCATGTGTTCGCCTTTCTCCGTTCGGTGGTCCTGACCGCCTGTCCTTCGGTTGCTTCTGCTGGCCACCCGTCAGGTGGTTCGTGGATCCGGCGGCGCCTTGCAAACCATTATGGAGCGTTCAGATGACCAGGGGAAGACCGCGGCAGGCAGACCGATCACCAGGCGCCGTCATGCCTGTGGCCCGGCCGCTGGCCATCACCATGGGAGATCCCGCCGGCATAGGGCCGGAGATCATCGCCAAAGCGTTCCGTATAGCGCCTACCGGGCTGGCAGGCTGTGTGGTGGTTGGCGACGTCGCCACTTTGCGCCGGGCCGCGCAGCGGGTGGCCGCTGGCTGCGTCCTGCCGGTGGCCCAACTGGAGGCCTTGGCGGACTGGCAGGCGGTGCCGCCGAACTGTATTCCGGTGCTACAGAAATGTGAGCTGCCGGCGCCCGTTCCTTTTGGGCAGGTCAGCGCTCTGGCTGGCAGGGCCGCCGCCGACTGCATTGTCTGGGCAGCCCGCGCGACCCTGGCTGGCGAATGTGCCGCCATGGTCACCGCGCCGATTCACAAGGAGGCGCTGGCCGCCGCCGGCGCGGCTTTTGCGCGTTTTCCCGGCCACACCGAACTGCTGCAGGCCGAAGCCGCCGCTTTTCTCGGCAAGGACGTGTCCGCGTTGCCGGTGCGCATGATGCTGGCCAATGATGAGTTGAAGACCGTGCTGGTCAGCATTCACCTCTCGCTGCGCGAGGCGCTGGATGCCGTGACCTTCGACAACGTGCTGCAGACCCTGCGCATCACGCACCAGGCGGTACGCAGCGCCTCGGGCGGCAGGCCGCGCATCGCGGTGGCTGGCCTGAACCCGCACGCCGGCGAAGGCGGCCTGTTCGGCAGGGAGGAAGTGGACATCATCGCGCCAGCCATTGCCAGGGCCCGGGAGGAAGGCATGGATGTGAGCGGTCCCTTTGCGCCCGATACCGTGTTCATGCGGGCCAGGGCCAAAGCCGGACAGGCCGGTGAGTTTGACGTGGTGGTGGCGATGTACCACGACCAAGGCCTGATCCCGGTCAAGTACCTTGGGGTGGAGCAGGGCGTCAATGTCACGCTGGGCTTGCCGCTGGTGCGTACCAGCCCGGACCACGGTACCGCGTTTGACATTGCTGGTAGCGGCAAGGCAGACGCGTCCAGCCTGATCGCAGCCATTCGCATGGCGCGCCAGCTGGCTCATTGAGTGGATAAAGAGCTCGCAGACCAATAGGGACTGGCGCGAGAAGCTACCGAATCGATAGCGAGCGCCCTGTATTGGCAAGCGAGGGCCGCCGGTCTGGCTTTGCCAGCCGGCAGGCGCCGTCCACTGCAGGGGAGAGGCCGCTACACGAAGTGAGCGAGCCACAGGGGGGAGCCTACTTCTTCAGGCTGTCGCGGATCTCGCGCAGCAGCGCGATGTCTTCCGGGGTAGCCGCGGGCGCTGGTGCAGCCTGCTGGCGCTTGAGCCGGTTGATCTGCTTGACCATGATGAAAATGATGAACGCCAGGATCAGGAAGTTGAGCGACACCGTCAGGAAGTGGCCATAGGCAAACACCGGCACACCGGCCTTGCGCAAGGCATCCAGCGACATGTCGGTGCCCGCCGGTACCGTGCCGAGCAGGATGTAGAGGCTGGAAAAATCGAGCTTGCCGAAGACCAGGCCGACCACCGGCATGATCAGGTCGCTGACCACGGCGTCCACAATCTTGCCAAAGGCGGCGCCGATGATCACGCCCACCGCCAGGTCAATGACGTTGCCCTTGACGGCAAATTCCCTGAATTCCTGCATCATTCCCATGGAGTGCTCCTTTGCTGTGGGTGGATCAACCGGGCCGGGGCTGGTGCCCTCGCTCGAACTTGCAGCAGGAATTATGGACGCGCGTTGGCCGGCTTGCCGCCTGGCCTCGCTGCCGGAGGGGTGCCCTGCGGCTTGAAAAAGCACTTCGCGCTCCGTTACAATCCCGGGTTGACCCCAATCAGCCCCCTTTCAAGTTTTTCAAGCCCTGTTCTTGTAGGACATCCATGACCCACGCAAGCCTCAACGTGCCGCCCGGCGCACCCATTGACAAAGACAAAAGAAACTGGATCGTGACCACCTGCGCCGTCGGCGGTGCCGGTGTGGCCGCTGTCGCCGTGCCCTTCGTCAGCACTTTCCAGCCTTCCGAGCGTGCCAAAGCCGCCGGTGCGGCCGTTGAGGTGGATATTTCGGCCTTGAAGCCGGGCGAGAAGCTCACGGTGGAATGGCGCGGCAAGCCGGTCTGGATCGTTCGCCGCACGCCCGAGCAGCTGGCCGAACTGCCCAAGCTCGATGCGGAGCTGGCTGATCCGAAGTCGCTGCGAAAACCCGGAGAACTCACGCCGGAGTACGCGCGCAATGAACACCGCTCGATCAAACCCGAATTCCTGGTGGCCGTCGGCATCTGCACCCACCTGGGTTGCTCGCCCAGCGACAAGTTCCAGCCGGGTGCCCAGCCTTCGCTGCCCAGCGACTGGGCGGGCGGTTTCTTGTGCCCTTGCCACGGCTCGACCTTCGACATGGCCGGCCGCGTCTTCAAAAACAAGCCGGCGCCGGACAACCTCGAAGTGCCACCCCACATGTACCTGTCAGACGCCAAGCTGCTGATTGGTGAGGACAAAAAAGCCTGAAGCTTTGCTGGACAACCCGCCGGCGCCGCGTGGCGCCCGCCGAGTCCCCCATCGAGTAGCAAATAGGACCCCTTATGGCTGAATTCAAAGAAATTTCCCCCGATGCGCCGGCTGCCGCCAAGTTGATGAACTGGGTCGACAACCGCTTCCCGGCGAGCAAGCTCTACAAGGAGCACATGAGCGAATACTACGCACCGAAGAACTTCAACTTCTGGTACGTGTTCGGCTCGTTGGCGCTGCTGGTGCTGGTCATCCAGATCGTCACCGGCATTTTCCTGACCATGCATTACAAGCCTGATGCCGCGCTGGCGTTTGGCTCGGTCGAATACATCATGCGTGACGTGCCGTGGGGCTGGCTGATCCGCTATATGCACTCGACCGGCGCATCGGCATTTTTCATCGTGGTCTACCTGCACATGTTCCGCGGCCTGCTCTACGGCAGTTATCGCAAGCCGCGCGAGCTGATCTGGATTTTCGGCTGTGCGATTTTCCTGGCGTTGATGGCCGAGGCCTTCATGGGTTACCTGCTGCCGTGGGGCCAGATGAGCTACTGGGGCGCCCAGGTGATCGTCAACCTGTTTGCCGCCATTCCCTTCATCGGTCCCGACCTGGCCCTGTTGATCCGCGGCGACTACGTGGTCGGCGACGCCACGTTGAACCGCTTTTTCGCCTTCCACGTGATCGCCGTGCCGCTGGTGCTGCTGGGCCTGGTGGTCGCGCACCTGATCGCGCTGCATGAAGTCGGCTCCAACAACCCTGATGGTGTGGAAATCAAGGCGAAAAAAGACGCCGCCGGCAAGCCGCTGGACGGCATTCCTTTCCATCCCTACTACACGGTGCACGACATCTTTGCCGTCAGCGTGTTCCTGATGATCTTCTCGGCCATCATCTTCTTTGCGCCCGAGGCGGGCGGTTATTTCCTCGAGTACAACAACTTCATCCCGGCCGATTCGCTGAAAACGCCTTTGCACATCGCCCCGGTCTGGTATTTCACGCCCTATTACTCGATGCTGCGCGCCATCACCAGCGAGATGATGTACGCCCTGATTGCCTGCGTGCTGGCGGGTGCGGTGCTGGGCATGCTCAAGGCGAAAATCGCCGCGCTGTTCAAGCTGGTGATCGTGGGCGCGGCCGTCGTGCTGATTGCCGCCATGCTGATGATTGACGCCAAGTTCTGGGGCGTGGTTGTCATGGGCGGCGCGGTCATCATCCTGTTTTTCCTGCCGTGGCTGGACAACAGCGCGGCCAAGTCGATCCGTTATCGGCCCACCTGGCACTCGTGGCTGTACGGTATTTTTGTCGTCAACTTCCTGGTGCTCGGTTATCTGGGTATCAATCCGCCCTCAGTGATCAACGAGCGCGTGTCGCAGGTCGGAACGCTGTTTTATTTCGGCTTCTTCCTGCTGATGCCTTGGTGGAGCCGCCTGGGTACTTTCAGGCCGGTGCCTGATCGCGTGACTTTTGCTGCCCATTGAGCCGGAGACTCCTGACATGATGAAGACACTGAAACAACTGGCTCTGGGTTTTACCGTCGTGCTGGCCCTGGCCGGTACAGGCGCGCACGCTGCGACCACGGGCATGGCCTGGGACAAGGCGCCCAACAAGACCAACGACCTGGGCGCACTGCAAAACGGCGCCAAGCTGTTCGTCAACTACTGCCTGAACTGCCATTCCGCCGCCTTCATGCGCTACAACCGCCTGAAGGACATCGGCCTGACCGAGCAACAAATCAAGGACAACCTGCTGTTTGCCACCGACAAGGTGGGCGAGACCATGAAGGCCTCGATCGACCCGAAGCAGGCCAAGGACTGGTTTGGCGCAAACCCGCCTGACCTGACCGTGATCGCGCGGTCACGCGCCGGTCATGCCGGCACGGGTGCGGACTACCTCTACACCTACATGCGTACTTTCTACCGCGACGACACCACCGCCACTGGCTGGAACAACCTTGCCTTCCCCACCGTGGCCATGCCGCATGTATTGTGGGAGCTGTCCGGCGAGCGCAAGCCGCTGTTCGATGAAAAGGAAGAGCACGGCCACAAGGTCGCCGTCTTCAAGGGCTGGCAACAGATCACGCCCGGCACCATGACGCCGCTGCAGTACGACCAGGCCATGGGCGACCTCGTGGGTTACCTGCAATGGATGGCGGAACCTGCACAGAATACCCGCGTCCGGGTAGGTGTCTGGGTGCTGCTGTTCCTCCTGATGTTGACCTTTGTCGCCTGGCGCCTGAACGCCGCGTTCTGGAAAGACGTCAAGTAATTTTTCGCCGGGGATCCAGTTCCCCGGCACCTTCTGGAGTGGTACCTTCAACGGTGCCACTCCTTTGCATTTAGGAGTCCCGAGACATGATGGTCCTTTATTCAGGCACGACCTGCCCGTTTTCGCATCGCTGCCGTTTTGTGCTGTTTGAAAAAGGCATGGACTTCGAAATCCGCGACGTGGACTTGTACAACAAGCCCGAAGACATCAATGTCATGAACCCCTACGGCCAGGTGCCGATTCTGGTGGAGCGTGACCTGATTCTTTACGAATCGAACATCATCAATGAGTACATTGACGAGCGTTTCCCGCATCCGCAATTGATGCCCGGCGACCCGGTGGATCGCGCGCGCGTTCGCCTGTTCCTGCTCAACTTCGAGAAGGAACTGTTCGTCCACGTCAGCACGCTGGAAGCGCGCGCCTCCAAGGGCAACGAAAAGGCGCTCGAAAAGGCCCGCTCGCACATCCGCGACCGCCTGACGCAGCTGGCTCCGGTGTTCCTGAAGAACAAGTTCATGCTGGGCGACAATTTCTCCATGCTGGACGTGGCAATTGCCCCGCTGCTCTGGCGCCTGGACTATTACGACATCGACCTGTCGAAGAACGCCGCGCCGCTGCTCAAGTACGCCGAGCGCATCTTCTCGCGCCCGGCTTACATCGAGGCGCTCACGCCGTCCGAGAAGGTCATGAGGAAATAATGGCCCCCACGCTCGCCACTGCGTGTGCTTCGCTGCCCCCCGGGGGGGCCGCTGCGCCTGCGGACCGGCAGAGCCGGACCCGCGGCCCCTGCTTGAAGGAGCGGGTCCCCACGCCTGTAACGTCATCTGCTGCACTGGCCCGGATCTCGCGTGGCTGATTTCATGAACGCGCTCGACTCCACCTCCACACGCCCCTACCTGATCAGGGCGCTGTATGACTGGTGCACCGACAACGGGCTCACGCCTTATGTGGCTGTGGCTGTGGACGAGACCGTGCAGGTGCCGCGTGAGTACGTGAAGAACAATGAAATTGTGTTGAACATCAGTTTCGATGCCACCAGCTCCCTCAAGCTGGGCAATGACTTCATCGAGTTCAAGGCGCGGTTTGCGGGAAGTGCCCGCGAGATCATGGTGCCGATTGGCCGTGTGATTGCCATTTACGCCCGCGAAAACGGCCAGGGCATGGCCTTTCCATTGGCTGTATCCCCTTCGGCATCCTTTGAGCCTACCCCGGCAGACGGAGCGGAAGTTGCAGCGCCGTTGATTGAGCATGCGCTTGGGCTGGCATCCGAGGCGAAGGTCGTACAATTGGTTCCGCCCAACAATACTTCTTCGGCGCGTGACGATGATCCGGAACCGCCCGAGCCACCCAAACCGCAGCAAGGCAAACGTCCTTCGCTCAAGCGCGTCAAGTAAAATAGTATCCGTGCCGCTTTAGCTCAGTTGGTAGAGCAACCGCCTTGTAAGCGGTAGGTCGTCAGTTCGAATCCGACAAGCGGCACCATTCATCTCAGACCCCAGCCCTTAGGGCCGTTGATCGCCTGGCCGCAGCCGGCTATCAGTTCGATAGCAGGTCGTTCAGGCCAGGCAGGCCTTGCCGGCTGGAGACTCCGGACCGGCTACTACTTTCGGGTGATTAGTATCTTCAACCGAATTGATGTAACCTTCCAACCTTTGTCGACTAGGCGTGACTGGAGCAGGGGCAATAGCTGACGCACTTTGGCTGCAGCGGCGTTGCTGCTCACCAGCAGGCACCAGGTGCCATCTTCAATCGGCCCGGCCTGAATTGCGGGGCGCAAGGCTTTGGGGATCAGGGGTTCAATGGCCTTGAGCCGGTCACTGGATTCCTGGACAAGGCCGGCCAGCCGCGCGAGCGATGGCGAGTTCTCGACAGCCTGGCTGAAAGTGACAGCCTGGTGCAGGCGTGGGCTGGGGTTCAAGATGGTTGGGCTCAGCGGGTTATGGGACAAGTTCCAAGGAGAAGAACACGTGCATTTGATTATCACGGATGCGTGGCTTGCGCAAAGCCGTGCGATCTATCTGAGCGGGACCAAACTGGTAGTGGCGGGCTTTGTCATGGCACTGGCGCTGATGCTGGTGGCCGCAGGCATGTACCACTGGGTTTTCCTCAAGGGCGCGCGCGAAGGGTGGCCGGTCATCGGCGCCCTGGTTAAACTCATGGTCAAGGACGAGTTCGAGCAGCGCGACAGGTTCATGCGTGAAAATCTGGACGTCCTGGCCAAACGCCTAGGTGAAATGCAGGCCAAGATGATGCAGCTCGAGTCGCTCGGTGAGCGGGTATCGGGCCTGGCAGGCGTCAATCCCAATGACATCAAGACCCAGCCCGGACGCGGCGGTGCTCTGGTGGAAGGGCGTTCACTGAGCATGGAAGAGCTGCAGGCGACCCTGGCCGATCTCGACAAGTTGACGGACCAGCGCGTGGACCTGATGACGGTGATGGAGTCTAGGCTTTTCGACCAGAAGATCAAGAAGATGATGGTGCCGACCCAGCAACCGGTGGCGACCGGTGTTCTCGGGTCCGCCTTTGGGTGGCGGATTGACCCGCTGAACGGGCGCTCCGCACTGCACACCGGGCTGGATTTCCCGGCCGATCCCGGCACAGCCATCCTGTCCGCTGCGGGTGGCGTGGTCGTCACCCAGGAATACCACGCTGCTTACGGCAACATGGTCGAGGTGGACCATGGCAATAACCTGGTCTCGCGCTACGCACACGCTTCGAAAGTGATGGTCAAGAAGGGTGACCTGGTCAAACGCGGCCAGAAGATCGCCGAGGTGGGCACGACCGGGCGTTCTACCGGGCCGCACCTGCATTTTGAGGTGCTGGTGCAGGGCGTGTTCCAGGATCCCCAGAAATTCCTCACGGCCGGGCAGAAACTGCCTGCGCCCATGGCGATTGCCGCTGTTCCGTCGCCGGCGATGCAGCCCGCCCAGCCTCCCCGGCCCAGATAGCTGCAGGGCAGAGGTAAAATCGGCGGTTTGCGCGCAGTTGAAACCGGCTGGCAGCGCCCACACCTAAGTCGATACTCAATAAGGATTTCGGCCGCACTGCCCGCTCATTGGAGCTGTCAGCGCGGCCTCGCATTTATGGCTTCCAACATCCTGACCAAAATTTTCGGCAGCCGCAACGACAGGCTGCTCAAAACCTACCGCAAAAGCATAGAGCGCATCAATGCCCTGGAAGCAGAGTTCGAGAAGCTGGATGACGAGCGGCTGCGCGCCAAAACCCGGGAGTTCATAGACCGCATCGCCGGGGGTGAAACCCTCGATGCCATCCTGCCGGAAGCCTTTGCGGTGGTTCGCGAGGGCAGCAAGCGCGTCATGAAGATGCGCCATTTCGATGTGCAGATGCTGGGCGGCATGGCTTTGCACAACGGCAAGATTTCCGAGATGGGAACGGGCGAGGGCAAGACGCTGACCGCAACGCTGCCGGTCTATCTCAACGCACTGACCGGCAAAGGCGTGCATGTGGTCACGGTCAATGACTACCTGGCCAACCGCGATGCGCTGTGGATGGGCAAGCTCTACAACTTCCTGGGCCTGACCGTCGGCATCAACCTGCCCAACATGCAGCGTCCCGAGAAACAGGACGCCTACCGCGCCGACATCACCTACGGCACCAACAACGAATTCGGTTTTGACTACCTGCGCGACAACATGGTCTACGAAGTGGCCGACCGCGTGCAGCGCGGCCTGAACTACGCCATCGTCGACGAGGTGGATTCCATCCTGATCGACGAAGCCCGCACGCCGCTGATCATCAGCGGCCAGGCCGAAGACCATACCGAGATGTACCTGGCCATCAACAAGGTGGTACCCCTGCTCACGCGCCAGGAAGGTGAGGCCGACCCGCGCACCGGCGAAGGCATCATCAAGCCCGGCGATTTCACGCTGGATGAAAAGACCCACCAGGTGTTCCTGACCGAGCAGGGCCATGAAAACGCCGAGCGCATTCTTTTCAGTCTGGGCCTGATCCCCGAAGGCGCCACCCTGTACGACCCCGCGAACATCTCGCTGATGCACCACCTGTACGCCGCCCTGCGTGCCAACCACCTGTACCACCGCGACCAGCATTACGTGGTGCAGGACGGTGAAATCGTGATCGTTGATGAATTCACCGGCCGCCTGATGGCGGGCCGGCGCTGGAGCGAAGGCCTGCACCAGGCCGTCGAGGCCAAGGAAGGCGTGGCGATCCAGCCTGAAAACCAGACACTCGCCTCCATCACCTTCCAGAATTACTTCCGCCTGTACGGCAAGCTGGCCGGCATGACCGGTACCGCCGACACCGAGGCTTACGAGTTCCAGGAAATCTACGGGCTGGAAACCACGGTGATTCCGCCGAACCGCCCAAGCCGGCGCGAGGACCAGCTGGACCGCGTGTACAAGACCACGCGCGAAAAATACGAGGCAGCCATCAAGGACATCCGCGAATGCCATGAGCGCGGGCAGCCGGTGCTGGTGGGCACCACGTCGATTGAAAATTCTGAAATCATTGATCAGCTGCTGGACAAGGAAAAGCTGCCGCACCAGGTGCTCAACGCCAAGCAGCACGCGCGCGAGGCCGACATCGTGGCCCAGGCCGGGCGCCCCGGCATGATCACGATTGCCACCAACATGGCCGGCCGCGGCACCGACATTGTGCTTGGCGGCAATGTGGAGAAACTGGTCGAAGCGGTTGAGACTGACGAGTCGCTCGATGCCGGCGCCAAAGAAACCGAGATTGCCCGTCTGCGCGCGCAGTGGGTGCAAGACCACGAGAAAGTGACATCGCTGGGCGGTTTGCGCATCATCGCGACGGAAAGGCACGAATCACGTCGCATCGACAACCAGCTGCGCGGTCGCTCGGGCCGTCAGGGTGACCCCGGCTCTTCGCGTTTTTATCTGAGCCTCGATGACACGCTGATGCGCATTTTTGCGGGCGACCGGGTCCGCGCCATCATGGAGCGGCTCAAGATGCCCGACGGCGAAGCCATCGAGGCCGGCATTGTCACGCGCAGCATTGAGTCTGCCCAGCGCAAGGTGGAAGCGCGCAACTTCGACATCCGCAAGCAGTTGCTTGAATACGATGATGTGGCCAATGACCAGCGCAAGGTGATTTATCAGCAGCGCAACGACATCATGGACGCGGCCAGTCTGGAAGGGCAGATCGCCTCGCTGCGTGAGGGCTGTTTCACGGATCTGGTGCGGCAGTACATCCCGGTGGAAAGCGTGGAAGAGCAGTGGGACATTCCCGGTCTTGAAAAAGTGCTGCGCGACGAGTGGCAGATGGAGCTGTTGCTGCAGGGCGATGTGGAGGCTGCCACCGCCATCACCGATGAAGATCTGCTGGAAAAAGTGATCGCGGCCGCCAACTCGGCTTTTGCTGCCAAGGTTGAAAAAATCGGCGAGGAAAATTTCACGCAGTTCGAGCGCATCGTGCTGCTGCAGAGCATTGACTCGCACTGGCGCGAGCACCTGAGCGCGCTCGACTATTTGCGTCAGGGCATTCACCTGCGCGGCTATGCCCAGAAGCAGCCCAAGCAGGAGTACAAGCGCGAGGCTTTCGAGCTGTTCGGCCAGTTGCTCGACAGCGTGAAAAACGAGGTCACCAAAATCCTCATGACGGTCCAGGTGCAATCGGGCGAGCAGCTCGGTCAGGCCGCCGAGGAAATGGAGGACCGGGCGGAAAGGATCTCCAACGTCACCTACTCGGCGCCAACCGAAACCGGTGAGGTGGAAACCACGGTGGACGAAGAGTCGCAGCACTACAAGAAGGCCTTGCCGGACGGCGCTGTGCCGCGCGTGGGTCGTAACGACCCCTGTCCCTGCGGCTCCGGTAAAAAATACAAGCTCTGTCACGGCAAGCTGAACTGAGTCCGGCTGCCGGCCCCGTTATCTGGAGTGAAGAAACCATGCCCGTGAACCTGCTTGCCACCCCCGCCGACCAGCTTTACCCTGTGCCGGGTGTACGCTGGGGCATTGCCGAAGCGGGCATACGCAAGGCCGGCCGCAAGGACCTGTCGGTGCTGCTGCTTGATGAGGGCGCCTCGGTGGGAGCCGTGTTCACTCAAAACCGTTTCTGCGCAGCCCCGGTGCAGATCTGCCGCGAACACCTTGCCAAAAACGGCAAGCAGGGCCGCGGCATCCGCGCCATGCTGATCAACACCGGCAATGCCAACGCCGGCACCGGTGCCGATGGCCTGGGCCGGGCGCAGGCCAGTTGCGTGGCGCTGGCGCGCGAACTCAAGGTGATGCCGGAGCAGATCCTGCCGTTTTCCACCGGCGTGATCATGGAGCCCTTGCCGCACGAACGCATCGCCGCCGGCCTGCAGGCCGCGCTGGCCGATGCAAAGGCAGACAACTGGGGCAAGGCCGCCGAGGCCATCATGACCACGGACACCGTGGCCAAGGCGTTTTCAAGCCGCATCACACTGGGCGGCGCACCGGTCACGATCACCGGCATCAGCAAGGGCGCCGGCATGATCCGTCCCAACATGGCCACCATGCTGGGCTTCATGGCGACCGATGCCCGTGTCTCGCAGGGACTGATGGCACAACTCGCCACGGAGCTGGCAGAGGGCTCCTTTAACCGCGTGACTGTCGACGGCGACACCTCGACCAACGACTCTTTCGTGGTGATCGCGACCAACCAGGCGAAGCATCCGGAGATCACTTCGCTGGACAGTGTCGAGGGTGCCGCGTTGCGCGCCGCCATGCTCGATATCGCAAGAAAGCTGGCGCAGGCCATCGTGCGCGATGGCGAAGGCGCGACCAAGTTCATTACCGTACAGGTTGAAGGCGGGAAGACCGGCGCCGAGTGCCGCCAGGTCGCTTACGCCATCGCGCATTCGCCTTTGGTCAAGACAGCTTTCTTCGCGAGCGACCCCAATCTCGGACGTATCCTGGCTGCCGTCGGTTATGCCGGCATTGCAGACCTGGACCAGACAAAAATCGATTTGTATCTCGACGACGTGTTGGTGGCCAAAAATGGCGGCCGCCATCCCGACTATGTGGAAACCGATGGCCAGCGGGTCATGAAACAAAGCGAAATCACTGTGCGGGTGGTGCTTGGCCGCGGTGCAGCCACAGACACGGTCTGGACCTGTGACCTGTCCTATGACTACGTCAAGATCAACGCCGACTACCGCAGTTAACCAGGCCGCCCATGAACGAGCAGTTTGAACGCCTGATGACCCGCGTTGAGTCCCTGATGGCGCGGATTGAGTCCGTGCTGCCGCAACCCCTGAGCGCGCCGGACTGGAGCGCCTCCATCGCCTACCGCTACCGCAAGCGCAGCTCCGGCCACGGTGCGCTGGAGCCGGTGCGCCACATCGGCAACATGAGCCTCGGCGACCTCAAGGAAATCGAGGACCAGAAGGAAAAGATCAGACGCAACACCGAGCAGTTTGTGCTCGGCAAGCCTGCCAACAACGTGCTGCTGACCGGTGCGCGCGGCACGGGCAAGTCCTCGCTGATCAAGGCCTGCCTGAATGAATATGCGGCGCGGGGCCTGCGATTGATTGAAGTCGACAAGGCCGACCTGATCGACCTGCCGGACATCGTCGATGTGGTGTCCGGTCTGCCCGAAAAATTCATCGTCTTCTGCGACGACCTGAGTTTTGAAGAAGGCGAGCCCGGCTACAAGGCGCTCAAGTCCATCCTCGACGGTTCCATCGCGGCGGCCACGCCCAATGTGCTGATCTACGCGACCAGCAACCGGCGCCACCTGCTGCCCGAATACATGACGGAAAACCTCACCTACAGCCGCAGCGAAGACGGCGAAGTGCATCCCGGTGAGGTGGTGGAAGAAAAGATCTCGCTGTCCGAACGCTTCGGCCTGTGGGTCAGCTTTTACCCCTTCAGCCAGGACGAATACCTGACCATCGTCGCGCAGTGGCTGTCGTCATTCGGCGTGGGTCCGGACGCGATTGCGGCCGCCAAGCCAGCATCGCTGGTCTGGGCACTGGAACGCGGCTCGCGTAGCGGCCGCGTGGCCTACCAGTTCGCCCGCGACTACGCCGGCCGTGACAGCGCCAGCCGGCCCGTGGCGACACCGGTCATCGCAGCCTATGAGCGGCCAGGCGCTGCGTTGGCATCGCCCGACCAGGGCGACCAGGCCCCCGACCATTCGACATGAGCGTGCTGGTGGCCGACGGCGAGCGCCCGCGCGAGGGCGGTGCAGACCGCAAGGTGGTCGATGTGGCCGTCGGTGTGCTGGTCCGGCCGGATGGCGATTTCCTCCTCACCTCGCGCCCGCCGGGCAAGGTCTATGAACACTACTGGGAGTTTCCCGGCGGCAAGCTGGAGCCGGGCGAAACCGTGGAGCAGGCCCTGCGCCGCGAATTGCAGGAAGAAATCGGCATCACCATCGGTGCCGTCCAGCCCTGGAAGGTGGAGCTGGTGGACTACCCGCATGCGCTGGTCAGGCTCCATTTCTGCAAGGTGTTTGACTGGACAGGCGAATTGCACATGCATGAAGGCCAGCAGTTCGCCTGGCAGCGCCTGCCGGTTGAGGTCAAGCCGGTGCTGCCGGGGACACTGCCGGTGCTGGCGTGGTTTGCCGGCGAGCGCGCTTTTTCAGGTGCCACCCACGACGCGGACTGATGATTTCTTCCCCGGCGCCTGAGTTTGGCTGGGCGCTCCTGTATTGATAGCTGCTTGCGCCCGACTTATAAGGGCAGAGGGCCCTTTTTTCTTATAGTATTGGGTGGTAGGGGGTATCAGCCGCAACGGCTTGCCCCCAGGGCTGAATGGCCCCAAGATAAGGTGGCCGCCGCACTGTCTGCAGCGGTTTTGAGGGAAATGCCATGCCAGCCCATGCACTGAGCCATACAGCCGGTACTGTCACCTACCACTTCCACGACCTGAAGGATCTGCTGGCCAAAGCGACGCCGCTGCGCTCGGGTGACAGGCTGGCCGGCGTGGCCGCGGCTACTGACGAAGAGCGGGTCGTGGCGCAGATGGCGCTGGCTGAACTGCCGCTGGCCCGGTTTCTGAATGAAGCCGTCATCCCGTATGAAGACGACGAAGTCACGCGCCTGATCATGGACGGGCATGATGCCGCCGCGTTTGCGCCCATCCGTCATCTGACCGTCGGAGATTTTCGCAACTGGCTGCTCAGCGATGCGGTGGACAGCGCAACGCTGGCGGCGGTTGCGCCCGGCATCACGCCGGAAATGGCGGCCGCCGTGTCCAAGATCATGCGCAACCAGGACCTGATCCTGGCGGCGCAGAAATGCCGGGTCGTTACGGCGTTCCGGGGCACCATCGGCCTGGCGGGGCGCCTGTCCACGCGGCTGCAGCCGAATCATCCGGTGGACGACGCAGCCGGCATTGCCGCCAGCCTGCTCGACGGCCTGCTGTATGGCAGCGGCGACGCGGTGATCGGCATCAATCCCGCCAGCGACCATGTGCCGCAGGTGGTGCATTTGCTCACGCTGATGGACGAGATCATCCAGCGCTACGCCGTACCTACGCAGTCCTGCGTGCTGACGCACGTGACCAATACCCTGGAAGCGATAGGCCGCGGTGCGCCGGTCGACCTCGTGTTCCAGTCGATTGCCGGCACCGAGGCGGCCAACCGCAGCTTCGGCGTCAATCTGCAATTGTTGGCCGAGGCCCAAAGCGCCGCTTTGTCGCTGGGGCGCGGCAGCGTTGGCAACAACGTGATGTATTTCGAAACCGGGCAGGGCAGTGCCCTGTCGGCGAATGCCCACCACGGGCTGGACCAGCAGACCTGCGAAGTGCGGGCCTATGCCGTGGCGCGCCGTTTCAAGCCCCTGCTGGTCAACACCGTGGTCGGTTTTATCGGCCCGGAATACCTGTTCGATGGCAAGCAGATCATCCGTGCCGGGCTGGAAGACCACTTCTGCGGCAAGTTGCTGGGCTTGCCCATGGGTTGCGATGTCTGCTACACCAACCACGCCGAGGCCGACCAGAACGACATGGATGTGCTGCTGACCCTGCTGGGGGTGGCCGGCTGCACTTTTGTCATGGGCGTTCCGGGCTCGGACGATATCATGCTCAATTACCAGAGCACTTCCTTTCACGACGCCCTGTATGCGCGGCGCATGCTGGGCCTGCGGCCCGCGCCGGAGTTCGAAGCGTGGCTGGAGAAGATGCAGATCGCCAGTGCAGGGACGCAGGGCGGCGGCTTCCAGCTGACGGAAAACCTGCCGCCCGTTTTTCATGACGCCTTGCGCCGGCTGGGCTGAGTCGGTTCACAGCAGTAGAAGCCCATGAGCGTTTCCAAAACAATCGTTGTCACCAATCCCTGGCAGCAACTGCGCGGGTTCACCGCGGCGCGTATTGCATTGGGCCGCACGGGTGTCAGCCAGCCGACGCAGCCGCAACTGGCGTTCCAGCTGGCCCATGCACAGGCCCGTGATGCGGTGCATCTGGCGCTTGACGTGCCGCAACTGCTCCATGATCTTGAGAGTGTGGCACTGGCGCGCACCCAGGACTGTCTGGTGCTGGACAGTGCTGCGGGCGATCGTCTGCGCTACCTGCAAAACCCCGACCTCGGGCGGCGGCTTGACGAGGCCTCACGTGCCCGCCTTGCGGACAGAACGCCACCGGCGGCTGCGCGCAATTACGACATGTCGGTGGTGCTCGCAGATGGCCTGTCGGCCCAGGCCATTGCGCAACATGCAGTGCCGTTCTTGATTGCCCTCGGCCGCCGTATCGCGGCAGAAAACTGGTCGCAGGCACCGCTGGCCATCGTGCGGCAAGGGAGGGTGGCTATCGGCGACCAGGTGGCCGAGCTGCTCGGCGCACGGCTGGTGCTGCTCCTGATCGGCGAACGCCCGGGCCTGAGTTCTCCCGACAGCATGGGCCTGTATCTGACCTGGATGCCGCGTGTGGGCCTGCGGGACGACAGCCGCAATTGCATCTCCAATGTACGGCCGGCGGGATTGTCTTATGAAGAAGCCGCGCTCAAGACGCATTACCTGCTGTCTGAAATGCAGAAGCGGCAGTTGTCGGGCGTCCTGCTCAAGGACGAGAGCCCCGGTGGCCCGGCTTTGCCGCGCTCGCCGGGGTACCATTTTCTGCTGGACCGCCCTGCCTGAATCCAGCCGCAGCCAAGGGACTAAGGGGTGAACTCCCACTGCTTCCTGGCACCCAGCACCGCGTCCGGATAGGCCGCCTTGCCGCGCGAGCCGTTGTAGCGGCCCAGGCCCATGAACAGGTCGCCCTTTTCGCGGTCCAGGTAGTGCCGCAGGATCACGCAGCCAAACCGGAGGTTGGTCTGCATGTGAAACAGCTTGCCGGCATCGCCGTCGCCGATCACGCGGGTCCAGAAAGGCATCACCTGCATGTAGCCGCGCGCGCCGACCCGGCTGACGGCAAATTTGCGGAAGTTGCTCTCCACCTGGATCAGGCCCAGCACCAGGGCCACGTCCAGCCCGCCGCGCCTGCTTTCGTACCAGACGGTCTGCAGAAATTCCTTGCGGATCTGCCACTCGGGCTTTTTCTTTTTGAGGCGCTCGCTCATGGCGCCCAGCCAGCGCAGGTAGGCCAGGCGGCTTTCGGTGTCGCGAAATTCGGGCACCGGCGGTGCCTGGTTGGCGATGGCCGAACTCAAGGCGGTGCGCACCGAGTCGATGAGGGGTTCCTCAATCTGCGCACCGGCGCTCACTTGCTCCGAAAACAATAGCGAGCTACCCAAGACAGACAAGGACTGGAGGCACTTTCTCCTTGATATTTCTACCGCTCCGGTAACCGGCACGGCATCGGGTGCCGGCTGGTGCAGGGGCGGGGCAAAAGATGTCATGCGGTTCAGGAGGCCAGCTTTCCCTTGAGGAAGGTGAAGGCGTCGGCCACGTTGATTTTGCTGGACGCTGCATCACGGCGATGCTGGTATTCCAGTTGCCCGTCCTTCAGGCCACGGTCGCCGATGGTCACGCGGTGCGGAACACCAATGAGCTCCCAGTCGGCAAACATCGCACCGGGCCGTTCGCCCCTGTCATCCAGGATCACATCGACACCGGCGGCCAGCAGTTCTTCGTGTAGCTTGTCGGCTGCAGCCTTGACCTCGGGGAAACGGTCCGGGCTGATCGGGCACAGCACCACAGTGAAGGGGGCAATGGCATCGGGCCAGATGATGCCGCGCTCGTCATGGTTCTGCTCAATGGCCGCGGCCGGCAGGCGTGTGATGCCTATGCCGTAGCAGCCCATTTCCAGAAACTGCGGCTTGCCGTTTTCGTCGAGGAAAGTTGCGTTCATGGCCTGGCTGTACTTGGTGCCGAGGTAAAACACATGGCCCACCTCGATGCCACGTTCGATCACCAATGCGCCCTTGCCGTCGGGCGAGGCGTCGCCTGCGACCACATTGCGCAGGTCGGCGACGAGGTCGGGTTCTGGCAGGTCGCGGCCCCAGTTGACGTCGGTGAGGTGAAAGTCGACTTCATTGGCGCCGCAGACCCAGTCAGCCATGGCCGCCACTTCCCGGTCCACCGCCAGCTTCACCGGTTTCTGCAGGTTCAAAGGCCCCAGGTAGCCAGGCTTGCAACCAAAATGGTCTTCGATTTCGGGCGGGGTGGCAAAGCGGAAGTCCGCCAGGCCGGGTACCTTGCCGACCTTGACTTCGTTCATGTCGTGGTCGCCGCGTAGCAGCAGCAGCCAGACCTGCGTCTTGACGATCTTGCCCGTTTCGTCAGTCTGGTCGGTGGCCAGCACCAGCGACTTGACCGTGGTTTGCAGCGGGATGCCCAGCAGCTCGGCGACATCGGCGCAGGTCGCCTTGCCGGGTGTGGCGGTTTTGGCCATGGTTTGTGACGCCCCCCTGCGCGCGCCCTGTGGTGCCAGCGCCTCGGCTTTCTCCATGTTGGCGGCGTAGTCGCTGCCCGGGCAGTAGACGATGGCGTCTTCGCCGGTCGCGGCAATCACCTGGAACTCTTCGCTCAGGTCGCCACCAATCGCGCCGCTGTCGGCCGCCACTGCGCGGTAGCTCAGGCCGAAGCGGTCAAAAATCTTGCGGTAGGCGGCCGCCATGACCTGATAGCTGGCCTTTGCTGCCGTTTGGTCGCGGTCAAAGCTGTAGGCGTCCTTCATGACGAACTCGCGCCCGCGCATCAGGCCAAAACGCGGGCGGCGTTCGTCGCGGAATTTGGTCTGGATCTGGTACAGGTTTTTCGGCAGCTGCTTGTAGCTCTTGATGTCCTGGCGCATCACATCGGTAACAACTTCCTCGCTGGTCGGCTGGACCACAAAGTCCCGGCCGTGCCGGTCCTTGATGCGCAGCAGCTCCGGGCCCATTTTCTCGAAGCGCCCGGTTTCCTGCCAGAACTCGGCGGGCTGGATCACCGGCATGCTCATCTCCACTGCGCCGGCGCGGTTCATTTCCTCGCGCACGATGGCCTCCACCTTGCGGATCACGCGCAGGCCCATGGGCATGTAGTTGTAGATGCCTGCGCCCAGTTTCTTGATCATGCCGGCGCGCATCATCAGCTGATGGCTGACGACCTCGGCATCGGCAGGCGCTTCCTTGAGCGTGGAAATGAAGAACTGGGAGGTTTTCATGGAATGTTTTTCTGGGCTTCGTGAGGTTTTTGGGACTGCCGCCCCGGGGTGCCCTTGGCTCTGAGCATTCTGCTGTGCATAATGGACTCAGTTTAAAAAATTTGAGGTTTGATTATGCTTGACCGGGACGGCTTTAGGCCCAACGTCGGCATCATCTTGCTCAACCAGAGAAGTCAGGTATTTTGGGGCAAGCGTATCCGTACCCACTCGTGGCAGTTTCCGCAGGGTGGCATTGACCGGGGCGAAAATCCCGAGCAGGCCATGTTCCGTGAACTGCATGAAGAAGTGGGGCTGCTACCGCAACACGTGCAGGTGCTTGCCCGAACCCGGGACTGGTTGCGCTATGAGGTGCCTGACCGGTTTATCCGCCGCGATGCGCGCGGACATTACAAAGGCCAGAAACAGATCTGGTTCCTGCTGCAGCTGGTCGGCCACGACTGGGACTTGAACCTGCGTGCGACCGACCATCCGGAGTTCGATGCCTGGCGCTGGAACGACTACTGGGTTCCGCTCGATGTGGTCGTGGAGTTCAAGCGCGGCGTCTACGAAATGGCGTTGACCGAGCTGTCACGTTTTGTGCCGCGCTTTGACAATCGTTCCGAGCCGCGGCCGGACCATCGCAACCGCTATCTGCGCGGCGGCATGCGCCACCGCGATCCGGCAGATGCCGCGGCGGGCGACCAGGGCGCCCCCGGGCTGCGGGGTGCCGGTGCGTCTTTCGAGTTGCCACCCGGGGCAACTTTCGAACCCGATCCCCAAACCAGCCTGGTGGCTGCCTCCAGGAATGACAAGCATGACGTTTAGATCTCTGGGCCTGGCCTGTCTGTTGGGGCTGTCCCTGACAGCTGCGGCGCAAAACATGGTCGATACTTCCGACTGGAAAGAGGGCGAGGTACCCCCGCCTCCTGCTTTTGATGCAGCGAAGCTGTTGCGCTTTGATGTGTCGTCCGGCTCCGCGCTGGTCTATGGCGTCGATCCCGCTACCTTGAGCATCGGGAAGGACGGCATCGTTCGTTATGTACTGGTGGCCAGCAGCAGCTCCGGCGCGCGCAATGTGTTGTACGAGGGCCTGCGCTGCTCGAGCGGCGAGTTCAAGACCTATGCGCGTTACCTGCCCGAAGGCAGTTGGGCCTCGGTGGAGAAAGCGGAATGGCGCTCCATGTTCGGGAACCTGCCGTCCAGGCACGCCTTGCAATTGGCCCGGGCTGGTGCCTGCAACAATTCAGCCCCGGCTTCCTCGGTTGGCGAAATTGTCCGCCAGCTCAAAAAACAGGGCCTCAGCCCGTAAGCACCAGGTTGGTCCGGTGGATCATTTCCGCCTCACCGGTATAGCCCAGCAGCTTTTCGAATTCGGCAGAAGGTTTGCGGCAAATCAGCCGGGCTTCGGCGCTTGAATAGTTGGCCAGTCCGCGGGCGACTTCCGTACCTTCGGCATCGCGTATGGCAATCACGTCGCCGCGGGAGAATTCGCCCTGTACGCCGGTCATTCCGATGGGCAGCAGGCTTTTGCCCTCGTCGCGTACCTTGGCGGCAGCCCCGGCATCCACCGTGACCGCGCCGCGCAACTGCAGGTGATCGGCAATCCATTGCTTGCGGGCCTGGGTTTTGGCAGTCTGGGCGACCAGCAAGGTGCCGATGGCTTCGCCCTGCGACAGGCGGATCAACGCGTTCGGCTCACGGCCCCAGGCAATCACGGTGGAGGCGCCGGAGCCTGCGGCGCGTTTTGCGGCCAGGATTTTCGTGATCATGCCGCCTTTGCCGATGCTTGAACCTGCGCCGCCCGCCATCGCTTCCAGGGCGGGATCGCCGGCCTTGGCTTCATGGACAAAGCGCGCAGCAGGGTCTTTGCGCGGATCGGCGGTGTACAGGCCTTTCTGGTCCGTCAGGATGACCAGCGCGTCCGCGTCCACCAGATTGGCGACCAGCGCACCCAGTGTGTCGTTGTCGCCGAACTTGATCTCGTCGTTCACCACGGTGTCGTTTTCGTTGATCACCGGCACCACACCAAACTGGAGCAGGCTCAACAGGGTGGAGCGCGCATTGAGATAACGCTCGCGATCGGCGAGGTCGGCATGTGTCAGCAGCACCTGGGCGCTGCCGACGCCGTTTTCGCGTAGCTGGCTTTCGTACACCTGCACCAGGCCCATCTGGCCGACAGCTGCTGCGGCCTGCAGCTCATGGATGGCCTTGGGCCGTGTTACCCAGCCCAGCCGCTTCATGCCCTCGGCAATGGCGCCACTGCTGACCATGATGACTTCGTGCCCGCCCTTGACCAGCACGGCGAGCTGCTGGCACCATTGTCCGATGGCTTGCGCATCCAGCCCCCGCCCTTCATTCGTGACCAGGCTGGAGCCCACCTTGACCACAATGCGCCTGGCGTTGAGAAGAACCTTGGAACCTGGATTTTCTTGCATGTTCAGGTGGTTTTAGTGCTCAAACCCATAGTGGATGGACGCAGGCAGCTATTATTAATATAGCAAAAAGGCGGGCCGGTAGCGCTTTCAGCCGGCGGCCGGCGGCTCGGCCGGCAAGTCCGCAAACCGCGGATCGATCTCTTCCGGCTCCTGCTCGCTTTTCTGCACCGACTTCACATGCTGGTAAATCGTTTTGACCAGTTGCTCGCAGCCTTCGCGTGTGAGGGCCGAAATTTCGAACACCGGCCCTTTGAACTTGAAGCGTTTGACGAAATCCTTGACCAGTGCGGCACGTTTGTCCGCGTCCACCATGTCGAGCTTGTTGAGTACGAGCCAGCGCGGCTTGTTGTACAGCGCCTCGTCGTACTTCTTGAGCTCGCCCACGATGGCCTTGGCCTGGGCCACGGGATCCACACTGTCATCAAAAGGAGCCATGTCCACGATGTGCAGCAGCAGGCGGGTGCGCTGCAGGTGCCGCAGGAACAGATGGCCCAGGCCCGCACCCTCGGATGCACCTTCGATCAGTCCGGGCAAATCCGCGACGACGAAACTCTGCTCCGGGCCGACACGTACGACGCCCAGGTTGGGGTGCAGGGTGGTGAAAGGGTAGTCGGCGATACGCGGCCGCGCATTGGAAACGGCGGAAATGAAGGTGGACTTGCCGGCATTCGGCATGCCCAGCAGGCCGACATCAGCCAGTACTTTCAGCTCCAGTTTCAGGCTTTTGTGTTCACCAGGCCAGCCTGGAGTCTTGCTGCGTGGCGCGCGGTTGGTCGAACTCTTGAAGCGCAGATTGCCAAAGCCGCCATCGCCGCCTTTGGCGATCAGCACTTCCTCGCCGGGTACCAGCAGTTCATAAAGAACTTCGCCGGTTTCGGCATCGGTCAGGATGGTGCCGACCGGCATTTTGAGGATGATGTCGTCGCCCTTGGCGCCAAACATGTCCGAGCCCATGCCGTGTTCGCCATTTCTGGCGTGATGACGGCGGGAAAACCGGAAATCCACCAGCGTGTTCAGGTTCACGTCCGCCAGAGCATAGACATGCCCGCCGCGACCACCGTCACCACCGTTCGGGCCGCCGAACTCCTTGTATTTTTCATGGCGGAAGGAGACGCAGCCACTCCCGCCATCGCCTGCGGCGATGTCAATATAGGCTTCGTCAACAAATTTCATGATATTGGAGGGAGTCCGGTAGCCTGCAGAGGCTTGAATCCTGAGGGTAGTTTACAAATTCGCGGGGCCAAAACAACAAAGCCCCGACCAAGCGGGGCTTCGATGCCATCGAAGTGATCAGCTTACGCTGGTGTCACGCTGACGGTGTGCTTGTTGAGCGAGCCCTTGACGGCAAAAGATACCGAACCGTCCACCAATGCGAACAGGGTGTGGTCCTTGCCGATGCCGACATTGACGCCCGGGTGGAACTTGGTGCCGCGCTGGCGCACGATGATGCTGCCAGCGTTGATCACTTCGCCGCCAAATTTCTTGACGCCCAACATCTTTGGCTTGGAATCGCGCCCGTTTCGCGTAGAGCCGCCGCCTTTTTTCTGTGCCATTTTTCGTTACTCCTGGTACTTCGCTGCTTAACCGACGATGGCGCCGATTTGCAGTTCAGTGAAGTTTTGCCGGTGACCCTGGCGTTTTTGGTAATGCTTGCGACGGCGCATTTTGAAAATGCGAACCTTGTCGTGCCTGCCCTGCGACAGGACAGTAACCGTAACAGTAGCGCCGGACACCAAGGGCGTACCAACCGTGATCGTGCTGCCGGTTCCGACAGCCAATACCTGGTCAATAACGATCTCTTGGCCTACGTCCGCAGCAATCTGTTCTACTTTAATTTTTTCGCCAGTAGCAACTTTGTATTGTTTGCCACCGGTTTTTATGACCGCGTACATGTGAGACCTCGTATGTGAGTTCTGCGGACGGATTTCCACAGAGCCCGCTATTCTAGCACGGAGAGCTCGAAACCTCTCAACCCTGAATCCGCGGCGTTCGGGGGCCTGGGAGGATGTGCTGGCTTCCTATAATCCTCAAAACCTCTTGTCTGGACCGTTTTGACAGTAAATTCTTCTAGTACGGCCGCCGCGCTGGCCCTGATTGCCGATGATATGAAGGCCATGGACGCGGTGATAGCGCGCCGCCTGAACTCTGAAGTCTTGCTGGTCAGCCAGGTATCCCAGTACATTGTTGCTGCGGGCGGCAAACGACTGCGGCCCGCGTTGCTGCTGTTGATGTGCGGGGCCCTTGGCTACCGTGGCGATCAGCGTTTCAATCTGGCCGCTGTGGTGGAATTCATACACACAGCCACGCTGCTCCACGACGATGTGGTGGACGAATCCACCCTGCGCCGGGGCCGGGCCACTGCCAATGCGAATTTTGGCAATCCAGCCAGTGTTCTGGTGGGTGATTTCCTGTATTCGCGGGCCTTTCAGATGATGGTGGATGCGGGTGACATGCGCATCATGCAAACATTGGCCGAGGCAACCAACATCATTGCCGAAGGTGAAGTGCTGCAATTGATGAACATGCATGATGCCGGCCTCTCCGAAGAGGGTTATTTGCGTGTGATCAGGTCCAAGACCGCCAAGCTGTTTGAGGCAAGTGCCCGCCTGGCCGCCTTGCTGGCCAAGGCGCCTCCTGAAGTCGAACAGGCTTGTGCGGCGTACGGGCAGTCATTGGGGACGGCTTTTCAGGTCATTGACGACGTTCTGGATTACGACGGTGATGCTGCAGAAATGGGCAAAAACCTGGGAGATGACCTGCGTGAAGGTAAAGCCACTTTGCCGCTGATCATCGCCATGCAACGGGGGGGCGCCACTGAAAGGGACATCATTCGCCAGGCGATAGAAACCGGTGGGACGGAGCGATTGGGCGAGATCGTGGCGATAGTCAGACAAACCGGGGCTTTGCAGGCTGCCCGGGATGCGGCGGCGGCAGAGGGTCAGCGGGCGGCCCAGGCTTTGACGCGGCTCGGGCGCAACACCTACAGCGAGGCCTTGCTACAATTGGCAACGCAACTGCTGCAGCGTCGTTCGTGACGCCTGATTCGGCATTTTTCGGGGTGTAGCTTAGCCTGGTAGAGCGCTACGTTCGGGACGTAGAGGCCGGAGGTTCGAATCCTCTCACCCCGACCATCTGCGGTCTTTTTCCTTATTTTTCTGCCGGGTTTCTTTGGGCAATTTGCCTTGGTTCCAACACCAGCGCGGGTGCAGACCGTTTTTCGATTTACACCGCCAAAGCTATCAGCGATGATGTCAATTTTGTCAATTCAAGATTGATTCGCGAAACCATGGCTGCCATCGATACCGTAACCAATACACCCGCCACCTTGGCTTTGCCGGGCTTGGGTCGGGCGTTGGTGATTGCCGGCAAGCTCGGACAGAAAGCCGCAGAAGATATCTTTCGCAAGGCCCAAAGCGGACGCACCAGTTTTATCGCTGAATTGACAGGCTCGGGTGCGGTTTCCCCGTCGGATCTCGCGCACACCATGTCTACGGCTTTTGCGGCTCCGCTGCTCGACCTGGACGCCATAGATACCCAGCGTCTGCCCAAAGGCCTGCTGGATGCCAAGATCTGCCAGTCTTACCGTATTGTTGTTCTCAGCAAGCGTAACAATCGCCTGATTGTGGCTACGGCTGACCCATCGGATCAGGAAGCCGCGGAAAAAATCAAGTTTTCCACGCAGATGGGTGTGGACTGGGTTATTGCCGAATACGACAAACTGTCCAAGATGGTGGAAGCATCCGCCACCACGGCGTCCGAGGCCATGGACAGCATCATTGGTGACGATTTTGAGTTTGACGAGTCCACCGCCGAGGCCGCCAGTGCGGACAGCAATGACACGGGTGTTGCTGAGGTCGAAGATGCGCCGGTCGTCAAGTTCCTGCACAAAATGCTGCTGGACGCGTTCAGCATGCGGGCTTCGGACCTGCACTTCGAGCCCTACGAACATACCTACCGGGTGCGTTTCCGTATCGACGGTGAGTTGCGTGAAATTGCATCTCCACCGGTCGCCATCAAGGAAAAACTGGCGTCTCGCATCAAGGTCATCTCGAAAATGGACATTTCCGAGAAGCGGGTGCCGCAGGACGGAAAAATGAAACTGAAGATCGGTCCCGACCGGGTGATCGATTTCCGGGTCAGCACCCTGCCCACGATGTTCGGCGAGAAAATCGTGATTCGTATCCTGGATCCCAGCAGTGCCAAGCTGGGCATTGATGCGTTGGGGTACGAGCCGATCGAAAAGGAGCGCCTGCTCAACGCCGTTCAGCGCCCCTACGGCATGGTGCTCGTGACCGGCCCTACCGGTTCGGGTAAAACCGTGTCACTGTACACCTGCCTGAATATTCTTAACAAGCCGGGCGTGAATATTGCCACGGCCGAAGATCCGGCCGAGATCAACTTGCCCGGTGTCAACCAGGTCAGCATGAACGACAAGGCCGGCCTGACGTTTTCCGTGGCCCTGAAAGCCTTTTTGCGGCAGGACCCGGACATCATCATGGTTGGTGAGATCCGTGATCTGGAGACCGCCGAAATTTCCATCAAGGCGGCGCAAACGGGCCATCTGGTGCTTTCCACCCTGCACACCAACGATGCGCCGGCCACGCTGACGCGTTTGCGCAACATGGGCATTGCACCTTTCAATATCGCATCAAGCGTCATCCTCATAACGGCCCAGCGCCTAGCCAGGCGCCTGTGCCCCAACTGCAAGGCGCCAGCGGACATTCCCCGCGAAACCCTGCTGGACGCGGGGTTCAAGGAAGAGGATGTGGACGGTTCCTGGACGCCTTATCGTCCGGTGGGTTGTTCAATGTGCAACAACGGTTACAAGGGCCGCGTCGGGGTGTATCAGGTAATGCCCATCACGGAAGAGTTGCAGCGGATCATCCTGCGGGATGGCAGCGCGCTTGAAATCGCCGAGCAGGCAGAAATCGAAGGTGTGAAAAGCCTGCGGGGCGCGGGCTTGCACAAAGTCAAGCTGGGCATGACTTCACTGGAAGAAGTTCTGGCCTGTACCAATGTTTAAGCTGTTATCAGTGAATAAAAACCTGGTTTTTCGCTTCGCCGGACGTTTCAAGTCCCCACCATCACTTCCGCACTGAAGAAGGTACCATGGCAACTGCAGCATCCAGAGATATCAAGGAATTTGTCTTCGAGTGGGAAGGCAAGGATCGCAACGGCAAGCAGGTGCGGGGAGAAACCCGGGCTGTCGGTGAGAACCAGGTCAAAGCCTCCTTGCGCCGTCAGGGTGTATTGGCCACCAAGATCAAGAAGCGCAGCATGCGCTCCGGCAAATCCATCAAGCCCCGTGATATCGCCATCTTCACGCGCCAACTGGCGACCATGATGAAAGCGGGTGTACCGCTTCTGCAGGCCTTCGACATCGTGGGCCGTGGCAATGCCAATGCCAGTGTGACCAAGTTGCTCAATGATGTGCGTACCGATGTGGAAACCGGTACCTCCCTGAGTGCGGCTTTTCGCAAATACCCGTTGTACTTCAATGCGCTGTACTGCAATCTGGTGGAAGCAGGCGAGGCGGCCGGTATTCTGGAGCAACTGCTCGATCGTCTTGCGGTTTACATGGAGAAAACTGAAGCCATCAAGTCAAAGATCAAATCAGCGCTGATGTACCCGACTTCAGTCGTGGTGGTGGCTTTTGTGGTGGTCGCAGTGATCATGATTTTCGTGATTCCCGCGTTCAAGGAGGTGTTCACTTCGTTTGGCGCGGACTTGCCTGCTCCGACCTTGTTTGTGATGGCGATCAGCGAATTCTTTGTCGCCTACTGGTGGCTTATTTTCGGTGGTGTTGGCGGGGGTGTTTATTTTTTCATGCAAGCTTGGAAGCGTAATGAAAAAATGCAGCGTTTCATGGATCGTGTTCTGCTGAAAGTGCCAGTTTTTGGGGCGTTAATTGAAAAATCCTGTATCGCCCGCTGGACCCGTACGCTATCGACCATGTTTGCTGCCGGTGTACCTCTGGTGGAGGCGCTCGACTCGGTCGGTGGCGCTTCCGGCAATTCACTGTATGCCGACGCGACTCTGAAAATCCAGCAGGAAGTGTCGACAGGAACCAGCCTGACAGCAGCCATGGGCAATGCCAATCTGTTTCCAACCATGGTGCTGCAGATGTGCGCGATTGGCGAGGAGTCGGGCTCCGTGGACCATATGCTCGGAAAGGCTGCAGATTTTTATGAGGCAGAAGTCGATGAAATGGTTGCGGGCCTGTCCAGCCTGATGGAACCCATCATCATCGTTTTCCTCGGCGGCCTGATCGGGGGGATCGTGGTGTCCATGTACCTGCCGATTTTCAAGCTGGGTCAAGTGGTCTGATGCCCGGGCCCGCGCTCGGTTTGCCTGCCGAATTCAACGCCGCGCTGGCCGGCATTCTGGGGTTGCTCATTGGCAGTTTCCTCAACGTTGTCATCTACCGTTTGCCGAAAATGATGGAGCGGCAATGGGCGGCAGAATGTGCAGAACTCACCGGCACGCAGCCGGAGAGCGCGGAAAAATTCAATCTGGTGGTTCCCCGGTCCCGCTGTTCGAATTGTGGCCATGTGATTGCCTGGTACGAAAACATTCCCATCCTGAGCTATCTTTTTTTAAGAGGGAAATGTTCGGTTTGTGGAACGAAGTTCGGATGGCGCTATCCATTGGTCGAGGCCGTGACCGGAGCCCTGTTTTTTTTCTGCGCCTGGCGATGGGGCTTGACAAGCACCGGACTGGCCTGGAGCGGATTCTCGGCAGCCTTGCTGGCCCTCGCACTGATTGACTGGGATACCACGCTGCTGCCGGACGATATCACCCTGCCTCTGCTGTGGGCGGGCCTGATCATTGCAGCGCTGGGCTGGAACCCGGGCGTTCCATTGGGCCAGGCATTGTGGGGTGCGGTGGCGGGTTACCTGTCCCTGTGGCTGGTTTACTGGGCGTTCAAGCTGGTGACCGGCAAGGAGGGCATGGGTTATGGCGACTTCAAGCTTTTTGCGGCTTTGGGGGCGTGGTTCGGCTGGACTGCACTGGTGCCTATGATCCTGATGGCGTCCGTGATCGGTGCTGCAGTAGGCATTGCCATGAAGCTGGCCAGCAATCTGCGTGAAGGGGGTTATGTGCCATTTGGACCGTTCCTTGCCGGTGCAGGGCTGACGGCCATGGTGTTCGGCCCCCAGTCCATCCTGCGTGTCATAGGACTGTAGTGACATGGATCCGCTGCGGGTAGGTTTGACGGGCGGTATTGGCAGCGGGAAAAGTACGGTAGCCCAGGTGCTGGCCGATTGCGGCGCCGCAGTGATTGATTCCGACGCGATTTCGCACCTTGTCACAGCACCTGGCGGAGCGGCCATTGAGCCGATTGCCAGGCAGTTCGGGCCGCAGTTCATCACACCGGAAGGAGCTTTGGACCGCGACGTGATGCGCCAACTGGTTTTTGCGGATGCCGGGGCAAAAAAGCGGCTTGAATCCATCGTGCATCCTCTCGTGGGTGAGGAAGCCGTCCGGCAGGCGGCACGGTCTGACAGTGCCTGCATCGTGTTTGATGTTCCCCTGTTGGTCGAA
This sequence comes from Polaromonas sp., assembly GCF_049790275.1. Lineage (GTDB taxonomy): Bacteria > Pseudomonadota > Gammaproteobacteria > Burkholderiales > Burkholderiaceae_C > Polaromonas. Next base: position 34,427 of record NZ_JBAQYR010000167.1, read on the forward strand.
TCCGGGCGCTGGCGCCAGCGGGTGGACCAGGTGCTGGTGGTTGATTGCAGCGAGGCAACGCAGATCAGCCGTGTGATGGCGCGCAACGGCTGGACGCGCGAAGCGGTGGAACGCGTGATGGCCAGCCAGGCCAGCCGCGACCAGCGACTGACCGCCGCCGACATCTGCATATACAACGACGCACCTTTGTCACTGGCTGCACTGACAGGGACGGTGCGACAACTTGCGCAACGCTTCGGGCTATGATGGACGGCCGACCAACCCGCTGAAAAAGATATATCGCAGTGATTCTTTACGAATATCCCTTCAACGAACGCATTCGTACCTATCTACGGCTAGAGCATCTGTTTCACCGCCTCGGCGAGCTGGCTGTGCGGGAGCATCCGACCGACCACCACTATGCGATCACGACCATTTTCGAGGTCATGGACGTGGCGGCCCGTGCCGACCTGAAGACCGATGTGCTCAAGGACCTGGACAGGCAAAAACACACACTCAATGGTTATCGCGGCAATCCCGCGATTTCCGAAGCGGTGCTCGACGAGGTCACAGCGCAGCTCGATGGCTGTTTTACGGCCCTGAACAGTCTGCCGGGAAAGGCGGGACAGTCGCTGACCGAAAACGACTGGCTGATGAGTATCCGCAGCCGCATTGGCATTCCGGGGGGCACTTGCGAATTTGACTTGCCGGCCTATTTCGCCTGGCAGCACCTTGATACACACGTGCGGCAACAGGACCTGCAACGCTGGATCGCCACGCTGGTACCCCTGGCCGAGTCGGTCCGCATGTTGCTCAAGCTGCTGCGCGATTCCGGTTTGCCTCAAAAAGTCGTGGCGGCAGGCGGGCAGTACCAGCAGACCCTGCCGCAGGGGCGGACGTTTCAGCTTTTGCGCCTGCTGATCGATCCAGGGCTGGGGTTGATTCCCGAAATCAGCGGCAACCGCCTCATGGTCTCCGTGCGGCTGATGCGCCACGAAAGCGATGACCGTCTGCATGCCTGCACCGATGATGCAGCATTCGAACTGACACTTTGTTCCTGAAAACGGGCTCGCAACTCCTGAGCCGTTTGAGTTTTGACGATGAATCGAGATTTTCCCAAGCCCCAAACCGTGGTCTGCCCCACCTGTGGCGGCCCCAGCATGTATGCACCAGAAAACCGGTTCAGGCCTTTTTGCAGCGAGCGCTGCAAAAACGTTGATCTAGGCGCCTGGGCCAGCGAAAGCTTCCGGATGCCGGCCGATGCACCGCCGGATGACCAAGTCTACGGCGATGCGAAGTTGCAGTAGAAACCTGCCATTGTGTAAAACGAAGCGGCGATTGAACGCCGGTCAACAGGGGGAAAAAAATGGATCAGCCATCTTTTGCACGCCGCACGGCGTGCCGTGCTGGCAGTGATTTACATGCTTGGCATGGCAGGTAGCCAGGCCCTGGCCGCCGCGAAAAAGGAAAAAGCCAAAAAAGCGGTAGCCACGCAGCCTGGCAAAAGTGCTAAGTTCATTCCCGGGTCGCAGGAAAGCGCCAAAGAGCGCTCAACGCGGCTCAAGCGCGAATGCAAGGGCCGGATCAATGCCGGGGCGTGCGAAGGTTATACCCAGTAGGGTAGTTCGCCATGAAGTAAACCATTGCCTGCCCCCGATGGGCAGGTGAACGGGCGCTTATTCTGCTGGGGTGCCGAGTACCTGCTGCAACTCGCCGTTCTCGTACATTTCCATCATGATGTCCGAGCCACCGACGAACTCCCCTTTGACATAGAGCTGGGGAATGGTGGGCCAGTTGCTGTATTCCTTGATGCCCTGGCGGATTTCTTCGTCTTCGAGCACGTTCACGGTTGCAGGCTTGTTCACGCCGCAGGCTTTGAGCACCTGGATGGCGCGGCCGGAAAAACCGCACATGGGAAACTGGGCGGTGCCTTTCATGAAAAGCACGACCTCGCTGGATTTGACAATCTGGTCAATGCGCTGCTGGGTATCGTTCATTTCAGGTCCTTAGGTGGGGCACGGAGCAGCCGGGAAAAACCGGCTTGTGCAAAGGTAAGTGGATTTCAAAAACGGAAAATCAATAGCCGATTATCCAGCCGTTTGCCGGCGGCTGCCTGCAGGGCCAGGCCAACGCCCTCCCGAACAGCGGGCAATGCCGGCCAGGTCGTTCCGGCTTTGCACCTCGGTGAAGCCGCGCTGCACAAGCAGCTCGCACACGGCGAAGGCCTGATCGTAGCCATGCTCGAGCAGCAGCCAGCCTTGTGGATGCAGATGTCCGGGTGCCTGCGCGATGATCTGGCGCAGATCGTTCAGGCCGTCCTCTCCGGCCGTCAGTGCCTGCAGTGGCTCATGGTGCAGGGCGGCGAGATGCTCATCGACACTCCCCACATAAGGCGGATTGCTGACAATCAGGTGAAAGTGGCCACTTACATTTTCAAACCAATCCCCTTGGATGAAGCTAACAGGTAGCTGGTGCGTCATCGCGTTGGCAGCAGCCACAGCCAAGGCGTCACTGCTGGCATCCACCGCTGTCACGTCCAGCGCGGGGAGGGTTTTTTTCAGCGCCAAGGCAATGGCACCGCTGCCCGTGCCCAGGTCGAGCACCCGGGTGGAGGCCGGAAAGTTCGCTCCGGCCAATTGCTCCAGAGCCCATTCCACCAGAGTTTCCGTGTCCGGACGCGGCACCAGCACCCGCGAGTCCACCTGTAGCCGGAGGCCAAAAAACTCCTTGCTGCCGACCAGGTAGGCTAGCGGCTCGCCCTGGGCACGGCGCTGGCTCAGGCGCTCGAACAGCTGTGCCACCTCGTCCGTCAGGACATCGGTGTCGTGTGCCAGCAACCAGGCCCGGTCAGTGTCGGGTTTGCCCAGCGCGTGCAGCAGCAACAGCTGGGCGTCCAGCCGCTCCAGTCCCATGGCACGGGCGGCAGACAGGGCCTGTGCACAGGTGACGGCGGTCAAGGGCGGATTCCCGAAGTCATAGAGTTACTATGTATTTGATAGCTGGTGACGCGCGTCCATAAAGGGCTGGAGGCCAATTTCGTTCATAAAACTTCTTTTCAGCCGTTCGAAGCTGTTTCCAGTTCCGCCAGCAGTTCGGCGCCGCGCGCCACCTGCAGGGCGGTGACCACGTCATCCAGATCACCCTCCATGATGGTCAGCAGCTTGTACAGGGTCAGGTTGATGCGGTGGTCGGTCAGCCGCCCCTGGGGGAAGTTGTAGGTGCGTATCCGGTCGCTTCGGTCGCCACTTCCGATCAGCCCCTTGCGCATGGCGGCATCCTTGGCCGCGCGCTCGGAGCGGTCTTTTTCATGAATGCGCGCCGTCAGCACCTTGAGCGCCTGAGCCTTGTTGCTGTGCTGGCTGCGGCCTTCCTGGCATTCGGCCACGATACCGGTGGGCAGGTGGGTGATGCGCACCGCCGAGTCGGTCTTGTTGATATGCTGGCCGCCGGCGCCGCTGGCCCGGTAGGTGTCGATGCGCAGGTCGGCCGGGTTGATCTGGATGGCCACCGCCTCGTCGGGTTCGGGCAGTACGGCCACGGTGCAGGCGCTGGTGTGGATGCGGCCCTGGGTTTCCGTAGCGGGCACGCGTTGCACGCGATGGCCGCCCGATTCGAAACGCAGCTTGCCGTAAACACCCACACCCAGCGCGTCAGTCGGACCCTCGATGCGCAGCACCACCTCCTTGTAGCCGCCCAGTTCGCTGGCCGATTCGCTGATGATTTCGGTGCGCCAGCCCTTGCGCTCGGCATAACGCGTGTACATGCGAAACAGGTCCCCCGCAAACAGGGCCGATTCGTCACCCCCCGTGCCGGCGCGGATTTCGATGAACGCAGGACGTGCATCGTCCGGGTCCCTGGGAATCAGCATCAGCTGCAGGGCTTCGTCGAGCCGGGTGATGTCGGCCCGGGCTGCCTCGATTTCTTCTTCGGCCATGGCGGCCATCTCGGGATCGTCCCTGGCCTCCGCCAGCATGGCCTGGGCGCTGGCCAGGTCAGCCTCGCGGGCCGTCAGCTGCTGGTACTGGGTGACCACAATGCTGGCTTCTGCATGTTCGCGCGTCAGGTTGCGAAAGCGCTCCATGTTGCTGACCACGTCGGCGGCCGACAGCAGGGCGTCGAGCTCGTGCAGGCGGAAAATCTGGCGGTCGAGGGTCTGGCGGAGAAAGGGTTTCATGGAAGGCCGGGAGCAAAAACATTCAGGAGACAGGCAGCCGGTGACTCGGCCCCGCGTTCAGCCCGACGCGCGGGCCGTGGTTCGCGCGCAAGTGGCGCTAACGCTCTTTCTGTTCCTGGGGCAGGTTGCCGCGCAGGAAAAGCCTTGAAACGGTCTGCGCGGTTGCCTCGCGGTTGTCCGCGTTGCCGGCGTGCAATTCGGCCAATGCGCCGTGCAGCATTTTCTGCGTCAGCCCACGCGACAGCGCCTCGAGAACGGTCTCCACGGATTCGCCCCTGGCCAGCAGCTTCCTGGCGCGGGCAATTTCTGTGGCGCGCCATTCGTCGGTCTGGGCATTGAGCTGCTGGATCAGCGGCACACTGCGCCGTTGATCCAGCCAGTGCATGAAGTTCTGCACCCCCGCATCAATGATGACTTCAGCCTGCGCAACGGCCGCCTGCCGGCTGTCCTTGCCGGTCTGCACTACGTGCGCCAAGTCATCCACGGTGTAGAGGTAGATATCGGACAGCTCCCTGACCTCCGGCTCAATGTCGCGCGGCACGGCCAGGTCGACCATGAACATCGGACGGTGTTTGCGCAGCTTGACCGCGCGCTCGACCGCGCCCAGGCCGATGATGGGCAGGGTGCTGGCAGTGCAGCTGATCACCGCATCGAATTCATGCAGCCGGCTGGGCAGGTCGGCCAGGCGCATGACCTCAGCGCCGAAGCGGCCGGCCAGCTTTTCGCCGCGCTCCAGCGTGCGGTTGGCCACCGTCATGGCCTTCGGATTTTTGGCGGCAAAGTGGGTGGCCGCCAGGTCGATCATTTCGCCTGCGCCGACAAACAGCACCTTGATGTTGCTCAAATCTTCAAACAGCTGCCCCGCCAGCCGCACTGATGCCGCCGCCAGGCTGATGCTGTGCGCGCCGATCTCGGTGCTGGTGCGGACTTCCTTGGCGACCGCGAAGGAGCGCTGGAACAGCTGGTGCAGCGTCGTACCCATGGCGCCCGCGTCTTCAGCGGCGCGCACCGCGTCCTTCATCTGGCCGAGGATCTGCGGTTCACCCAGCACCATGGAGTCGAGCCCGCTGGCGACGCGAAAGGCGTGACGTGCCGCCTGGTCGTTTTCAAGGGTGTAGGCATGGGAACGCAACAGAGCGGGCGAGACGCCGCCACGGTGCGCCAGCCATTCCATGGTGTGGTCCAGCTCGGATCTGCCGCCGGCACAATAGATCTCGGTGCGGTTGCAGGTGGACAGCAGCGTGGCTTCGGGCCGGCGCGCCAGCGATTCCCGCAAGCCCCTCAAGGTCGGCTCGATCTGGTCGATGGCGAACGCAAACCGCCCGCGCAAATCGAGCGGTGCGGTGGTATGGTTGATCCCCAGAGTCCAGACTGACATGGCCAGATTATAAAATTGAAGGCCGGGAGAGGTCCCGACATTCTTTCAATCCCCTTGATAAAGGGCAAGTCGCCAGTTCATGATCACTTTGACGCCATTTCCTCACTCCCGCTGCCATGACCGCACTCAACCTGACCAACCAGCTGCTCAATTTCATGGCACCGGCGGCCTTTGTTGCGGTGCTGGTGGTGCTGGGGACCCGGCTCCTCGCCCTGTTGTTCAGGTCAAAAAGGCCAGTAGCCCTTTCTGCATGGGCGCAGATAGCTATTGTTTTTGTAGTATCCCTGCTGGTACTTGTCGCCGGGCTGGCGGTGTTTGGCCGCGACGGCAAGATGGCGAGTTATGTCCTGCTTGCCTTCGGCGCGGCAAGCTGCCAGTGGGTCGTGCTGCGCGGCTGGCAAGCCTGAGCCGGTATCAGCTTTCGGGTGGGAAAAGATCGATGCGGTCGGTGATGATGCCGTCGGTGCCCAGATCGAGCAGGCGTTGGGCCGCCCACTCGTCGTTGACGGTGTAACTCAGGCAGCGAAAGCCGGCGCTTTTGGCCTGCAACACGCTGGAGCTGTCCCACAGGGCGTGGTTGCAGACCAGCGCGGCGCAATCGAGTGTCAACGCCGTTTCCAGCCAGCCTTTCCACAAACTGTCCAGCAGCAGGCCGCGCGACAGTTGTGGTTGCGCGGCTTTTGCAGCTTCCAGCGCATCGGGTTGAAAAGAAGTCAGCAGCGGCGGCACGGCGGCGCCTTCCCACAGACGGGCTGCGGCGTTGGCAACCACGGTACCGGTTTGCGCCTCCAGGCCGGGGGTGGGCTTGATCTCGATATTCAGGAAATACCCGTTGCGCAGGCAATAACGTGCCACGTTGTCCAGGCTGGCCAGCGGCTCGCCGGCATAAGTGCGCGAATGCCAGCTGCCGGCATCCAGCAACGACAACCTTTCCCAAGGCTGGTCACCGCCCGTGCCGTGGCCGCTGGTGGTGCGCTCCAGCGTTGCGTCGTGCATCAGGAAAGGCACGGCATCGGCGCTCAGCTTCACATCGCATTCGAACATGCGGTAGCCGTGGCTGGCGCCAAGGCGGAATGCCGCCAATGTGTTTTCAGGCGCGAGCCTGCCTGCACCGCGGTGGGCAACCCAGCGCGGATAGGGCCAGTCCGTCAAAGCCTTTTTCCTGTTTCGGCGTCAAACCAGTGCAGCCTGTCCGCGCGCGGCGCGACGTGAATGGTCGTGCCAATTTCTGGTGTGGCCTGGGTTTCATCGGTACGCACAATCAGGAATTCATCGCCGAAACGGCAATACAGCAGGCGTTCCGCCCCCAGCATTTCCATGGTGTCCACCTGCACCGTCCAGCCGGTGCTGCCGATCTGCAGATGCTCGGGACGAATGCCGAGAACGGCGCCGGGCCGGCCGCCGAAATCGGCGTTGGGCGCATGGTTGAGCAGGTTCATGGGCGGCGAGCCCATGAAGCTCGCCACAAACGTGGTGGCCGGGCGGTTGTAGACCTCTTCAGGCGTGCCGAACTGCTCCATGCGGCCGGCGTTCATGACAATCATGCGCTGCGCCAGGGTCATGGCTTCGACCTGATCGTGAGTGACGAACAGAGAGGTGATGCCGAGTTCGCGGTGCAGCTTCTGGATTTCCAGCCGGGTCTGCACGCGCAGCTTGGCGTCGAGGTTGGACAACGGTTCGTCGAAGAGAAACACTTGCGGTTGGCGTACGATGGCGCGGCCCATGGCCACGCGCTGGCGCTGGCCGCCCGAGAGCTGGCGCGGCTTGCGGTCGAGCAGATGGCCCAGCTCGAGAATCTTTGCAGCCTTGTCAACTCGGGTCTTGATTTCGTCGATGGGTACTTTCTTGATCTTCAGTCCGTAAGCCATGTTGTCAAACACGCTCATGTGCGGGTAAAGCGCGTAGTTCTGGAACACCATGGCAATGTCGCGTTCGGCCGGCTCCAGTTCGTTGACGATACGCCCGCCGATGGAAATTTCGCCGCCGGTGATTTCTTCCAGGCCGGCCACCATGCGCAGCAGGGTGGACTTGCCGCAGCCCGACGGCCCGACGATCACAATGAATTCGCGGTCGGCGATATCTGCATTGACGCCATGGATGACCTGTAGCGCATGTTTTCCGGTGCCGTAATGCTTGACGACGTCTTTGAGTTGGATTGAAGCCATTGAGACAACCTACGTTGGATTTAATTCAAGCGGACGACGCGGATCCGGCTTTGCCGGGCTGCTGGCGTCGCCCCTGAGGGGAGGCGCCGAAGGCGCTTGGTGGGAGGGTCATTTTTCGGTATCCACCAGGCCTTTGACAAACCAGCGCTGCATCAGGATGACCACCAATGCGGGCGGAATCATGGCCAGTACGGCGGTGGCCATCACAATGTTCCAGTCGGTTGCGGCGTCACCGCCGCTGATCATCCGTTTGATGCCGATCACGACCGGGTACATGGTCTCGTTGGTTGTCACGAGCAGGGGCCAGAGGTACTGGTTCCATCCGTAGATGAACTGGATCACAAACAGTGCCGCAATGCAGGTGGATGACAGCGGTGCCAGGACATCAATGAAAAAGCGCATCGGCCCGGCCCCGTCGATACGCGCAGCTTCGACCAGCTCGTCCGGAACGGTGAGGAAAAACTGCCGAAAAAGAAAGGTGGCCGTTGCTGACGCGATCAACGGCACCGTGAGTCCGGCGTAGGTATTCAACATGCCCAGATTCGCCACGACGGCGTAGGTCGGACCGATACGCACTTCGACCGGAAGCATCAGCGTGACAAAAATGGCCCAGAAGAAGAACATCCGGAAAGGGAAGCGAAAGTAGACGATCGCGAAGGCCGAGAGCAGCGAGATGGCAATTTTTCCAACGGCAATCACCAGTGCAGTGATCAGGCTGACCATCATCATCCGCCCCACCGGCGCATTCGAGGCCGCGCCCATGCCCGTTCCCTGCAGCGCGGCTGTGTAGTTTTCGACGAGGTGTTTGCCCGGCAGCAGTGACATCGGCGCCTGCAAAATCTCGGACGCGGTCTGTGTCGAAGCGACGAAGGTCACGTAAAGCGGAAATGCGACCACCAGCACGCCGATGATCAGCACCAGATGGGAAAGGACCCGCAAATAAGGGTTGCGTTCAACCATCAGCGACCGCCCGTCTGTCCGAAGGGCTCAGAACACGCGCCCGGGGCGCAGTGAACAGGGTGAACGTGGGGGACAAGCATCAGTACTGCACTTTCTTCTCGACGAACCGGAACTGGACGATGGTCAAGGCGATCACGATCACCATGAGCACCACGGACTGTGCGGCAGAGCCACCCAGGTCGAGCGCCTTGAAACCGTCGTAGTAGACCTTGTAAACCAGGATGGCTGTGTCCCTGCCGGGCCCGCCTTCGGTGGCGGCATCCACAATCGCGAACGTGTCGAAGAAGGCGTAGACCACGTTGATCACGAACAGGAAGAACGTGGTGGGCGACAGCAGCGGAAACTGGATCGTCCAGAAGCGGCGCCATGGCCCCGCGCCGTCAATGGCGGCGGCTTCGACCAGGGATTTCGGAATGCTTTGCAACCCGGCCAGGAAAAACAGGAAGTTGTAGGAAATCTGCTTCCAGACCGCGGCGATGACGATCAGGGTCATCGCGTGGGTGCTGTTCAGCAGGTGGTTCCAGTCCAGGCCCAAACCTCGAAGAGCGTAAGAAACAATGCCGATGGATGGTGCGAACATGAAGAGCCACAACACACCTGCCACAGCCGGTGCCACCGCATAGGGCCAGATCAGCAGGGTGCGATAAACCAGAGCGCCCTTGACAACGCGGTCGGCAAACACCGCAAGCAGCAATGACAAGCCGATGCCGAGCCCTGCGACCAACACCGAGAAGACAGCGGTGATCTTGAAAGAGGCCAGGTAGGAGTCGTCGTTGAGCAGGTTTTTAAAGTTCTGCAGCCCGACCCATTCCGTGGACAGACCAAATGCATCGGTCTGTTGAAATGACTGGAGCAATGCCTGCGCAGCAGGCCAGAAAAAGAAAATGGCAATCACGGCCGCCTGAGGAGCAAGAAGCACCCAGGGCAGCCATGCAGAGCGAAATACGACGCGTTTTTCAGAAGCCACGGTGTTCAGTCAGAATCGCCCCGCGCGTGAAAAACGGGCGAGGCGAGAGAAGGGAGTCGGCCCCCAAGGGGGCCGCGCGGGTTCCGCCCGCGCACGGCGAGTTTAAACCAGCGTTATTTGTTCGCGTTCTGGAACCGGACCAATTGCTCATTGCCCCGGCTGACAATGGCGTCAAGGGCTTCTTTGGCCGTCTTCTTGCCGGCCCAGACCTGCTCGAGTTCTTCGTCCTCGATGGCGCGAACCTGAATGAAGTTGCCCAGGCGTATGCCCCGTGACTTGTCCGTGGTTTTTCGGATCATCTGGTTGACAGCCACGTCGGTGCCCGGATTCTGCTTGTAGAAGCCGGATTTTTCGGTCAGCTCGAACGAGGCCAGCGTGATGGGCAGGTAACCGGTGCGCTGATGGCTCTTGGCCTGGATTTCCGCATTGGTCAGGTAATTGAAGAAATTGGCCACGCCCTTGTATTCGGCTGGCTTCTTGCCGCCCATGACCCACAGCGAGGCGCCGCCGATCACGGTATTTTGCGGTGCGCCGGCGACGTCGGGATAGTACGGCAGCGGGGCGATGCCAAAGTCAAACTTGGCGTTTTTCTTGATGCTGGCGTAGGTCGACGACGATGCCGTCGCCATGGCACATTCACCCGAGTAAAAAGGTGCGTCGGCCTTGTTGCCGCGTCCACGGTAGACAAACAAGCCCTGTTTGGCCATGTTGGACAGGTTCTCGATGTGGCGCACATGCAGGGGGCTGTTCACGGCCAGCCGGGCGCCGGTGCCGCCAAAGCCGTTGTTCAGCGTCGCAAACAGCGTGTTGTGCCAGGTGGAAAAGCTCTCAAGCTGGGTCCAGCCCTGCCAGCTGGTGGTCAGGGGGCAGCTGACGCCTGAAGCCTTCAATTTTGCTGCAGCCAGAACGACCTCGGGCCACGTCGCTGGCGGCTTGTTGGGGTCCAGGCCCGCCTTGCGGAACATGTCCTTGTTGTAATTGAAAACTGTTGTCGAGCTGTTCAGCGGAAAACTCAGCATCTGGCCGTTGGGCGCTGTGTAGTAACCCACCACCGCCGGAATATAGGCTTTGGGATCGAACTTGTAGCCGGCGTCGGCAAGGACTTTGCCTACCGGCACTACCGCGCCCTTGGCGGCCATCATGGTGGCCGTGCCAACTTCAAACACCTGCAGAATGTGTGGAGCGTTTCCGGCGCGGAAGGCGGCTACGGCCGCCGGCATGGTTTCATCGTAGGTTCCCTTGTAGGTGGGAACAACCTTGTACTCCTTCTGGCTGGCGTTGAAGCCGTTGGCCAGATCGATCACCCAGTCGTTCAGCCCCCCGGTCATCGAGTGCCACCACTGAATTTCGGTTTGCGCATGGCTGGTGACAGGCGCAACAAGCGCGCAAGCAGCCAAAGTGATCGCGGTCAAGCATTTTTTCATTACAACTCCTGGATGAAACGGTTCATTCACACAACAAACCGTCTAGTCTATAAATAATTTGTGACACTTCGATTTAAGCGACTAGCCACAGCCTTCACAAGCGGGTTTCCACGAGGGGGCCCCAAGCCGTCCTGAATGAATGTTGCGCTGCGGTAACATAGGGCTACCGCGCCGGACAGACGCCTGCAACCCCGGCTTTTCACGATGAACGCTCCTGATTCCCTCCAAAAAATAAACGTTTTTGCCGATGAGGCGAAAGCAGGCGAAGCCCGCATTCGCGAGATTCCCTACAACTACACCTCGTTTTCCGACCGCGAGGTTGTGATCCGCCTGCTGGGCGCGCGTGCTTGGGATTTGCTGAACCTGCTGCGAGATGAACGCCGCACCGGCCGATCGGCCCGCATGTTGTACGAAGTCCTGGGCGATATCTGGGTAGTGCAACGCAACCCCTATTTACAGGACGACCTGCTGGACAACCCGAAGCGCCGCCGCATGCTGGTCGAGGCCCTGCAGCACCGCCTGGGTGAGGTCGAAAAACGCCGCACACCCGAACAGGACACCCAGCGCGACGCCATCGTGGTCGAACTGCTGGATGCCGCCAAGGGCGCCGTTGCCCAGTTCGCCACCTCCTTCGAAAACATGTACGACCTGCGCCGCCTGACCGCGCGCAAGCTGGGCAAGTTCACCCTCAAGGACAACATCAAGTTTGATGGCCTGGCGCGTGTCTCGCATGTGACCGATGCCACCGACTGGCGCGTTGAATACCCGTTTGTGGTGCTGACACCCGACACCGAGGTCGAGATGGCCGGCCTGGTCAAGGGCTGTATTGAGCTCGGGCTGACCATCATTCCGCGTGGCGGCGGCACCGGCTACACCGGCGGCGCGATTCCATTGAGCTGGAAGTCGGCTGTCATCAACACCGAAAAACTCGAAGCCATGACCGAGGTCGAGCAGGTCGCGCTGCCCGGGCTGGACCAGCCCGTGGCCACCGTCTGGACCGAGGCCGGCGTGGTCACGCAGCGCGTGGCCGATGCGGCCGAACGTGGTGGTTATGTTTTTGCGGTCGACCCGACCTCGGCCGAAGCTTCGTGCATAGGCGGCAACATCGCGATGAATGCCGGCGGCAAGAAAGCCGTGCTCTGGGGCACGGCGCTGGACAACCTGGCTTCCTGGCGCATGGTGACGCCCGAGGCGCAGTGGCTGGAAGTCACGCGCCTGAACCACAACCTCGGCAAGATCCACGACGCCGAGATGGCCAGCTTCGAGCTCAAGTATTTCGAAGCGGACGGCAAGACGCCGGTGCGCACCGAGCGCCTGGACATCCCCGGCAAGACCTTCCGCAAGGAAGGTCTGGGCAAGGACGTCACCGACAAGTTCCTCAGCGGCCTGCCCGGGATCCAGAAGGAAGGCTGCGACGGCATGATCACCAGCGCGCGCTGGATCGTGCACCGCATGCCGGCGCATACGCGGACGGTCTGCCTGGAGTTTTTCGGCAACGCGAAGGACGCCGTCCCCAGCATCGTCGAGATCAAGGACTTCATGTTCGCCGAGCAAAAGCGCGGCGGCGCCATCCTCGCCGGCCTCGAGCACCTCGACGACCGCTACCTGAAAGCGGTCGGTTATGCGACCAAGTCCAGGACCCACGGCGGCCTGCCGAAAATGGTGCTGTTTGGCGATATCGCCGGTGACGACGCCGACGTGGTGGCGCGTGCGACTTCCGAAGTCGTGCGCATCGCCAATTCGCGCCGCGGCGAGGGTTTCATCGCCATCAGCCCGGACGCACGCAAGAAATTCTGGCTGGACCGCAAGCGGACGGCCGCCATTTCGCGCCACACCAACGCCTTCAAGATCAACGAAGACGTGGTGATTCCGCTGCCGCGCATGGCCGAGTACACCGACGGCATCGAACGCATCAACATTGAGCTGAGCCTGGCCAACAAGGTCAGGCTGTGCGACACGCTGGAAGCTTTTTTCCTCAAGGGCCATTTGCCCCTGGGCAAGTCGGACGATGCCGGAGAAATCCCCTCGGCCGAGCTGCTGGAAGACCGCGTCGGCCAGGCACTGGCGCTGGTTGCCGAAGTCCGCGCCTTGTGGTCCGGCTGGCTGCGTGATATCGATACCCTGTTCCCGCAGTTGCAGGACCACTCGTTGCGCGCCAGCTGGAAAACCCAGCTTCGCGCTCCGCTGCAGGCCATTTTTTCCGGTGCTGCTTTTGCGCCGATCCTCGAGCAGTGCACGGCTCTCCACAAACAGGTGCTCAAGGGCCGCGTCTGGGCGGCGCTGCACATGCATGCCGGCGACGGCAATGTGCACACCAACCTGCCGGTCAACAGCGACGACTACGAGATGCTGCAGACCGCCCACCATGCGGTGGCCCGTATCATGGTGCTGGCGCGCTCGCTGGACGGCGTGATCTCCGGCGAACACGGCATCGGCATCACCAAGCTGGAGTTTTTGACCGACGCGGAACTGCAGCCTTTTGCCGATTACAAGGGCAGGGTGGACCCCGAAGGGCGTTTCAATAAGGGCAAATTGCTACGAAATCAGGAGCTTCTTGCGCCCGCCAGTATTGGGCTGGAGGCCAAAAAAACTTACAAAATGGGCATGGACGAGGCTTTGTTTGCTGACCTCACGAACGCCTACACCCCCAGCTTCGGCCTGATGGGCCACGAGTCGCTGATCATGCAGCAGTCCGACATCGGCGCGATTGCCGACAGTGTCAAGGACTGCCTGCGCTGCGGCAAATGCAAACCGGTGTGCGCCACCCATGTGCCGCGCGCCAACCTGCTGTACAGCCCGCGCAACAAGATCCTGGCGACCTCGCTGCTGGTGGAAGCCTTTCTGTACGAAGAGCAGACGCGGCGCGGCATCAGCATCAAACATTGGGAAGAGTTCGAGGACGTGGCCGACCACTGCACGGTGTGCCACAAGTGCCTGAGCCCGTGTCCGGTGGACATCGACTTCGGCGAGGTGTCCATGAACATGCGCAACCTGCTGCGCAAGATGGGGCAGAAAACCTTCCGGCCTGGCAATGCGGCGGCCATGTTTTTCCTCAACGCCACCAGCCCGCAGACCATCAAGTTCATGCGCAGCGCGATGGTGGACGTTGGCTTCAGGGCCCAGCGTGTTGCCAACGAACTGCTCAAGCGCCTGGCGCGCAAACAGACGGCCAGGCCGCGCGCGACCGTCGGCCCGGCGCCGGTCAAGGAGCAGGTGATCCACTTCATCAACAAGAAGATGCCGGGCGGCCTGCCCAAGAAAACCGCGCGCGCCCTGCTGGACATCGAGGACAAGGACTACGTTCCCATCATCCGCAATCCGGCCAGTACGACGGCTGAAACCGAGGCGGTGTTTTATTTCCCCGGTTGCGGCTCGGAGCGACTGTTTTCGCAGGTGGGCCTCGCCACCCAGGCCATGCTTTGGCACGCCGGCGTACAGACGGTGCTGCCGCCCGGGTATCTGTGCTGCGGCTACCCGCAAAAAGGCAGCGGCCAGTTCGACAAGGCCGAGAAAATCATCACCGACAACCGGGTGCTGTTCCATCGCGTCGCCAACACGCTGAACTACCTCGACATCAAGACCGTGGTGGTGAGCTGCGGCACCTGTTACGACCAGCTGCAGGGTTACGAGTTCGACAAGATTTTCCCGGGCTGTCGCATCATCGACATCCACGAGTACCTGCTGGAAAAAGGCATCACGCTGCGCACCGACCAGCCCGGTGCCGGCTACCTGTACCACGACCCCTGCCACAGCCCGATGAAGCTGCAGGAACCGATGAAAACCGTCAAGGCGCTGCTCGGCGACCAGGTGCTTAAGTCCGAGCGCTGCTGTGGCGAGTCGGGCACGCTGGGCGTGACCCGGCCCGACATTTCAACGCAGATCCGCTTTCGCAAGGAAGAAGAATTGCGCAAGGACGAAGCCAAGCTGCGCGCCAGCGGCGCCGTGGCCGAAACCGGCAATGTCAAGATCCTGACCAGCTGCCCGAGCTGCCTGCAGGGCCTGACCCGGTACGGCGACGACCTGCAGAATGGCTTGCTCGAGGCCGACTACATCGTGGTGGAAATGGCCAACCAGATCCTTGGCAAGGAATGGCTGCCGGCTTATGTCGATGCGGCCAACAACGGCGGCATCGAACGCGTGCTGGTCTGATTCACCGAAGGAAAAGTTCATGGCAGGCCTGACCCCCGACACCCCGACACCCACCGCGCTGACCGTGCACGCCCAGTCGCGGATGCTGGAAATTGCGTTTTCGGACGGCGCCGAGTTCAAAATCCCGTTTGAACTGATGCGGGTTTATTCACCCTCGGCCGAAGTCCAGGGGCATGGCCCGGGCCAGGAGGTGCTGCAGACCGGCAAGCGCGAGGTCAGCCTGGTGGAACTCGAACCCATCGGCAACTATGCGGTCAAGCCGGTGTTTTCGGACGGCCATGAAAGCGGCATTTTTTCCTGGGATTACCTTTACTTCCTCGGTTCCGAGCAGGCGCGCCTGTGGGCCGACTACCTGCAGCGCCTGGAAACTGCGGGCGCGCAGCGCGATGCGCCCATGGCCCCAGCTGGCGGGCATGGGTGCAGCAGCCACTGATGCTTGCTGCCATCAAGCCCCCGTTTGCTATCAACTTCATAGCTGCCCGCGCTCGGCCGTCCTGCGCAGGTGTTGTTTTTCGACATATATACAGGGCAATGCCCCAAGCAGGACAGGGTTGTCGCTTGAATTGCCGGCTTTCACCCCTAGCATAAGACCATGAGCAGCACCCATTTCGGATTTGAGTCGGTTGACGAGAAGGACAAGGCGCGCCGCGTGCGCAGCGTGTTTGATTCCGTCGCATCCAAGTACGACGTGATGAACGACCTCATGTCCATGGGCTTGCACCGCGCCTGGAAGGCCTACACCGTGATGGTGGCCGACGTGAAGGAAGGCCAGCAGGTGCTGGATATTGCCGGCGGCACCGGCGATCTGGCGCTGGCATTTGCGCCCAAGGTCGGCAGCACCGGGTGTGTTGTCCACACCGATATCAACGAGGCCATGCTGCGCGAAGGCCGCAACCGCATGCTCGACGCCGGCAGGATCTTGCCGACCACGGTGTGTGATGCCGAACATCTGCCGTTTGCCGACGCCAGCTTTGACCTGGTCACCGTGGCTTTTGGCTTGCGCAACATGACGCACAAGGACGAGGCCATCAAGGAGATGAACCGCGTGCTCAAGCCCGGCGGCAAGCTGCTGGTGCTGGAGTTCTCGAAAATCGCCAAGCCGCTGGAGAAGGTCTACGACTGGTATTCCTTCAATGTGCTGCCCAAGCTGGGCAAGCTGGTTGCCAATGATGACGCGAGTTACCGCTACCTGGCGGAGTCCATTCGCATGCACCCCGGGCAGGAAGAGCTAAAGGCCCTGATGCACAAAGGTGGTTTCGGCCATGTGGACTATCACAACCTCACCGGCGGTGTCGTGGCATTGCATGTTGGAATCAAGTGTTGAAGCAATTAATCAGAGGAGACGGTATGAAACTTTGGTCTGCGATTCTGGCGGCTGTCCTGGCCGCAACCATGCTCCTGGCTTATGCCCCTGCGGAGGCCAAACGCATGGGCGGCGGCGGTTCGATCGGGCGCCAGTCGTCCAATGTGACGCAGCGCCAGGCCACCCCGCCAGCAGCGCCGGCCAACACAGGGGCTGCTGCGGCAGCGCCCAGGAAGCCCTGGGGCGCGATGCTGGGCGGTCTGGCCGCGGGTCTGGGCCTGGCATGGCTGGCCTCTTCGCTCGGTCTGGGCGGCGCTTTCGGGCAGATCATCATGTTCGCCCTGCTGGCCATGCTGGTGATGGTGGTCGTCGGCTTCATCATGCGCAAACTCAAGGGCAACCAGGGCCAGGGTGCCACGCCTTACGCCATGCAGGGGGCAGGCAGTGCGACCGTGCCACGTGACTACAGCCCCCAAAATGTCGGCAACGATTCATCGGCCCGGCCCTGGGAGCGCAGCAGCATGGCCTTTGATGCCACCAAGGCCGGCACGGCGGCCGGCGGTTCCATGATCGGTTCCGCCCTGGGTGGTTCGCAGTCTTGGGGTGTGCCGGCCGGCTTCGACGCCGAGGGCTTCCTCAAGGCCTGCAAGGCCAACTTCGTGACTCTGCAGGACGCCTGGGACCGCTCGGACGTCAACAGCCTGCGCGCCATGATGACCGATGAAATGCTCGAGCAGATCAAGGCGCAGCTGGCCGATCGCGAATCGCATACCGGCGGTACGGCCAACAAGACCGACGTAGTGATGCTCGACGCCCAGTTGCTGGGCATCGAAGAGCTCAGTGACGTCTACATGGCCAGTGTGGAGTTTTCCGGCATGATCCGCGAAGACGCGTCGGCTGGCCCCAGCCCCTTCCGCGAAGTGTGGAACATGACCAAGCCGCGCAATGGCGGCGGCTGGCTCGTCGCCGGCGTCCAGGCGCTCCAGTAAGCGCGAGCGCAAGGCCCTGTTTTTTTCAAGCAGGGGCCGCGGGACTGGCTTTGCCAGACCGCAGGCGCAGCGGCCCCCTCGGGGGGCAGAGAGCTACACGCAGTGAGCGAACGTGGGGGCTCTATAGAATCGGGGACGTATGAACACCACGTCCCCTTTTTCTTTTCTGCAATCCCTCGCCACCCGTTTTCAGGCCCCGGCCTGGGTCGTGGATGAAGGACAGCAGAAGCTGGTCCTGTTCCTCAACCATGTGCTGATGCAGGAGAAAGAGGCACAAAACCGTCTCCTGCGAAAAAAAGGCAGTGTGGTGCATATCCGCTGGGGCGTGTTTGCGCTGGACTTGCTGATCACGCCGGCGGGGCTGGTGGACCGTGCGCCGTCCTCCGCCAAGCCCGACCTGTTGCTGGCTGTCGCCGCAGAGTCTCCTGACGTGGTGTTCCAGTCGGTGCTGGCCGGCAAGGCGCCCCCGGTCAAAATTGAAGGCGACGTGCAGCTCGCGGCTGAGCTGGGCTGGCTGGCTGACAATTTGCGATGGGATGTTGAAGAAGACCTGTCGCGCCTGATCGGCGACGTGCCGGCCCATACGCTGGCCGGCCTGACGCGCCAGGCGCTGGCGGGTTTGCGGCAGTTTCTCGCCCAGGCGCCGCGGCCGCCGTCCGCCGCAACGGTGCAATCTGGTGCGGCACCCATGGCGGAGCCGACGAAGGCTTCCTCATGAGTCGCCTCTTCAGGGGCGTTTTCATCGTCTGGACGGTGTTGCGCTTCGGCCTGGACGAGCTGGTGCTTTCGAGTTTCAGCAAACCCTGGATCAGGATGCTGACCCGCATCGTGTCGGTCGGCCGCAATCTGAAAGCGCCGCGCGGCGAACGCCTGCGTGAAGCCCTCGAAAGCCTGGGCCCGATTTTTGTCAAGTTTGGCCAGGTCATGTCGACCCGGCGCGACCTGCTGCCGCTGGATATTGCCAACGAGCTGGCCAGGCTTCAGGACCGCGTGCCACCCTTCGATCCGGATGTGGCCATGGCCATCATCGAAAAAGCCTTTGGCCGGCCGATCAGCCAGATTTTTGCCACTTTCGAGCGCGAGCCGGTGGCCAGCGCCTCGATTGCGCAGGTTCACTTTGCCACCCTGCCGGATGGTCGTGAGGTGGCGGTCAAGGTGCTTCGGCCCAACATGCTGCCGGCGATTGAAAAAGACCTGGCGCTGATGCACATGATGGCGGGCTGGGTCGAAGGCCTGTCGGCCGACGGCAAGCGCCTCAAGCCGCGTGAAGTGGTGGGCGAGTTTGACAAGTACCTGCACGATGAGCTCGATTTGCTGCGCGAGGCCGCCAATGCGGCCCAGCTGCGCCGCAACATGCAGAACCTCAATCTGGTGCTGATCCCGGAGATGATCTGGGACTTCTGCATGCCCGATGTGATGGTGATGCAGCGCATGTATGGCGTGCCCATCGGGCAGGTGCAGCGACTGCGCGACGCCGGCGTGGACATGAAAAAACTGGCGCGCGACGGCGTCACCATCTTTTTCACCCAGGTCTTCCGGGATGGCTTTTTCCATGCCGACATGCACCCGGGAAACATCCAGGTCAGCCTGGACCCCGCAACTTTTGGGCGCTACATCTCGCTGGACTTCGGTATTGTGGGCACGCTCACCGAGGTCGACAAGGAATACCTGGCGCAGAATTTCAGCGCGTTTTTCCAGCGTGACTACAAACGCGTCGCCGAGCTGCACATCGAATCGGGCTGGGTGCCATCCCATACCCGGGTGGACGAGCTTGAAGCCGCGATACGCGCCTGCTGCGAGCCCTACTTCGACCGGCCGCTCAAGGAGATTTCGCTCGGCATGGTGCTCATGCGCCTGTTCCAGACCTCGCGCCGTTTCCATGTGGAGATCCAGCCGCAGCTGGTGCTGCTGCAGAAAACCCTGCTCAACATTGAAGGCCTGGGCCGCGACCTCGATCCGGACCTGGATCTGTGGAGCACGGCCAAGCCTTTCCTGGAAACCTGGATGCTGGAGCAGGTGGGCCCGGAAAAACTGCTGGAACAACTCAAGGCCGAAGCTCCGACCTACGCCAAGCTGCTGCCCGGCCTGCCGCGGCTCCTGCAGCAGTACCTGAAAAACCAGGGCGGCGGAAACCGCCAGGAACTCCAGGAACTGCTGCAGGAGCAGCGGCGCACCAACAAGCTGCTGCAAAGCCTGATTTACGGCGGCCTGGGTTTTGCTTTAGGCTTGCTGGCCATGCAACTGGTGCTGCGGATCCGCCTTTTCTAACGGGCCGGAATCTGGTGATAATCACGCATTCTTGAGGAGGCTGCTGTGCTGTTAACCCTGGTTTTCGTTTATCTTCTGGTCACCATCGTCATCGGCCTGTATGCCGCCAGGCGGGTCAAGAACACCGCCGACTATGCGATCGCCGGGCGCAACCTGCCGCTGGTCATGATCGTGACGACCACCTTTGCTACCTGGTTCGGCTCCGAAACCGTACTGGGCATCCCCGCCAAGTTTGTCAGCAGCGGGCTCAACGGGGTGGTGGAAGACCCCTTCGGCGCGGGCACCTGCCTGATCCTGGTCGGCCTGTTTTTCGCCGGCAAGCTCTACAAGATGTCGCTGTTGACCATCAGCGACTACTACCGCGAGCGTTTTGGCCGCACCATCGAAGTGGCCTGCTCCATCATCATCATGATCAGTTACCTGGGCTGGGTGGCCGCCCAGGTCACGGCACTCGGGCTGGTCTTTCACCTCCTGTCCGGCGGCGCCATCAGCACGACGGCCGGCATGCTGATTGGCACGGCTTCGGTGCTGGCCTACACGCTGTTCGGCGGCATGTGGTCGGTCGCCGTGACAGACTTCATCCAGATGATTGTGCTGGTCGCGGGCCTGGCGGTGCTGGCCATTTTTGCCGGCAACCTGGCCGGCGGTGCCGACAAGGTGATTGCCCTGGCCACCAGCCAGGACCTGTTCAGATTCTGGCCGGAGCCGAATTTCAATGACATGGTGTTTTTCTTCGCCGCCACCATCACCATGATGTTCGGCTCCATTCCGCAGCAGGACGTGTTCCAGCGCGTGATGTCCGCCAACAGCCAGAGCGCGGCAACCAAAGGGCCGGTCATAGGCGGCATTTTCTACATCCTGTTTGCCTTTGTCCCGATGTTTCTGGTCGCCAGCGCACTGATCATCATGCCGGAGCAGACGGCCCTGCTGCTCAAGGAAGACCCGCAGAAAATCCTGCCTACGCTGGTGCTCGAAAAAATGCCCTTCATCATGCAGGTGCTGTTTTTTGGTGCCCTGCTGTCGGCCATCAAGTCCACCGCGTCCGCGACCCTGCTGGCACCCAGCGTGACCTTTGTGGAGAACATCTGGCGCCAGTTCAAGCCGCGGATGAGCGACAAGCATGAACTCAAGCTGATGCGGACCACGGTGCTGGTGTTCAGCGGTCTGGTGCTGGCTTATGCCATTTCCATGCAGGGCACCTCGATTTACGACATGGTGTCGGGTGCCTACCAGGTGCCCCTGGTCGGTGCGTTCATCCCGCTGGTGTTTGGCCTGTACTGGAAAAAAGCCAGCACCCAGGGTGCGATTTTTTCCGTGGTCTGCGGCATCGCAACCTGGCTGCTGTTCACCTTCAGCACCCTGGGCGAGCAGTTTCCGGCCCAGCTGGCCGGGGTATTGGCGGCCACGTTGGGCATGCTGGTGGGTTCGCTGACACCCCAGACCATCGAAAACAGCCGCGGTAGCCATCACCGCCTGAGCACCGAAGCCTGAGCGGCGCCGGCAAGCGGCCGGCGCGCGGCCAAATGCAAGCGCAGCCACCGGGCGCATGCCCGCGCCTATAATTGAAGGTTTTGCATCCTGTGCTCTCCGCAGGAGCAGACAGCCCCGACAAAACCTTCCAGCACCATGCCAATTTACGCCTACAAATGCGAGTCCTGCGGGCATTCCAAGGACGTTTTGCAAAAAATGTCCGATGCACCGCTGACCGACTGCCCCCAGTGCGGCGCGCCCGCTTTCAAGAAGCAGCTGACCGCGGCCGGTTTCCAGCTCAAGGGTTCGGGCTGGTATGTGACCGATTTCCGCGGGGGTGGCGGTGCCACTGCCGTCCCGCCGGTCAGCGGCGGCGAAGCGCCTGCCGC
>NZ_JBAQYR010000168.1:0-10577 GCF_049790275.1 Polaromonas sp.
CCGCAGGCGCCGCCCCCTTGAGGGGGGAACAGGCTACACGAAGTGAGCCTGGACGGGGGGGGCTTATCTAGGCGCTCAGAAAACGGTAGAGGTTGCGCAACATGCCGGCCGTGGCACCCCAGATGTAGCGTTCCTTGGCGTCGGCCCCCTCCGCGCCTGTGTAGGGCATGGACAGCCACTGACGCAGCACACCGTCAAACTCGAATTCATGGCGCCGGTGATTGGCCGGATCCATCAGGTAGCGCAGGGGCACCTCGAAGATGTCGGCCACCTCGGAAGGGCTGGGTTGCAACGCAAAACCGGGCTGCACCAGGGCGACCACCGGCGTGATGATGAATGCCGTGCCGGTCACGTAGGTAGGCAGGATGCCCAGTACCTCCACATGCTCGCGGGTGAGGCCGATTTCCTCATGGGCTTCGCGCAGGGCTGTGTCTACCGCATCGTGGTCGGCCTCGTCGGTCTTGCCGCCCGGCAGCGCAACCTGGCCGGAGTGGGTGGACATGTTGCCCGCCCGCTCCGTCAGCAGCAATGTCAGTTCATCGCGCATGACGAGGGGCAGCAACACGGCCGCCAGTGCCGGTTCCCGGTTGGAGAATTTTTTCTCGACGCTATGCTCGGGCGTCCAGACCGGCGGGTGCCGGAAACGCTGGCGCAGGGCCTGCGGCGTGAGTTCCTGCGCCGGTACACCGGACAGGTGCGTGTCCACCCCGATCACCGGGATGCTGCGGGGATCGAAGGCCGGCAAAGGCGTGGTGAAACGGGGCGTCGTCATGAGAACGCAAGATTAACAGGGCATAAAAAAAGCCGCTCCGGAGAGCGGCTTTTTTTGCGGGCCAGCTGCTTTATGCAGCTTTGGCGCCCAGCTTTTCCTTGATACGCGCCGACTTGCCGCTGCGGCTGCGCAGGTAGTACAGCTTGGCACGGCGCACGTCACCGCGGCGCTTGACTTCGATCTTGGCGATCAGCGGGCTGTAGACCTGGAAGGTCCGCTCGACGCCTTCGCCATTGGAGATCTTGCGCACGATGAAGCTGGAATTCAGGCCGCGGTTGCGCTTGGCAATCACAACACCTTCAAAAGCCTGCATACGCTTGCGGGTACCTTCAACCACGTTGACGCTGACGATCACGGTGTCGCCGGGGGCATACACGGGGATGGTCTTGTTCAGGCGGGCAATTTCTTCCTGCTCTAGGGTCTGGATCAGATTCATGATTTTTTCCATCTAACTTTTTCGTTCATACACGCGCTGCACTAAAGACCGCAAATCCATGGACACATTGAAGGTCAAGATGGTTGCAGTGGCCGCCAGAGGACCGAAAAGCCTTTGATTATAGCCATTTATGGCTTTGAGGCCTTTTTGGCAGGCAGATCGTGCAGAAATGCCTCATCGGCGGCCGTCAGGCTGCCGGCTGCCCGGGCCCTGTCCAGCAATTCGGGCCTGTGCTGCCGGGTCAGGGCCAGGCGCTGCTCGCGGCGCCAGCGTTCGATGTGGCCGTGGTTGCCGGACAACAGCATGTCGGGGACGGCCTGGCCGCGCCAAGTTTCGGGTCGCGTGTAATGCGGGCAATCGAGCAGGCCATCGAGCGCCGGGTTGAAGCTGTCGAACTGGTGGCTGCCCTCGTCGTTGAGTACGCCGGGCTGCAAACGGGCCACGGCGTCCAGCAGGGCCATCGCGGCAATTTCACCGCCTGACAGGACAAAGTCGCCCAAGCTAATCTGCTGGTCCACAAAAGTGTCGATAAACCGCTGATCCAGGCCTTCGTAGCGGCCGCAGATCAGGACGGCACCAATACTGGCCGACCACGCCGCCACGCTGCCATGGTCGAGCGCACGCCCTATCGGTGAAAACAGGGCCACAGGCGCCTGCTGCCCGGCTGGCTCGGCGCGCTCCTCGCGGATCTTTTCAAGACAGCGCGCCAGCGGCTCGGCCAGCATCACCATGCCCGGGCCCCCGCCAAAGGAGCGGTCATCGACACGGCGGTAGTTGCCCTCGGCAAAATCGCGCGGGTTCCACAACTTCACCTCAACCAGGCCGGATTCATACGCACGGCGCGTCACGCCGCTCGTCAGGAAAGGCGCAAAAAGCTCGGGAAAGAGTGTGATGACGTCAAAACGCATGGCTATGTATTTTGCATCGGGCCGCCGCGAACAAGCTCAGGACGAACGGATATCAAACGAACGAGCGCTGGGAATTGTCTTTTTCAAGCAGGGGCCGCGGGTCCGGCTCTGCCGGCCCGCAGGCGCAGCGGCCCCCTCGGGGGGCAGGGAGCTACACGCAGTGAGCGACCGTGGGGGCTTTAGTAGTCTGGCTGCCAGTCCACGGTGATGGTCTTGCCCGGCAGATCCACGGCGTCCACATAGGCTGCCACAAAGGGAATCATGCGTTCCAGGGTTTGCTCGCCATCGGTGTATTCCACACACAGCACAGAGTGCGGCCCTGTCGCCATCAGGTCGCGCACGCAGCCCAGAGCCACGCCTTCGCGGTTGACGACATTCAGGCCGAGCAGGTCGACCCAGTAATATTCGTCCTTGCCAGCCTTGGGGAAGCTGCTACGCGGCACAAAAATGCGCGCACCGCGCAGGGCCTCGGCAGGGGTGCGGTCGTCGATGCCTTCGAACTTGGCCACCACGGAGTCGGAATGGGTTTTGGATTCGCTGACCGTCAGCGCCACGGTGCCGGAGAAAGCGTCAAAACCGGGCCGATGTTTGGTATCCGGCGGCTGCAGAAACCAGCGGCCGGATGAAAAAAGCGCCTCGGAAGAGGCGCTGTGAGCCAGGATTTTCACCCAGCCCTTGACGCCCCAGGCGTCAAGAATGCGCCCGACTTCAACCGCGTCGTCCGGCAAGCCGGACGGCTCAAGGCCAGGCAGCATTTAAATCCCTACGTTCAGGCGGTCTTGGGGGCAGCAGAAGCGCCCTGCTTGACCAGACGCAGCACGGTGGGGGACGCTTGTGCGCCCACGCCGAGCCAGTGGGTCAGGCGGTCCTGCTCGATGCGCAGGCCCTCTTCGCCACCTTTGGCGATCGGGTTGTAAAAACCGATGCGTTCGATGAAACGGCCGTCGCGGCGAACGCGTTTGTCAGCCACAACAATATTGAAAAAAGGACGGTGTTTAGAACCGCCGCGCGAGAGTCGAATGACGACCATGATTTATCCTTCGGGTGGTGAGGTGAAAAAAATCACCCCAAAATGTTCCTGCAGCGCTTGAGACACACGACATGGCACCCGGCCAGCGAAATGCTGCAAAGCCGCAGATTATAACCCGCCGTCCGTTGCTGTCCCGCCCGCCGCCTTCCCCAACCCTCTTTTTGGCCACTCCCATGACCTTGATACGAGCCAGCGTTGACACCGACCTGCCGGCGATCACCGCCATTTATGCCCACCATGTGCTCAATGGCACCGGCACCTTCGAAACCGAGCCGCCCAGCGTGACCGACATGGCTACGCGACGGGCAGATGTGCTGGGCAAGGGCCTGCCCTACCTGGTGGCCGAAGAAAACGGCGTCGTGATCGGCTTTGCCTACGGCAACTGGTTCAAGCCCCGGCCGGCTTACCGCTATTCGGTGGAGGACTCGA
The DNA here is from genome assembly GCF_049790275.1 of Polaromonas sp. GTDB lineage: Bacteria > Pseudomonadota > Gammaproteobacteria > Burkholderiales > Burkholderiaceae_C > Polaromonas. The sequence continues at coordinate 3,576 of NZ_JBAQYR010000168.1, forward strand.
TCTACCTGGCCCCCGGACTCCAGGGCAAGGGCGTGGGCCGCCAACTGCTGACCGAGCTGCTGGTGCGCTGCGAGGCCGCCGGCATACGCAAGATCATGGCCGTCATCGGCGATTCAGCCAATGCCGGCTCCGTCGGCCTGCACCTTGCCCTCGGGTTCACGCAGGTCGGCATCGTCGAGTCCTGCGGCTGGAAGATGGGTGCCTGGCGTGATATTGTGATCATGCAAAAGACGCTGGGTGCCGGCGACACCTTGCCGCCCAAGGACGCAATGCCCTTCCCCTCCCCACCCTGACTGGATGCATGAAAAACAAGAACAAGACCCTGGCCACCTGGCTGGCTTTTGCAGGTGGCCAACTGGGCCTGCACCGCTTCTACCTGTACGGCTGGGCCGATCTGCTGGCCTGGGTACACCCTCTCGTCGCCGCCGTGGGCTGGTGGGGCGTGCAGCGTGTGCGCCAGTATGGCCAGGACGACCAGCTGGCGTGGGCGCTGGTCCCCCTGCTGGGCTTCACCCTTGCGGCCACGGCGCTGACGGCTATTTATTACGGCCTGATGGCGCCTGAAAAATGGAATTCCCAGCACAACCCGGCTGCCGCGCCCGACAGCGCCCCCGGCAAGACCAACTGGCTGACCATGGCCGCGATTGTCTGCGCACTGCTGTTCGGCACGATTGCATTGATGTCCAGCATCGTTTTCAGCTTCCAGCGCTACTTTGAATACCAGGTCGAGGAAGCCAGGAAAATCAGCCAGCCGGGTAGCTAAGCCCCCACGGTTGCTCACTGTGTGTAGCGCCCTGCCCCCCCCGCCGAGGGGGCCGCTGCGCCTGCGGGCCGGCAAAGCCGGTCCCGCGGCCCCGGCTGGCAAAGAGGGGCCCCCAATCATTGAGGCGCATGGAGATCAGAACAGCTGCAGGCTGACCCAGTAGGCGATGGCCGCGACAAAAGCGGATGCCGGGATCGTGAAAATCCACGCCCAGACAATATTGCCGGCCACGCCCCAACGCACGGCAGAGGCGCGCTGCGTCGAGCCGACACCGACGATGGCGCCGGTGATCGTGTGTGTGGTTGATACCGGAATGCCCAGGCTGGTGGCCAGGAACAACGTCAGTGCCCCGCCGGTTTCCGCGCAGAATCCGCCCACAGGCCTGAGCTTGGTGATTCTCTGGCCCATGGTTTTCACGATGCGCCAGCCGCCGAACATGGTGCCCGCGGCAATCGCGATGTAGCAGCTGACAATCGCCCAGGTTGGCGGTGCGCTGTCACTGGCCGAGGTGTAGCCGGTGGCGATCAGCAGCATCCAGATGATGCCAATGGTTTTTTGCGCATCGTTGCCGCCGTGGCCCAGGCTGTAAGCGCCGGCCGAGACCAGCTGCAGGCGCCGGAACCAGCGGTCCACGCGCGAGGGCGTGGCGCGGCGGCAGACCCAGGCCACCACCACCATCATCAGGGAGCCGAGCAGAAAACCCAGCAGCGGCGACACAAAAATGAAGGCCACTGTTTTCAGGATGCCGCCGGCCACCAGTGCCCCGGCACCGGACTTGGCCATCACCGCACCGACGATGCCGCCAATCAGCGCGTGCGAGGAACTGCTCGGGATCCCGTAATACCAGGTCACCAGGTTCCAGGTGATGGCGCCTATCAGTGCGCCGAACACCACATGGGTATCGACAATGCCCGGCTGGACAATGCCCTTGCCCACGGTGGCGGCCACGCTCAGGTGAAAGATGAAGATGGCGACGAAGTTGAAAAAAGCCGCAAACAGCACGGCCTGGCCAGGTTTGAGGACGCCGGTCGACACCACGGTGGCGATCGAGTTGGCCGCATCATGAAACCCGTTCATGAAGTCAAAGACAACGGCCAGGATGACCAGCATGGCCACTACCCACAAGGCGGTCTGTACGGACGCCATGTTCAGGAGTTTTCGAGGACGATGCCCTCGATCAGGTTGGCCACGTCCTCACACTTGTCGGTAATGGTTTCCAGCAATTCGTAAATCGCCTTGAGCTTGATGACTTCGCGTACGTCGGGTTCTTCGCGGAACAACTTGCTCATGGCCGAGCGCATAACCCGGTCGGCATCCGACTCGAGCTTGTCGATTTCCTCGCAGGTCTTCAGCGCTGCCTCGGCGGTGGCCGCGTCGCTGAGCTTGTCGATCAGCGCCACCGCGTCTTTCAGGCGTTCGCAGCATTTGACGCTCAGGTCCGTCAGCCGCACGATCTCCTCGGTCATGTGGCGCACGTCGTACAGCGCCATGGTTTCCGCAGAGTCCTGGATCAGGTCGCACACATCATCCATGGTGTTAATCAGCGAATGGATCTGCTCGCGGTCAATCGGCGTGATAAATGTCTTGTGCAGCATCCGGTTCACCTCGTGGGTGATGCGGTCGGCAGCGCGCTCGGCGTTGTCGACCTCCCGGTTGTAGGCTTCGCGCTTCTGCAGATCGCTGTAGTTGGCGACCAGGTTGGAGAATGCGCGCGCCGCCTCCACAATGCGATCGGCATGCTGGTTGAACAGCTCGAAAAAATTGCCTTCACGCGGCAACAGCTTGCCAAACAGCATCTTCAGCTCCTGGGAGGGTACATGTCAGAGGACATGACAAATTTGTGACAACAGGGAGTTTAACCGGGTGGATGTGGCCCCCACGGTCGCTCACTCCGCGTAGCTCCCTGCCCCCCGAGGGGGCCGCTGCGCCTGCGGGCCGGCAAAGCCGGACCCGCGGCCCCTGCTTGACTAAATACCTGTCGGTGGCCGCTTGTTCTCAGGCCGACCGAAAGATGAAATACACAGCGCCCACCATGCACAGCGCGGCCCAGAGGTAATCGAGCTTGAGCGGCTCGTTGAGATAGAAAACGGCAAAGGGCACAAACACGCTCAGTGTGATGATCTCCTGCATGATCTTGAGCTGGCCCACGCTGTACAGCGTGAAACCGATGCGGTTGCCCGGCACCTGCAGCAGGTACTCGAACAGCGCAATGCCCCAGCTGATCAGCGCCGCGACGTACCAGGGCGAGGTCGCCAGGTTTTTCAGGTGGCCGTACCAGGCGAAGGTCATGAAGACGTTGGACAGCAGCAGCAAGCCGATGGTTTGCGCAGAAACGGGAAGTGACTGTAGAAACTGCATGAAAACTCCGTACAACTCGTTGCGATCAGCCCAGGTAAGGCAGCAGCGTGAACACCAGCGTCAGGCTCACCAGTGCCAGCGCCGTTGACACCACCACGCTGGCCGTCACCAGTTCTTCGGCCACTTCGTAGCGCTGCGAAAACAAAAACACGTTGGCGCCTATCGGCAGCGCCGCAGCCACCACCATCACGGTCATGGGCAGCCCGCCCACACCCAGCAGGCGGCACAGCAGGGCCACCAGCAAGGGATGGACCAGGTTCTTGATGCCGGCCAGCGCCAGTGCCGGCCGCCAGTGCGGACCCACGGGCGTGTTCGCCAGCGTCACGCCGACCAGCACCAGCGCGAGCGGACCGAAAGCCAGGGCCAGCATCTCCAGCGGCTTGTCGATCACGCCGGGGATGACCCAACCGATCTGCGCAAACAGCAGGCCGGCGATGATGGGCAGCGGCACAGGATGCAGCAGGGAGTTCTTCAGGGCCATCAGCACGGTGGCCAGCGCCTGGCGCGGCGCGGCGGCAACGGCGCCGGGAGCGCCCTGCTTCTGCTCACGCGCGACGGCGAGCTCCAACACCACCGTGGCACTCGTCAGCAGCACCAGCGCATGCACGGAAACCAGCGTAAGCAGCGTCACCAGTCCGTCCGGCCCGTACATCAGGCCCACCAGGGCGATGCCGATCATCACGGTGTTCGAAAAGGTGTTGGCCAGTGCCAGCACCGCAGCACGGCGGTTGAAGCCCTGCACCAGCAGCGTGCCGGCAAACAGGATGACGACCGCCAGGAAATACGCCGCCACCGGTTTGAAGTCGAGCTGCTCGATGTCCACCCTGCTCATGGTGCGAAACAGCAGCGCCGGCGTGAGCAGCAGAAACACCAGGTTTGCAAGGTCTTTTGTGGCCCCAGCCCTCATCCAGCCTGCGCGACCAGCTATAAAACCGATAGCAATCAAGAACACCACCGGAAGCAGGGCAACAAAAACAGGTGAATCCATGCGGCGATCTTAGCCGCGCGACCTGCGCCCGTTCCTCAGGCCCGGGCAATCCAGCGCTGGTGGGCGGCGAGTTTTTCGACATCGCGCCAGGAGTGGCACTGCCCGGCCATTTTTGGCCAGATGCGCAGCAGCAGTTCGCATTCGGCCAGGGTGTCGGCCGCCGCCTGATGCCGTGGCGCGCAGACGATGCCGAAGTGCGCCAGCCATTCGTCGAGCGCGCGCGCCTTCACCTTTTCGTGAGTCACTGCACACAGCTGCTCGATGTCCACCCAGCGGTTCGGCAGCGCCGCGCCCAAGTGGGCCAGCACATGCCGGCCAATCATGGCCTGGTCGAAAGGGGCATGAAAGGCCAGCAGCGGCGAGTGGCCAATGAAGCGTTCAAACGCGCGCAAGGCCTCTTCAGGCGGCATGCCTTCCCGCTGGCGCTGCAGCCCGATGCCGTGCAGCAGGATGTTGTCCTTGGCTGATGCAACCGACGTCTGGCGCAGCACCACCTCGAAGCTGTCGCCCGGCAGGATGCTCAGGCGCTTGCCCGCCCAGTCCACCTGCACGGCAATGGCGGCAATCGCCAGCAACTGGTCGCGTTGCGGGTCCAGCCCGCTGGTTTCCACATCGAGCACCACCCAGCGCGCATCGTCCACGCCTGCCAGCGCGGCAAGGGGCCGGCGCAACCAGTCCACCCAGCTCATCGTTCGTAGTCCAGCTGCAGGCGCTGCTGCAGCGAGCGCACCACACGGAACGACTCGCGCAGGATGCGCCTGTCGATGTCGTTGAGGCGATCCACTTTCAGGTGGTTGGGCTGGTGCGGCGGCGCGGCGCCTTCAAGCTGCACCCGCAGGCGCAGCGTCTGCAAAAACTCGAACCCGCTGACCCAGGCCTGGTATTCCGCCGCGGCCAGCCCCAGCAGCGGCCCGACGGCTTCGAGGCGTTCCCGGGTGTTGGTGGCCGTCACACCGCAGCTGAGCGAATAAATGCGCGCGACATCGACAAAAATGGCGGCCCCCTGAAGCTTGAGGTCGATCATGCCGTCATCGTCCACCGCAATGCTGCCGGTCCAGTTCAGCGGTGGGCTGTGCAGCAATGCATTGAGCGCCAGCTGCTTGATGAAACGCGGCGCGCGCCGCGCGGCCTCGCTCACCTCCCGGCGCAGGGTGTCGGCCATGCGGTCGTCACCGGCCAGCGGCCGGAAATCGAAGTAAATGCTCGCATTGAGCAGGTCTTCAGGCGCGCCATGTTCTATCCAGTGTGCAAAGCGCTCGCGCCACTGGCGCAGCGTCAGGCAGCAGGCCGGCTCGCCGGCCATCACCCCGCCTTTGCACAGCGGATAGCCGCAGGCGTCCAGCGCCACATTCACATCGCGGCCGAAGCGCAGCGCCGCCTCGCGCTGATCCGGCGTGGTGTCGTCCGGCAGGATCAATGCGTTGTCCTGGTCCGTCGCTATGGTCTGCTCGCTGCGCCCTTCGGAGCCCAACGCCAGCCAGCACATGCGGCTCAGGTCCAGGCCGTGCGCCTGCGCCTTGATCTCCAGCAGGCGCGAGGTCAGCACATCGTTGAGGTGGCTGATCAGCGCGGTGAGCTGGCGCGCATGCACGCCCTGGCCCAGCAGCGTGTGCGCAAAACGCCGGATGTCCTGTGCCACCATTTTGAGCGTGTCCACATCGGCGGCCGAACGTATCGAGGTGCTGACCTGCTTGAGGCTCAGTCGCTGCATGGCAAACAGGTCGCGCTCCGACACCATGCCCACCGCCACGCCGGCGCGCGTCACCGGCACATGGCGGATGCCGTGTTTGCTCATCAGCAAGGCAGCGTCCAGCGCCGTGTGTTCGTGTGTCAGCGTCAGCACCGGCTGCACCATGGCCTGCGAGATCGGCGTGTCCAGCGGCAGCGCCGGCAGCGTGATCCGGCCCAGGATGTCGTAACGCGTGAGGATGCCCAGCGGCCGGCCGGCTTCATCGGTGACCAGCATGGAACCTATGCGCAGCTGGTGCATTTGCGCGAGCACCTCGCGCAGCGGTGTGTCGGGCCGGCAGCTCACCGGCGTCTGGCTGGCGACTTCGCCCAGTGGTGTTTCCAGCGACTGCTCAGCCAACGCCTGCGAGGCATAAGCCACCTGCAGGGCACGCCGCGAAAGATCCAGGAACTTGAGGGTGCGCCGGTTCAAAAAGTCGGCAAACGGCGGGCTCAGCACGGCCAGCGCATGCATGGAGGCCAGCGGCAGTGCCAGCACAAAGGTGTCTTCAACCGCGCGGTAGGTCGCGGTGACGGCGCGCTGCGCCAGTGCCGCGCTGACGGGAAAAAGTTCGCCGGGTTCGTAATGGAAAGCCCCACCCGACAGCTCGGCCAGGCCGCGCTCGCCAATCACCGCGCCCTGGCGTATGAAAAACAGTTCCTTGACCGGTCCGCTGTCGGGCTCGATCAGCACCTCTTCGGGAGCGAAGTAGTTCTGGTGCGAATGGCTCAGGAAGAAGTCCACCTCGCTGGCCTGCATTTGGGCAAACGGCGGATGCCGCATCAACTCCTGCCGCAAGTTGGCGAGCAGGCTGCTGGACGGACTCAAATCGGTGTTGAGCGAGGCTAGAGGCTGGGGTGCATCCGTCACGGTCGTCTCCTGATATTTTGAAAACCATTATCCGGGAACGAATTGCTGTTGTGCTGATTCAGCGCAAACGAGGCTACCGATTGGCCTCCGTCTCCGGTCCTATGCCGTTCGGGCTGAGCTGCTGCGGTCTTGAGCTTGTCGAAGTCTTCTTTGTTTCTGCTGTTTGCGGTGTGCCAGCAAGCCGGGGGTTGCCCGGCGGCAAGTAACTTTCTTTTGCGTCGCTGTACGGACCGGACACATGGTGGACAGGTGTGCGGGGACATGGTTGACACTTTCCGGCGAATCAGCCGGGAG
>NZ_JBAQYR010000169.1:0-8656 GCF_049790275.1 Polaromonas sp.
CCACTCTGCGTTGCACTCCTAGCCCAGACGCCCAGTCTGGGCGTCGTCGCGCGCCTTGATTGGCACTGTTTTCACCCCGTTCGCATTTGCACAAATAGCGTTAACAGGCCCTAAACCGCTGCGCTCCCACATGAAACAAGGCCCGCTTCAGCGGGCCTTGTCCTTTGGGCGCCTGCGGCGAGCGGACTACAATTCTGCTGCGGTCTCCAGGATCGCATTCGCTGGGGGTGTTGCCACACAAGTGGCGACTGAGAAAGTCCCTTTGAACCTGACTGAGGTAATCCTCGCGCAGGGAAGCATGTCCAGGGCGCCGCAGGTTTTTCAAGTTTGCCGGCGCCTTTGCAAGCCGACCTGCCATTGACACAAGGAAAAGTTGATGGCTTCCCTGAACCAAACGTCCAATACCGCTCTCACGCCGCTGCCGCAGGGCGACCGCCTGTTCGGCTGGCGCGAACATGCCGCGCTCTGGCTCAGCCTGGGCGTCGGCCTGCTGGTCATGCAGATCGGCGCCTACCTGGTGCCGGCCCTGGGTGCCAGGACGGCCCTGGCTGTCATTGTTGTCGGCTCTGTCCTCGGCGCCGGCCTGCTGGCCTGGACCGCCAAGATCGGCTGCGACAGCGGCCTGTCCAGTGCCGGCCTGATGCACGCCACCTATGGCCGCAATTTTGCGCGCCTGCCGGTGCTGCTCAACATCGTGCAACTCATCGGCTGGACCACGTTTGAGCTGGTGGTCATGCGCGACGGCACCGTTGCCATCGCGCGCCAGTCCGGCTCTTTTGTCGCGTCTTTCTGGCCGGTGCTGGCCACCCTGCTCTGGGGCGGCGTGCTGATTGCCCTGCTCTCGGGTTCCATGGTCAAGCTGGTGCGCAAGTTCATAGGCCGTTATGGCCTGCCGCTGGTGATCGCCTCGCTGCTGTGGCTGACCTGGCAATTTCTTGGCCGTGCCCAGGCCCAGGGTTGGGAAGCCATCTGGAACCGCCCCGGCGCTGGTGGCATGAGCACGCTGTCGGCCCTGGATCTGGTGATTGCCATGCCGGTGTCCTGGCTGCCGCTGGTGGCAGATTTTTCGCGCCACGGGCGGGACGGCAAAGGCGCCCTGCGCGGCACCTGGCTCGGTTACGCCATTGCCAACACCTGGTGTTACGGCCTGGGCGTGCTGATTGCCTTGACCACCCCGAGCACCGACCTGGTGGCGGCCCTGCTGCTGGCGCAAGGCGGGCTGATTGCGCTCGGCCTGATTCTGATCGACGAAGTGGACAACGCCTATGGCGATCTGTACTCGGGCTCGGTCGCCGGCCACAGCCTCAAGCCCGGCTGGAGCCTGCGCCGCTGGGGCATGGCGCTCGCTGTCCTGTGCACCGGGCTGGCGCTGGTGCTGCCCATGCACAGCCTGGAGCCGTTCCTGCTGATGCTCAGTTCGGTGTTTGTGCCGCTGTACGGTGTGATCCTGGCGCGTCTGGGCGGCACGCCCCATGTCGCCTCGCTGCTGGGGACGAAAAAGGTCAATGTCAGCGCGGTGCTCATCTGGGTTCTCGGCGTGGCAACCTACCATCTGTGCGCCAACCTTGCGCCCGAGTGGGGAGCTGCGTTGCCTACCCTGGCCCTGACTTTTGTGCTGGCACGTCTGAGCCGCGCCTCTTCGGGGCCGGCTGCCGGCGCGCCTGCCGCCAGCGCCGCCTGAGCGTGAAGCCCGCTTAAAGCCGCTTGAGCCGCATCGGCACGGGCGCATGCCCGTGGTTCAGCGGACCGCTGCCGGCGCCGGTTTTCACTTTGGCGCCTGTCAGCAGCGCAGCACGCACATAGGCGCGGGCCGATTCCACCGCTTCCCGAAGTGGTTGCCCCAGCGCCAGCCCGGCGGCAATGGCGGACGACAGGGTGCAGCCCGTTCCATGTGTGTTCGCGCTGCGGATGCGCGGCGCATGCATCCAGTGGTTTTCTCCAGAGGCGGTGAGCAGCAGGTCCATGACCGTGTCGCCCGGCAAGTGCCCACCCTTGAGCAGCACCGCGTGTGCGCCTCGAGCGAGCAACTCACGTGCTGCAGCCTCCATGTCTGCGGCATTCTTCAATGGCCGTCCCACCAGCAAAGCAGCTTCGTCAAGATTGGGAGTGACGAGGACAGCGCGCGGAAACAGCTCGCGCACCAGGACTTCAATGGCCGGGTTGTCGATCAGCACCGCGCCGCTGGTGGCCACCATCACCGGATCCAGCACCACTTTTTCGAGCGCATGGTGGTCAATGGCACCGGCCACCGCCAGCACGATTTCGGGCGCGTGCAGCATGCCGATCTTTACCGCATCGGCACCGATGTCTTCAAGCACCGCGTCGATCTGGTCGCGCAGCATGGCGGGCGGCACACCATGAATGGACCGCACGCCCTGGGTGTTCTGCGCCGTCAGCGCCGTGATGGCCGTCATGCCATAACAGCCCAGCGCCGCAAAAGTCTTCAGGTCCGCCTGAATGCCTGCCCCGCCACCGCTGTCAGAGCCCGCAATGGACAACACGCGCGGGTACTCGAACTCAAAAATGTCATTGCTCATGGAGAAAAGTGTTTCCCGTTGGATCGGGCCTGACGGAGGCCACGGTGGATTATCAGCGGAAGCCGCTTGCGGCCTGGCGCCTCGCAGAGCGGTGCCTGAATTATCGGCCCAGGGGTGACGGGTGAAGCCGAAGCACAAAAATATCAGGCTATAATCTTAGGCTGTATTCCTCAATAGCTCAGTTGGTAGAGCGCCGGACTGTTAATCCGTAGGTCCCTGGTTCGAGCCCAGGTTGAGGAGCCAGTAAATTCAAGGGCTTGCACGTAAGTGCAGGCCTTTCGTCTTTCTAAACGTGACGAAAACGTGAAAATTCCACCACGTTCGGGCCACTTCCCCCGCGCTCAATGCGGGACGCTGCGGATAAGCAATTCCGAAATGGGCTGTATTACGCCTCCTCGACAGTTATTTTGTTTGATGAAGAGTCGGGACTACTACCCAACAAGATCGACATTACCGACGAATTTGTTTTAGATGATGAACCCGGTGAACAGGCAGTTGCAAATTTCCTAACCATTGCTGGCATTGATCTTGAAGTACTAGTGAAAAGTGAAACCAGAGCTAGAGCGGGAATATTGAAAGCAGCCAATAGAAAAATTTCCGATGATTTCCGCGCTTTCTGGAGCCAGACAATTGGGGAGAACGTAGCTTTACAACTCGAATGCTCCATACATCAGCATCCCTTTGGGCACGAAAAAGCGGGGAAGTCGTACCTGGAATTTCTCATCACCGATGCAACTGCTCCTCTCTACCCAAAGCAACGCAGCAAGGGGACGCGCTGGTTTATCTCGTTCTTTCTGCAGCTTAGGGCATCGTCCGTGGAGAATGTAAAACTTATATTCTTGCTGGATGAGCCCGGCGCGAACCTGCATGAAAAAGCACAAGCGGATGTACTCAGACTTATAGAAAAGATTCGCGCCACTATTCCAGTGATCTACTCCACTCATAGCCCGCACTTGATGAACGAGGAGTCCTTTCATCGAATCCTCGCTGTGGAGCGTGATCCCGAGCAGGCAGCACATCCCACTCGGGTCATCGGAGCTCATGCATTGGGAGCAGCATCCCGGGACACGCTGAGCCCAATCTTCACGATGATGGGGGCCTCTCGTAACGCTGAAGAAGATTTCCCCGCAAGGTCAGCGCCGGTCAGCCAACGCCTCTGACTCGTTATCCCTCTGTTAAACCGCTTGTTCGGCCCGGTGATGATCGAAAACGTGACAATGCTGGAAAGGTTCAGGAGGTGCAAAAATGGGCGAATGGTCAGACTACTTCGAAGATTTTCCGGAAGAAAACCCGATCAATCAACCTAGCCATCCGTTGGGTATGCTCGTTGAGCTTTCGGAAGAGCGTATTCGCCGGAACGCCAAAAACCTTCGTTCCCAAAATGCACAGCGGAAGAAGCGGGAACAAGCTCAGGCGGAACTGCATCGAAGCATTGGTGCGCTCATGGAAGCTTATTCTTGGTTCGACGTCCACCTGGGATTGAAGATCAAAATGCACTCAAATAGCGCGCCGGAAGTCATCTCGCTTTTGAACCCGAAATCGCCGATGAAACTTCGACTGGAGTGTCTGAAGCGGTTGGTTGAAGGCTCACCGGTATACCCCGAAACCACACACGCGGGCGCATGGGGGGAGTGGATTGTGCAGGCCGAGAAAGTTCGATTGCTCCGAAATGACTACGCGCATGGACGCTGGGTCTATAACCACGGGAATAACAGCTTTTTCTTTGCCCCGCTGAGCTGGGACGTGGACCCCAAGCGCCCGGTCACACCGATCGCAACCTCACCCGCAGAAATTGATGCGCTTGCAACTGAAATCTGGATACTAATTCGGTCCATGGATGACGTGCTGCGCCCCTGTTTCCCACTTGGCCGCAGAAACATAAAAATGGATACGGCAAGCTCGGAAGGTTTGGCGAAAACTCGCGAGGGCAACTAGACTGGGACGGACGTGACACTCCTGCCGGCGGTTAACGATACGTGACGAGCGAAGGCGAGCATAAGTCATTGATAAATAAGGGTTTTATCCCCCTGTTAATCCGTAGGTCCCTGGTTCGAGCCCAGGTTGAGGAGCCAGAATTCAAAGCCTGGACGTGAATAACGTCCAGGCTTTTTTCGTTGGTGGAGTTACCATTTGCGGGTGATGTCCATGTATCGATGGCCAATGCAGTCAACCCCTACCAGCCCAAGACCATAACTTTCCCTCCGTGCGCAAGTCACCCCGCCCCCTGCCCTGGCTTGATGTGGATGAACCCTTTCCGCCTGTGGAAACTGCCTGGGCCGAGGGCGACCCGGCTCCCGGATTGCTGGCCGCAGGCCGGTCGCTCGATGTGGCGACTTTGCGGCAGGCCTATGCGCAGGGCATTTTCCCGTGGTTCGGGGTCGGCCAGCCCATTTTGTGGTGGAGCCCCAACCCGCGCATGGTGTTGCAGACGCAACATTTCAAACTGCACCGTTCACTGCGTAAAAGCCTGCTTCGTTTTATCAATGCGCCAGGCCATGAGGTCCGTTTTGACACGGCATTTGAGGCGGTCATTCACGCGTGCGCAGGCACACCCCGGGACGGGCAGGCAGGCACCTGGATCGTGCCCGACATGGTGAGGGCGTATACCGCCCTGCACCACGCCGGCGATGCCCACAGTGTGGAGACCTGGATAAATGGTGAACTTGTCGGTGGGCTGTATTGCGTCAACTTGGGCGGCATGGTGTTTGGCGAGTCGATGTTCGCGCACCGGACCGATGCATCCAAAATAGCGCTCGCTGCGCTGGTGGCTTTCTGCCGGGCCAAGGGCCTGCCTCTGATTGACTGCCAGCAGAACACGCGACACCTGGCCTCGCTTGGCGCCGCGGAAATTCCCCGTGCGGAATTTGTCGCACATGTGGCCTGCAACGCTGCGCAAACTTCCCCCTGCTGGGAATTTGACGCCCTATACTGGAACCAGATATTGACGGCCAAGACGCAGAGTGACCTGACGACGTGACGCACCTCAAAGACCTGCCCCTCCAGACGCTGCAGTTTTATGCCACAGCGCCTTACCCCTGCAGCTACCTGCCCGGCAGGCAGGCGCGCTCGCAGGTTGCCACACCCAGCCACCTGATTCACAATGCCGCCTACTCGGAACTGGTGACCAACGGCTTCCGCCGTAGCGGCATGTTCACTTACCGGCCCTACTGCGATGGTTGCAAGGCCTGTGTGCCGCTGCGGGTGCAGGTGGCGACGTTCCAGCCCGACCGCAGCCAGCGACGCGCGTGGAAACAGCATCAGTCACTGCAGGTCCGGGTGCTCAAACTGTGTTTCATGCCTGAGCACTACCAGCTCTACCTCCGCTACCAGAACGGGCGTCATGCCGGCGGTGGCATGGACCACGACAGCATCGACCAGTACACCCAGTTCCTGCTGCAGAGCCGCGTCAATTCACGCCTCGTGGAGTTTCGCGAGACCCTGCCCAACGGCGAGGCCGGTGCACTGAAGATGGTCTCCATCCTTGATGTGCTGGAAGACGGCGTTTCGGCGGTGTACACGTTTTACGAACCCGACGCGCAAGCCAGCTACGGCACCTACGGGGTACTCTGGCAAATTGAGCAGGCTAGGCAACTGGGCCTGCCTCATGTGTACCTGGGATACTGGATCGCCGAAAGCCCAAAAATGAACTACAAAGCCCGGTTTTTACCGAACCAGATCCTGGTTGACGGGCACTGGGTGGCATCGGGCGAAGCGGCCTAACCCGGCGCAATCCGGAACGCACCGTCCGTCGCCGGATATGCGGCATCGCAAATCAAGCCATGCATCATGATTTCACCAGCTAAAATCTGCTGAAGAAATCGCCATCCATGAGAAAACTCGATCCCCTCGCTTCGCCCGCCAAACCCACGGTTCAGGTGATTGAACGCATGTTCACCCTGCTGGAGATTCTTGCGGGCCGGGAGGAAGCCGTCTCGCTCAAGGAGATCAGCGAAAAATCAGGCCTGCATCCGTCCACCGCGCACCGCATCCTGAACGACCTGGCCACCGGCCGCTTCGTGGATCGCCCGGTGGCCGGCAGCTACCGGCTCGGCATGCGACTGCTCGAGCTCGGCAACCTGGTGAAAGCACGCCTGAGCGTGCGCGACGCAGCACTGACGCCGATGCGTGAGCTGCACAAACTGATCCAGCAACCCGTGAACCTGAGCATGCGCCAGGGTGATGAAATCATTTACGTGGAGCGCGCCTACAGCGAACGATCCGGCATGCAGGTGGTGCGCGCCATCGGTGGTCGCGCGCCTCTGCACCTGACCTCTGTGGGCAAGCTGTTCCTGGCGTTCGACGATCCCCAGCGGTTGCGCAGCTACGCCACCCGCACCGGGCTGCCGGGCCAGACGAAGAACAGCATCACACAGCTTGCAGTGCTTGAGCGTGAGTTGTCCAGGGCCCGCCAGTACGGCATTGCGCGCGACAACGAAGAGCTGGAACTGGGGGTGCGCTGCATGGCCGCAGGCATTTACGATGACCAGAGCAAACTGGTGGCGGGTCTGTCGATTTCGGCACCGGCCGACAGGCTGGACGAAAACTGGCTGCCCAAGCTGCAGTCGACGGCGAGCGAGATTTCAGCAGCGCTGGGCTACAGGTCCGACAATTTCAAATGAAAATGGCCTCCGACCCTTATGCAGCGGTCGTGAGTAGCTAACTTTTATATAGCATCCGCAAGGCCACTCAGACCGGCGAGCAGCGTCGCCGCCGGCTTTAGCCGCCGCTGGCCACCGGGGTGGCAGCACTTATTCTGGAGGCGCCGGCCGGTTGCGATTCCACCCAACGGCGAACCCGCTCGGCATCACCGAGGCGGCTCAATTTTCCGGCGGAATCGAGGAACACCATGATCAGCTTGCGCCCTGCAATTTTTGCCTGCATGACGAGGCATTGGCCGGCCTCGGAGATGTAGCCGGTTTTCTGCAGGCCAATTTCCCACTCGGGGTTTTTGACCAGCCGGTTGGTGTTGTTGTATTGCAGGGTCTGCCGGCCCACGGCAACCTGGTAGCCGGTGGAGGTGGACAACTCGCGCAGCACGGGATCGCCATGGGCTGCATTGACCAGCGTTGCCAGGTCCTGCGCGCTGGACTGGTTCAGGCTCGACAAACCTGTGGGCTCCACATACCGGGTGTCGTTCATGCCCAGCATCTTGGCTTTGGCATTCATCAGCTTGACAAAGGCGGTCATGCCACCGGGGTAGGTCCGGCCGAGTGCATGAGCGGCGCGGTTTTCGCTGGACATCAGGGCCAGATGCAGCAACTCTCCCCGCGTCAGGCTGCTGCCCACGCGCAGGCGCGAGCGGCTGCCTTTTTCGGTATCCACATCGTCCTGGGAGATGGTGATGGCTTCGTCCATCGGCAACTGGGCACCACTGATGATCACGCCGGTCATCAGCTTGGTCAATGACGCGATCGGCAGCACCGCATGATCGTTCTTGCTGAACAGGACTTCATGGGTGTCCTGGTCAATCACCAGCGCCACGCTGGATTTCAGATCGAGCGGATCCTGCGCGCTGTGCAGGCCGGCCAGTTGCCCAAATGAAAGCCGGGCTGGCGAGGCAACAATCACAGGCCTGCGCGGAGACTTGGCTACAAACCGGGCGCTTTTGCGGCTCGAGATCACCTTTTTCGAAACCGCTTTGCTGGCGAGTGACTTTTTAACCACCTGTCGCTTCGCCGGTGCGGCTTCTGCCGCAGGGGCCATCAACGCCGCCGAAAAGGTAAGAATTCCAACGACCTGTAAGGTCTGTTTGAAAATCGAATTCAGCGTGATGGACATGGATCGTCTCCGGGGTTCGATTAGTACGAAGCCGGAGTGTATACAAATAGAAAAAGTCACGCAATATCAAAAGCTTGCGTTACTTTCCTAAACGCAACAGTGAAGTACCGGCAAGCCCGGCTTTTTAGTCAGCCGGACTTCCACAAAGAATTACTAAACTGTTGAATATAAAAGGATTTTTTCAAATCCTGGCGCTCAACCCTGCGCCGCCACCCGGTCAGCTTTATTTTGTAACTTGCTCAGGGCGCTCAAATAAGCCTTGGCCGAAGCAACCACGATGTCTGGGTCGGCGCCAGTTTTTGACGTCGGCTGGTGGGTGCTTCGCTGGCGCGCTGCTGGGG
>NZ_JBAQYR010000170.1:0-20169 GCF_049790275.1 Polaromonas sp.
GTGTTGTTCTGGCATCTCGTCACGACTTACAGGATCGACTTCTACATCCGCTTCGCCAACATCCCCACCCCGGCCGAGGTGTGGCAGTCGGTCGTGCAGGCAGGCAGCAACGGTAAATTCATCACCAACGTGGGCATGAGCTTGCGCCGCATCTTCATCGGCTTTGCACTGGCTGGCGTGCTCGGTGTGGCCATCGGCCTGGTGATCGGGCGTTACCGCCGGATGCATGAGCTGCTGTTTCCCGCCATGGAGGCACTGCGGCCCATTCCGGCCATCGCGTGGGTGCCGATTTCCATCATGCTGTGGCCCGACAACGAAGTGAGTATCGTCTTCATCACCTTCATCGGCGCCTTTTTCCCCATCCTGCTCAACACGGTGAGCGGCGTGCAGGCGGTGGACTCTGTGCTGCTGCGCGCCGGCCAGTGCCTGGGTGCCCGTGAGCGGCAAATCATGTGGCACGTGGTGTTGCCGGGCGCGGCGCCGCAGATTTTCACCGGCCTGGCCGTGGGCATGGGTGTGGCATGGGTGTCGCTGATTGCGGCCGAAATGATCTCGGGCCAGTTCGGTATTGGCTACTTCACCTGGGAAGCCTATTCGCTGATCGCCTACGCCGACATCGTGCTCGGGATGATCACCATCGGCGTGCTCGGCCTGCTGTGCAGCTGGATCATCCGCACCGCGGGCAAACTCCTCATGCCCTGGCTTGAATTTTCGAAGCTCGGAGGTCGTACATGAACCCCACCCACAGCAGCGGCCATATCGAGGTGCGCAACCTCAGCATGGTTTTTGGCAGCGCGCAGCAGCGTATTTACGCGATCAACGATGTTTCGCTGCATGTGGCGCCGGGCGAATTCGTCTCGATCATCGGGCCTTCGGGCTGCGGAAAATCCACCCTGCTCAACGTCGTGGCCGGTTTCAGTCAGGCCATACAGGGCGAAGCGCTGCTCGACGGCCAGAAGATCACCGGCCCTGGCTCCGACCGCGGCGTGGTATTCCAGCAGTACTCGCTGTTTCCGTGGATGTCGGTGCGGCGGAACGTCGAGTTCGGCCTGAAGATGCAAAACGTTGCACCGAACAAGCGCGAAACCACAGCACGCACCCTGCTCGGCCTGGCAGGTTTGCTGGCCTTCGAGAATCACTACCCCGATCAGCTCTCCGGCGGCATGAAGCAACGCGTGGGCATCGTGCGTGCGCTGGCCACCAGCCCGCAGGTGATGCTGATGGATGAGCCTTTCGGCGCACTCGATTCGCAGACCCGTGTGGTGATGCAGCAGATTCTCACCAACATGTGGCAGCGCATGCGCCTGTCGGTGCTGTTCATCACGCACGACATAGAGGAAGCCATCTTCCTTTCGGACCGCGTGTATGTGATGACGGCCCGTCCTGGACGCATCAAGGCGGAGATCGAAATTCCGTTGCCGCGCCCGCGAACCGCCGAGATGATGTCATCGGTGGCCTTCACGCAGGTGCTGCACAAGCTGCGCAACCTGATCCGCGAGGAAAGCCTGGCCGCCATGGGCAACGAACTCGACAGCGGCGGCCTGGAAGGTTTCGCAGTCGATGTCGATGCCGGGGGCGTTGGCGAACTGATCTGAACCCGGACGCGGCCCATCGGGCACCGCAGCTCCGGCAACTCCACCACCATGAACAACGTTTACCCCTCCGACATCACCGACCACCGCCAGAGCGGGGTGCTGGAA
Source organism: Polaromonas sp. (assembly GCF_049790275.1). Taxonomy (GTDB): domain Bacteria; phylum Pseudomonadota; class Gammaproteobacteria; order Burkholderiales; family Burkholderiaceae_C; genus Polaromonas. The sequence continues at coordinate 1,701 of NZ_JBAQYR010000170.1, forward strand.
ATCGCCTGGCCGGACGGCCATGTTGGCCACCTCCCGCACAGCTGGCTGCGCCTGCAATGCCGTTGCGGCGGCTGCGAGCAACTGCGGCGAAGCGGCACATTGCCCACCCAGGCCGACCCGGCGCTACGCCTGGTGACGATCGAGCCCGTGGGCGACAAAGGGCTGAACCTGGCGTTCAGCGACGGCCACGACCGGGGCATCTATCCCTGGTCCTATCTGCACGAACTTTCATTGGGAGGCCCTGCATGAGCAATTTCTTCGAAGCCAAGGTCCTGACGGTGCACCACTGGACGGACCGGCTGTTTTCCTTCACATGCACCCGGGACCCGGGCTTTCGCTACCAGAGCGGGCAGTTCACCATGATCGGGCTGAACGTTGACGGACGCCCGCTGATGCGCGCCTACAGCATGGTGAGCCCCCACTACGAAGAAACGCTTGAATTTCTCAGCATCAAGGTGGCCGATGGTCCCCTGACCTCCCGGCTGCAGCACATCCAGCCCGGCGACACCGTGCTGGTCGGCCGCAAGGCATCGGGCACGCTGCTGACACAGAACCTCCTTCCCGGCCGCACGCTATACCTGCTGGGCACCGGCACCGGGCTGGCGCCCTTCATGAGCATGGTGCGCGATCCGGAGGTTTACGGGCGGTTCGAAAAAGTCGTGCTGGTGCACGGCTGCCGCCAGGTGGCCGAGCTGGCCTACGCTGGACTGATCATGACCGAGATGCCGCGCAACGAATGGTTTGGCGAGCAGGTCACGCGGCAGCTGGTCTACTACCCCACCGTCACACGCGAAGCCTTTCGGCACCAGGGGCGCATTCCCACGCTGCTGGAAACCGGCCAGCTGTGCCGGGAAGCAGGGCTGGCGGCGCTGGACCCAGCCCGGGACCGCTTCATGCTGTGCGGCAGCCCGGCCATGCTCAAGGACACGCGGACGCTGCTGGACAAGCTGGGGCTGGCCGAGGGCAACATGAGCCACCCGGGCCACTACGTCATCGAACGCGCCTTTGTCGACAAGTAAAGCGCCGTCCGCATGCGCTCGATGATGCTGCGCTACATGCGCATGCCACCCTGGCAAAGCTGGGGCCTGGCGCTGCCGGGTGCAGGCCTGTGTGGACTGATTGCGCTGGCGGCAAGCTTCGTGGCGAGCCTGCATGGCGGCACACCCATGCTTTATGCGCTGCTCTTCGGCACAACCCTGCACTACCTGCACGCGGAAGTCCGCACGGCGCCTGGCGTGCGTTTTTGCGCCAGCACCCTCTTGCGCCTGGGGGTGGGCCTGCTCGGCGCACGCATCACCCTGAGCCAGATTGCCGCACTGGGTTGGCCCACCGTCGTCATCACCATCCTCGGCGCGGCGACCACCCTGCTGGCAGGGGTGGCGATGGCGCGGCACCTGCGCCTGCCCGGCACCCTGGGTGTACTGGCCGGCGGCGCAACTGCGATTTGCGGCGCTTCCGCCGCCATGGCGATTGCCGCCGTGCTGCCGCAGGACGCAACGCGGGAACGCGAGACGCTGTCCGTGGTGGTGCTGGCCACCCTGCTGTCCACGGTGGCGATGCTGGCTTACCCGCTGATCGCCACCTTTTTGCACCTGCCGCCCGCACTCGCCGGCCTGTTCATTGGCGGCAGCATTCATGATGTGGCCCAGGTCGTGGTGGCCGGTTATGCGCTGGGAAATGAAGCCGGAGACGCGGCATCCGTCGTCAAACTGCTCAGGGTCAGCCTGCTGGCAGTGGTCGTCACGGGTGTGGCGCTGGCCTTTCGCCCGCCCGGCAGTGCCGCGTTACCTGCAGCCAGCCGTCGCCCGCCTTTGATACCCGGCTTTGTGCTGCTTTTTCTGGCGATGGCGGCCTGGCATTCGCTGGGCTGGTTGCCAGGGCCATTGCAAGCGAGTCTGGGCCAGGCTTCGCAAGCCTGCCTCACCGTCGGTGTGGCGGCGCTCGGCATGAAGACCTCATTCCTCGAACTGACACGTTCGGGCCGGCGCACGGCCTTGCTCATGGGCTTCACCACCGGCTGGATAGGCCTGCTCATGCTGGGCGGCGCACTGTGGCTGCGGGTGGGAAACCCGTAAAGTCCCGTCCGCCTGCAGCTTCTGCGAACATAGGCGGCTTTGGAGGTTTCATGGCTACAGGTTTGGGCTACCCGCGCACCGTATGGCTGGCCGCCTGCTTTTTGGTGGCGAGCCTCGGTTTTATCGACGCCGCGCGTGCGCAGTCGTCCTGCTCCAGCGATGGCCAAAGCCGGCCGGCGGTTCTGCTTGAACGATTCATCAACGCCGACTGCGCCGATTGCTGGACCGACCCGGCCACCCCGGGTGCCGGCCGCGGTACGCTGATACTGGACTGGGTGCTGCCCGGTGGCCAGGGAGACAACGCCCCGCTCTCGGTGGTGGCCACCCGTGACGCGCTCAAACGCCTGGAAGCGCTGGGCATCACGCCGCCTCCCGCCAGCCTGAACCGCAAAACCCAGGTGCAGGGGCGAACCGGCAGCCTGCGCGTTGCACGTGGCCTGCCGGTTTCCGGCTACATGGGCGCCTCGATAGAATTTCAGGCGCCCGCACCTGGCGCTGCCCAGACCTGGACAGCCTGGCTCGCGCTGGTGGAAGCCCTTCCGTCGGGCACCGAAGGCTCGCCTGTGCCCCGGAATCTGGTTCGAAACCTCATCCAGCCCAGTTGGGACGGGCGCAAGCAGCTATCAAATAAAGAGCGCCTGCGTTTCATCGAATCCCGTTCCATGGACATTCCTGCAGGCATGAAAACCGACAGAGCCCAGGTGATTGGCTGGGTGGAGGATACCCAGGGGCGCGTGGTGGCTGCAGCACAATCCCGCTGCACCGGGAAATGACAGGCATCCACATTCGCATATAGCGGGTATATGCACAGGGGTCTCGTGCGCACCGGGACAAGCGCATAGAATCAGTCACCGGGCCCAAGCAATTGCGCCCGGTTTTTTGTTTCTGCGCCCGCCGCGGGACAAGCCGGTCCAGTCCAAGTGCCTTCTGTTCTTCAACAGTTTTTAAAGGCTTGGGATTCATGGAAATTTTCGACTACGACAATATCCTGCTGCTGCCGCGCAAATGCCGTGTGGAAAGCCGCTCCGAATGCGACGCCGGCGTCACGCTGGGCGGCCGCCACTTTCGCATCCCCGTGGTGCCCGCCAACATGAAGACGGTAATCGATGAATCGATCTGCGTCTGGATGGCGAAAAACGGCTATTTCTATGTCATGCACCGCTTCGACCTGGACAACCTGGCTTTTGTCAGGCGCATGGCCGCCGAAGGCGTGTATGCATCCATTTCGCTGGGCGTCAAGAAGGCCGACTACGACACGGTGGACCAGCTGGTGGCCGAAGGGCTGGTGCCCGACTACATCACCATCGACATCGCCCACGGTCACGCCGACACAGTGCAGCGCATGATCGCCTACCTCAAGCAAAAGCTGCCCGCATCTTTTGTGATTGCCGGCAACGTGGGCACACCCGAAGCCATCATCGACCTGGAAAACTGGGGCGCCGACGCCACCAAGGTCGGCATCGGCCCGGGCAAGGTCTGCATCACCAAGATGAAAACCGGCTTCGGCACCGGCGGCTGGCAACTCTCGGCGCTCAAGTGGTGTGCGCGGGTGGCCACCAAACCCATCATTGCCGACGGCGGTATCCGCGAACACGGTGACATTGCCAAGTCCATCCGCTTCGGCGCAACCATGGTGATGATCGGCTCCATGCTGGCGGGCCTGGAGGAGAGCCCGGGCAAAACCGTGGAAGTCGACGGGCGGCTGTTCAAGGAGTACTACGGCAGCGCCTCGGACTTCAACAAGGGCGAGTACAAACATGTCGAGGGCAAACGCATCCTGGAGCCCGTCAAGGGCAGCCTGAAGGACACGCTGCGTGAAATGGAAGAAGACGTGCAGAGTGCCATCAGTTATTCCGGCGGCACCCGGCTGATGGACATCCGCAAGGTCAACTACGTCATCCTGGGCGGAGACAACGCCGGCGAACATCTGCTGATGTAATAAGAACTTGTCCGTAAATAATTGGGGGTCGCGCAAATGGATTTTCGGGATGGGATGCAAGGCGCAAAATCCAAGGCAAGGCTGGTGGCCTTGCCTGATTTTGCAACGCCGCAGACCGCCCGAAAATCCGTTTGCCCTTCGGGTTGGAGCGAAATCGGGCGATTTGCCCACCAAATCCCTTGCATGGGCATTCAGCCCATGCTGCGGAATGTTGGCAGGCAACTCATCCCGATTGCGCCCCAACGCGACCTCCAATTATTTACGGGCAAGTTCTAAGCTGTCGCCCGGTGGGCAGAGTACAGTCGTCGCTCCTTCATGAAAACGAAAATCCGTGCCTACCGCAGCCATTGAAATACGCCGAAAATATTCGCCCGAAGAAGAAACCGCTCTGATTGCAGCCCTGCAGGCCGCGATGACGGCAGCGTTGAAGGTTCCGGACTGGACGACCTCCATCCGGCTTTTTGTCCATGAGCCGCACCGCTTCACCGGACCGCCCGACAAAGGCGACCGTTATACCCTGGTCACGATGGACTGTTTTGTCGGACGCTCCATCGGAACCAAGCGCGCGCTCTACCAGGCCATCGTCCAAAACCTCGGCCTGTGCGGCATTCCTGCAGACCACCTGAAGGTGCTGCTGCGGGAAACGCCGCGTGAGAACTGGGCCATCCGCGGCGGCCTGCCGGCCTCCGAGGTGGAACTGGAATACGACGTCGAAATCTAGCGGGTTGCCGAGAGCAACTCCAGCGCCAGCCGGTGCAGACGGTGGTCCGTGTCCACCAGCGCCTCCAGCACACTGAAGTGGTTCCTGCCAAGCAGCGCCTCGCGCACCGGCACCACCTGTTTGCCCCAAGCCTGCTCGATCAGCGCGTTGTGCCGCAGGAATTCGCCGCTTTCGTCGGCACCCGCCACGGTGTAGAGCACGCCATTTTTCGGCGCCGGCAACCAGGCCGGACTGGCTTGAACTATCTGCGCCGGCGTCAAACGCAGCGAGTCTTTCAGGAAGGGCGTGTACATGATGGACTCCAGCTCATACAGGCCTGAAATCGAGAGCGCGTTTTTGACGAGGTCCTTCGGCAACTCCTTCGCGTAAGCAGGCCACAGGCAGGCCAGCAGCATGGCCGCCAGGTGGCCGCCGGCCGAATGGCCCACGACCGTGATGCGCTTCGGGTCACCGCCAAAACGCCCTGCGTTGCGGTAAACCCAGGCCAGGGCCTTCACCATCTGCAGCGTGATGTCTGGAATGGTCACTGCCGGGCACAGGTCGTAGTTGGGAACGACCACGCAAGCGCCAGCCGCGTTGAATGCGGGCGCCACAAACGAGTGTTCAGCCTTGTCGAGCGAGCGCCAGTAACCCCCATGAATGAACACCAGAACCGGCGCGCCGCCAGCTTGGGGTTTTGCTGCCGGAAACACGTCGAGCTTTTCCCCGGGGCTCTCGCCATAGGCGATGTCCAGCGTGTTCGGCCCGCTGCTGCGCGCATGCGCCGAGTCTTGCGCCCAGCGGCTGAAATGCAGCGCGTGCTCTGGCACCAGTGCGCGGTTGTTGTACATGCGGTCCAGCCAGGCGGGGTCGAGGCGAATCATGGGCATTCCTGAACAATGAGAGTGAAATGCCGCCATCTTGGCACAGCCTCCGGCTTGCGAGGGAGATCCGGGTAAACCCGCTGAATCTTGAGGTTGAATCATCGTATTCTGTATACAGAGTTAAAATCATGTCCTCTCAACTCATCAAAATCGAATCCACCCCTGATCTGGTGGATCAGGTCTACCGCAGCCTGCTGGATGCCATCAGCGAAGGTTCGCTGGCGCCTGGCGCGCGAATCATGCAGGAGGACATTGCCGAACAGCTGGCTGTGTCGCGCCAGCCGGTGCTGCAGGCCCTGCGCTTGCTGAAAAAGGACGGCTTTGTGCTCGACGCGCCGGGCCGTGGCGTGCTGGTCGCCCCGCTGGATGTGGGCTGGCTCACGCAGATTTACCAGGTGCGTAGCGCACTCGATGCGCTGGCAGCCGGCCTGGCGGCCCGGGCCCACTTCCGGATTGATCCGGCCTTGATCAGCCAGGGCCGCACTGCTGCACGCAGCAACGACATCAAGGCCATGATCGCGGCCGACGCCCGCTTTCATGGCGCGATCTACGCGGCCTCGGGCAACCCCCTGATCGCCCAGAGCGCGCAGCTGCACTGGCACCATATCCGCCGCGCCATGGGCGCCGTGCTGCAGGCATCGACCATGCGCGAATCGATCTGGGACGAACATGAAGCCATTGCCGATGCCATGGCCCGCGGCGACGAAGCCACGGCAGAAGGCCTGATTCGCCGGCATGTTGAAGATGCCAGCCGCAATCTCTCGGGCCTGCTGAGTACTGCGCTCCAGCCCACCCCTCCGCCCACCGCCCTGCCCGCCTGACACCCCAAGGAAACACACATGCACCTGACACCCGAACAGCTCGCCCAATTCGACCGCGATGGCTACCTGTTTTTCCCCAGCCTGTTCACGCCGGAAGAAACACAGACGCTCAACGACGCCGTACCCGAGCTGTACAGCCGGCGCGAAGATTACAACGTGCGCGAAAAAGGCAAAGACGCCGTGCGCACCAATTTTGCCGCGCACATGTACAGCAAGCCTTTTGCAAAACTGGGGCGCCATCCACGCATGATCAAGCCGGTGGAAGACCTGCTGGGCGAGAAGCTCTACATGCACCAGTTCAAGATCAACGGCAAGATGGCTTTCGAAGGCGACGTCTGGCAGTGGCACCAGGACTACGGTACCTGGCTCAACGACGACATGATGCCGACCGAGCGCGCGATGAACGTGGCGATTTTTCTCGACGACGTGACCGAACACAACGGCCCGCTGATGTTCATTCCCGGCAGCCACAAGAAAGGCGTGGTCGATGCCAAACACGACCTGACCACCACCAGCTACCCGCTGTGGACGGTGGACAACGATTTGATCCGCCAGCTGGTGCAACGCGCCGGCGGCAAACAAGGCGGCATTGTCAGCCCCAAGGGTCCGGCCGGCTCCATGATCCTGTTCCACTCCTGCCTGGTCCACGCCTCGGGCAGCAACCTGTCGCCCTTCAACCGCGTCAGTGTCTACTTGAGCCTGTGCGCGGTCAGCAACCACATCCGCCGCCACAAGCGCCCCGAGTACATCGCGCACCGCGACTTCACGCCCATCGAATGCCTGCCGGACGATTGCCTGCTGAAGGACTACCCGGTGGGCCTACCGTGGAAAGATGGTGTGCCGGCCACAGCGTTGCAAACCTCAATTGAAGAAATTGCGCCTGACCGCAAGGCGGCTTGACAAAGTGCGACGCCAAGCAATCATGTCGAGGCATTCAATGGGGTGGACCTTCGCCGCTGTACTCGCAGTTTTCATGGGAGTTATCGGTCAGAGCGCATCAGCGGCGGCGCCATGCGCCAAAGCGGCGCCCGAAACCGTGAACCAATTTCTGGAAGGGCTAACCAACGGTTCAATCCAGTTGGCAGACCGCATCGATCTTCCATTTCACAGCGAGTATTTGTATTGCCCCAATGGAGGAAAGCCAGGAAACACTTGCTTCTCGACAGGGTGCGCCGGCTATGTAAATCTTGTTCCGTTAAAAACCACCCGTGCAGAGAGCCATATCCAACAAATCGCAGGCACTTTTGGGAAAGAAGCTATTGCCAACATGATCGCATCGCTGGAGCAGTCCGGTTTACGCCACGCATCGCTGGGGCAAGCGAAAGTCAGAACGGCAGTATTGAAGCGCGGCGGAGTGCAGATACGCCTCTATACCCCTGCCGACGAATGGTTCGCAACTTACGAGGGACGGCGCTCGGAAAACTGTATCCGGCTCAAGACGGAATTTGAGCGCTCAAGCAAAGAGCTGAAGGACGACGGCGAAGAATACCGGCCGGCCTTCCCCCCTTTGCCGAAATCGCTGCCGGAGCCCCGTGGCCTTGAAGGCACCTGGTCGTGGATTGAGATGGAATGTGACCTGCGCCGAAACCTGAATGCCGACTGCAAGGAGAAGGAGAAGGAGATTGAGACTGATTCCATCACGCTTTACGCCTTCAAGGGTCGCCTGTGTGGCCACTGGGAGAGCAAGAGGGCGAGTGACGCCGGCTCTTTCGGGGGGTATGTCATGGGTTCGGTTTCGCCGAATGGCAGCGCAAGGATTCAAAAAAGCTGGGGCGTCAGCCTGCGCGACGGCGAACGGTCAGCGGAGCTGCCCAGTATCAACTGGGCGCCGGCGGATACCTATCGAATGTCGAACAAGCGCCTGGTCAGATCTGACAACACCCGCTACTTTTACGAATCACTCCCGGACGCGGATGAAAGAAACACTTTTATCCAGGATGAAAAGGCCTTCTACGACCAATGCATGAAAAGCCGGTAGCTCATCCAGTTCACCCATCCCTGGAAACCAAAGCATCATGAATCTTCACACCAAACTCCAGCAACGCGCCGCAGACGGCAATCCTGTCCGGATAGGCCTGATAGGCGCCGGAAAGTTCGGCTCCATGTACCTGGCGCAGATTCCACGCACGCCCGGTGTGCACCTGATAGCGATTGCCGACCTGTCGCCCGCCGCAGCCCACTCCAACCTCGCCCGTGTAGGATGGAATCCGGCATTAGCCCAGGCAGAATCGGCGCAAACAGCTATCAAAACAGGAGCAACCTGGATCACCGACGACTGGAACGCGGTGATCACCCATCCGCAGATCGACATCATCGTGGAGTGCACCGGCAACCCGGTCGCCGCGGTCGAGCACTGCCTGCTGGCTTTTGCGCACGGCAAACACGTGGTCAATGTCACGGTCGAAGCCGACGCATTCTGCGGCCCGCTGCTCGCCCGCAAGGCCGCTGAAGCCGGTGTGGTGTATTCACTGGCCTTCGGCGACCAGCCGGCCCTGATCTGCGACCTGGTGGACTGGGCGCGCACCTGCGGCTTTCCGGTGGTGGCGGCCGGCCGCGGCCACAAATGGCTGCCGCATTTTTGCGAATCCACGCCCGAAACTGTCTGGGGAAACTACGGCCTCACACCCGAACAGGCCGAACGCGGCGGCCTCAACCCGAAAATGTTCAACAGCTTCCTCGACGGCTCCAAACCCTCGATCGAGTCCACCGCCGTGGCCAATGCGACCGGTCTGACCGTGCCCAGCAACGGCCTGTTGTATCCGCCGGCCAGCGTGGAAGACATTCCCTACGTCACGCGACCCATCAGCGAAGGCGGCGTGCTCGAGCGCAAGGGCATGGTCGAAGTCATCTCTTCCCTGGAAGCCAATGGACGCAAGATTCCCTACGACATCCGCATGGGCGTCTGGGTCACGGTAGAGGCCGAGACCGACTACATCAAGAATTGCTTTGAAGAGTACAACGCGCACACCGACCCAAGCGGGCGCTACTTCACGCTGTACAAACGCTGGCATTTGATTGGCCTGGAGGTCGGCGTGTCGGTGGCCAGCGTGGCGCTGCGCGGCGAACCCACCGGTGTGGCCTCCTGCTGGAACGCCGACGTCGTGGCTACCGCCAAGCGCGATCTGAAACCCGGCGACCTGCTTGACGGCGAAGGCGGCTACACCGTCTGGGGCAAACTGCTGCCGGCCGATACTTCGGTAAAGACGGGTGGCCTGCCTCTGGGCCTGGCGCACAACGTCAAGGTCGTGCGTGCCGTGAAAAAGGGGCAAAGCCTGAGCTGGGCCGACGTGGCGATGGACATGTCCACGCCCGCGTACAAGGTACGCAGCGAGATGGAAAGCATGTTTTCGCCGGCCATGAAGAAAGCTGCCTGACAGCCTTCTTTTTTCCGTGTGCCCCATGATGGTGGAAGCACCCTCCACTGGCAACCTATGAGCACAAGCAGCAACACACACGACCTCCGCATCGCATTCCTGGGCATCGGCAGCATGGGGCTTCCCATGGCCAGGCGCCTGGGCGAGGCGGGCCATGCGCCGCAGGTGTGGAACCGCACACCGGGCAAGGCTGCACCCCTGTCAGCCTTCGGTGCCACCGTTCATGCGCAAGCCGGCACGGCAGTGGCCGGGGCCGACATCGTGGTCGGCATGCTGGAAAACGGCAGCGTGGTGGAAGAGGTGCTGTTTGCGCAGGATGTCGCCGGCGCGATGAAACCGGGTGCACTGTTCATCGACATGGCTTCCATCAAGCCTCGCGAGGCACGCGACCATGCTGCACGCTTGGGGGCCATGGCCATCGCGCATCTCGATGCGCCGGTGTCCGGCGGCACGGGTGGCGCCGAAAACGGCACCCTGGTGATCATGGCGGGCGGCAAGCCGGCGGATTTTGAACGTGCCCTGCCTGTGTTTGAGGTCTTCGGACGCGCCACCCACGTGGGCTCGCACGGTGCCGGCCAGCTCACCAAGCTGGCCAACCAGATGATTGTCGGCATCACGATAGGCGCCGTGGCCGAGGCCCTGCTGTTTGCAGCCAAGGGAGGTGCCGACATGGCCAAGGTCAGGGAGGCCATCACCGGTGGATTTGCCGACAGCCGCATCCTCCAGGTACATGGCCAGCGCATGGTGGACAGGGATTTCATCACCCGCGCCAGGCTGGCCATCCAGCTTAAGGACATGCGCAATGCACTGGCCACGGCAGAGGAGATCGGGTTTGAAGCGCCGATCACCGCGCTGTTCGAGCAGCTGTATGCCGAGGGCGCAGAACATGGGCTCGGCGATCTTGACCACTCGGGGCTGTTCGTCGAACTGGCCAGCCGCAACGGCATGAGTTGAGTCCGTGGCCGTCCCGCGCGGCCATAAAAAAAGGCCCGCAACGCGGGCCTTTTTCATGAAGGAAGCAAATCAGCGTGCGGGACGTGCCGGACGCTTCTGGGCGTCACGGGGAACAAACACCTTGCCTGCCGGTTTGGCAAAAGCGGGCTTGCGGTCGGCAAAGTCGCCGCGCGGCGCTGCTGCAAAACCTTCCGAACGGCCGCCGAAGCTGCGCTCGCCACCACGGTCGTCGCGCTGGGCAAAACCACCGTTGTTGTTGCCGAAGCCACGGTCATCCGGACGACGCGCGTTGCGATCATTGAAACCAGAACGGTCCGCGTAATTATTGCCTTGAGGTGCAGGACGGCCCTGGAAAGGCGCGCCGCGGTCGTCACGGTTGCCACCAAAACCACCACGGTCAGCGCCGCGATCGGCGCCAAAAGCAGGTTTCTTGCCGGCATAACCACCGCCGCCGCCACCACCACCGAAACCGCCAGAAGGCGCACGGTCGTTGCCGAAACGGCCGCCGCCACCGCCGCCGAAGCTGCGGCCGCCGCGGTCACCGCCGAAATTGCCGCGTGGGCGATCCGAGGTAGGTGCAAAGCGTTGCTGCGGCTCCAGGCCGGCAATCACGCTGGGCTTGAGGTTTTGCTGGGTGTAGTGCTCGATGTCCTGAATCTTGCGACGATCGCGGAACTCGGCAATCGTGATCGCCTGGCCTTCGCGGCCGGCACGGCCGGTGCGGCCGATGCGGTGCACATAGTCTTCGGCTTTCATCGGCAGGCCGTAGTTGATCACGTGGGTTATGGTCGGAACGTCCAGACCGCGGGCGGCCACATCGGTCGCCACCAGGATCTGCACGCGGCCGTCGCGGAAAGCCATCAGGCGGCGGTTGCGCAAGCCCTGGCCCAAGGCGCCATGCAGCGCCACGGCGCTGAAGCCTTCCTGCACCAGATCATTGGCCAGGCCGTCACATTCCACCTGCGTGCAGGCAAACACGATGGCCTGGTTGATGGTGGTGTCGCGCAGCCAGTGGTCCAGCAGCTTGCGCTTGTGGGTCATGTTGTCGGCCCACAGCAGCGACTGCGTGATGGACGCATGTTTTTCGTGTGGCGAGTCGATCTCGACACGCTGCGGCTGGCGCATCACGCGCGTGGCCAGTTGCATGATGCGCGGCGCAAAGGTGGCGCTGAACATCATGGTCTGCTTGCGCTCGATGGTGAGCTGGTTGACTTCGGTCAGGTCGTCGGCAAAGCCGAGGTCCAGCATGCGGTCGGCTTCGTCGACCACGAGGAATTGCACCTGGTCGAGCTTGATCTGCATGCTGCGCTGCAGGTCCAGCAAACGGCCGGGCGTGGCCACCACGAGGTCGGCGTTTTGCAGTTTGGCAATTTGCAGCTGGTAAGGAATGCCGCCAACAACGTTGGCGATACGCAAGCCGCGGCAATGGCGCACCAGGTCGATCGCGTCGGCACAAACTTGCTGGGCCAGTTCGCGTGTTGGGCACAAAATCAGGGCGCCGGGTGTGGCGGCCTTGAAGTTGCGCGCATTGGTCGGGTCCTTGCGCTTTGGTTTTTTCAGCGGCGGCTCGCCGCGAGCAACCGCTTCGGCGCTCAGGCGTTCGAATTCAGCGCGTTCGTTGCGCTCGGCTTCTTCCTGCTGCTTGAGCAGGGTGTGCAGCACGGGCAGCAGGAAAGCGGCGGTCTTGCCGCTGCCGGTCTGGCTGGAAACCAGCAGGTCGGTGAATTTGGCCTTGGGGTCGGCTTTGACGTCAGCATCCAGCGCCTGCATGGCTTTCGGGATGGTGGCCATCTGCACGGCGGTGGGCTGGGTGAAGCCCATGTCGGCAACAGCTTGCAGCAGTTCCTTGGCCAGGCCCAGTTTCACGAAGCCGTTGGGCTCCGCTGCGATGGCGTCCAGGGAAGTTTCTGCAACAGGTGCCTCGGAAAAATCCGCAGCCATGGTGGTATCGGTGTTTGCTTCGGCCAAAAAGTCGCCGCGAGCCTCAAAAGAGTCAGTCATGTTTTTCTCACTAAACACTTGTCCGCGCTGCCACGCTTGTGGTGTGGGCATGCGAGCAAGAAACTATCACCCGCCGCGTAGCAGCAGGGCTTCGTTCATGGTTAATAAAACATCAACCATCAAACGAATATTTCGGTTCGGGCGACTTCCGGAAAAACCGGTGCCTGAAGCGATGGCTCTGCTAGGTAGAGCCCAAAAGTGTGAGGTAGATGTACAAATGCGGTGCACCCCTGTGCATCCATCAAGCCCATGATTATGCCATGGCTTACGGGTTTGTACCAGTCCCGTATACAGGAAAGACCCTCAAACCTGCCCGGGCCGGTTGCCAAAGGCCGCCAATCGCTCTCTTTTCAATAGCTGGCAGCGCCCGTGTACCAAGGGCTACAGGTAAAAATCACTTCAGGAAATGCGTGCGGTAATGTTCCAGCTCGTCGATGGATTCATTCACATCAGCCAGCGCCGTGTGGCTTTGCTGCTTCTTGAAAGCGCTGTAAACCTCGGGCCGCCAGCGCTTGGCCAGCTCCTTGAAGGTGCTGACATCGACATTGCGGTAGTGGAAAAATGCCTCGAGTTTGGGCATGTACTTGACCAGGAAGCGCCTGTCCTGACTGATGGTGTTGCCGCACATGGGCGAGGTGCCCTTGGGCAGGTACTGCGCCAGAAAGGCCAGCAGCTGTTTCTCGGCGTCCGCCTCCGTCAGCGTACTGGCCTTGACCTTGTCGATCAGCCCGCTGCGCCCGTGCGTTCCCTTGTTCCAGTTGTCCATCTGACCCAGCAGTTCATCGGATTGATGGATCACCAGCACCGGGCCTTCAATGCGCGGCGTCAGTTCAGGCCCGGTGACGATCACGGCGATCTCGATCAGGCGCTCTTTTTCCGGGTCCAGGCCGGTCATTTCGCAATCTATCCAGGCCAGGTTGAGATCGGTTTTTTTCAGTAGGGGTTCAGGGGCAAGCATGCAGCGATTCTCGCTGATCGCCTAAACTTCTCCCATGGCTGACTATTCGCTCGTCCTTACCCTGCTGTTCTCGGCCGCCCTGGTGCTGGGGCTGCTCACGAAGTTCTACTTGGCGTCGCGGCAGATCCGCCATGTGGCACGGCACCGTGACCAGGTGCCTGCTGCTTTCGCCGGCATCATTTCGCTGGCCTCGCACCAGAAAGCTGCCGACTACACCATCACCAAGGCCCGCTTCGGCCTGCTGGAACTGGCTTTCGGCGCGGCTGTGCTAGTGGGCTGGACACTTCTGGGCGGCATCGATGCGCTGAACCAGGCGCTGGGAAATTCAGGCCTGGCCGCGTATGGCAGCCTGGTGCCGCAGCTGGCGCTGCTGGCCGCCTTTGGCCTGATCAGCGGGCTGCTGGATTTGCCCTTCACGCTTTACAGCACCTTCCGTATCGAGGAGCGCTTTGGCTTCAACAAGATGACGTTCAAGCTGTGGCTAACGGACCTCGTAAAGGCAACACTCGTTGGCATTCTGCTCGGTCTGCCGATTGTGGCTCTGGTGCTCTGGCTTATGGGCAGCACGGGGAACTTGTGGTGGCTTTACGCTTGGTTAGCCATCGTAGGCTATCAGCTGTTTGTCATGTGGATTGCACCTAGTTTCATCATGCCGATCTTTAATAAATTTACACCCTTACAAGATGAGTCGCTGAAAGAGAAGATCACAGATCTAATGAAACGCTGCGGTTTCTCGGCCAAAGGTTTGTTCGTGATGGATGGAAGTAAACGCAGCGCCCATTCCAACGCTTTCTTTACCGGCTTTGGTGTGAGCAAGCGCGTAGTTTTTTTTGACACTCTGCTGGCTAAGCTGAGTTCTTCGGAAATGGAAGCCGTGCTAGCGCATGAGCTAGGCCATTTCAAACACCGCCATATCCTCAAAAGCATGCTCTACAGTTTTTTACTATCGCTACTCAGCTTTGCGATGCTAGGCTGGCTGGCCACCCAGGCCTGGTTTTATACCGGCCTGGGCGTGCGACCGAATATGACGGGTAGCAACGATGCGCTGGCCCTGCTGCTGTTCCTGCTGGTGGTGCCGCTTTTCAGCTTTTTCATCTCGCCCCTGTTTGCCCAGCTGTCGCGCAAGCACGAGTTCGAAGCCGACGCCTATGCGATTGCGCAGACTGACGGCAAGGACCTGCAAAGCGCCCTGCTCAAGCTTTATCAGGACAATGCCAGCACGCTCACGCCCGACCCGGTGTTCGTGAAGTTTTACTATTCGCACCCGCCGGCCTCCGAGCGGCTGGCCCGCATGGGTGCGCCCACCGGAACCGCCACATGAACCCCATCCACCAGAACCGCCGCGCGCTGAGCGCCACCGAGATCGTCACCCAGCTGAGCCAGCTCAACGGGGAACAGGCCCAGGGCTGGCGGCTGATCGACGGCTCGCTGGAGAAAACCTTCAGCTTCAAAAATTTTCACGAAACGATGGGTTTCGTCAATGCCGTGGCCTTCATAGCCAATGCGGAAGACCATCACCCCGACCTGGCGCTGAGCTACGGTAAATGCACGGTGCGCTTCAACACGCACGATGTGAACGGAATTTCGGTCAGCGACTTCTTCTGTGCGTCGAAGGTCGACGCGCTGCTGGCTTGACCACTGTTTCTTCCGCCGGGACATTGCCCGGCCTGGTGGTTGCCGGTTTTGGCCGGCATTGCCTGGTGGAAACACCCGGCGGCGAGCGCATCATCTGCCACCCGCGCGGCAAGAAGGGCCAGGCTGTCGTCGGCGACCGCGTCCAGTGGCTGCCCTCACAGGACGAAGGCACGGTTGAAAAAGTCGAGGAACGCAGCAACCTGTTTTACCGGCAGGACGAGATGCGCACCAAGTCCTTTGCGGCCAACCTCGACCAGGTGCTGATCCTGATTGCCGCCGAACCCGAATTTTCTGAAAGCCAGCTGACCCGCGCATTGATCGCTGCGGAAGCCGAACGCATCACACCCATCATCGCGCTGAACAAAAGCGACCTGGCTGAACCCTTTGGTCGCGCCTGGACCAAACTGGCGCCTTACCGGGCCATGGGCTACCAGGTGCTGCCGCTGGCGATCAAACCGAAAGCCGCCAGCGCTGCTGCCAATGAGTCCCAGACGGCCCAGTTGCAGGAGCTGCTGCGCGGCAAAAAAACCCTGGTGCTGGGTCCTTCGGGTGCCGGCAAGAGCAGCCTGACCAACCTGCTGGTTCCGAACGCGCAGGTGCTAACGGCCGAAATATCGCAGGCGCTAAACTCCGGCAAACACACGACCACCAGCACCACGCTCTACTGGATAGACGCGGAGCGCACCAGCGCACTGATCGACTCGCCGGGCTTCCAGGAGTTTGGCCTGCACCATATCGACCCCATGCGACTGGCCAGCTATATGCCGGATCTCAAGGCCCATGCGCAGGATTGCAAGTTCTACAACTGCACGCACCTGCATGAGCCCGGCTGCGGCGTGATTTCCGAAGTCAAATCGGCCAATGGTCCAGGTGGAATAAGCGCAAGCCGCTATCGTTTATATAGCGAATTGTTTGCCGAGCTGTCGCAGTCGCCGCGCTACTGAACAGGGGTCAGCGCCGGACCAGCGCATGGCAGGCGGCCACCAGTGCGGCACACTGCTCGGGGGTGCCTATGCTGATACGCAGATGCTGCTCGATGCGCGGCAAGCTGAAATGGCGCACCAGGACGCGCTTTTCGCGCAGGGCTGCTGCCAACGTTGCAGCGTCATGGCCGGGATGCCTGACCATCAGGAAGTTCGCCTGTGAAGGAAAAACTTCAAAACCGAGGTCCTGCAACTGGCTTGCCAGCAACTCGCGGCTCGCGATCACTGCCGCACACGTTGCCTCGAAATAGGCCTTGTCGCCGTAGGCCGCCGCGGCGCCTGCCATCGCCAGGCGGTCCAATGGATAGGAGTTGAAGCTGTCCTTCACGAGCTCCAGCGCCTCGATCAGGTGCCGCTGGCCGGCCGCAAATCCCACACGCAACCCGGCCAGTGAACGCGACTTGGACAGGGTCTGCACCACCAGCAGATTGGGGTAACGCTGGATCAGGCCGATGGCGCTTTCGCCGCCAAAGTCCACATAGGCTTCGTCCACCAGCACCACCCTGCGGCTTTGCTGCTGCAGCAATTTCTCAATGTCTGCCAGCGGCAAGCCAGTGCCGGTAGGTGCGTTCGGATTGGCGATCACCACGCCGCCGCAAGGCGCCTCGTACTGTGCCACGTCGATGCGCATTTCCGCGTCCAGCGGAACAAGCTCGGCAGCAATGCCATAAAGCGCGCAATACACCTTGTAAAAGCTATAGCTGATGTCAGGCATCAGGATGGGCCGGTCCTGGCGGAAGAAGGCGAAAAACGCATACGCCAGTACTTCGTCGGACCCGTTGCCTGCAAACACCTGGCCGGCATCCAGGCCGTGCCAGCTTGCCACCGCCTGCCTGAAAACCACGGCCTGCGGGTCAGGGTACAACTGCAAGCCGTCTTGCGCCGCGGCGGTGATGGCAGCGACAACCCGGGGCGAAGGCGGATAGGGATTTTCGTTGGTGTTGAGCTTGACCAGGCCCTCGATGGCCGGCTGCTCGCCCGGTGTGTAAGGTACCAGCCCCTTCAGGGCCGGGCTCCAGAACGAGGGCGCGTCAGACATGGGCAGGTGTCTGCTCCATCAACCCAGCAGACGCGCCAGCGTCAACAGGGCCAGCAACACCATCCAGAGCACCACGGAGCGCCAGACCAGGCCCACGATGCTGCGCAGATGTGCCACCTCGGGTTCGCGCCCCGGTGTACTTTCCGTGGCCGCCGGACCGTCTGCATCGTCGCCATTGGCCTGAAAGCCCTGGGAAGCATCGGGCGCAAACGCAGCCGCAGCCTTCAGCACCTCCCCGCCCAGACGCACGTTGACCGCCCCCGAGGTCGCAGCGAGGATTACGCCATCGTTGCGGTTTTCTGACTCCACCGGAGAGCGCTGCATGTAGTTGCGCCAGCCGTCAATCGCATCCTCAAAGCTACCGACGACCGCGAAACCGAGCGAGGTCAGGCGCGCCGGCACATAGTCGATCACCGCCCAGGCTCGGACAGCCGCCTGCTGCAATGCCGGGCTTGCGCCTTCGCCAACTACTTTTCTCTTGTAGGTCCAGTAACGGGACACAAACTCGGCCATGCGGTACAACACCGCTCCGGCGGGCCCCAGGCCCAGCGCAGCCAGCACAGAGAACCAGGCCAGCACGCCGAACACATGGCGGTGCGCGGCCAGCACCGAATACTCGATCACATGCCGAACGACTTCGCTGCGCGGCAGCTCGCTGGCATCAACCTGGCGCCACTGCGCCAGCAGTTCGCGCGCCGTCGCTTCGTCGCCATCGTCCAGCGCATCGCGTATGTCGGTGAAATAGTGGCTGAACTGGCGAAAACCGAGTGTGATGTAAAGCACGGCCACACTCCACAGAAAGGCCAGTACGCCGTTCACGCTCCAGAGCAGCCAGTGCACTCCCAGTGTGATGAGCGCCGGTACCACAACGGCGACAGTCCATGCCACCCAGCCATGCTGCGGTTTGCCCGCATCCAGGCTGCGAATGGCCCAGCGCGCCCAGCGGCGCAAGGTGGCATGGATCGGGTTGCCGCGCGCCAGCGGCCGGGCCTGTTCAATGATCAGGGCGAACAAAACGGCAAAAAAACTCATGGTGAATCATACTGCCCCCAAGTTCGCGCACTGCGTGTCGCTCTCTGCCCCCCGAGGGGGCGCTGCGCCTGCGG
>NZ_JBAQYR010000171.1:0-42624 GCF_049790275.1 Polaromonas sp.
GGGCGGCAGGCGTCGACCGCCTGCCGGCGCAGGACCTGGCCCGCTTCCTGGATGCTTTTGGCGCGACCCGCTGGGGCGGACCTTGAGTCGCGGTCATGGCCGGGTTGTCAGGTCATCGCCGGCCTGCCTGCGCTCGCTCCGGCATTGGCTTAGACTTCAGCCCAACCCGCCGCCGCGCGGCGCGCGTCGGTGCGGCCGGCTCGCCACCCCAGATTCAATCGGAGATTCCCCAGATGGCTGTAGAACAACAGGCAATCCTGAACGCCCTGCAAGGCGTGCTTGACCCCAACACCGGCAAGGATTTTGTCAGCACCAAGGCGCTTAAAAACCTGCAGATTGCCGGCGGCGACGTGTCCTTTGATGTGGAGCTCGGCTACCCGGCCAAAAGCCAGCTCGCCGGCATCCGCAAGCTGCTGATTGCCGCCGCCAAGGGCGTGGCGGGCGTGACCAACGTGTCGGTCAATGTGAGTTTCAAGATCGCCAGCCACAGCGTGCAGCGCGGCGTGCAACTGCTGCCCAATGTGAAAAATATCGTGGCCGTGGCCTCCGGCAAGGGCGGCGTGGGCAAAAGCACCACCGCCGTCAACCTCGCCCTGGCCCTGGCCGCCGAAGGCGCGCAGGTGGGCCTGCTCGATGCCGACATCTACGGCCCCAGCCAGCCCATGATGATGGGCATCGAGGGCCGCCCCGAAAGCGTGGACGGCAAGAACATGGAGCCGATGGAAAACTACGGCATCCAGGTCATGTCCATCGGTTTCCTGGTCGCGCAGGACGAAGCCATGATCTGGCGCGGCCCGATGGCCACGCAGGCGCTGGAGCAACTGCTGCGCCAGACCAACTGGAAAGACCTGGACTACCTGATCGTCGACATGCCGCCCGGCACCGGCGACATCCAGCTCACGCTGTCACAGCGTGTGCCCATGACGGGCGCGGTGATTGTCACCACGCCGCAGGACATCGCGCTGCTCGACGCGAAAAAAGGCATCAAGATGTTCGAGAAGGTCGGCGTGCCGATTCTCGGCATTGTCGAAAACATGGCAGTCCATGTGTGCAGCAAATGCGGCCACACCGAGCACATCTTCGGCGAAGACGGCGGCAAGAAGATGGCGGCCGACTACGGCATGAGCTACCTCGGCGCCTTGCCGCTGGACATGCAGATTCGGCTGCAGGCCGACAACGGCCGGCCCACCGTGGTGGCCGACCCGGACGGCGAAGTCGCCGGCATCTACAAGGCCGTGGCGCGCCAGGTGGCCATCACGATTGCCGCCAAGTCGAAAGATTTTTCCGCCAAGTTCCCGACCATCACGATATCGAAAGACACTTGAGCCTAGAAACCGCAGTTGACCGCTCGAAATCGCTGGGCAAGCCGCATGAACACTTACTTCTTCAGGCACGAACACCGTCACTATGGGGGTGACAGCGCTACGCACCCGATTGAGCCCTTGGCGGCGCGCCTGGCTGCGTTGCTCCGCCTTGCAGGCAGTAGCCTGCCGCGTTGTCACGTCTTGCCAGACGCGCCGCCAAGGGCCCACTCGAATGCGTTCAACTGCAGTTTCTAGGCTGAACCGGACTCCATTCATGGCACACCCTGGCTTTCTGCTGCAATCACCCGAGACGGACCCGGTCGTTCGCAGGCCTTGTGTAGCGGTGGCGGTTGTCATGCGCCGCGAGCGCATCGACAACCGCTGGCAGCCGTGGCGCTGGTCGCTCGCCGACATCGTGCCGCATGAAGAAGGCTTTGGCACGCAGCCGCGTCTTCTCCTCAAGGATGACCAGGAGGAGCGCTGGCTGCATCCGGGCTTCAGGGTCGAGCTGTTCACCGACGATGCCGAGGGCTACTACCTCAACATCACCACTCCCCAGCCCTGCTTCTGGGTGGTCTGGCGCATGGAAGAAGAAACTGCGCTGGCGGATGAACCGGTCGCGGTGCCGCAGACCGTGACGCTGAGTTACCACGATGCCGGGCGCTGGCTGGACGCGCAGGAAACCGTGGAACAGGTGGCGGCGCCGCGTGACGTGGTCGAGTGGATGCAGGCTTTTGTGGATGCGCATTACGTGCTCGAAGCCAAGCGCCGGCAGCGCCCGCAGAGCTTCAAGCCCCTGCAGGACAGGTTCGGCAACCCCGCGCGGGTGAGCACCGACAAGAAGTGGGGCGGAGGCGGCCATGGCTGACGACGAAGCCCGCGGATTCCTGGGCCGGTGGGCGCGGCGCAAGACGGATGCCCTGCAGGGCAAGCCGCTTGACGAGCCTGTTGCGCCCGTCGTTCCACCAGCGGCCAAGGGCAATGAGACCCGGTCTTCAGGTCCGGCTCCGACGGAGCCTGCAACTTCGCCGGCCGATGCCGCTGTGCAGCCTGAAAAAAAGCTCCTGACGCTGGAGGATGTGAAACTGCTGACCCAGGACTCTGACTTCAAGCCTTTCATGGCCGGTGATGTCGGGCCCGAAGTGCGCAACGCCGCCATGAAAAAGTTGTTTGCCGATCCGCACTTCAATGTGATGGACGGCTTGGACATCTATATTGACGACTACTCGAAGCCCGATCCCATTCCCGAGTCCATGCTCCGGCAAATGGTGGGCGCCAGGTTCCTCAATCTGTTTGACGATGAAGACAAGGACAAGCAGGCAGCGCCGGTTTCTTCGCCGCGGGAAAGTGCGAATAACCCCACGGATGAAACCATGGCACAGTCCTATGAAAATCCGGGCATAAGCGATCCGGCCCGTCCTCCTGACCCTTCCAGCCAACCCGAGTTACCGACCGACTCCGGTGCCAGCCACGAAAACCATGCCCACACTGATTTGCGACTGCAACCAGACGATGCCCCTCCAGCCCCAGACGCTGGGCGCGACGCTTGATGAAAAACTGACCCTGCATTCAGCGCTGTGCCGGCGCGAGGCGGGCGCCTTCCAGAAAGCAGTTCAGTCCGGCGATGACGTGGTGGTTGCCTGCACCCAGGAGACACGGCTTTTCGCGGAACTGGCGCAACAAACCGAGGGAGCCACCTCGGTGATCAAGTTTGTCAACATTCGCGAGACCGGAGGCTGGAGCCGGGACGCTGCCCAGGCCAGCCCCAAAATCGCGGCCCTGCTGGCGGTCGCCCATTTGCCGGACGCCGAGCCCGTGGCCACCGTGACCTACAAAAGCACGGGCCGTCTGCTCATCATTGGTGAGCTCGATGCGGCCGAACGCGCCGCCGGCTTGCTGTCGGACGCACTGGATGTCACGCTGTTCAGTCTGGGGACGGGCCGCGACGGTGGTCTGCAGGAGCGGCGCTACCCGGTACTGGCCGGCCAGATCCAGCGCCTGACCGGCTGGCTCGGGGCGTTCGATCTGCATTGGGAACGCAACAATGCGATCGATCTGGACCTGTGCACGCGCTGCAATGCCTGCCTGTCCGTCTGTCCGGAAGGAGCGATCGGCTTCGACTACCAGATCGACAACGCCCTGTGCAAATCGCACCGGGCATGCGTCAAGGCTTGCGGCGTGGCCGGAGCCATTGATTTCAGCCGCGCGTCCGAGGCCTTGAGCGAGAAGTTTGACCTGGTGCTGGATTTGCGGGCTACACCGGCCTTCACGCAGCATGCCTTGCCCCAGGGCTACTTCCGCTGGGACGGCCAGGACAGCCGCACCCTGATCACCCTGCGGTCTCTGGTCGGCGAGTTTGAAAAACCAAAATTTTTCAACTACAAGCAAAAACTCTGCGCCCACAGCCGCAATGAAAAAACCGGCTGCACCGCCTGCATCGACGTCTGTTCAGCCTCTGCGATCAGCAGCCAGCGCGAGCGGCAGCAAATTGTTGTCAACCCCAATCTCTGTGTGGGCTGCGGTGCCTGCACCACGGTCTGCCCCAGCGGCGCACTCACCTATGCCTATCCGCGTCCGGCAGAGCAGGGCACGAAGATCAAGACCTTGCTGGGTACCTACACCCGGGCCGGCGGCAAACAGGCGGCCCTGCTGCTGCACAGTCAGGAGGCGGGAACGCGCCTGCTGGGTGACCTGGGCCGCCTGGCGCGGCTCGATCCGGCCGCGCGCGGCGTGCCGGCGCGGGTTTTGCCCCTGGCCTTGTCGCACACCGTTTCGGTGGGCCTGGAGTTGTGGCTGTCGGCCATGGCCTATGGTGCTTCGCAGGTCTGGGTGCTCATGACGGACGAGGAGGCGCCGCAGTACCGCGATGCCGTGCGCGAGCAGATGGATGTGGCGCAGGCCATTCTCAGCGGCCTGGGTTATCAGGGCGAGCATTTCCGGATTTTCCAGGCGAAGGATGCGCGTGACCTGGCCGCGCTGGATGCATGGTTGCAAGCGCCTGCGGCCCAAAGCGTGGCGCAGGCGGCTGGTTTTGCAGTACAGGCCGACAAGCGCGCTACCCTGGAGCTGGCACTCGACAGCCTGATGACGCAAGCCCCTGCGAAGCCCGAGGCGATTGCCCTGCCGGCGGCCGGTTCGCCGTTGGGCACGCTGGCCATCAACACGGACGCCTGCACCCTGTGCCTGAGTTGCGTCAGTGCCTGTCCCGCCAGTGCGCTGCAGGATAACCCCGAACGGCCCCAGCTCAAATTCATTGAAAAAAACTGCGTACAGTGCGGCCTGTGCGCCATCACCTGTCCGGAGGACGCCATCACCCTGCAGCCGCGTCTGCTGCTCACGCCGCAGCGCAGGGAAGCCCGGGTGCTCAATAAAAGCCAGCCTTACCAGTGCATACGCTGCAGCAAACCGTTTGGCACCCTGAAGGCCATCGAGTCCATGCTCGGCAAGCTGGCCGGCCATGCGATGTTCCAGGGCGCCGCGGCCGAACGCCTGAAAATGTGCAGCGACTGCCGCGTGATCGATATCTACTCGGCCGACAACGAAATCAAGATCACCGACATCCGCTAAATCCATGAACCAGCCAGCCCAACTCGTGTCGTCCGCGCTGGACGAAGAAACCGCACGCGCCGAGGTGTATGGCCTGCTGGCCGCACTGTTTTATGCGCCGCCGTCCGCCAGCCTGGTCAGCAACCTGCGTGTGGCCGTGACGGAGGCGCCGGCAGCAGGCGCGCTGCTGGAGGCTTCATGGAGCGAACTTGTCGGCGCGGCCCGCAAGCTGTCTGACGAGGAGATCGCGGCGGAATACGACATGCTCTTCGGCGGCATCGGCAAGCCCGAGGTTTACCTGTTCGGCTCCCATTACCTCAGCGGGTTTCTCAACGAAAAACCGCTGGCGGCGCTGCGCACGGACCTGGATGCGCTGGGCCTGGCGCGCGACGAAGCCATGTCCGAAACCGAGGACCACATCGCCTACCTGTTCGAAGTCATGCGTTACCTGATTGCGGGTGACGACGTGGAGGTGGCCAACCTGACACGCCAGCGCGAGTTTTTTGCGCGTCACCTCCAGCCCTGGGCGAGCATTCTGTGCGACGCGGTCAGCACCCACCCGAAGGCTGATTTTTACCGCTGTGTGGCGGGCTTCACCCACACATTCCTCAGCGTTGAAACCCAGGGGTTTGACATGCTCGCCTGAGCTGCCTGCCCGCCGTTTCTCAAAATGCGACACTTTCTCCTGCTTCGGTCCGATTGGTGCAACCAAGGTCAAAACTATGATGCCCTATCGTTTTCCCCTAGGCGTTGTATTTGGTGTTGCACGGTCATTGTCGGGTGCGCGGGTCTGACGTAAAGTACACCCAGTCAGTAAGTATGCAAATTACTTCATAACTCATAGCAAGCATCCTTGGAGGTCACCATGCAGGATAGCCAGCCAAAACCCTCGCGCCGGGGTTTCTTTTTCGGCGCTGCCGCCACCGGCGCTGTTGCCGCCGTGGCAGTCGCCCTGCCAGGGGTACAAGCGCCCGAAGCAGCCGTCCAGGAGCCCAAGCCGGCGCCTGAAAAAGGCGGCGGGTATAGCCTCTCGGATCACGTCAAGCGCTACTACCAGACCACGCGCATCTGACATCTGAATTTCCCCCGTTTCCCTTCTTACGGAGAGCTCCATGCTGCTCACGAAAAAAATCCAAGGTATTCATGGCGACCCGGCGCAGCGCGCGGGATCCGCACGTTTTGTACAAAGCCTCTCGCGTGGCCTGTCCCATGCCTTGCCCACCATGGACCGCCGTGCCTTCCTGCGGCGTTCGGGTCTCGGTGTCGGCGTCGGACTGGCCGCCACGCAACTGACGCTGGTTAAAAAAGCCAGGGCCGCCACGCCGGCGGCAGGCGATGGCAGCGGAAAAATTGAAGTCAAGCGCACCGTGTGTACACATTGCTCGGTGGGCTGCGCGGTCGATGCGGTCGTGGAAAACGGTGTGTGGGTGCGCCAGGAGCCGGTGTTCGACTCCCCCATCAATCTCGGGGCGCATTGCGCCAAGGGGGCTGCACTGCGCGAACACGGCCACGGCGAATACCGTCTGCGTTATCCGATGAAGCTGGTCAACGGCAAGTACGAGCGCATCAGCTGGGACACGGCACTCAACGAGATCACTGCCCGCATGATGGAGCTGCGCAAGGCCAGCGGCCCTGATTCGGTGTACTGGGTCGGATCTTCGAAGCACAACAACGAGCAGGCCTACCTGATGCGCAAGTTCGTGAGCTTCTGGGGCAGCAACAACTGCGACCACCAGGCGCGCATCTGTCACTCCACCACGGTGGCCGGTGTGGCCAACACCTGGGGCTACGGCGCCATGACCAACTCGTACAACGACATGCAGAACAGCAAGGTCGCCCTGTACATCGGATCGAACGCCGCGGAAGCCCATCCGGTGAGCCTGCTGCACATGCTGCATGCCAAGGAAACCGGCTGCAAGATGATCGTGGTCGATCCACGATTCACGCGTACGGCCGCCAAGGCCGACGAATACATCCGCATCCGCTCCGGCTCGGACATCCCGTTCCTGTTCGGCATGCTGTATCACATCTTCAAGAACGGCTGGGAAGACACCAAGTACATCAACGACCGGGTCTACGGCATGGACAAGGTCAAGGAAGACGTGCTGGCCAAGTGGACGCCGGACAAGGTGGAAGAAGCCTGCGGCGTGCCGGAGGCCCGGGTACTCATGGCCGCCGAGATGATGGCCAAAAACCGGCCGTCCACCATCGTCTGGTGCATGGGCCAGACGCAGCACACCATAGGCAACGCCATGGTTCGCGCCTCCTGCATTCTGCAGCTGGCCCTTGGCAACGTTGGCGTGTCCGGCGGTGGCACGAATATTTTCCGTGGCCACGACAACGTCCAGGGAGCCACCGACGTTGGCCCCAACCCTGATTCGCTGCCAGGTTATTACGGCCTGCTCGAAGGCTCGTGGAAACACTTCGCCAAGACCTGGGGCGTGGACTTCGACTGGATCAAGGGTCGCTACGCTTCGCCCGCCATGATGGGCAAGCCCGGCATCACCGTCTCGCGCTGGATCGACGGTGTGATGGAGAAAAACGAATTCATCGACCAGGACGCCAACCTACGGGGTGTGGTGTTCTGGGGCCATGCGCCCAATTCCCAGACCCGCGGCCTGGAGATGAAGCGCGCCATGGACAAGCTGGACCTGCTGGTGGTGATCGATCCCTATCCCTCCGCCACGGCAGCCATGGCTGCCATGCCCGGCAAGGCCGAAGACCTCAACCCCAACCGCGCGGTGTACTTGCTGCCGGCGGCCACCCAGTTCGAGACCAGTGGCTCCGTGACGGCCTCCAACCGTTCCCTTCAGTGGCGTGAAAAAGTCATCGAGCCGCTGTGGGAAAGCCGTAGCGACCACATGATCATGCACCAGCTGGCCGAGAAACTGGGCTTCGCCAAGGAGCTGTCGAAGAACTACAAGATGCAGAAGGTCAAGGGCATGGACGAGCCCGTGCCGGAAGACATCCTGCGCGAGATCAACAAATGCGTCTGGACCATCGGCTACACCGGGCAAAGCCCGGAGCGCCTGAAGGCGCACATGCGCAACATGCATTTGTTCGATGTCAAGACGCTCAAATCCAAAGGCGGCAAGGACAAGGAAACCGGCTACGACACCACCGGTGACTATTTCGGCCTGCCGTGGCCGTGTTATGGCACGCCGGAAATGAAACACCCCGGCTCCCCCAACCTGTACGACACCTCCAAACATGTCATGGACGGCGGCGGCAACTTCCGCGCCAACTTCGGCGTGGAACGCGAGGGCAAAAACCTGCTGGCAGAAGACGGATCCTGTTCCAAAGGAGCGGACATCCAGACCGGCTATCCCGAATTCGACCACTTGCTGGTGAAAAAACTCGGCTGGTGGGACGAACTGACCGATGCCGAAAAGGCAGCCGCCGAGGGCAAGAACTGGAAGACCGACTCGTCGGGCGGCATCATCCGGGTCGCCATGAAAAATCACGGCTGCCACCCGTTTGGCAACGCCAAGGCGCGCGCCCTGGTGTGGAATTTTCCCGATGCGATTCCTCAGCATCGCGAGCCACTGTACGGCAACCGGCCCGACCTCATGGCCAAATACCCGACACACGATGACAAGAAGGCTTTCTGGCGTCTGCCGACGCTGTACAAAACCGTGCAGCAGAAAAACATAGCCGACAAGGTGCACGAGAAATACCCCTTGATCATGACCTCGGGGCGGCTGGTGGAATACGAGGGCGGTGGCGAGGAAACCCGCTCCAACCCGTGGCTGGCCGAGCTGCAGCAGGAGATGTTCATCGAGATCAACCCCAAGGTTGCCGCGGAAAAAGGGATACGCAACGGCGAGCGTGCCTGGGTCAGCACCCCGACCGGGGCGCGTATCAATGTCCAGGCGCTGGTCACCGAACGGGTGGGGCCGGACACCGTGTTCCTGCCTTTCCACTTTTCCGGACGCTGGCAGGGCGCCGACATGCTGGCCTATTACCCCAAGGGTGCGGCGCCGGTGGTGCGCGGCGAGGCCATCAACACGGCCACGACCTACGGTTACGACAGCGTGACGATGATGCAGGAAACAAAAACCACAGTCTGCAACGTGGAAAGGGCATAACACCATGGCAAGAATGAAATTTGTCTGTGACGCCGAGCGTTGCATCGAATGCAACGGTTGCGTCACGGCCTGCAAGAACGAAAACGAAGTTCCGTGGGGCGTCAACCGCCGCCGTGTGGTCACGCTCAATGACGGGGTGCCCGGCGAAAAATCGATCTCGGTGGCCTGCATGCATTGCAGCGATGCGCCCTGCATGGCGGTTTGCCCCGTCAATTGCTTCTATCGCACCGAAGAAGGCGTGGTGCTGCATGACAAGGACGTCTGCATCGGCTGCGGCTACTGCTCCTACGCCTGCCCCTTCGGCGCACCGCAGTTCCCGTCGCAGGGCACGTTCGGCGTGCGCGGCAAGATGGACAAGTGCACCTTCTGTGCCGGTGGACCCGAGGCGAACGGCAGCCAGGCCGAGTTCGAAAAATACGGCCGCAACCGGCTGGCCGAGGGCAAGCTGCCGGCGTGCGCCGAGCAGTGCTCGACCAAGGCCTTGCTGGCCGGCGACGGCGATGTGGTTGCCGACATTTTCCGCAACCGTGTCGTGCAGCGCGGCAAGGGCGCTGAAGTGTGGGGCTGGGGTACGGCTTACGGGTCCAAGCAGGCGGGCAAACCCCCTGCCAACGGAGTCAAATCATGATGCGTCTTGTATTCCTCACGGTCACCGCCATGGCGCTGGCCGCCTGCGGCGAAAAGCCGCAGACTGCCGCTGGGGTCAAAAGCGACGCCCCGGCGTTCGAGGGCACCAGCAACGCGTACAACGCCCCGGGCTGGAAAGCCGGCGACAAGACCGCCTGGGAGCAGCAGCTCAAGACCCGCGCACAGGCCGGCCAGAACGAATACAACCGCGTGAAATAAGGGAGTTCACATGCAACGCCCATCGCGAATTCTGGCGGCATTGTTTTTCGTGGCCTCTGGCTGGTCTGCGGCTGTTCTGGCACAGCCTGCAGCAGCACCGGCCACAACCCCCGCACCTGCAGCAACTGCCCCGGCAGCGGCAGCACCTTCTGGCGGTATCCAGAGCGCCAATATCTTCGAGGTCAAGCCCGAGGCGAGTGCTGATCCGAAATATGCCGAGCAGACCAATGGCGAGCGCGCCAGGGTACAGCCCGGCAACAACGCCCCCATGTGGCGCCAGGTCGGCACGGGTGTGACGGGTTACAGCAGCCTGCCCAAAAGCGAAGCGCCCGAAGCCGGCAACCTGATCCAGCCTTTTGTGCAGTACCCCGGCTCCCGCCTGACCAACGCCGGTGAAGCCTGGCGGCAGGTGCGCGACAACTGGCTCATCCCTTACGGCGGGTCCTTGCTGCTGATCGTGATCGGTGCCATCGCGCTGTTTTACCTTGGCAAGGGGCGCATCAATCTGCACGGTGCAGAAACCGGCCGCAAGATCGAGCGTTTCACACCTTTCGAGCGTTCGGCGCACTGGTCCAACGCGATTGCGTTCAGCATTCTGGCCATCTCCGGCATCGTGATGGCCTTCGGCAAGTTTTTTCTCCTGCCGATCATGGGCGCCACTCTGTTCGGCTGGTTGACTTATGTACTCAAGACCATGCACAACTTCGCCGGGCCACTGTTTGCGGTGTCCCTGGTGATCGTGTTTTTCACTTTTGTCCGCGACAACCTGCCCAGCCGCGGCGACATCGGCTGGCTGCTCAAGGGCGGTGGCCTGCTGTCTGG
This sequence comes from Polaromonas sp., assembly GCF_049790275.1. Lineage (GTDB taxonomy): Bacteria > Pseudomonadota > Gammaproteobacteria > Burkholderiales > Burkholderiaceae_C > Polaromonas. The sequence goes on from NZ_JBAQYR010000171.1 coordinate 10,607, forward strand.
CAAGGAAGTGCCATCGCACCGTTTCAATGCGGGCGAAAAACTTTTGTTCTGGGGCGGCGTGTTCTTGCTGGGGCTGATCGTGGTGGGTTCGGGACTGGTGCTCGACAAACTGGTGCCCGGACTGCTTTATGTGCGCGACACCATGCAGGTGGCGCACATGGTGCATGCCGTGGCTACTGTGCTCATGATGGCGTTGTTCATCGGCCACATCTACCTGGGCACCATCGGCATGCAAGGCGCCTACGACGGCATGAAAACCGGCTATGTGGATGAAACTTGGGCGAAGGAACACCACGAATACTGGTATGACGACGTGAAAGCCGGAAAAATTCCTGCCCAACGCAGTGAGTCTGCGCCGCCCAGCCAGACCGTACAGGCATAACGAGGAGCTTTCGTATGAAGAAACTTTTATTCGCGGGCTTGCTGGTGGCGGCATCATCGGTGACGCTGGCTAAACTCCCCGCACTGAGTGACGAAGCCAAAGCGAAGGCTGCGGAGGCGGCTGCCAAGGCTGCATGGACCGGCAAAGTCGAGGGCTACCAGCTGTGCAAGGCGCAAGACAGGGTGGCTGCCAGTTACTACAAAACAGCCAAGGCTGCGGGAAAAGAAACCAAGCCAGCAGCAGCGCCTGCCTGCGTAGAGCCGGGACCGTTCGCCTATGTCCCGCCGTCAGCCAAGCCCATCGAGGCCGCCGGCGCACATTCGCCGTCGGCCACTGCAACCAGCCCGCCCAGCACCAGGCAGCCTGACGCTGTGGTCAATCCTGCCAAGAAACCCTGATCCCGGGTTCCACCTGAAAGCCGGCCCCGCGAGGAGCCGGCTTTTTTGTTGTAGCCTTGCTGCATGTCCTCGCCACCCTCCCTGCCTTTGCCCCGCCTGACGCTCGCCCAGGCCCCATTGACCTGCGAGATCGATGCCGTCAACGAATATGGCGAACAGCAGAAAGTCTCCATTCCCGCTGAACGCGCGCTGACGGTTTATGTGGACAAGCGCGAACTGGTCACCCTGATGACGCTGGGTGCTCACCCGGAGTTACTGGTGCTCGGCTACCTGCGTAACCAGCGCCTGGTCAGGGAGGTGAGCGATATCGAGTCCATCACGGTGGACTGGGATGTGGGTGCCGCGGCGGTCAAGACGCGCAACGGCATCGAAAACATCGAGGAAAAAACTGCTCATAAGGTCGTGACGACCGGTTGCGGACAAGGCAGCGTGTTCGGTGGTCTGATGGACGAAGTGGACCAGATCGTGCTCCCGCCCGATGCGCACATCACGCAGCGCCAGCTCTACGGTCTGGTCAATACCATCCGGATCAAGGAAACCACTTACAAGTCTGCGGGCTCGGTGCATGCCTGCGCGCTCTTTCGTGCCGGGTATGAAGATGAAGAGAGTGACATGCTGCTCTTTGTCGAAGACGTCGGCCGCCACAACGCGATTGACACCATCGCCGGCTGGATGTGGATCAATATGGCCCCCACGCTCCCCACTGCGTGTGGTTCGCTGCCCCCCGAGGGGGCGCTGCGCCTGCGGACCGGCGAAGCCGGATCCGCGGCCCTGGCTGGAAAAGAAGGGGCCGAAGGTCTGGTGTTCTATACGACGGGCCGCCTGACCAGCGAAATGGTCATCAAGTCGGCGCAGATGGGCGTGCCGATCGTCGTTTCACGCAGCGGCATTACGCAGATGGGCCACCAGGTGGCGCAGGCAGTCGGACTGTGCGCGATAGGCCGCGCGACCAATAAACGTTTTGTCTGTTATGCCAATCCGCAGCGGCTCCATCTGGAGCCTGAACTGGCAGGCCCCAAACCACGCGCAGCCGCCACAGACGCCTGAACCTCGCGTGGCATGATGCCGCCATGCACGAGTCCCAAGCCCAACCCACTTTGCCCGGTATTCCCGAGTCCCTGCTGTCTTTGGGGGAGCGGTCCACGTCGGCGACTTTTCTGCCAACCGGCCGTTGGCTGGTGGAAGGCCTGCGTGCTGCCTTTTTTCTGCCACCCCGGGTGGCCGGACGCTTGCCTGAACCCTGGCAGTTGCTGGTTATTGCCCTGATCGTGTTAGCCGTTGATGCCGGCGCGCAGCGTGTCGAGGTTGTGGGCCCGGCAATTTTCGATTTGCAGGCCTGGTTGTCGGGCTGGTGGACCTTGCCTGTGTTTGCAGGACTCGCCTGGTGGGCCTTTCCCGCGCAGGAAAACCCGGCCGGCATATCTCGCGGCAGCGTGACCGCCTGCCTGATGTTGTGGCTGGTGGCTTCCCTGCCGAACACCCTTGTGTACGAAGGGCTGATGGCGGCCATGGTTCACGGCTGGGTCCAGGGCAGGGTGCTGTCCTGGCCTTGGCTTCACTGGGCGATCTATGCCGTTTTCACCGCCTGGTCGCTGGGCGTCAGTTTCTTCCTTGTGGTGCGTTTTGCAGGCTGGACCGGGCGCGCAGCGGTTTTTGCGCTGGCACTGCTCGCATGCACGGGATTGACCACCTGGCAATTCGAGGCCCGCGCCTGGGAGAAGGACTATGCGCGCAGTGCCGGTGCCGAGAGCAGCAAGGCCAGGTTGCGCCTGAGCCAGCAAACCCTGGAAGACCAGCAGGCGTTGTGGCGGCGCACCGTGGCGGCCATTGCGCCGCAGCGCCCCGGCGTGGTCGATGTGTATGGCCTGGTGTTCGCGCCCTATGCGGCGGAAGACGTTTTCCTGCGCGAGAGCACCCTGGTCAGCGGCGTGCTGGCCGACCGGTTCGATGCGGGCGGTCGCGTGCTCCACCTGCTTAACCATGCCGGCACGGCGCAAACCCATCCCTGGGCCACCACGCTCAATCTGCAGCGTGCCATCGAGGCGCTGGCCGGGCGCATGGACAGGGACCACGATGTGCTGGTGGTCTACCTGACCTCGCACGGTGCCAGTGACTTCAAGCTCGCCGCTTCGCACTGGCCGCTGGAGGTGGCGCCCCTGAGCCCGGCCGAGCTGCGCGAAGCCCTCGACAAGGCAGGCATCCGCAATCGCGTGATTGCCGTCTCGGCCTGTTACTCGGGCGGCTGGATCGATGCCCTGGCCAACGACAACACCCTGGTCATGACGGCGGCGGACGCCACACACACGTCCTACGGCTGCGGCCAGTTGTCCGAACTGACCTTTTTCGGCCGCGCCATGTTTGACGAGCAGCTGCGAAACACCCATTCCTTCGAGCAGGCCTTTGCCCGTGCCGTTCCTGTGATCCAGCAGCGCGAGGTCGACGCAGGCAAGGACGACGGTTTCTCCAATCCGCAGATCAGAGTGGGCGCCAACATCGGCCCGGTGCTGCGAACGCTGGAAAAGCGGTTGGGTGCTTTGTCCGACCCTGCCGCCAAAACCCGGCCCTGAGCCAGGGGCTGAGGCTTTGCGGTAAGGTCAAGCGCTCACAGGCAAGTTCCAATCCATGAACCCACTTTTTCTCAAACTCGGCTGGCGCACCCTGCTGCGCGACCTGCGCGCCGGCGAGCTTCGTTTGCTGATCGTGGCAGTGACGCTGGCCGTTGCCGCCCTGACGGCCGTCGGCTTTTTCGCAGACCGGCTCAAGGGCGGCCTGCAGCGCGATGCGCGGCAACTGCTGGGCGGTGACGCCGTCCTTCGCAGCGACGGCGTGACGCCCGAGGTTTTTATCGCCAGGGCGCGCAGCCTGGGGCTGCAGGCCGTTTCCACCGTGACCTTTCCAACCATGGGCCGCGCGCTGGAAGCCGACGGCGGCGCCAGCAAGCTCGTGGCTTTCAAGGCGGTACCGAACGGCTATCCGCTGCGCGGCAACATGACGGTGGCCGACAGCGTCGAAGGTGCCGGCGCAGCCACGCGGGAGATCCCGGCGCCCGGCACGGCCTGGGCCGACGCGTCGCTGCTCGATGCGCTGGGCCTGAAGGTGGGCCAGACCCTGCTGATGGGGGATGCGAGCTTCAAGCTGACGCGTGTGATCGTCCAGGAGCCCGACCGCGGCGCGGGCTTCATCAACTTTTCTCCGCGCGTGATGGTCAACAGCGCCGACCTCGCCGCGACCAACCTGATCCAGCCTGCCAGCCGCACCAACTACCGCTTTGCCGTGGCCGGCAACGACGCGGCGGTGAAAACCTATGTGCAGTGGGCCAGCCAGGAGATCAAGAAGTCCGAGCTGCGCGGCGTGCGGCTCGAGTCGCTGGAAAGCGGCAGCCCCGAGATGCGCCAGACGCTGGACCGTGCCGAAAAATTCCTCAACCTCGTGGCCCTGCTGGCGGCCCTGCTCAGCGCCGTGGCCGTGGCCATCGTCGCGCGCGGTTTTGCCGCCAAACACCTGGACGACTGCGCCATGCTGCGCGTGCTGGGCCAGCCGCAGCGCACGATTGCCCTGGCCTACACCTTCGAGTTTGTGCTGGCCGGCATGGCCGCCAGCGCGCTGGGCGTCGTGATTGGTTATGCGGTGCACTATGGCTTTGTGCTGCTGCTCGCCGGCCTGGTTGAAACCATGCTGCCCGCCGCCAGCTTCTGGCCGGTGCTGTTTGGCATGGGCATGGGGCTGACCCTGCTGCTGGCTTTTGGCCTGCCGCCGGTGCTGCAGCTGGCGCAGGTGCCGCCGCTGCGCGTGATTCGCCGCGATGTTGGCAACCTGCGGCCCGCCTCGCTCGCGGTGTTGCTGGTCGGCGTGCTTGGCTTTGCGGCACTGCTGGTGGCGGCCAGCAGCGATATCCAGCTCGGCCTGATTGCGGTGGGTGGTTTTGCCGGTGCAGTGGCCGTGTTTGCCGTGGCCAGTTTCGCGGCCGTCAAGCTGCTGCGCGCCAGCGTCAACGAAGCCACGGCGCCGCGCTGGCTGGTGCTGGCCACGCGTCAACTGTCGGCTCGCCCGGTTTATGCGGTGGTGCAGGTCAGTGCGCTGGCCGTGGGTTTGCTCGCGCTGATGCTGCTGGTGCTGCTGCGCACCGATTTGATCAGCAGCTGGCGCCGGGCCACGCCGTCCGATGCGCCGAATCGCTTCGTCATCAATGTGCAGCCAGAGCAGGGCGACGCTTTCCAGAAGGCGCTGCGCGACGGCGGCGTGACAAAGTTCGACTGGTACCCCATGATTCGCGGCCGCCTGGTGGCCGTCAACGGCAAGGCTGTCGCGCCCGATGACTACGTGGACGACCGCGCCAAGCGGCTGGTGGACCGCGAGTTCAACCTGTCCCATGTGGCGCAGCAGCCTTCGCACAACCAGATTGTCGCCGGCCGCTGGACACCCGACGAGGCGGGCGCCATCAGTGTGGAAGACGGACTGGCCAGCACCCTGGGCCTCAAGCTCGGCGACAGCCTGCGTTTTGACATCGGCGGCCAGCTCAGCGAGGCAAAGATCACCAGCCTGCGCAAGGTGGACTGGGGTTCGATGCGCGTCAACTTTTTTGTGATGTACCCGGTGGCCACCATGACAGACGTGCCGGTGTCGTACATCAGCGCTTTCCGCGCGCCCGACCGAAAGGCCGCAGTCAATGGCGAGAGGCCGCGCAGCTTCGACAACGAACTGGTCAGGGCCTTCCCCAACATCACCAACGTCGACATGAGCAGCACCATTGCCCAGGTGCAGCGTGTGCTGGACCAGGTGATACGTGCCGTCGAATACCTGTTCGGCTTCACGCTGGCAGCCGGGCTGGTGGTGTTGTTTGCCGCCATCACCGCCACGCGCGAAGAGCGTGCGAAAGAATTTGCCATCATGCGCGCCGTCGGCGCGCGCGCCTCGCTGCTGCGCCAGGTGCAGCGCGCCGAACTCGCCGGTGTCGGCTTGCTCGCCGGTTTCCTGGCCTCCATCGTTGCGCTGGCCGTCGGCTGGGCCCTGGCCAGGTTTGTTTTCAACTTCAGCTGGACCGGCTCCTGGACCGTGCCGCTGCTCGGCAGCCTGGCTGGCGCCGTGCTGGCGATGGCAGCGGGCTGGTGGGGTTTGCGCTCGGTGCTCAATACACCGGTGGTCGAAACCCTGCGCAAGGCCCAATGAACATGCAGATCGAAGAAAAACCACCAGGCACGCCGCCGTTCGACACACCCTTTGCCTGGATAGGTGGCGAGGAGCGCGTGAAGGCGCTGGTTGACCGTTTCTACGACCTGATGGATCTGGAACCCGGCTACGCGGCGCTGCGTGCGGCGCACGGCAGCCATCTGGTCAAGGCGCGGCAGCACCTGTTCTGGTTCCTGTGCGGCTGGCTGGGCGGGCCGCAGCACTACACCGAACGGTTTGGCCACCCGAAACTGCGCATGCGCCACATGCCGTTTGTCATCGGCATCCTCGAGCGCGACCAGTGGCTGGCCTGCATGGACCAGGCCATGGGCGAAACCGGTGTAGATGAAGAATTGCGCGCCCGGCTACAGGCCTCGTTTTTCCAGACCGCGGACTGGATGAGGAATTCGCCGGCCTAGTGTTCTGTTCGTGTGATGCTATTAATTCGGGAGCTGCTTGCGCCCATCCTGTATGGGCTCCGGGCTCTTTTTCCTTATAAGTTCTGCAGACGAGAGACCCTCAAGCCGGTTTCTGGCTGATTTCATATAAGAAAAAGGCCCGTAGCCCTTATTCGGCGGGCGCAAGCAGCTACTGAATCAATAGCGGATCGGGCGTCTCAGCTCTGCGCCAGCAACACCACCAGCGCGCCCGCACCGCCCTCGGCCGGCCGTGCCTGCACAAAGGCAATCACCTCGGCTTTCTGGATCAGCCAGCTTTGCACCCGGCCCTTGAGCACCGGCGTCTTGCCCGGCGAGCCCAGGCCCTTGCCGTGCACCACACGCACGCAGCGCAGGCCGGCCTTGTGGGCGTCGCGAATGAACACTGACAGCGCGTCACGAGCGTCCTCGCGGCGCAGGCCGTGCAGGTCGATCTGGCGCTGGATGCTCCAGCCGCCGCGGCGCAGTTTGCGCACCACGTCCGGCCCCATGCCGGGCCGGCGAAAGCTCAGCGCTTCGTCGGTGTCGAGCAGCGTGTCCACGTCAAACTCGTCGGAGATCGCCTCGCGCATCACCGCCAGTTCGTCGCGCTGCTGCTGCACCGGAATCGGCGCGGGCTGGGCCAGTGCCAGCTGCGCCCGGTGGCCGGGCAGGTGTCTGGCCGGCAGCGCCTTGACCGGGCCGATGGCGCGCGAGAACAGTTCTTTTTCGGCCTTTACTTTGGCCGCAGCGGCCGCGCGCGCTGCCTTGAGTTCGGCTTCCTGCCGGGCTCGGGTTTCTATCTCGAGCTTGACGGCTTTCAGGCCCTTCAGGTCCTTGATGGCGGGCGGTCTGGCAGCCATCAGAGCAGGCCCAGTTCAGCCATGGAAACCGCCTGCGTGCTGGTCACGATGAAATGGTCCAGCACCCGCACATCCACCAGCGCCAGCGCGGCTTTCAGCGTCTGCGTCAGCGCCTCGTCTGCACGCGAAGGCCGGGCTTCGCCGCTCGGGTGGTTGTGCGCCAGCACCACGCTGCCGGCGTGCAGCGCCAGCGCGCGTACCACCACCTCGCGCGGGTAGACGCTGGTTTGCGTCAGCGTGCCGCGAAACAGCTCTTCCAGAATGATCAGGCGGTGTTGGCTGTCGAGAAACAGCACGGCAAAAATTTCATGCGGACGGCTGCCCAGCTGCAGCTGCAGATAATCACGCACGGCCTGCGGCGTGCTGAACAGCGGCTTGGCCTGCAGCTGCTGCGCCAGCGCGCGGCGGGCGAGCTCCAGCACGGCGACCAGTTGGGCGCGTTTGGCCGGCCCGCCCAGCCCCTTGATGCGCAGGAGGTCTTCGGCCGTGGTGTGCAGCAGCCCGGCCACGCCGCCGAAGGTGTCCAGCAGCTCCTGGCCCATCTGCAGCGCATTTTTTCCGGGCAGGCCGGTGCGCAGCAGCAGGGCCAGCAATTCGGCGTCGCCCAGCGCGCCCGGGCCGCGGGCCAGCAGCTTTTCGCGGGGGCGGGCGTCCTCGGGCAGGTCTTTGAGAAGCATGGATGGGGCCAGGTGGGGCTAGGGAAAAGGGAGGGCAGGCAAAAACACCATCACGGGAGCAGTATCAGGGGTAAATCGGCCCGACTGCTTCTGCCCGGGCCGCACTTTCTACAATAGGGGCAGTTTACAAACAGTTGGCGGCCTCCCGGGCCGACCCCGAAAGCCTTATGTCCACCGTGGAAACTCCCGCCCCAACACTCGTCCAGCCCGGTTCTTTCCTGACCCTGCACTACCGCATGGCAGGCCCTGGCGGCGCCGACATCATCAACACCTTCAACGGCAAGCCGGCTACCCTGAGCCTGGGCACCGGCGAGCTGTCGCCCGCCATCGAGCAGCGCCTGCTGGGTCTGCCGGAAGGCACGCGCACCAGTTTCGAGCTGGCTGCCGGCGAGGCCTTCGGCGAGCGCAACCCCGAGCTGCTGCAGTGGGTGGCGCGCAAGCTGCTCAACGAGCTGGGCGACCCGAACGAAACATACAAGGTGGGTGATGTGGTGCAGTTCCCGACGCCCGACGGCATGGGCCAGTACGCCGGCGCAGTGCAACAGGTCAAGGAAGCGGGAGACGCGGTGCAGTTTGACTTCAACCACCCGCTGGCCGGCCAGCCGGTGGTGTTTGAGGTTCATGTGATTGGCGTTTTATGACTGCCGGTAAAACCTTGCCTCAGGAAATCATCCTCGCCGAGCCGCGCGGCTTTTGCGCCGGTGTGGACCGCGCGATTGAAATCGTCGAGCGTGCCATCGGCAAGTTCGGCGCACCCATTTATGTGCGCCATGAGATCGTGCACAACACTTATGTCGTGAACGAGCTCAAGGGCAAGGGCGCTATCTTCATTGAAGACCTGGACGACGTGCCCCCGGGCGCCACGCTGGTGTTCAGCGCGCACGGTGTCAGCAAGGCCACCGAACGCGAGGCCGAGCGGCGCGGTTTCCGCATTTTTGACGCCACCTGCCCGCTGGTGACCAAGGTGCATGTGGAGGTGGCCAAGTTGAACAAGGAAGGCTACGAATTCATCATGATCGGCCACAAGGGCCACCCCGAGGTCGAAGGCACCATGGGCCAGCTCGACAGCGGCATCCACCTGGTGGAAGACGTGGAAGACGTGGCGCGCATCCAGCCGGCGCAAACGGAAAAACTCGCGGTGGTGACGCAGACCACACTCAGCGTGGATGACGCCGCCGAGATCAGCGCCGCCGTGAAGGCGCGTTTTCCGCAGGTGCGCGAGCCCAAGCAGCAGGACATCTGCTACGCCACGCAAAACCGCCAGGACGCCGTCAAGATCATGAGCCCGCAGGTTGACATCCTGATCGTGGTCGGCAGCCCGACCAGCTCCAACAGCAATCGCCTGCGCGAGCTCGCCGCCAAGCTCGGCACCGAGGCCTACATGGTGGATGACGCCACCGAGCTCCAGCCCGAATGGTTCGAGGGCAAAAGCCGTGTTGGCCTGACTGCCGGTGCATCTGCTCCTGAAATCCTGGTCAAACAGGTGATAGACCGCATCAAGGTACTGGGCGCCGTGTCGGTGCGCAAGATGACGGGCATCGAAGAAACCATCAAGTTCCCGCTGCCCAAGGGGCTCAAGCTGCACGGCCCCGCGCTGGACGCCATTGACAGCGACCTGCACGCCGAGCCTTGAAGATGACAGACCGCTATCAAATAGAGAGCTGTCAGCGCACGTTCCAAAAGGGCTACAGCCACTTTATTCATCAAACTCCGGTGTGGAAACTGCCCGGCAAGGCGCTGGGTGTGGACTGCGCCGAAGTCTGGCTCAAGCTGGAGCACCTGCAGACCGGCGGCAGCTTCAAGGCGCGCGGCATGCTCAACCGCCTGCTTTCCAACACCATTCCTGTCAGCGGCGTGATTGTGGCGTCGGGCGGCAACGCCGGCATTGCCACCGCAGCCGCGGCTCGGGAGCTGGATGTGCATTGCGAGGTGTTTGTGCCCGAGGTATCCAGCCCGGCCAAACGCGCCAAAATCGCCGCGCTGGGCGCGCAAGTGGTGGTGACCGGTGCCGCCTATTCGGAAGCCCTGCAGGCCTGCCTGCTGCGCCAGCAGCAAACCGGCGCGCTGCTGACCCATGCCTACGACCAGCCCGAAGTGGTGGCCGGCGCCGGCACCCTGGCGCTGGAGATCGAGCAGCAGGCCGGCCTGCCCGACGTCGTGCTGGTCAGTGTGGGCGGCGGCGGCCTGATCGCCGGCATCGCCAGCTGGTTCGAACAGCGCTCGCGCGTGGTGGCGCTGGAGCCTGAATTGGCGCCTACGCTGTTCAGGGCGCGTGAAGCCGGGCAGCCGGTGGATGTCGCCGTCAGCGGCATCGCCGCCGACTCGCTCGGCGCCAAACGCATTGGCAGCCTGGCCTGGGCCGCCACCCAAGCCCATGTGCGCGATGCGCTGCTGCTCAGCGACGAAGCCATCCGCAGCGCGCAACTGTGGCTCTGGAAAGAACTCAAGCTGGCGGTGGAACCCGCCGCCGCCTTGCCGCTGGCCGCGCTGCACAGCGGTGCCTATGTGCCGCGCGCCGACGAAAAAGTCTGCCTCATCATTTGCGGCGCCAACCTCGACCCGGCCAGCCTCAACTGAGCCGGCTCCGGTGGCCCGTCCATCGCCGTACAAAATACAATCACCCCATGCTAGACATCAACCTGCTCCGTAAAGACCTGCCCTCGGCCATCGCCCGCCTGGAGGCGCGCAAGAGCCCGCAGGTCTTCCTCAATGTGGAAGCCTTCCAGGCGCTGGAGCTTCAGCGCAAGTTTATTCAAACACGAACTGAAGAGTTACAAGCACAACGCAAGCAACTTTCGAAAAATTTAGGCCCGGAGATTGGACGGTTGACTGCCGAGTTGAATCGCGCTGTCGCTACTGATTCAGACGATGAGGCGAATTTTTTCGAGTCGCAGATTGCGCAATTGAAGGAAAAGCCTAATGCCATCAACTTAGAAATGCAGAGTTCGTTGTTTGAACTTGAGGCAATTCAAGTAGATATGGAAAGAATGCTGCTGGCCGTGCCCAACCTACCGCACGAAAGTGTGCCGCAGGGCAAGGGCGAGGAAGGCAATGTCGAGGTGCGCAAATGGACGCCGGTTGAAGGCCTGGGTGGCGAGCCGCCAGCTTTTGCCTTCGAGGTCAAGGACCATGTCGACGTGGGCCAGCCGCTGGGGCTGGACTTTGAATTGGGCACCAAGTTGACCGGTTCGCGATTTACCGTCATGAAGGGCCAGCTGGCCCGCTTGCACCGAGCCCTGTCGCAGTTCATGCTGGATGTGCAGACGGCCGAACACGGCTACACCGAGTGCTACACGCCGTACATCGTCAACGGCGATTCCCTGCGCGGTACCGGTCAACTGCCCAAGTTTGAGGAAGACCTGTTCGAGGTCACGTTTGGCACGCGTGACGCGAGTGCCGGCGTGATGGATCAGTTTGCTGGGGATGCGCCTTTTGACAAGAAGGCGGGGCGTTGGTACCTGATCCCCACGTCTGAAGTTACCTTAACAAATACCGTTCGTGATGTGGTACTTGCGCAGAAAGATTTGCCTATTAAGTTGACCGCCCACACGCCATGCTTCCGCTCAGAAGCCGGCAGCTACGGCCGCGACACCCGCGGCATGATCCGCCAGCACCAGTTCGACAAGGTCGAGATGGTGCAGATCGTGCACCCCGACCACAGCTACGACGCGCTGGAGGCCATGACAGGCCACGCCGAAGCCATTCTGCAAAAGCTGGGCCTGCCTTACCGCGTGATGCTGCTGTGCACCGGTGACATGGGTTTCGGCGCCACCAAGACCTATGACCTGGAAGTCTGGCTGCCCGGCCAGAGCGCCTACCGCGAAATCAGCTCCGTCTCCAACTGCGAAGCCTTCCAGGCCCGCCGCCTGCAGGCCCGCTTCAAGAACGCCCAGGGCAAGAACGAATTTGTGCACACCCTCAACGGCTCAGGCCTGGCGGTGGGGCGCACGCTGGTGGCGGTGTTGGAGAACTACCAGCAGGCCGACGGCTCCGTCATCGTGCCCGAAGTGCTGCGCAGCTACATGGGCGGCATCACGGTGCTTGCACACACTGGAAAGTAACTACCCTCAATAGGCCAAGTCCAGCAGGGGCCGCGGATCTGGCTTTGCCAGTCCGCAGGCGCAGCGGCCCCTCCGGGGCTGGGAGCTACACAAAAGTGAGCGACCGTGGGGCTGTTAGAATATCGGCTCGACACACTGGAGAGGTGGCAGAGTGGCCGAATGTACCTGACTCGAAAGAGAGCGCACTTTCGCAGTTGAAAAAAAAGAGCTTTGAATTTAAAGAGATTTTTGCAACTTTGGAAGCTGCAAGGGCTTGCAAAGAGTTGCAAAGATACGAGAATTTCAGACCGTCCGAGCAATGCTAAAATTGCTTAGGATTTCAAAAAGAACACCTGGAGAGGTGGCAGAGTGGTCGAATGTACTTGACTCGAAATCAAGCGTACCGCAAGGTACCGTGGGTTCGAATCCCACCCTCTCCGCCAAGAACCGGTTTGATGTAGTCCAACACAGACCCCTGAAAGCCCCGCAAAACCAGTGTTTACGGGGCTTTTTTGTTTGCTGCCGTCCGATGTGAGGTATTGCAAGCCGGTAACATTTGGGGGTATGTTCGGGGGTATCGGCTCAAAACATTGGGGGTATTCTCAAAAAAGGCCGTTTGGAGCCTGCAATGCCCCTGACAGACACCGCCATCAAGAAGGCCAAGCCCGGCCCCAGCCCGGCCAAACTGAGCGACGGCAAGGGCATGTACCTGCTGGTCACTGAAAGCGGCTCTAAGTTGTGGCGCTGGAAGTACCGTGCGGACGGCAAGGAAAAGGTGATGGCCTTGGGCTCATACCCGGATGTGTCTTTGGCACAGGCACGGGAAGCGATGGGCACGGCGCGCAAGCTGCTGGCGGCCGGCAGCGACCCGATGGCGAAGCGCAAGGCTGACAAGCTGGCCAAACAATCCGCAACCGAAAACTCATTTCAGACCGTGGCCCTGCTGTGGTGGGATCAATGGCGTAGCGCCAAAAGCCCCCGCCATGCCGATGACGTGCATAAGCGTTTGAACGCCGATGTGTTCCCGGCCATCGGCAAAAGGCCAGTTTCAGACATTCAGGCCCCCGAGTTGGTGGCAATGGTCAAGGCCATAGCGGGGCGGGGCGCTCTGGACATTGCAAAACGGGCTTTGCAGACATCGGGACAGGTTTTCCGCTACGCCATCGCGCATGGGCTGGCGCAGCGCAACCCGGCGACCGACATCAAACCTGCAGACATACTGGCATCACGCAAGGCAGGTAACTACGCACGGCTAGACGCAAAAGAGCTGCCTGAATTGCTCAGGTACATGGAAGCCTACCAAGGCGCGCCAGTCACTCGGCTGGCCATGAAATTGATGGCGCTGACGTTTGTACGCACTTCCGAATTGATCGGCGCGCGCTGGACTGAGTTTGATCTTGAGGCCGGGCGCTGGGACATTCCGCCTGAGCGCATGAAGATGAAGACCCCGCATATCGTGCCTTTGTCGTCGCAGGCGGTATCGGTGCTGCGAACGCTGCAATTGGTTTCGGGACAAGGGGCTTTGTTGTTCCCTGGTGAGCGCGACCATGAAAAGCCCATGAGCAACAACACCATCTTGAAGGCGTTGGAGCGCATGGGCTACAAGGGCAGGATGACCGGGCACGGCTTCCGGGGCATTGCGTCAACCGTCATGCACGAGATGGGCTTTAACCATGCTCATATCGAGCTGCAGCTAGCGCATCAGGAGCGCGACCAGGTGAGCGCGGCCTATAACCATGCAACCTATCTGAAGGAGCGCGCAAAGATGATGCAGCATTGGGGCGACTATCTGGAGAACTGCACCACAGGCCAGGTGCTGACATTCAAACGCAAGGCAGCTTGAGCTAACCGTTTCGCCAGTCTTGGGCTGATCCCCGAAAACCCGTTTCCCTGACGGGCTGGGCTGGCTCCTTAATAGGGGGGCAAATTGACATCTGACAATCCAACGTATTCACCTTTGCTTGGAGACCACTACGAAAAAATAGCAGGCGCCAGGAACGGAGTGGGCTCTGTGGGCGGCTATTTTGAAATGTATCGTGATACGTTTTTGGGCAGGCTAGCGGACTCAGGTTTCACAACCACAGAAGCATTCGAGCAGATATATCGGCAAATGAGCGAGGCCGACAACGTTGGTGATTTCCTGGACGAGCCTCCCGACCTACCAATGTTAGCTGCCTTTGGTTTAGTGCTGCTACACCGCATGGCCGAGACTGGATGGGGCGCAAATGATCATGATGAATGCTTTTTCTTGCATGAGCAGTTATTTGAATGCTTCGAGTACGTTCGCGATGCAGATAAAAAATCCAAGGCGGCGAGCAAATCAGCACGCAAAAGACATTCAAAAAGTCATGCCGCTAAGAAGTTCGTTGCCGACGAATGGAAAAAAAACAAGGGCGATTACAGCAATAACAAATCAGAATTCGCGCGTCATTATGTTCGTCGCGTAAAGCACGAGTTTGATCTTGATGTTACTGAAAAAACCATTAGGGAAGTTTGGTTGAACAACCCCCCGGTTGACAAGAAACAGGTGAGCCAATCCGTATGACAGATTATTTGGATTCGTTGACTCAAAATACGTTGAGTGGGCGACCGTATCAGCAGATCGATGCATCAAATATTGAATTTGAAAAGTTCATTTCGTATTTGGGCGAAGTCTATGCAACAACATTCGTTGAGCTATTTATTGATGGTGCAGTGGACAGCGGCAAAGACAACCTTCAGGCGGAATTTGATCAAGTATTGCGCGATGTTGGTTCAGCCTGTTCCGGCGGTGACGTTCAGGCTACGTTGGGCAACAACAGAACTGCTTATTCGGTCTGGGGTTTAGTCATGCTTGATAAATTGGTGAACAGCTTGGATAAAGACGGCGAAACGCTGAGCGCGATGTGGCTGTTCAGTGATGTCGTTGATGCTCGTACGGAGGCGCTTGGCGAGTGGGTGCAGGTAGTCGGTAGACAGAGCTTTGCAAGCTCAGGCGGAAAAAAGAAATATGAAGCACACCTCAATGCCAAACAGTTTGTCCAGGGCGAATGGAAGACACATAAATCAAGCTATGGCGGAAATAAGTCTGCATTTTCTCGCGACTTCGCTAGGCGGGTTGCAAACGAATATTCAGTCCGAGTGACTGAAAAAACAATTCGCGAAATTTGGTTATCTGACACCCCGACTGCTGGCAGCCGGGCCGGGTAGCCAGCAGCCGGGTAATGACTTTTACAACCTAGACCAAGATGATCGACTCCATGCCAGCCACCACGGCGCTGGACACAGTTGGAGTTAATCAATGGTCAGCAACAACCCGGTTCAAGGCACCGACCAAAAGCCCCACTACGCACGCGCTAAAGCCGCCTGCGCGCATTTTCAGATAGCCCGGTCAACGCTGTGGCAGTGGACTAAATCCCGCCATGGCTTCCCGCAGCCTTTGAAGGCCGGGGAGAAAGTGACCCTGTTCGACATCAACGCCATAGACGCTTTTCTCAAAGCGCAGGCAGCGAAGTAAGGGGCCAAGCCATGCAAAAAAATAAGGCCACCTCCCCCGAAAAGAAAGCGGCCCTAGAAGCTATCAGGGCAGAGTTTAAGGGCACCAGTGCCGATACGCAATGTGCGCGGCTGCTGGAGGCCCTGGCGCGGTTTCCCATCACGACGTTTGAGGCCATGCGCTACCTGGACGTTTACCACTGCCCCGCACGCATATTGCAACTACGCAAGGCTGGCCACCGAATCCTGACGCACAGGCAGACCGTGCTGACAGAGGCCGGGGTGAGGCATTGTGTGGGCTTGTACACGCGGGAGGGCATGGAATGAGCGCGCCTGACGCTGTACACAACGACCTCGACTTGCCAACCGGGCAACGTGAGCGCAAAGCCTATGCAACGCTCGCTGCGCAATTCGCCTTGATCGGCGTAGAGCTGATTAAAGGTGACCCGGAGGTGATCGGCCAGACGCCTTATTACGCCACCCGCTATGGGCTGTGGAAGCCTCTGGACAGCCTGGACGCGGCGCGCGAGTACTTAGCCAAACGCACAAGGGCAGGCCGTGAGCAAGAGCTACAAGCGCAGTAAGGACAAGCGAGACGGGGATCGCTACGTGGCCTTGCCGCATGTGGTGATTGACAGCCCCAGCTATCGCGCCTTGGGGTACGCTGCGCGCGCCTTGCTGCTGGATATTGCCCGCCAGTACACGGGGAGCAATAACGGGCGGCTAGTGGCTTGCGCGAAGTACCTCAAGCCGATGGGCTGGCGAAGTCACGACACCGTTTCGCGCGCGCTGACGGAGGTCAAGGACGCGGGGCTGTTGATCGAAACCCGCATGGGTATGCGGCCTAACCGCGCGGCCTGGTTCGCGCTGGGCTGGTATTCCCTGGACGTGACGGACGGCATAGACCTTGATCCCAAAACCTACCGCACAGGCCGATACCGGCTCGCAGCGCTTAACCCGAAAGCCGGGGTAGGGAAGGTATGAACAGCCCCGATTTCTGGCGATGGGGTGAAGGGCTTTGTCCCGACCATCGGGGCTATCCTGCCACTTTCTGGCAATGCGCTAACCCGATAGGCGGGGAGTATCTAGAAATACCATCTATTGCAGGCATTCAAAGCCACAGATACAGGTATGGGCAAAAAGCCGAAAAGGTGCGCGCGCGTGACCGGGGGCGGTTGATGGCCGTGGTCTTGATTGAAAAAAGGCGAGTTGGCCTATTGATTTCGTTTTCTGTGGAGGTCGGCGAATGAGCAGAGGCGGCATGAGGTACGGCGCTGGCAGGCCAAGCCACAAGGTCAAGGCAGAACATTTGCAACGGGTAGAGGTTGGCCGATGGCATCGCGGTGGGTATTTGCGCGCTGGGCAGTCGTTCACCTGGCGCTGGCACCGGGGCGATGAACCTACGGGCAGCATTGGGGTAATGGTGCATGGGGCTGACTCGCTGGCCCTGCAATACATGGTGGGCAGTGACGATCAGCGGCGCGATGGGAGTCAAACTATCCGGCTGGCACACACGGCTTGCAATTACGGCAAGTCCCGGCCCTGGTTTGTCTGCCCCGTCTGCCAGCGTCGCGCGGGTGTGCTGTACATGCGCGCCGGCCGTTTTGCCTGTAGGCGCTGCCAGCGGGTGGCCTATGCAAGCCAGTCCTGCGATTTGTTGGACCGACTATGGCGCAAACAGGCCAAGATCGAATCTCGCCTTGGGAAGCATTGGCAGCGACCTAAAGGCATGAGGCAGCAAACGTATGCTCGATTGATGAAAGTGTTACTTCACTGCGAATCGGAAAGAGAAAATGAGCTTGCACAATTCGCCGCAAAGCTATTGATGGATTAAGACAGGATGAAAACGCCAACTTCGAGGCCTCCTACCTTACACACCTGGTAAGGGCAGCTTGCTCAATGCGTTGAACTCTGCCGGCTGGCCGACGTTGGCAACCTCCAAAGTTTCCCGGCCTTCGCGGACAACGATTTCCAGTAAGTACAGTTTGGGGGAACCGTCGAATCTAGCCGCGAACTTGTGGCCTTCCTTGATGTCTGATATGACTGACGCTGCATCTACGATGTAGTCATGTTTCATATACCCCGTTGCCTCCAACTCAGGGCTTAACGGGTCGCAGCAATACACTACAAGTTGATCAACAAAGCCATCGTTAAAGCGAGCGGCTCCAGTCAGATAGTGCCGCGTTTCGTCAGTCATATGAGTTCTTCCTGCGCATTCGCTTTAGGGGCCTTGGGCGGAACAGGTGTGGCTACCAAGTTGTCGGCCGGATAGTGCCGAATGAAATTCATGCTTTGTGCCATCGGTGCGTTGAGCCAGTCAGCATAGTGGCTCTCGGGCAGGATCACTACGATCCTTTTCTCATCTTCGGCCCGATGATAATTTTTCAAGAGCGCATGGTCAGTGGCGTTCATTGTCAGCATAGTGAAGCTCAGCAGCGGCGCCTTGCCTGGCACTGCCCAAACGTCCCATAGCCCGGCAATGCCCACGGGCTGTCCGTCAGCCCTAGTGAAGCGCGTTGTCACCGCCTTGCCGGTACGCCAGTCAGGCTCGTAAAAGGCATCTGCGGGCACGATGCACCGCTGTCCCCGCTGCCAAGCAGGGCCAAAAGTGAAGTTCTTTTCAATGCCCTCAATACGGGCGTTGAAAGTGGAGCGGGCCATCGCCTTTTTGATGTTTTCCGGATCTGGCTTCAGCCGCCACGGCACTAAGCCCCACCTTCCAAGCAACGCTTCGCGTGGGGGGACAGCCTCATCGTGTGGGTCTGTTTCAGGTGGCTTGCGAATGAACGTGCCGGTATAGCGCGGCCACATATCCAACTTGTCTTGGGGTGGGGTGGGCTGAAGAACATCGAAGTACCTTTTATAGTCTTCATAGGCTCTGAGCGCTTCAAAGTGGCTGCACATTCTTGAAACTTTACGCCGGTTCAATATACTGTATGAATGCACAGTATAAATCCACCCGGCGCAATCGCTTTTTTAGGCGGGCCACTGCAGCCCCTGCCGTGGGTGCAAGGCACAGTGCCGGCAGGATTTCCGTCACCCGCTGCCGACTTTGCTGTTAAGCGGCACGACTTGAACGAGCTTCTAATCACCCACCCAGCGGCAACCTTCATGTGGCAGGCTCGCGGGCTGTCGATGATTGACTTGGGCATTGCCGATAGCGACATCCTGGTGGTCAACCGCGCGCTAACACCCAAGCATGGCGACATAGTGGTGGCTGAGGTAGACGGCGATTTCACCGTTAAACAATTCTGGCGTCGCAGCGGCGTAGTGCAACTGCGCGCCGGCAACGCCACCTTTCCGCCCATCCTGTTTAGGGACGGCCAAGTAATGACGATTTGCGGCGTGGTGACCGCAACCATCAAGCGCTTCAAGTGATGCCATGTTTGCGCTGGTGGATGGAAATAATTTTTACGTAAGCTGCGAGCGCGCTTTTCGTCCTGTTCTGAAAAACCGTCCGGTGGTGGTGCTCAGCAATAACGATGGCTGCGCAATCGCCCGCAGCAACGAGGCCAAGGCCCTAGGCATTCGCATGGGTGCCCCCTGGTTTGAATGTCGAGAGTTGGCAGAAGAACACGGCGTGGTTGCCCTGTCGGCAAATTTTGTGCTTTACGGTGACATGAGCGACCGAATGATGTCTGTGGCGGCCGGGCTTGGCCCAGGGCAGGAGATTTACAGCATTGATGAATCCTTTATCGATATGGCGGGCGTGGCTGGCGATCTGACCCTTCGAGCCCAAAGGGTGCGGGAACGGGTACTTCAGTGGACCGGCATACCTACCGGCATTGGGATAGCGGCCACTAAGACATTGGCCAAGCTAGCTAACCATGTTGCCAAAAGCGCTGACCGAAAGCCCGGCAGTTACCCGGCCGAATTGGCGAGGGTGTGCAACCTGGCCAGCCTGCCAGCAGCGGATTTGGACGCGGTGCTGCAGGCTACGGCAGTGGGTGAAGTGTGGGGCGTCGGCCGGCGGATCGCCGACCAGTTGAACGAAGGCGGGGTAATGACGGTGCTTGACTTAGTACGGCTCGATCCAGCAACCGTACGGCGGCGCTGGAGTGTGGTGCTGGAGCGCACTGTGCGTGAGCTACAGGGCCAGCGATGCATAAGCTTGGAAGACCAACCGGCACCGAAAAAAGAAATTGCATTTACCCGCAGCTTTGGCGGTGCCGTGACTGAACTGGCTGACCTGGTGGCGGCCGTTACACGCTTTGCCACCGGCGCGGCCGTGAAGTTGCGAGCACAAGGGGGCAAGGCTGGCCAGCTTCAGGTGTTTGCACACACTAGCGCATTCAGGCCAGGCCCCAAGTACAGCCGCAGCCTGATCATTCCCCTACGCCGTCCCACAGCCGACACGGTAGAACTGGTGAACGCGGCCGTTAGAGGCATCGAGGCAATTTACCGGCCAGGCTTTAACTTTGCCAAGGCGGGTGTGATGTTGCTAGACCTTCAGGACGGCGGCATCGAGCAAGGTGAGCTTGATCTGGAGCCCGAGACACCGGCGCGGGGCCAACTAATGGGCGCACTGGACAAGCTGAATGACCGCTATGGGCGTGGCACGGTATCAATAGCCAGCGCAGGCGTCAAAGGGCCTAAGCGGGATTTTGAAATGAAGCAGAATTTGCTGACGCCGCAATACACAACGTCTTGGGCTGACTTGCCTGTGGCAAGAGCTTAGAAGTCGTACAGAATGTAGACAGGGGAGATACACCGCAATGATTTTGATGTTTCATGCATCGGTCGGCCTGTTTATGACCCTGCTGAGCTTGGCACGATTTATCGCCTTGCTACCCGCGCCCGAGGTCAACAACAAAGATGGTTGAACGCCAATGAACACCGCCCGCCGGATTGCTATCACAACCCCTCAATCGTACGGGTGCTGCTGATTGCGACGAGCGGGGCGAGGAGGCTTTTACTGCTTTTGCGGCGCAGCTGTTGGGGCTGCGGGATTTTGAGCTGTAAGGTTTCGTGTAGCTAACAAGGAAAGGCGCTGTTTAGTGCGGAAAAAATAAGACTAATCGGTGGTTCATGTCGCCGAGCAGGATTTTCACTCAACCATTTCTTAACGACATCACTCAATTGCCCGTAGTTCACTGAAGGCGGCACACAGAGCCCACCGTCTCCAGGTTTCGAATTCTCAACTACTTTGGCTCTGCTACCTCTCATATAACCGATTATGTGACCGGTTTGATAGCCCTCAGCAGCGCCTGCAACGTACATCATCGCGAAGGTCTGTTCTTGACTTGAATTCATTGCGGCAAATAGTGCATTTCCACTGTTGTATGCACTTGCGGCTCCTGAGAACAGTGCTGCAGCAAGACTCATGATGACTGGGAGCATTCTCATTTGTTCCTCACTAGGTAGTCTTTTGGAGTTTATCGCTGCTTGCTAAAATTTCCACTGATGGCGGAATTTTCATGCGCTTTCACTTCCTGAGCGCGCCAGCTCTTACTGAATGAGAGGGACCGCGATGGCCTTATGGACGCAATACGTTAACGACGACGGTACTTTTGATGAGTATGAGATTGAGGAATTGGAATCGATTGCGCAAGACATCGAAGTCTTGAAACGTAATATGGTTCCGTGGGCGGAGACGGCGCATGAACGCTTTGCGCAAGTCATGGATAGACGGGCACGGAGGCGCTATCGAGAACAGAACCCACATCTTGGGAGATGAGATGCGAATAGCAGTACGGGTCCAGAAGCCAAAACTCTCCACTGACAAGACCGACCGATGGCACGTTTATGCCCTGGGCGGGCAAGGCATTCCCACCAATAGGTCGATCCAATTCCCCATGGACAAGCGAGTGCTGGGGGCGTTCTACATAGTCGATGTCGAGTGGACGGGGGGGCATCAGAAAAGTACCTACCCCTTCCTCACTAACGGTAAGACGCAACCTGTGGTTGAGGTTACCTACCAGAGGGCCTACGGATTCATTAGGCGGCAAAAGCGCCTTACCGACCGAGGTGCCATTTGAGAAGGATGACTTTAGCCACGTCGAGGCAGGACGTAGTTCGGAAAAATCGAATGGGGGTATTTTTGGGGGTACTTAGCTAACCCAACCTGACAAAACCTAACATCCATGCGGGTTGCTGGGAATGATAGTAACGACACCCTCCCGCCAGCGATATAACGGCCCGACGCCATACAGCTCGGGCCGTTCTTATTGCTAGGTAGTGTTTGCCGTTGGGCGTTCACGAAATTTGGCAATTCAGTGGACGGCATGTATTACGCTTATCCAAGCCTTCCTCTCTCGCGACAGTTGACTAGGCCTCTACGCGTGCGGCTTGATGGTTGCGCCAGCATCCGGAGCATGCAACTGCCTCATCTTTTGGCGGGATTGCTGCATCTTTAATTGATCGGCACTAGCTGTTGCTTGTGCCCCCAATTGCCTTGCCCTTTCACGCGCCTGCTTAGCGTTGTCCTTCAACCTTTTCACGCGCTGCTCTTCTGCACTTGCCTGCTCAATCTCTTTGAGTTTCATATCTAAGCCCCCAATAAATACGTATTTATCGGACCTTAGTAGGCAGTTAGGTACCTGGACCGCGGTTATGCGGTGGTGAAGATGAAGATAGGCGGCGCATCCCTGGCCGACGACTGCCGGCGCATCGAGGCGGTGCTGGGCATGCTGGCGCCGGGCCAGAAGCTGGCGGTCGATGCGAATGGCCGGTTCGACCTGAAGACCGCCGTCGCTTATGCCAAGGCCTTGTCGCGCTATGACCTGTTCTGGTACGAGGAGGCCGGCGACCCGCTGGACTACGCCTTGCAGGCCGAACTTGCGCAGCATTACGACAAACCGATGGCCACCGGCGAGAACCTGTTTTCCATGCAGGACGCGCGCAACCTGATCCGTTACGGCGGCATGCGGCCAGACCGCGACTGGCTGCAGTTCGACTGTGCGCTGAGTTATGGCCTGGTCGAATACCTGCGCACGCTGGACATGCTCAAGGAGCACGGCTGGTCTGCCGCGCGCTGCATACCGCACGGCGGGCACCAGATGTCGTTGGCGATCGCGGCCGGCCTGGGCCTGGGCGGCAACGAGTCCTACCCCGACTTGTTCCAGCCCTATGGCGGTTTTCCCGATGGCGTGAAGGTGGACAACAGCTATGTCACCTTGCCGGAGCTGCCGGGCATCGGCTTCGAAGGCAAGGCGGATCTGTACGCGGTCATGAAGCAGCTGGCGGCCTGACCATCCCGCTGTATTGCCGAAAGCGGCAAAGGCGGGTTGATACGGCTGTGTCATGGGCCGGACGGCCGCTAAACTCCAGCCATGAGTTTCTCAAGCCCGCCAGTGTCTGGTGACAGCCGTCATGTGGTGATGGACCTCGCCGCGCGCGATGAGTGGGTCGAGGCGAAACTGATGCGCAGCTTCATGCGCAGCGGCCTGCCGGGACTGCATTCCGCGTCGATGGTGATCCCGATCATCGTGGTGGTGCTGTATGGCGATGTCGACAACCTGGCCCTGTTTCTCTGGACGCTGGCGGCTGTTGGAATGACGTTGTGGCGCTATCGCGTGGTCAGCCTCTACAACCGCGAATACGCGGGTGCCAGCGGCGCGAAGCTGCGTGCCTTCACGTCGCGCCACAGCTGGACCTGGACCATGAGCGCCGTGGTCTGGGGGTCTTCCATGTTCCTGTATTTCCGCAAGGCGCCGGTCTACGACCAGTTCATCTGCCTGATTGTGCTGGCCGGCATGGCGGGTTTCGCCGTGGGCGCGTTTTCTGCGTCGTTGCGCTACTTTGTCGGCTACACCAATGGCCTGGCCTACAGCATCCTGGCCGCCGTGGCCTACAGCGTGATGACGGATCGGCCGTTCATAGGGACCGCCACCACCTATGGCCTGGTGGTGCTGGTGCTCATTTACTGGATGGCCATACGCCTGGGCGGCAGACGTTTTAACCAGGGGCTGCGCAAGACCTTTGAGCTGCAGTTTGCCAATTCGGCGCTGATTGCTTCGTTGACCGAAAAGACGCGCACGGCGCTGGAAGCGGTAGAGGCGAAGAACCGCTTTATAGCCAGCGCCGCCCACGACCTGCGCCAGCCCGTGCACGCGCTCAGCCTGTATGCCGACTGGCTGCAGGCCGAGCCCGAACTGGTTCTGCAGATCACGCCGAAAATCGTGCAGTCCACGCATGCCGTCAATGAGCTGTTCAATTCGCTGTTTGACCTGGCCAAGCTCGACGCCGGGGTGATCGAGGTGAATTTGCAGCGGATCGACCTGCCGTCGCTGATCGAAGAGCTGGAGTTGCAGTACGCGCCGCTGGCGTGCGAGAAGGGCCTGACGCTGCGTACCCGAGTGGTGAAGGCGCAGGTGCTGTCAGACCCGGTGCTGCTCAAGCGGCTGCTCGGCAACCTGCTGTCCAACGCGGTGCGCCATACCGAGCGGGGAGGGGTTTTGCTGGCCGTGCGCCGCGCAAGCGAAGGCTGGCGGGTGGAGGTGTGGGACACCGGCGTGGGGGTGGCACCGGAACACCAGGAGGCGATTTTCCGGGAGTTTTACCGCGTGGCCAAACACCAGGGGACCGAGGAAGGCTTCGGGCTGGGCCTGTCCATTGTTTCCCGCTTGTCAGAGGCATTGGGCCACCGTGTGAGCATGCGCTCGGTGCTGGGACGGGGCACCCTTTTCCGGGTGGACCTTCCGGCTTATAACGAGAGGGCCGACCCCAACGAAAGGCCTGAAGGCAGCTTCTGAACGGCCCGGGAAGGCCTTAAAGCAGGCCTTGTGTCCGCGCCAAGTGGCTGGCCTGCGAACGGCTTTTCACATTGAGCCTGCGGAACAGCCGCCACAGGTGCACCTTGACGGTGTGTTCGCTGATCTGCAATTCAACGGCGATGTCGCGGTTGCTCATGCCTTTGTCCAGCATGACCAGCAACTGCTTCTGACGCTTGGACAGTTTTTCGGGTTCTGTGCTGGCTTCCGGATCGGTGCTGTCGTCGAGGAAAGACCTCAGGACTTTGGAGATCTCGGTGGCACCGACCGATTTTTCAATGTAGACATCGGCCCCGGCTTCCAGGGAGAGCTCCTGGTAGTCCTGTGCCGGCGCGGCGGACAACACCACAATCGGCACTTCGGGAAACTGCTGCCTGACCTCGCGCACGCCTGACACACCATGGGTGTCGGGCAATTTGAGGTCCAGGCAGATGACATCCGGCATGCCGTGCTGCTCAACGGCGGCACCGATGGCTGCCAGCCGGTCCAGCTCGATGATTGAAGCTTTTGTATGCAGGCGGCGAATCAGCATCACCACGGCTTCCCGCATGAGTGGGTGGTCATCTATGACAAAAATACGCATGGAGGGGCTATTAATGTGAAAAACTGTCAGTTAGTGGTTCAAAAAGTAAGCATACCCGGTGTATGTCAAGTTGGCGAGCTAACTAAAAATATTCATTCCGGCACTAATACACAGTTTTTTCTCAAAATGCATTCTTTTTCAGTAATGCATCCGGCGCCGAAGTGCGGGAAGCAAATGGCACATCTTGCTCTTTTTGTCAGTTCTTCGCGTCGATCAATTGCTGCAATGCTGCTTCAACTGCCTCTGTCGCTACGCCGGGAACAGCTTGCAGTTTGTCCTCCAGGCCTGGCAGGGCGCCGGCGCCTTGCGTCTGCAGCAACACAATAGCCTGCGCGGCGTCTTTGGGGGAGTCAAAGCCGTTGCTTTGAAGCAACAATTGGCCCTTGACATCCACCAGCTTGAAATGGAAACGGCCGTCGGTTTCACGGTACTGCTTGAAAGTCGGCAGGGATGATTTGGCCGCTTTTCCCCTGGAAGCGGAGGCGGCTTGGGCGCCCAGGTTGCGCAGGCCAACCGCTTCGCGCAGTTCACGCATGAACGGTTTGGCGAGCCGGCGGGCCTTGTCCGCACCCGCCTGCAGGATGGCTTCGATCTTTGCGGGATCGTTCATCAGTTCCTGGTAATGCGCGCGCATGGGCGCCACTTCGCGGTCAATACGCTCGAACAGCAGTTGTTTGGCTTCTCCCCAACCAATACCTTCGTTGTAGGCGAGGCGCAGCGCTGCGGTTTCCTGCTCGCTTGCAAAGGCCTGGTAGATCTGGAACAGGGCCGAGCCTTCCACTTCTTTGGGCTCGCCCGGCGCGCGCGAGTCGGTCACGATGCCGGCAATGAGCTTTTTCAGCTGTTCGCGCGGGGTGAATAGGGGAATGGTGTTGTCGTAGCTTTTGCTCATCTTGCGGCCGTCCAGGCCGGGCAGCAGCGCCACGGACTCTTCGATCAGCGCCTGCGGCAGCACAAAGTGTTCACCATACAGGTGGTTGAATCGCTGCCCCATGTCGCGCGCCATCTCGATGTGCTGGATCTGGTCGCGGCCGACCGGCACATGGTGGGCCTTGAACATCAGGATATCGGCGCCCATGAGCACCGGGTACATGAAGAGGCCCGCGCTGACGTCGGCATCGGGGTCGTTGCCGGCGGCGGTGTTCTTGTCGACCGAGGCCTTGTAGGCATGGGCGCGGTTGAGCACGCCCTTGGCTGTGACGCAGGTCAGCAGCCAGGTGAGTTCGGGAATTTCGGGAATGTCTGACTGGCGGTAAAAGGTGACGCGTTCCGGGTCCAGCCCGGCGGCCAGCCAGCTGGCGGCAATTTCCAGCGTCGAGCGCTGGATACGCGCCGGCTCATCACATTTAATGAGGGCATGGTAGTCGGCCAGGAAGTAAAAACTTTCCGCGCCTGTGCCCGTGCTCGCCGCCACGGACGGGCGGATGGAGCCGACATAGTTGCCCAGGTGCGGCGTGCCGGTGGTGGTGATGCCGGTGAGGAAACGTTGGGGAGCGGCAGTTTGTTTGTTTGTCATGATCATCATCGAACCAGCATCGCCAGCGGCATCAGCACAATTTCAAGAAGGGCATAGGTCAGCGTCATGAGCGGACGCATCCACAGCTCGGTGATCACCCGGGAAATCACGAGCGCCATCACAATGAAGAAGCCCCAGGGTTCGATACGCGAGACCAGCTCGGCCTGCTTCCAGGGCAGCAGTCCTACCAGCACACGCCCGCCGTCCAGCGGTGGCAAGGGGAACAGGTTGAACACCAGCATGACGATGTTGACCAGAATGCCGGCCTGGCACATCTTGAGGAAAAAGGGTTCGGTGATGCCCGCGCCTTGCAGCAGGTAGAACGTGATGCCCCACAGCAGGGCTTGGACGAGGTTGGCACCCGGGCCGGCCAGGGCGACCCAGACCATGTCGCGTTTGGGGTTGCGCAGCTTGCCGAATTGCACCGGCACCGGCTTGGCGTAGCCGAACAGGAAGGCGCCCGAGGTGGCGAAGTAAAGCAGCAGCGGCATCAGGATGGTGCCTACCGGGTCAATGTGCTTGGCCGGGTTCAGCGTGACGCGGCCCAGCATCCAGGCGGTGTTGTCGCCAAAGTAGCGGGCGACGTAGCCATGTGCCGCTTCGTGCACGGTGATGGCAAACAGCACGGGAAGCGCGTAAATGGCAACGGTTTGAATCAGGTTGGCGATATCCATACCCGGATTGTCTCATTGGCTGTGTGCCCCCACGCTTGTCGCTTCGCGTACTGCGCTGCCCCCCGAGGGGGCCGCTGCGCCTGCGGCCCGGCAAAGCCGGTTCCGCGGCCCCGGCTGGTCTGAAGAGCCACCTCGGGGCAGGGGGCTACGCGCAGCGAGCGTGGGTTCTACAAGCCCAGGGCCGCGAGGTCGCCGCGGCCCAGCCGTATCACGACCGGATCGTCGCCGTGGCCCAGCGGGGTCAGGTCGATCACCGTGGTGGCTTCCTGCGGGCAGGCGCCGGCGTCGATAACGGCCGCCAGGTCATGCTCCATCTGGTCGCGGATCTCGCTGGCGTCGTTCAGCGGCTCGGTCTGGCCGGGCGGGATCAGGGTGGTGGCCAGCAAGGGTGCGCCGTGCAGCTCCAGCAGCGCCTGCAGGGTTTTGTGCCCGGGTACACGCAGGCCTATGGTTTTGCGCGAAGGATGGCTGAGGCGGCGCGGCACTTCCTTGCTGGCTTCAAGGATGAAGGTGTAGGGCCCTGGCGTGGCGGCCTTGATCAGGCGGAACTGCTTGTTGTCCACACGCGCGTAGTTGGCCAGCTCGCTGAGGTCGCGGCACAGCAGGGTCAGGTGGTGTTTGTCGTCCACCCCGCGAATGCGGCGCAGGTTGTCGGCCGCGGCCTTGTCGTCGAGATGGCACACCAGTGCGTAGCTCGAATCGGTGGGCACGGCAACAACCGCGCCGCGCGTCAGCAGCGCCACTGCCTGCTTGAGCAGGCGCGCTTGCGGATTGTCGGGATGAATTTCGAAATACTGGGCCATGGTGGGTAGGGCGCAATGATGTCAGGACTCTGCGGGCCGCACGTTGAACTGGTTCAGTACCCGGCTTTCGCGCGCGGTCAGCCAGGCGCCGGCGGCGCCGCAGATGGCAATCATCAGCATTCCGGCCAGGGACCAGCGGTCGGGCACATGCGAAAAGGCGATCCAGCCGCCGACCATGGCAAACGCAATCTGTGCATACAGGTACGGCGTGAGCGTGGCGGCCGGCGCCCGCATGTAAGCCAGGATCAACATGAAGTGCCCGACCGTAGCCGCCGCACCCATCAGCACCAGCCAGCCCCACAGCGACCAGGAGGGCAGGCTTGTCCAGACGAAAGGCAGGGCGGTCGAGACCAGCAGTGTGCCTACCCAGCCCGTGTAGAGGTGCATGGTGATCGGGTCTTCGGTTCGGGCCAGCCGGCTGGTGAGGACCTGGAAACCGGTGTTGGTGACAACCATGCCGAGCGGCAGCAGCAGGGTCCAGGTGAAGTCTTCGCCACCGGGCCGGATGATGATCAGCGTGCCCACAAACCCGCCGACCACCAGCGACCAGCGCAAGGCGGAGACTTTCTCGCCGAGTGCGGTGGCCGCGAGCAGCGTGATGACCAGCGGAACGATGGCGCCGATGGCGGTGAACTCGGCCACCGGCATGTACTTGAGGCTCAGGAAGGCAAACAGGCTGCTCAGCATCAGCAGCAGGCCGCGCAGACACTGGAACTTCGGATGCGCTGTGCGCAGCACGCTCAAGCCCCGCACGGGCAGCATGGTGGCGGTAGTGGCCACGGCCTGGAAAAAATAACGGAACCACAGTGCCATCAAAATAGGCACGCTGGCGCTGACAAATTTGGTAGTGGTGTCGAGCATGGCAAAACAGGCGACGGCTGCGATGACCAGCGCAATGCCCGCCAGGGCGGAAGGAACGCGGCTCACTGGATGCGGTCTTCCAGGAGCTCCCAGACAGGGGTGAGGTGGCCAGGCAGGAAGGGCAGGGTGCCGAGGTCGGTGTGGCTTTCGTCGGGGCTGTGGAAGTCGCTTCCGCGCGAGGCGGCCAGGCCGAACTCCTTTGCGGTTTCGGCGTATTTCACATACTCCTGCGCGGAATGGCTGCCGGTCACGACTTCCACCGCCTGGCCGCCGTGCGCCTTGAATTCGGTGAAGAGTGCGTACTCTTCATTCGGCGTGAACTTGTAACGGCCCGGGTGGGCGATCACCGCCACGCCTTTGGCACCGGTGATCCAGGTTACAGCGTCGTGCAGGTTGGCCCAGCGGTGCGGCACGTAGCCGGGTTTGCCTTCGGTCAGGTATTTGCGAAAGACCTCGGAGGTTTCCTTGCAGACGCCGGACTCCACCAGGAAGCGGGCAAAGTGGGTGCGCGAAATCAGGTCCGGGTTGCCGACGAACTTCAATGCGCCTTCATAGGCGCCCCGGATGCCGACCTGGGCCAGGCCGGCTGCCATTTCCATGGCGCGCTGTTCGCGTCCGCCGCGCGTGTTGCGCAGGCCCTGCAACATGTCCGCGTCGTCGGGATCGAACCCGAGGCCGACGATATGCACGGTTTCACCGGCAAAGGTCACCGATATTTCGGTGCCGGTCAGGTAGTGCAGGCCGTTCGCCCTGGCCGCTGCGGCGGCGCGGTGCTGGCCGCCGATTTCGTCATGGTCGGTCAGGGCCCAGAGCTCGACGCCGTTGGTTTTGGCCCGTTCGGCCAGCGCCTCCGGGCTCAAGGTGCCGTCCGAGACGACAGAATGGCAATGCAGGTCGGCGTTCAGGATGTTTTTGGGGGTCACCGGTTCATTTTAGGCTTTCTGCTCTGTAGCCACTGGGTGCCAGGGCATGGCCGGGCCGGCGGCAGGGGCAGGTCTGTCGCCGGTTTTCAGTGCCAGCGGCGCAATCGCCTACCATGGCGGCTCACCCTGAACTCACCGGATTTTTGCCATGATCACAGTGCACCACCTCAACCATTCCCGCTCGCAACGCATTCTCTGGCTGCTCGAAGAGCTGGGGCTGGGCTACGAGATCGAACGTTATGAGCGCGACCCCCAGACCATGCTGGCGCCGGCTTCGCTGCGCAAGGTGCATCCGCTGGGCAAGTCACCGGTGGTGACGGATGGAGATCTGACCCTGGCAGAGTCCGGCGCCATCATTGACTACCTGGTCGAACGTTATGGCGCGGGGAAACTGGCGCCGGCTCTCGGCACACCTGCGCGCCTGCGCTACAACTACTGGCTGCATTACGCCGAAGGCTCGGCCATGTCGCCGCTGCTGCTCAAGCTGGTGTTCGACAAGATAGAAACTTCGCCCATGCCGTTTTTTGCCAAGCCGATTGCAAAGGCCATTTGCCGCAAAGTCAAAAGCAACCTGGTTGAGCCGCAGATCCGGCAGCACCTGGACTACCTGGAAAGCGAGCTGGGCAAAAGCACCTGGTTCGCGGGAGAGGCGTTCAGCGGCGCGGACATCCAGCTGAGTTTTGTACTGGAGGCCGCAGCCGCGCGCGGCGGGCTGAACCACAGCCGGCCGCGGCTGATGGACTTTCTGCGCCGCATTCACGCCAGGCCTGCCTACCAGCGCGCCATAGAACGCGGCGGCGAGTATTCGATACTGACCTGATTCCCGGTTGCTATCAGTTTCCTAGCTGTTTACGCCCGCCCCTATTGGGCTGGAGGCATAAAACGCCTGAATTTCAGCGGAAGCCGAAGTAAGACAGGATGAAGCCGATGATGACAACAAGGCCGACGATGTAAATGATGGTGTTCATGGTTTTCCGGGCTGCATGGCGTTCCGGTGTGGGCGCCTTCTGAGTCCAAATCATGGCCGCGCCCTCAGTCTGCGGCTGTAGGCAGCCCTGACGAGGGGCCGTCAGACAAGTGCTAGTCCGGCCAGCCTGTCAGAGCTCGGCAGCTTCCACCAGAAAACGCACGCGCTTGACGCCCTGCCACTCGTCGGCGTCCAGGCGGAAGGCCAGCTTCACACGGGCCGGCAAGGCCTCGGTGTGACCGAACCAGATGCCGTCCACCGGCTGGCCCTGGTGTTTGAGTTTGAGCGACAGGTGTTTTTCACCGACCAGGCGCTGCGACACCACTTCCACTTCCTCGCTGAAAGTCGGCGCTGCAAAGCCCTGACCCCAGACTTCCTTGTGCAGTGTGTCGACCAGGTCGGCACGGCGGTATTCGGGCGCGAGCGGGCCGTCGGTGTCGATGCGGCGCGTCAGCGTGGCGGCGTCCAGCCACTCGTGCGCCACCTGCTGCAAGGCCTGCTCGAACACGTCGAAGTGTTCTTCGGCAATCGTGCAGCCTGCCGCCATCGCGTGGCCGCCAAAACGCAGCAGCACGCCGGGGTGGCGCTTGGCGACCAGGTCCAGTGCATCGCGCAGGTGAAAGCCGGCAATCGAGCGGCCGGAACCCTTGAGTTCATGTTCCTTGCCCGGCGCCTGGCTGGCGGCAAACACAAAGGTCGGCCGGTGCAGCTTGTCCTTGATGCGTGAGGCCACGATGCCGACCACGCCTTCGTGAAAATCGGGGTCGAAGATGGCAATCGCCGGCGGCGGCACCTCGCCCTCGTCGATCATTGCGTCGGCGGCGTACTGGGCCTGTTCGCGCATACCGGCTTCGATGTCGCGCCGCTCGCGGTTGATGCCGTCCAGCGTTTTGGCGAGTTCATCGGCACGGCCCGCGTCATCGGTCAGCAGGCATTCAATGCCCAGGGTCATGTCGCTGAGCCGGCCGGCGGCGTTGATGCGCGGGCCGAGGGCAAAACCGAAATCAAAGCTGGTCGCCATAGCGGCCAACCGACCGGCTGCGCTGAACAGGGCAGCCACACCGGCCGGCAAGGCGCCGACGCGGATGCGCTTGAGGCCTTGCGCCACCAGGCGGCGGTTGTTGGCATCGAGCCTGACGACGTCGGCGACCGTGCCGAGTGCGACGAGGGGCAGCAGGACATCGAGTTTCGGTTGTGTGGTGGCGTCGAACACGCCGCGCTTGCGCAATTCCGCGCGCAGCGCGAGCAACACATAAAACATCACGCCGACGCCGGCAATCGACTTGCTCTCGAAAGTGCAGCCGGGCTGGTTCGGGTTCACGATCACGTCGGCGTCGGGCAGCACGATGGCACCGTCGCGCAGGGCCGGCAGGTGGTGATCGGTCACGAGCACCTGCAGGCCGAGTTGGCGCGCGCGCGCCACGCCGTCCATGCTGGCAATGCCGTTGTCCACCGTGACCAGCAGGTCGGCACCCGTGGCCTTGACGCGTTCGGCGATGGGTGCTGTCAGCCCATAACCGTCCACCACGCGGTCGGGCACGATATAGCTGGCCTGCGCCGCGCC
>NZ_JBAQYR010000172.1:0-11730 GCF_049790275.1 Polaromonas sp.
GTCGCCAGCAGCGCAGCGGCCGTGCCCATGGCCGTGCCCGATTTTTCCAGAATCACCGAACGCTACGGCCCGGCCGTGGTGAACATCAGCGTCACGGGAACAACCAAGGTGTCGAACGGCTGGCCGATGGCGCAGGGTGGAGAAGACGCCTTTCCGAACGATCCCTTTTTTGAATTCTTCCGCCGCTTCCAGCAGGGCCAGCGTCCGGACGGTGGCAGGGGCGAACAGGAGGTGCCCACCCGCGGCCAGGGCTCCGGTTTCATCGTCAGTGCCGACGGCATCATCCTGACCAATGCCCACGTGGTACGTGATGCGAAAGAAGTCACCGTCAAGCTGACCGACCGGCGCGAGTACCGGGCCAAGGTGCTGGGTGCCGACCCCAAAACCGATGTTGCGGTGCTGCGCATCGACGCCAAAAACCTGCCGGTGGTGACACTGGGCAAGACCAGCGAGCTCAGGGTCGGCGAATGGGTGCTGGCCATCGGCTCGCCGTTCGGTTTCGAGAACACCGTCACCGCGGGCGTGGTCAGCGCCAAGGGCCGTTCCCTGCCCGACGACAGCACCGTGCCTTTCATCCAGACCGATGTGGCCGTGAACCCCGGCAACTCGGGCGGGCCGCTGTTCAACACGCGGGGCGAGGTGGTGGGCATCAACTCGCAGATCTACAGCCGCAGCGGCGGCTACCAGGGCCTGTCGTTCGCCATCCCGATCGATGTGGTCGAAAAAGTCAAGAACCAGATCGTGGCCACCGGCAAGGCCGAACATGCGCGCCTGGGTGTGGCGGTGCAGGAAGTCAACCAGGCCTTTGCAGATTCCTTCAAGCTCGACAAGCCCGAGGGCGCCCTGGTGTCCTCGGTCGAAAAAGGCGGCCCTGCCGACAAGGCCGGCCTGCAGTCGGGCGACGTGATCCGCGGGGTCAATGACCAGCCCGTCGTGTCATCGGGCGACCTGCCCACTCTGATCGGGTTGGCCACACCTGGCGACAGCGTCAAGCTGGACATCTGGCGCCAGGGCGCAGCCAAAACACTGACCGCACGCCTGGGCAGCGCCGATGAAAAAGCAGGCCAGGTGGCCGGCAAAAAAGAAGAGGCGCCCAACCAGGGCAAGCTGGGCCTGGCCCTCAGGCCCCTGCAGCCCGGGGAGAAGCAGGAGGCCGGCGTGGACAGCGGCCTGCTGGTGCAGCAAGCCAGCGGCCCCTCTGCCCTGGCCGGCGTGGAGGCCGGTGATGTGCTGCTCTCCATCAACGGTGTTCCTGTGAAAAACATTGAGCAGGTGCGTGCCACCGTGGCCAAAGCGGAGAAATCGGTGGCGCTGTTGATCCAGCGCGGCGACAGCAAAATTTTTGTGCCGGTCAATCTCGGCTGACGCTCTCACGGGCTGTTGATGACAAAAGCGGGCTGCGGCCCGCTTTTTTTTTGCGCCTTTATTCCATGCGTGTGCGCTATTTTGTTACAGGCAAATCGGCTACGCTTGGCCTCCTAACGAGGAGGAAACTTGGCAACAAGCACCACAAGAACAGCCGCCCTGCTGGCGGCAGCCGCTGCTTTGTACCTGCCCACCAGCGCGCAGGCCCTGCAGGTCACCAGCGTCTCGCCACAAGGCGAAATCGCCAAGGTACGGCAGATTGCCGTCAAGTTTGACGATAGCGCCGTTAACTTCGGCGACCCGAAAGCCCCCGCTCCTGTCAGCCTGAGCTGCAGCGACGCGCAGGCCACCAAGGGCTCGGGGCGCTGGATCAGCGACCGCCAATGGGCGTTTGAATTCGAGAATGATCTGCCGCCCGGCGTCAACTGCACGCTGCAGTCCATCACCACCTTTCGTTCGCCCAAAGACCAGGCCATCAGCGGCAAGCTGTCATGGAAGTTCAACACCGGCGGCCCGTTCATCCAGAACCTGCGGCCCGGCACTTACCAGCGTATCGATGAAGAACAGTTCTTCGTGTTCCAGCTCAACGGCCCGGCAACGCTGGCCAGCATCCGCGACAGCGTCTGGTGCTCGGTCGAGGGCCTGGGCGAGCGGGTGCCGGTCAGACTGATCGAAGGGAAGGACAGGGAGGCACTGCTCAAGTCGCAAAACCTGGACAAAGCCGCCGAAAAAGACTCGCTGAACATAGTGACGCTGGCCTGCAACCGGCGCCTCACACCCGCCAGCAAGGTGCAACTGGTGTACGGAAAAGGCGTCGCCACCCCCAGCGGTGTAGCCAACTCGGTGGAGCGGCGCTACAACTTCCAGGTGCGCGAGCCATTTTCGGCCAGCTTCAACTGCGAGCGTGAAAACGCGCAGTCGGCCTGCCTGCCGATTCGCCCCATGAGTTTGAACTTCAACGCGCCGGTGCCGCGCAAGCTGGCCGAGGCGATTCGCCTGAAGTCGGCCAAAGACACGCTCAAGCCGGTGTTCGACACGGAAAGCGGCGACGGTGAAAACGTCGTCAATGGTGTCAGCTTCAAGCCACCTTTTGCAGAACAAACCGCCTTTACGGTGGAGCTTCCCAAAGATTTCAAGGACGCTTCCGGGCGCAGCCTGCGCAACGCCGACAACTTTCCCCTGAAGGTGACCAGTGGCGCCATGCCGCCGCTGGCCAAGTTCGCCACCGCGCCCTTCGGCATCGTCGAGCGCTTTGCCGAACCCGGCACCAAAGGGGGCGACCCGGCGCTGCTGCCGGTGACACTGCGCAATGTCGAAGCTGCGCTGCAGGTCAAGGGCCTGGCACCGGGCAAGGTCAGCGACCTGCAGCCGAAGAACGATGCAGACATCATTGCCTGGTTCCGCAAGGTGGAGCACTACAACGACTACCAGGTGGACCGCGACCAGGCCGGCCGCGACGTGAAAGGCGCGTTGCCCAAGGCCCTTGACCCTCAAGGCAAGGAGTACGTGCAGTCACGCATGCTGTCTCTGCTGAACGGCCAGCCCGGCGTGAAAACGCTGGACCTCCCCAAGCCCGCCAGTGGTGACCCTCGTCCGTTCGAGGTCATCGGCATCCCGCTCTCGCCCGGCTTTCACGTGGTCGAGATCGCCTCGCAAAAACTCGGCACGTCATTGCTCGACGAACGGCACGGTGCCAGCCGCACCATGTATGTCCGCACCTCGGCGCTGGTGACCAACCTCGGCGTGCATTTCAAGCTCGGCCGCGAAAATGCGCTGGCCTGGGTGACGACGCTCGACAAGGGCGCGCCGGTGGCGGGCGCTGCGGTGCGCGTGTCGGACTGCCGGGGCACGGAGCTGGCCAAGGCCGTCACCGACGCCCAGGGCTTGGCCCGCTTCACCGGCCTGTCGTCGGACCCGCTGCGTTGCGGCGAAGGCGACTACGGCGGCAACGCCTACTTTGTGAGCGCGCGCGCCACGGCAGACGGTGTCGAAGACATGGCCTTCACCTGGAGCAACTGGCAAAAAGGCATTGAGCCCTGGCGCTTCAATGTGCCCACCAGCCAGGACCCGCAACCCGACGCACGCGCCCACACCATCTTCGACCGTACCCTGCTGCGGGCCGGCGAAACCGTGTCCATGAAACACATCCTGCGCACCGAAACCAGTCTAGGCTTTGGTTTGTCCGAAGCACCGCCGGCCACGCTAGTCGTCACCCACGTTGGCAGCGGCCAGCAGTACACGCAGCCCATCGCCTGGCGCAAAACTGCGACGGGTGGACAGAGTGCCGAAAACACCTTTGCCATTCCGCCAGCGGCCAAGCTGGGCATGTACGAGGTGCAGCTCAAGGCCAACGACGAGAAAAAACGCAGCTTCAGCAGCGGGCAGTTCCGCGTGGAAGAGTTCCGCCTGCCGGTGCTGGAAGGCCGTGTGACCCCGGCGGATAAAAAACCCCTGGTCAACGTGAAGTCGATTCCGACCGATGTACAGATCAATTACGTCTCAGGCGGCGGCGCAGTGAATTTGCCGGTGCGTGTATCGGCGCTGGTGCGCGGCAAGTCGCTGAGCTACAGCGACTATGAGGCGTTCAACTTTTCGCCACCCCGCGTGCGACGCGGCGAAAGCGGCAGTGGTGAAGAAGAAGCCACCGCGTCGCAAGACCAGCGCGTGATTGCCGACAAACTGCCCCTGACGCTGGACCGCAACGGCGCCGGCAAACTCACCATCAACGAGGTACCGCCCGGTAAACAGCCGAGAGAACTGCTGCTGGAAGCCACCTACGCCGACCCGAACGGCGAAGTGCAAACCATACGCAGCGTTTCCCCGCTCTGGCCCGCGGGCGTTGTGGCCGGCATCAAGACCGAGGGCTGGGTCTCAAGCAGCCAGAAGATCAAGTTCCAGGCACTCGCGCTCGACCTGGCAGGCAAACCGGCGGCTGATGTGTCGCTGGACGTCCGGGCGGTGGCACGCATTGTGACCACCAGCCGCAAACGCATGGTGGGTGGCTTCTACACCTATGACAACAAGACCGACATCAAGGATCTGGGGCAAGTCTGCAGCGGCAAGAGCGATACGCGCGGCCTGCTGCTGTGCGAAGCCAAACTCGGTGAGCCCGGCGAAGTGGAACTGGTCGTTACCGCGAAGGACAGGGACGGCAACACCATCCAGGCGGCCAGCTCGGTGTATGTGACGAAGCAGGGCGAGCTCTGGTTCGGTGGCGAAAACCACGACCGCATGGACGTGCTGCCCGAGAAGAAAAGCTACCAGCCCGGCGAGATGGCCAAATTCCAGGTGCGCATGCCCTTCCGTTTTGCCACTGCGCTGGTGGCGATTGAGCGCGAAGGCATCATCGAAACCCAGGTCGTGCAGCTCAACGGCCAGGACCCGACCATCCAGCTGCAGGTCAAGGACGGCTGGGGCCCGAACGTGTACGTGAGCGTGCTGGCCCTGCGCGGCCGTCTGCGCGAGGTACCCTGGTACAGCTTCTTCACCTGGGGCTACAAGGCGCCGCGTGAATGGTGGACGTCGTTCTGGTACGAGGGCCGCGAGTATGTGGCCCCCACCGCGCTGGTGGATCTGAGCAAGCCGGCCTTCCGCCTGGGCCTGGCGGAAATCCGCGTGGGCACCAAGGCACACCAGCTTGAGGTGAGCGTGAAAGCCGACAAGGAGAGTTACCCGGTGCGCGGGCAGGCCCAGGTCACCATCACCGCCAAACTGCCGAATGGCCAGCCGGCAGCGGGCGCCGAAGTGGCCGTCGCCGCGGTGGACCAGGCCTTGCTGGAGCTGATGCCCAATGACTCCTGGGACCTGCTGGGCGCCATGCTGCAGCGCCGCTCGTGGGGCGTGGAAACCTCGACCGCGCAAATGGAAATCATCGGTCGCAGGCACTACGGGCGCAAAGCCGTGCCGGCCGGTGGCGGCGGCGGGCGCAGCAACACACGTGAGCTGCTGGAGACCCTGCTGCTGTGGAACCCGAAAGTCGTGCTCGACGCCAAAGGCCAGGCCGTCGTCACCGTGCCGCTCAATGATGCGCTGACTACTTTCAAAATCGTCGCGGTGGCGGATGCCGCGACCGGCCTCTTCGGCACCGGGCAGACCAGCATCAAGGCCACGCAAGACCTGCAGATCATCAGCGGCCTGCCGCCGCTGGTGCGCGAAGACGACCAGTTCCGCGCGCAGATCACCTTGCGCAACACGACCAAGGCGGCGATGAAGGTGGAGGTGAGCCCGCGTGCCACACTGCTCGAGTTGAAACCGCAAACCATCGACATTCCCGCAGGTGAAACACGTGAAGTCGCCTGGATGGTGACGGCGCCGGCGCAACTCGCGCTGACGCGCGCCGAAGCCATCCTCTGGGAAATCGAGGCGAAAGACACGGTCAGCGGTGCACGCGACGGCCTGAAAGCGCGCCAGCGCATCATCCCCGCTGTACCGCTGACGGTGCAGCAAGCCACGCTGGTGCAGGTCGATGGTTCGTTCACGCTCGACGTGAACCCGCCGGCCGACGCCCTGCCCGGCCGCGGCGGTTTGAAAATGTCGTTGCAGCCCAAGCTTGCCGAAGGCATGGACGGGGTGCGTGACTGGTTCGCCAACTACCCCTTCGCCTGCCTGGAGCAGAAAACCAGCAAAGCCGTCGGCCTGCGCGACGCCAAACTCTGGCAAACCGTGCTGGCGCAACTGCCCGGCTACTTGGACAGCGACGGCTTGGCCAGCTACTTCCCGCCGCGCGACGGTGAGGCTTCACGCGGCAGCGATGCACTGACGGCCTACCTGCTGGCCGCCACGCATGAAGCCGCCGGCATCAACCCCGCCTTTGCCTTGCCCGACGAAGCACGCGCCCCCATGGAGCGCGGCCTGATTGCGTTTGTCGAAGGCCGCATCCAGCGCGAGTTCTGGAGTCCGCGCAAGGACCTGGACGTGCGCAAGCTCGCCGCACTCGAAGCACTGTCGCGTTACGGCAAGGCGCAGGGCCGCATGCTGGGCAGCATCACCATTGCGCCCAACCAGTGGCCCACCCACGCGGTGATTGACTGGCTGAACATCCTCAAACGCGTGGCCGACGTTCCGCAGCGCGAACAGCGCCTTGCAGAAGCGAACCAGGTGCTCAAGTCGCGCCTGTCGTGGCAAGGCACCAAAGTCACCTTCAGCACCGAGCGCGACGACTACTGGTGGTGGCTCATGACCAACGGCGACGTCAACACCGCCCGGCTGATGCTGGCGGTGATGGACGACCCAGCCTGGAAAGACGACATGGGCCGCCTGGCCAATGGCTTCATCGCACGCCAGCAGAAAGGCGCGTGGCACACCACCACGGCCAATCTGTGGGGCGGGCTGGCGCTCGACAAGTTCTCGGCCAAGTTTGAAGCAACGCCGGTGGCCGGTGTTACCAAGGCAGCGCTGGCCGCAGCAACTGCCAGTGTTGACTGGGCCAAAGTGGAGCGCATCAAAACCACCGACGCTTCCGGCGCAGCCCATCTGAGCACCTTCTTCGGCGCGCCGGCAGCACCGGGCAATCTGCGCAACAACAGCATGTTTCTGCCCTGGGCCAGCACCGGCAGGGAAACCTTGGCGGTAACCCACCAGGGCCCCGGCAAACCCTGGCTCACGCTGCAGTCCATTGCGGCTGTGCAGCTGAAGGCACCGTTCAACGCCGGCTACCAGATCAAGAAAACCATCACACCGGTGGAGCAAGCCGTCAAAGGCATTTACACACGCGGCGACGTGGTGCGTATTTCGCTGGAAGTCAACGCCAGCACCGACATGACCTGGGTGGTGATCAGCGACCCGGTGCCCGGCGGCGCAACCATTCTCGGCAGCGGCCTGGGCCGTGATTCGCAGATTGCCACCAGCGGCGAGAAGAAAACCGGTACGGGCTGGCCGGCGTTTGAAGAACGCAGCTTCGAGGCCTTCCGCAGCTATTACGAATACCTGCCCAAGGGCGTGGTGAAGATGGAATACACCGTGCGCCTGAACAACGTCGGCGACTTCGCGCTGCCGCCCAGCCGGGTGGAAGCCATGTATGCACCAGAGATGTTTGGCGAAGTGCCGAATGCGCGGGTGAAGGTGGAGGCGGCGAAGTGAAGCGCAGGTCATTCACGGCAGCCACCGCTGCCGCCATCTTTTTCCCCCGAATCGCTTTCACTGCCGCAGCAGACTGGCAGCAGCGCTTCGGCTACCCCACCGGCTGGGGACCAGGCAGGATGTGGACGGACAAGGCCTACCGCGTCGGCAACTATTCGGGTGGCTATGAGGCCATGTTCCGCGCCAGGCCTATCACCGCATCGGCCCAGGCCGCGCCGTTGCAGATGGTTTCCGCCGGGGGTGCCAGGGAATTTGCACCGGTGGCCGAGCTTGCCGCGGAATATCTCAAGGCCTGGCCTGTCACCGGCCTGCTGATCGCGCGCAAGGGCACCATCCTGTATGAGTCCTACCAGTTTGACCGCAAGCCGGAGATGCGTCTGACCAGCTGGTCCATGGCCAAGAGCGTGACCTCGCTGCTGCTGGGTATCTGCCTGGACCGCGGCCTCATCCGATCCATGGAAGACACGCCGCAGATGTATGTTGACGAACTGCAGGGCACGCTGCATGGCGGCGTCAGCCTGCGCAACCTGGCCAACATGTCCAGCGGTGCGGCCATCCTGCACGACCGTGACAACCCGACGATTTATCCCCGCGCCTTCACCGGCAGCAACGCCGACCTGGAGCCGGTGGTACGCGGCTGGAACACCGTTCAGGAGCCGCCCGGCACGCGCTACAACTACAACGAGTTGTGCCCCCTGACGATTGGCATGGTGATCCGCAAGGTCACCGGCAAACCGCTGGCAGCTTTCTGCGAGGAAGCGCTGTGGCAGCCCCTGGGTGCGGAAGCAGGCGCTACCTGGCTCTGCGACACCAAGGGCAAGGAATTCAACTGCATCGGCTTCGCTGCGTGTCTGCGCGACTGGGCGCGACTGGGACAGATGATTGCGCAGAACGGCATGATGGAAGGCCGCCAGGTGGTCAGCAGCAAATGGATCGAGGACTGCTCCTCCTGGTCGGGAGCCGATGCGCAGGGCCGCCATGGCACGGCCATGCGTTATGCCGGCTACAAATATTTCTTCTGGCATCCGCGCCCTGACGGCAGCCTGATGATGATGAACGGTCACGACGGCCAGCGCGTGCTGGTGGATCGCAGGACGCAGACCGTGCTGGTGCAAACAGCCGTGGACAGCGAAGGCCCCTGGCCACCGCAGATGTACAAGCTGTTTGATGCGGCCGCGAAAGTGGCGGTGAGCGTGACATGAACATGCACGGTGCGTCAGGTTCTGCTTCCAAACATGCACTGGCGGCGGGAATTGCGTTGGCCCTGTCATTGCTGGGAGTGGCCGCGCACGCCGTTCCAACCTACGATGAGGTCAAGGCCGCCCACCGGCCCTCCGACACGCTGATCCTCGACCGCAGCGGTGAAGTCCTCCAGCGCCTGCGCACCGACAGCACGGTGCGACGTGGCCAGTGGGTGGCGCTGCCGGATATTTCGCCGGCTTTACGCACTGCACTGGTGCTCAGTGAAGACAAGCGCTTTTACGAACACAGCGGCGTGGACTGGCGGGCTGTGTCCAGCGCGGCCTGGGGCAACCTTTGGAACACGAAAACGCGCGGCGCCTCCACGCTCAGCATGCAGCTGGCCGGACTGCTGGACGAAGACTGGCGTGCTGGCGCGGGTGGCCGCAGCATCACGCAGAAGATCGGCCAGACCGTTTCCACCCAGATGCTGGAAGCGCGCTGGCGCAAAGACCAGATCCTGGAGGCTTACCTCAATCTTGTTCCGTTTCGAGGTGAAGTCGTGGGCATTGATGCGCTGAGCCGCACCCTGTTCGGCAAGGCGGCGCATGGGCTTGACGAACACGAGGCAGCGATTGCGGCGGCGTTGGTTCGCGCACCGAATGCGAAGGCGGCGCAGGTCACACAACGCGCCTGCGGTGTCCTCAAAACCATGCAGGCGCCTGCCAAAACCGATTGCGAGGGCCTGGACCTGTTTGCCAGCGCCGCCCTGCAGCGGCGGGCGTTTGATGCAACAGAAGGGGTTGCACCGCATTTTTCGCGGCGTCTTCTGTCCGTTCAGACTGAGTCTGTCGAAGCCCGGCGCAGCAAACAGGCAGACACTTCGACGAGGTCAGTACGAACGGTGGCGTCCACGCTGCACGCTCCCCTTCAACGCTTTGCCGTGCAAACGCTCCGGCAGCACCTGCGCGAACTGCATGGACGCCATGTCGAAGACGGTGCCATCGTCGTGCTCGACAACGCCAGCGGTGAAGTGCTGGCCTGGGTCGGCTCGTCGGGTGAACTCAGCGATGCGGCCGAGGTGGACGGCGTGCTGGCGCTGCGCCAGCCCGGCTCCACGCTCAAGCCCTTTCTGTATGCGCAGGCGATTGCCGAACGGCGCATCACCGCCGCATCACTGCTCGACGATTCGTCGGCACACATCAATACGGCCGGCGGGCTCTACATTCCGCAAAACTACGACCGCCAGTTCAAGGGCCTGGTGTCCAGCCGCACCGCGCTGGGCGCTTCGCTCAACGTGCCGGCCGTGCGCACGCTGGTGATGGTGTCGCCCGACGCATTCCACAAGCAGCTCCGGGCGGTAGGGCTGCCTTTGCGGGAAACCGGCGACTACTACGGCTACAGCCTGGCACTGGGCAGCAGCGAGGTCTCGCTACTTTCGTTGGCCAATGCCTACCGCACGCTGGCCAACGGCGGGCGTTACAGCGCTCCATCGTTCACCAGGAATACCAAGCCGGCCTTTACCCCGGCCATCGACGCGCGTGCTTCCTTCATCGCTACCGACATCCTCGCCGACCCGCTGGCGCGCGCCCGCACCTTCGGCACTGACAGCATCCTCGCCACGCGCTTTTGGACAGCCGTGAAAACCGGCACCAGCAAGGACATGCGCGACAACTGGGCCATCGGCTACTCGCAGCGCTACACCGTGGGCGTGTGGGTGGGCAATGCCAGCGGCGCGCCCATGTGGGACGTCAGCGGCACCAGCGGTGCGGCGCCGGTGTGGGCCGCGTTGATGAATTACCTGCACAAGACCGAACCCAGCCGCGCACCGGCGCCACCTGCGGGTGTGGTGCAAAAACAGGTGCGTCTTGCCGACGCAGGTGGCAAGCCGATCGAGGCGGCGCGCAGCGAATGGTTTATCCGCGGCACGGAGCAAACCCTGTTTGCTATTGATTCAGGAGCTATCAGCGCAGACGGGGAAAGGGCTGGAGGCCAAAAACGCTTGAAGGATTCAGCCCGCGGGTCGGAAAGCGCAGCGGCGCGTATCACCGCGCCCACCAACGGCACCATCGTGGCCCTGGACCCCGACATTCCGCCGAACCGCCAGCGCCTGAACTTTGCGGCCGAGGGCCGGCAGCTGCGCTGGCGCATGGACGGCAAGGAGTTTGCGCGCGGGGCACAGGCCCAGTGGCTGCCCTGGCCGGGCCGGCACACGGTGCAGCTGGTCAGCGAACGCGGCGAGGTGCTGGACGAGATCCGCATCGAAGTGCGTGGTGCGGGCGTGAAAGCCGGCCGGAGCTAGGAGTCTGGGCGGCAAAAGGAACGTCGGCTGCAAAGTGGCCGCGACGGTCCATTTTTCACCGGTTTTTTGCCCCATAGCTACGGCTATGGCGCTGCAAACCCGGCAAAACTGGCCTCGCCGGGGCCACTTCTCGCTTCGACGCCTTCTACCGCCCAGGCTCCTAGCCGCCGCTGTTAGAAGGCTTCAACCAGCGTTCAGCGCAGCGGCCAGCAGCGCG
Source organism: Polaromonas sp. (assembly GCF_049790275.1). GTDB lineage: Bacteria > Pseudomonadota > Gammaproteobacteria > Burkholderiales > Burkholderiaceae_C > Polaromonas. The sequence continues at coordinate 11,142 of NZ_JBAQYR010000172.1, forward strand.
CACAACTCGGGCAGTTCCTCCTCGTCCACCGCTGTCAGCTCCAGCCCGATGCTGCCCTGCGCTGCCCGGTGCGGCGCCACCGCTACCACCGGATCCCCTGCGCGCAGCAGCCCAATCACACCCGCGGCGCTGATGCCGGTGACAGCCGCGTCGACATGCAGCCACAGCCGTGCAAAACCATTGCCTTGCGGGTCGGGTGTGCGCTCCACGGTCACACCCGACCAGCCGCTGGCCGCGGCTGCCACGGCATCGAGCTTGCGCTGCTGGGCCGTGCACCATGCATCGCGCGGCATGTCGGCACGCAGGCGAAGGGCAGCCAGCACCCCGGCCAGCGCCTCCTTGGTCGGCTTCATGGCCCTGCCCATGCCGCCATGTTGTGCGTCCAGCGCCGCGACCAGGTCTGCACGCCCCAGCACCAGCCCCGCCGTCGGACTGCGCAGGTATTTCTGGCCACTGAGGAGCACCAGGTCAGCCCCTCCGGCCACCAGCTCGCTTGCGCGCCAGTCCTGCGCAGCCGCGTCCAGCACCAAGGGCACGCCGGCCACATGGGCCAGCGCGGCCAGTTCGCCAGTGACAGCCGGCCCCGAGC
>NZ_JBAQYR010000173.1:0-18984 GCF_049790275.1 Polaromonas sp.
CGGCAGTGCGCTGGTGGTGGCGTTTGCCATGCTGCGCTCCGGCAGCACGGCAGGCCTGTCCATTCATTTCGCAGACCTCCTGCTGCTGGCCGCCATGTTGTGTGCAGCCGTGGGCTACGGCTACGGCGCGCGGCTGTCGCAGCACATGCAGGCCGAACATGTGATCTGCTGGGCGCTGGTGTTCTCACTGCCCCTGACGCTGCCGCTGTCCATCCTGAGCTGGCCCACGGCGCCGCTGAAAGCCAGCGCCTGGGCAGGGTTTGCGTATGTGGGCGTGTTTTCCATGTGGCTGGGCTTTTTCGCCTGGTACCGTGGCCTGGCACTGGGCGGCACCGTGCGCGTCAGCCAGGTTCAGTTGGTGCAGCCCTTCCTGTCCATGCTGTTTGCCGTGCCGCTGCTCGGCGAGCGACTGGATGCCGTCACCGTGGGCTTCAGCCTCGCCGTGATCGCCACCGTCTTCATCGGCAAAAAGATGCCGGTGCATCCCGCTTCCCGGAAACAGGCGGGCGATGCAGGCTCCACGCCCCTGCTGCACGCAAGGAAACCCTGATGTACTCCGCGGCCTTTATTTTCGAACCCGGCACTTATGACGAGCGCTTCCATGCCCTGGACGCACTGATTGAGGAAGCTGCGCTTGCCACGCCGGGCTACCTCGGGGCGGAGTCCTGGCGCTCAGCGGACGGCGTGTTGGTCAACGCCACCTATTTCTGGGAAAACGAAGAATCGCTGCGCGCGTTTTCGGCCCACCCCAGGCACCTGGAGGCCAAAAGCCAGTACACCCGCTGGTACAAGGGTTTCCACATCGTCGTGTCGCAGGTGCTGCGCTCCTACGGCGACGGCGCGATCACCCACATCACGCCCAACCAGAGGAAACGCGCATGACAGGTACACCCGAACAACGCCTGGAGCAACTCGGTCTGGTTCTTCCGCCGGTCACCGCGCCGCGCGGCAATTTTGACGCCTGGGTGCTTGAAGGCTCCACGCTCTATTTGTCGGGCAAGGGCTCGCCACAGCGCCGGGAACTGGCCCAGGTGCCCAAGGTCGGGCGCGAAATCAGCGCCGAAGAGGCGCGCGCCCATGCGCATGAAGTCGGCCTGCACCTGATCGCGACCATGCAGGTGGCCCTGGGCCAGCTCTCGCGTGTCCGGCGTGTACTCAAGGTGCTGGGCATGGTCAATGCCGCGCCCGATTTCATGGGACACACCGAAGTCATCAACGGCTGCTCTGACTTGCTGGTGCAGGTTTTCGGCGAGGCCGGCCACCACGCCCGTTCGGCCGTCGGGGTGGGGTCGCTGCCGCGCGGCTTCGCGGTGGAAATCGAAGCCATCGTTTCCATCAGGGAGTAAGGCCATGAAAATAGACAGCATTCCGTTCGGCACCACCGACTGGTCCAACGTCGAACGCACCGAACATTCAGCACTCGAAGGCAAGGCCTTCTGGCGCACGCAGAAATTCGGCGAGGTGCGGGTGCGCATGGTCGAGTACACACCTGGCTACGTGTCCGACCACTGGTGCAGCAAGGGCCACATCCTGCTGTGCCTGACGGGTGAATTGCACACGGAACTGGAAGACGGCAGCCTGCATGTGCTGCGGCCCGGCATGAGTTACCAGGTGGCCGACCAGGCCGAGGCGCACCGCTCAACCGCACCCAAAGGTGCGACACTGTTTATCGTGGATTGATGACGGCACTGCCGGCACGAAAGAGAACAACCATGGAAAGAAACCCTATGCACTGGACACTGGCCGCACGTGCCGAAAAAATGAACCCCTCGGTGATCCGCGAGATCCTCAAGGTCACCGAAAAACCCGGCATCATCAGCTTCGCCGGCGGCCTGCCCTCGCCCAGGACTTTTCCGATCAGCGCGTTTGCCGAGGCCTGCGCCAAGGTGCTGCGCGAAGACGGCCAGGCCGCGCTGCAGTATGCCGCCAGTGAGGGTTACGGCCCGCTGCGCGAGATGGTGGCGGCCATGCTGCCCTGGAAAGTGGACCCGGCACAGGTGTTGATCACCACCGGCTCGCAGCAGGGCCTGGACCTGCTGGCCAAGATCCTGATCGACAAGGACAGCCCTGTCCTGGTGGAAACGCCGACCTACCTCGGCGCGCTGCAGGCCTTCACACCGATGGAGCCGCAGATCGTGAGCGTGGCCAGCGACGACGAGGGCGTTGACGTGGCCGACCTCACCCGCAAGGCCAAAGGTGCGCGCTTCCTCTACGTGCTGCCCAATTTCCAGAACCCGACCGGCCGCACCATGAGCGAAGCCCGCCGCGCTGCTCTGTCGGCCCGCGCCGCCGAACTGGGCCTGCCGATTGTGGAAGACAACCCCTATGGCGACCTCTGGTTCGATGCGCCGCCACCGCTGCCGCTGAGCGCGCGCAACCCGGACGGCTGCCTCTACCTCGGTTCGTTTTCCAAGGTGCTGGCGCCCGGCCTGCGTCTCGGTTTCCTGGTGGCGCCCAAGACGCTTTACCCCAAGCTGCTGCAGGCCAAGCAGGCGGCCGACCTGCACAGCCCCGGCTTCAACCAGCGCATGGTGGCCGAGGTGATGAAGGACGGCTTCCTGGACCGCCACGTACCGACCATTCGCGCGCTCTACAAGTCGCAACGCGACGCCATGCTGGCCGCGCTGAAACGCGAAATGCCCACCGACGTCAGCTGGAACACGCCCGACGGCGGCATGTTTTTATGGGCTCGTTTGCCGCAGGGGATGAATGCGGTGGAGCTGCTGCCCCTGGCGGTTGAAAAGAACGTGGCCTTTGTGCCGGGCGCCGCGTTTTATGCCGACAACGCCGATCAGCGCAGCCTGCGCCTGTCTTTCGTGACGGCCAGCATCGACCAGATCAACACCGGTGTGGCGGCGCTGGCCGCAGCCATCCGGGAAAGCCGGCCAGCGCAGGCCAGTGCAGCCACAAGCGCGGTGGACCCCTCTTCACAAGCGGGGGCCGCGGAACCGGCTTCGCCGGGCCGCAGGCGCAGCGCCCCCCCGGGGGGCAGCGAACCACACGCAGTGGGAAGCGTGGGGGCCAACAGCGTCAGCGTGGAGGCCAAATAGATGCTGAAGATCTGGGGGCGGATGAGCTCGATCAACGTCAAGAAGGTGGTGTGGACAGCGCAGGAACTTGGGCTGGACTTCCAGCGCACCGAGGCCGGCGGCCTGTTCGGCGTGGTCAAGACACCCGAGTACATGCAGCTCAACCCCAACTCGCTGGTGCCGATGATCGAGGACGAAGGTTACGTGCTGTGGGAGTCCAATGTCATCGTGCGTTACCTTTGCGCCCGGCATTCAGCGGGTGACATGTACCCCACCGACCTGCGCGAGCGTTTTGATGCCGAGCGCTGGATGGACTGGCAACAGACCACCTTGAACCCGGCCAGCCGGCCCGGCTTCGTGCAGCTGATTCGCACACCACCCGAGCAGCGCGACGCCGCACTGGTGGCTGACTCCAACGCCGCCGTCGAAGCGCTGATGGCGACGCTTGATGCCCACTTGGCGCAGCGCTATTTCATGGTCGGCGAGCGTTTTACCGTGGCCGACATTCCCCTGGCCTGCGAAGTGCACCGCTGGTTTGGCCTACCGCAGCCGCGCCAGAGCCGGCCCCACGTCGAACGCTGGTACGACAGCATCCGCGCCCGGCAGGCCAGCAAAGGTGTGCTGGATTTGCCGCTTTCCTGACATTTTTATTGACAGACCCACCCCCATGAAAACCAGGCCTTTCAAGCAAGTCGATGTGTTCACCAGCCAGCCCTACTTCGGCAATCCGCTGGCCGTGGTGCTGGACGGCAGCGGCCTGGACGGCGCGGCCATGCAGCGTTTTGCGCACTGGTCCAACCTGTCGGAAACCACCTTTGTGCTGCCGCCGGAAGACCCGTCCGCCGACTACAGCGTGCGCATTTTCACGCCCGGCGGCGAGCTGCCTTTTGCCGGCCACCCGACCCTGGGCACCTGCCATGCCTGGCTGCAGGCCGGCGGCCAGCCCAAACGCCAGGACGTGATCGTGCAGCAGTGCCAGGTCGGCCTGGTGCCCATCCGGCGTGAAGGCGTGCGCCTGGCCTTTGCCGCACCACCGCTCAAACGCTCGGCCCCCAGCCCGGTCGTGCTGGCGCAAATAGCCGCCGCCCTGGGACTGAAGGCGCAACATATCGTTGCAGCCCAGCTGCTGGACAACGGGCCGGTCTGGCTGGGCCTGCTGCTGGACAGCGCCGACACCGTGCTGCAGCTCGAGGCGGATCACCTGGCGCTCAAGAAAATGGGAATAAAAGTGGGCGTGGCCGCCGCCCATGCTGCGCAGTCAGCTCCTGTTTTAATAGCGCGAAAAAACCGTGAGGCCCGGGCTTTCGGCGGCAGCACACAGCCCGCGCCAGCCGAAGCCGCCGGCGCAGACTTTGAAGTACGCGCCTTTGCGGCATCCATCGGCATCAACGAAGACCCGGTCACCGGCAGCCTGAATGCCAGCCTGGCGCAGTGGCTGATCGCCGACGGCCATGCGTCCGACAACTACACCGTGGCGCAAGGCACTTGCCTGGGCCGTGCCGGCCGGGTTCACCTCTCGCAGGAGACCACGGATGGAACAACACAAGTCTGGGTCGGCGGTGAATCCGTCACCTGCATCGCCGGAACGGTCACGCTGTGATCACCGCCCAGGTCGATCACCTGGTCGTCATGGCCGCCAGCCTGGACCAGGGTGTTCAATGGTGCGAAGCCACGCTGGGCATCACCCCGGGGCCGGGCGGCGAGCACCCGCTTATGGGCACGCACAACCGGCTGTTCAGCATCGCAGGCCCGGCCTTCCCGCGCGCCTACTTCGAGATCATCGCCATCCAGCCCGGTGTGACGCCTGCACGCCCGCCCGGCAAACACCGCTGGTTCGACATGGACGACCCGGTGCTGCAGTCGCGGTTGAGCGGTGAAGGGCCGCAGCTGATTCATTTTGTCGCGAGCGTGCCGGGCGTGGTTTCCGCCGTCAAGGCGCTGGCTGCGCAGGGCCTGGACCGCGGCGCCGTCGTGCAGGCCTCGCGCCAGACCGCCAGTGCCCTGCTGAGCTGGCGCATCACGGTGCGCGACGACGGCCAGCGGCTTTTCTACGGCGGCCTGCCCACGTTGATCCAGTGGGGCCGGGCATCCGAAGACCCGGCGCGTGCAGCCCATCCGCTCGACACCATGCAAGCCTCGGGCGTGACGCTCGAAGCATTGCGGGTCAGCCATCCGCGCCCGGAAAAACTGCAGGCTGGTTATGACGCCATCGGGCTGGTGGGCGTGACGCTGGCACAGGGCGCGCCCAGCCTGGTCGCCACGCTGCAAACGCCGCGCGGCCGGGTCCAACTCGAATCGAAAGGAATCTAGATGTTGACGGTTACCGAACTCGCCTGGTTTGCCCTGGTTGCGCTGGCGCTGGTGCTCACACCCGGGCCCAACATGATTTACTGCATCTCGCGCACGCTGTGCCAGGGCCGCGGCGCCGGCATGGTGTCGCTGGGAGGCGTGGCAGCCGGCTTTGTGGTGCATCTGCTGGCCGCTTCCTTCGGGCTCACCGCGCTGCTGCTGGCGGTGCCCATGGCTTTTACCGCCATCAAGGTGCTGGGCGCAGCCTACCTGCTGTGGCTGGCATGGCAGGCTGTCAAGCCGGGCGGGCTGTCCCCCTTTGAAACCCGCCAGTTGCCGAACGACCCGCCGCGCACGCTGTTCCTGATGGGTTTCATGACCAACCTGCTCAACCCCAAAGTGGCAATGTTTTACCTCTCCTTTTTTCCGCAGTTCCTGCACCCGGAGCGCGGCCAATTGCTGCAGCAAAGCCTGACCCTGGGGGCGGTCCAGATCAGCGTGAGCATGGCCATCAACACCCTGATCATTTTCTTTGCCGCCGGCCTGGCTGTTTTCCTGAACCGCAACATCACCTGGATGCGGGTGCAGCGCTACGTCATGGGCACGGTGCTGGGCCTGCTGGCGCTGCGCCTGCTGACCGAGAAGCGGGCCGCAGCATGAGCGCGGTGCTGCGCGAGCAAGCGCTGCCATCTCTCATGGGGCTGCCGGATCTGCAGGCCATCGAACACGCAGCCCGTGTGGTCTACCGTGAGTTCCAGGCCACGCCGCAATACCGCTGGGGTCTGTCCAGCCAGCGCCTGGGCACCGACTGCTGGATCAAGCACGAGAACCACACACCGGTCGGCGCCTTCAAGATACGCGGCGGGCTGACGTATTTCGACGCCCTGAAACAGGCCGGCGAGCTGCCGGCCGAGGTGATCAGTGCCACCCGCGGCAACCACGGCCAGAGCATGGGCTGGGCGGCGCGTGTACACGGCGTGGCCTGCACCATCGTGGTTCCGCGCGGCAATTCGCTGGAGAAAAACGCCGCCATGCGCGCGCTCGGCGTCACCTTGATCGAACACGGCGAGGACTTCCAGGAAAGCCGCGAGTTCGCGATGCGCCTGGCGACCGAACGCGGCGCCCACATGGTGCCGAGTTTTCATGCCGACCTGCTCAGCGGCGTGAGCACCTACTGGTGGGAGTTCATGCTGGCCGTGCCGCAGCTCGATGTGGTGTATGTGCCGATCGGCCAGGGTTCGGGCGCGTGTTCGGCGATTGCCGCCAAGCGGGCCCTGAAACGCGACCTGCGCATCGTCGGTGTGGTCAGCGCCCATGCCACCACTTATGCCGACTCACTGGCTGCCGGCCGCGTCGTCGAAGCACCGGTCAGCACCGAGCTGGCCGACGGCATGGCCTGCCGCATCGCGGACCAGAAAGCGCTGGACATCCTGCTGCCCCACCTGGACCAAGTTGTGAAAGTCACCGATGCCGAGGTGGCTCAAGCCATGCGTGACTTGTACAGCGACACCCACAACGTGGCAGAAGGCGCGGGCGCCGCCAGTTTTGCAGCAGCGATGCAGGAACGCAAACAACTCAAGGGACAGGTGGTGGGCGTGACCCTGTGCGGCGGCAATGTGGACAGCGTCGTTTTTGCCAAAGTCCTGGCGCCCGGCGATCAGGCCGATTTGAGCCAGTCCTGAAACCGCTGCAAAACCCTCATCTCCGCCTTCCACTCGGGGTAGCGCAGGTAGTAGGCTTTTTCTGCTTTCCACGCCATCGGTGACAGTGGCCTGACCTGGCCGCTTGCCACAGCCCCGGCAGCTACATACTCCGGAAGAAGCGCCACACCCAGCCCGGCAATCACGCCGTTCAGGGCCATGGAAAGCAAATCGTACTGGGGGCCGGCATCCAAACGCTGGGCCGGCAACAGCCCGGTCAACCCTGCTTGCGCCAGCCAGCTTGCCCAGGCGTGGGGCACCGTGGTGTGGCGGATCAACGGGTAGGCCGCCAGTACATTTTTCAGCGCATGCTGGCCATTCCCGCGCGGCAAGCCCTTCAACAAGCGGGGGGCGACGTAGGGTCGAAGCGACAGGGGAAGCACAAGTTCGGCGCGCAGGCCAGCGCTCGCACCGCTGCAAAACTCGATGGCAGCGTCATGCGGGACGCTGGAAAAGTCCACCGGCCCGATGTGTGTGGACAGGTTCAGCGTGACTTCAGGGTGGGCCGCCACAAATCCGCTCAGGCGCGGGATGAGCCAGTAAGTGGCAAAACTGGACGCCACACACAGATTGAGGGCGCCTCCCGCGCCCTTGTGGGTCACCACGTTTTGCGTGGCCCGCTCAAGCTGGCGCAAGGCGCTGGACACTTCCGCCAGATAGGCGCTGCCCACGCTGGTGAGCTTGAGCCCCGCGCGCTTGCGTACAAACAGCGACACGCCCAGCTGTGCCTCCAGCCCCAGCACCTGATGACTCACTGCCCCCTGGGTGAGATGAATCTCCGCTGCGGCCTTGGTAAAACTTTCATGGCGCGCGCTGGCGTCGAAGCAGCGCAGCGCCGTCAGGGAAGGAAGTGTGGCCATGACATGAATAAAACTATTGCGACAAATAAAACTATTCGTTTGTCTGGTGGGCGATGTCGAATTAAATTCACTTCACCTTCCAACAACCCAACAAGGATCGGGCATGAACATTATCAATAATACTGCAGCGCTGCGCAGACGCGATGTTCTGCGTGGCACGGCCGCTGCCGTCGGCTCCTTCATCGTGGCAAGCCCGGTCTTTTCCCAAAACTACCCAGGAAAACCGATACGCCTGGTTGTGCCGTCCGCCGCAGGTGGCGCACCCGACGTCATTTGCCGCCTGCTCGGCAATGAGCTGAGCGTCGCGCTGGGCCAGCCCATCATCATTGACAACAAACCCGGTGCAGGCGGCGCGCTTGGCATGAGTGAGATTGCCCGCGCGGCCCCCGACGGCTACACCCTGGGTTATGGCAATGTGGTCACGCTCGCCATCAACAAGTCGCTCTACGCCAAGCTCCCCTACGACCCCGATTCGCTGACGGGCATTGCCTTGATGGGTACAGTCCAGAACGCCCTCGTGGTCCGCAATGGGCTCCCCGTCAAAACAGTGCGGGAACTGATTGACTACGCCAAAGCCCGCCCCGGCCAGCTGAACATAGGCTCTGCGGGCAATGGCACCACCGGCCATCTGGGCGGAGAGTTGTTCAAGTCACTCACCGGCACCTTCATCACCCACGTGCCTTATCGCGGCAGCCCAACAGCCATTCAGGACCTCATTGGCGGCCAGATCGACCTGATGTTCGACAACCTGTCGTCGATAGGGCCACACATCAAGAATGGCCGGGTGCGCGCCCTGGGCGTCAGCGGCAAACGCCGCTCCGCCCTCTTTCCGCAACTGCCAACCATCGACGAGGCTGGCGTCAAGGGTTATGAAACCACGGCATGGGGCGGCATCGTGGGGCCGAAAGGCTTGCCGGTGGAGATGGTGGAACGACTGAACGTGGAGATCAACCGCATCCTGTCTACCCAGGCCGTCCGGGAAAAGTACGCCCAGATGGCGTTCGAGACCATGGCCTCGCCGCCCAACCTCCTGATGACCATGGCCAAGATTGAATCCCCTCGCTGGGCCGAGGTTGTCAAGCGATCCGGAGCCAAAGTGGAATGAGCGAAGCCAGCTTCGCCTCGCAGAATTTCGTCATCAGGGGTGCGGACGTCATTGACGGCACGGGTAGCGCCCGCTTCCGCGCCGACGTGGTGGTGACCGATGGTCGGGTATCGGCGATCGCTCCCGCAGGCCGGGGCATGGGCCGCAACGTCGTGGAGGCCTCGGGCATGGTGCTGTGCCCCGGCTTTATCGACACCCACACGCATGACGATCAGTTGCTGCTGCAACCCACGCTGCCGCACCCTAAGCTGACACAGGGGGTCTGCACTGTCGTCACAGGCAATTGCGGCATCAGCCTGGCACCGCTGCTGACCCGCGCACCCCCCGCCCCCCTTGACTTGCTGGGTAGGGACGTTTTCGTCCACAACACCTTTCGTGAGTACCTGATGGCGCTCGATCAGTTGCAACCGTGCATTAACGTCGTGCCCTTGATTGGCCACACCACACTGCGCGTGCGGCATGTGGAAGATCTCGGACGCACCGCCACACTGGCGGAGATGAGCGCCATGGCCAACGAAGTCGCGCAAGCTCTGGACGCCGGCGCGTTCGGCCTGTCCACCGGTGTTTACTATCCGCCGGCGAGAGCCGCCACCACCGAAGAGTTGCTCGGTGTCTGCGCCGCATTGAAAGGGCGCAGCGCCATGCTGGCCATGCATCTGCGCGACGAAGGCGACAACATTGACGCCGCGCTGAAAGAGGCGCTGGATGTCGGCGCCGCCAGCGAGGCGGACCTGGTGATTTCGCATCACAAGGTAGTCGGTCCCCAAAACCACGGCCGCACGCTGGAAACCCTGCAGGCCATTGATCAGGCCGCATTGAAGCAATCGGTTTGCCTGGACTGTTACCCGTATGAGGCGTCCTCCACGATGCTTAACGCCGAAAAAGCCAGCCGCACGAAAGAAGTGCTGATCACCTGGTCGCAGGCATATCCGGAGCACAGCGGCAAAAGCCTGAAGACCATTGCAGAAAGCTGGGGGCTCAGTCTGCATGCGGCGGCCCAACGCCTGATGCCAGGCGGTGCCATCTACTTTGCGATGGCCGCCGAAGATGTCGAACGCGTCCTGCAACACCCGCTGACCATGATCGGTTCCGATGGCCTGCCGCATGACCATCGCCCCCATCCCAGGCTGTGGGGGACTTTCCCCCGCGTGCTGGGCCATTACAGCCGGGACAAAAAACTGCTTCCACTGGAAACAGCCATCCACAAAATGACCGGGCTGCCGGCACGGCGATTCGGCCTGACAGGCCGCGGAACCATTGCGCCCGGCAACAGCGCGGACCTGGTGTTGTTTGATCCCCTGGAAGTGCGTGACAACGCCAGTTATGACGCGCCTGACGTGCCGTCAACCGGCATCCACGCCGTGTATGTCAACGGTCATCTGGCGCTATGGCGCGGTAAACAGATAGCCTCGCACGCGGGTCGGCGGCTCATTCCGTCCAGAACATCATGAGCATCGATTTTTATGCCGACCCGGAGATCGCGATACTTCTGGCCCGCAACTTCCAGGCTCACGCATGAAGATCTGCGTCATCGGCGCCGGTGTGGTCGGGTGTGCCACCGCCTACCATTTGTGCGACCTCGGACACGAAGTCGTGTTGGTGGACGGAAAAAGCTCACCCGGCGAAGGCACCAGTTTTGCCAATGGCGGACAACTGAGTTACAGCTATGTCGAACCCCTGGCCAGCCCCGCGACCCTGCGGGGTTTGCCCGCCATGCTTCTGGACAAAAACTCCCCCTTGCGCTGGCGCCCGACAGCCGACTGGGCGCAATGGGCGTGGGGACTCCGGTTTCTGGCGGCGTGCAACGCCAGGCAGCTTGAGCAAGGCACCCACCAGCTTCTTGGCATCGCGGCTTTGAGCCAAGCCACGCTCGACGACTGGATGGCCCGCGACAGCCTGGAATTCAACTTCACGCGCAACGGAAAGCTGGTGCTTAGCCCGGATGAACCCACGCTCAAGCGGCAAGGGCAACAAATTGCACTACAGGCCTACGCGGGTGTGGTCCAGCAGTTGCTGGACCGGGAACAATGCCTCGCCATTGAACCTGCGCTGGGAAACTACCCCGGGTTTATCGGCGGCGTATGGACGGAGGGCGAATGCGCCGGCGACCCCTACCTTTTTTGCCACGCTCTTGTCGCGGCGGCAAAAAAGCGCGGACTCCTCTGTTTATTTGACACACAGGTGAAGGGTTTTTTATTCCGCAATGGGCTGGCGACCTCCATTGAGACCGGGAAAGGGCTTGTCAGCGCAGACGCATTTGTTCTGGCTACCGGCGTCCAGGCACCCGTGCTCGCCAGCCAGTTGGGTGAACATTTGCCGATCTACCCGATCAAGGGATACAGCGTGACACTGCCGCTCAGGCCCAACCAGGCTATTCCCAAAGTCAACGTCACCGATCTCTCACAGAAAATGGTGCTGGCGCCTCTGGACGGCAAACTGCGGGTCGCTGCGATGGCAGAGTTTGCGGGTTACGGGCTGGAGGCGGCGCCCCACACGATTGAACGCATTACCCGGACCGTGGAAAAAATTTATCCCGGTGCATGCGAGATGGCATACCCCCAAGCCTGGGCCGGACTGAGGCCGGCGACCCCGACCTCTGTGCCCATCATCAGAAGGTCCCGCATCGCCAACGTGACCCTTAACGTGGGGCACGGCGCTCTCGGGTTCACACTTGCCGCAGGTAGCGCAAAACTGGCTGCCGCATTGGTGGCGGAGCCGGATAGTCTGGGCAACAAGAGTTGACCCCACTGCCGGGCGGCGCGACCGCCTGCGGTTTCCAAGTCACGCATGAGACGCTGTGAAGCCACGGGTATGGTCACAATTTACCGATGGGAACCCTTTACCTCGTGCGCCACGGCCAGGCCTCGTTTGGCGCTGAAAACTACGATGTGCTGAGCAGCATGGGGCACATGCAGAGCGTGCGCCTGGGGGAATACTTCAAATACAAGGGCGTGACCTTCGACGCTGCGCTGACCGGCACGCTGAACCGCCAGATCCAGACCTTCGAAGGCATCTGCCAGGGAATGGGTACGGCGCTCGATGCCTTGCGGCAAACCGGGCTCAACGAATACGACGCGGAAGCGGTGATCGCGGCCATCCATCCGGCCAAACTCGAAAAACCGACTTCGCCCGAGATGGTTCGCGGCCACTTCCGCCTGCTCAAGGACGGCCTGGCGCAGTGGATGGCCGGTGTGGTCAGCCCGCGCGGCATGCCCAGTTACACCGATTTTGTGGCAGGCATCACCGGGGTGCTGGACCACGTCAAGACCAGCTATACCGGTAACGTGTTGCTGGTCTCCAGCGGCGGCCCGATTGCCACCGCCGTGGGCCATGTGCTGGGCACCAGCCCCGAGGCCACCATCGACCTGAACCTGCGCATCCGCAACTGCTCGGTCACCGAATTTGCCTTCACACCCAAGCGGCACATGCTGGTGACCTACAACACCCTGCCGCACCTGGATGCACCGGAACACGCGGACTGGATCACCTACTCATAGAGGCAGGGGTTTACCGTCACCGTCCAGCGTTCCGGCCTGCAGCCATTGCAGATAACCCGCAGCGCCCGCAGTAACTGGCACTTGCAGAATTTCCGGCACCTCATAGGGGTGGTTGGCGAGAATGAATTTTTCCACTTGCGTGTACAGCGCCGCACGGGTCTTGACCAGCAGCAGGTATTCCGCTTCGCGGTGGCTCTCGCCCTGCCAGACATAAAAACTCTTCACAGGCATCACCTGAACACAGGCCGCGAGTCTGGCTTCGACCAACTGCTGCGCCAGTGCCTCCGCGGCGGCCTCATTGTTGATGGCCGTCATCACGATACACACCGCGTCCATCACCCGGATGAACCTAGCGCGGCGTCTGGCCGCTGACACGCCAGATCACATTGCCCACATCGTCGGCCACCAGCAAGCCGCCGCGCTTGTCGATGGCCACGCCGACCGGGCGTCCGTAGGCTTTACCGTCAGGGCTCAGGAAACCCGTCAGCACATCCACCGGCTTGCCCGTGGGTTTGTTGCCCACGAAAGGCACAAACACCACCTTGTAGCCGCTGTGCGGCTTGCGGTTCCAGGAGCCGTGTTCGCCGATGAACACGCCACTGGCCAGGGAAGAAGGCAGTTGGTTGCCTTCCGAGAAAACCATGCCCAGCGGCGCAACGTGTGAACCGAGCGCGTAGTCAGGCGCCACCGCTTTGGCCACGAGGTCGGGCCGTGGCGGCTTGACACGCACATCGACGGTTTGCCCGTAGTAGCTGTAAGGCCAGCCATAAAAAGCGCCGTCCTTCACAGAGGTCAGGTAGTCGGGCACCAGGTCGCTGCCGATTTCGTCACGCTCGTTGACCACGGTCCAGAGCGTGCCGTCGGCGCCCCAGCCCATGCCGTTGGGATTGCGCAGGCCGGAAGCGAACAGGCGGCGAGTGCCGGTTTTGGGGTCGACCTCATGAATGGCCGCGCGGTCGACCTCGATGTCCATGCCGTTTTCGCCGATGTTGCTGTTCGAGCCGACCGTGACGTACAGCTTGCTGCCGTCGCGGCTGGCAATCACGTTTTTGGTCCAGTGGTGGTTGATGCCGGCCGGCAGGTCCACCACCTTGACCGGCGTGGCCGTGATCGTAGTCTGGCCTTCTTCATACGGCACCTTGACCAGCGCGTCGGCATTGGCGATGAACAGTTCCTTGCCGACCAGCGCCATGCCGAACGGGGACGTCAGGCCCTGCAAAAACACGGTGCGGGTTTCCGCCTGGCCGTCACCGTCCGTGTCGCGCAGCAGCGTGATGCGGTTGGCGCTGGGCACCGCGGCCCCGGCTCGTTTCATGACCTTGCCCATGACCCAGCCACGCAAGCTGAAACCGGGGTCCGGTTTGGGCGGATTGTTGCTCTCGGCCACCAGCACGTCGCCGTTGGGCAGGACATAAACCCAGCGCGGGTGGTCCAGGCCAGTAGCCAGCGCGGTGACCGCCATGCCGGCCTGGGGTTGCGGCTTCACACCCTCGGGCCAGCCCTGCGCGGGGGCGATGTTCACGGTGGGGATCATGGACTTGACCGGTTCGGTCAGGGTCGGCGTGGCGCCCACGTCGGTGCCAGGCGGCACCTTGGAGGTATCGCCGCAGGCCGCAAGGCCTGCAGCCAGCAACACAGACAGCACCGCCAGCAGTCGCCGGCCGGGAGTGGAGAAACACGGAATTCGCATGACGGCTCCTTTTTTGCCTGGCTGCAGCGGGGGCAGCAGATCCAGAGACTGTGCCAGCTCCGTGGCCCGGCGCTGTCAGCCGGATGCCCAACTGCCTGTCGGAGCAACAGACTGCCAGTCAGCCCGGGACGGAAAGCTTGCGGGTTTCCTGCAGCAGGTCGGCCAGGGCCTGGCCGCTGGCACGCAGCACGGCCATGCCTTTTTCCGCCGTGGCCGCCGCCGCATTGCCCGCCGCGCCCTGCGGGTTCAGGTCCTGCGCCGCCCAGGCCAGCTTGGCGCCGACACCGTTGCCGAGGATGGCATGCTGCTGCGCGCGGTCCTGGCTGCTGGAATGGAAGTTTTGTGCCAGCGCCATGTCTACCTTGTGCGAATGCAGCGCCAGCATCATGGAGGTTTCAACGTCACCGCCGTGCACGCCGAAACGCTCTTCATCGGGCCCGAACAGGCCTTTGACATCGGCTGGCAGCGGCAGGCTGAAGGTGTTGACGGTGAGCGCGGTCATGCCGAAGCGGGCCCGCAGCTCACGCCCGACGATGTCCAGCGTCGAGACATTGCCGCCATGCGAGTTCAGAAAAACCAGCTTCCTGATGCCGGTGCGCGCAACACACTCACCGAGGTCCAACCAGCTCTGGATCAGGGTGGCAGCGCCCAGGGTCAGCGTGCCCGCAAAAGCCACATGCTCGATGCTGCGCCCGACCGTCTGCGTGGGCAGGAACAACACCGGGGCGTCGCCCAGGTGCGGCAGGCAATGCGCAATCACGCCGTTGACCAGGTCGGTGTCCACACTGAGCGGGAGGTGCGGGCCATGCTGCTCGATGGCGGCAACCGGCAGCACGGCGATGGATGCGCCCGCGTCCAGCCGGGCGAAGTCGGGGCTTTTGAGGTCAGCCCAAAAGTAGCGGTGCTGGCTTGGCGTTGTCATGGCCGTATTGTGCCGCGAGCTGTGTCAGGCAGCCGCTGCAGCTTGCCGGATGTCTTCGCGCAGGCTTTTTTGCTGACTCAGATGGCGGTTTTGCCGCTCGGCACCGTGCTTGTCGGTTAGCCGCGTCTTCTGCGCGCCACTCAACAGGCCCGCCAGGCAACGCGGCCGGGCTCGCGCGCCGCTCGCCTGGTAGTCCGTCAGCAAGGCGGCACGCACGGCTTGTTCATTGAGCCCACGCACCTGCACCAGATGCGCAAACAGCAGATCCACCAGTTTCTCCAGCGCAAACTCATGGGTCTTGCCGGTCATCTGCCAGAGCCAGTCGCTGAAGTTGAGGAAATGCTGGAAGGCCGAGCCCGGCTCCAGCAGCAGCTTCAACGCGACTGCAAACCGCCCGGAGTTGGCCACCATCTCCCAATAACGCGCAAACCGTTTGATACGCTGCATGGCCGCAAAGTCCACCGTGGAATTTTGCAGGATGGTGTAGGGCGTGTGCGGGTCGTAAGCCATTGCAAACTCTGCCGTGTGCCGCGTGATCGGCGTGCCGCGCAAACGCTTGAGCACACCGAACTGGATTTCATGCGGTGCCAGGCCGTAAAGGCGGTCAAAGCCCTCGGCAAAACTCTCCACCGTCTCGCCGGGCAGGCCGAAAATCAGGTCCGCATGCACATGGGCCCGGCTTTCGCTGACCAGCCAGCGCAGGTTGTCGGCCGTCTTGTCGTTGTCCTGCTTGCGCGAGATGCGCTGCTGCACCTCGGGGTTGAAGCTCTGGATGCCGACCTCGAACTGCAGCGAGCCCTCGGGGAACTGCGCGATCAACGCCTTCAGGCGGTCCGGCAGGCTGTCGGGCACCACCTCGAAATGCACAAACACATCCTGCGCCTCCTGAATCCGGTCCAGGAAAAACTGCAGGATGCGTACCGAGTTGTCAATCTTCAGGTTGAAGGTGCGGTCCACAAACTTGAAGTTGCGCGCGCCGCGGCGGTACAGCGCCTCCATCTCGGCCATGAAGCCGTCCAGCTCGAAGGCCCAGGCGGTCTTGTCGAGCGAACTCAGGCAGAACTCGCACTTGAAAGGGCAGCCGCGCGAAGCCTCGACATACAGCAGGCGCTGCGCCAGGTCCTCGTCGCTGTAGTCCTGGTAAGGCAGTGCCAGTTCGCCAAGCGCGGGCTGTTCGCCGGCAATCACTTTCATCAATGGCTTCGGGCCGTCAAGCAGGGCGCGACACAGCCTGGGAAAACTCACATCGCCCCAGCCGGTCACCACATGGTCGGCCAGGCGGCAGATCTCCTGTTGCTCCACCTCGTGGCTGACCTCGGGGCCGCCCAGCACAATCCTGATTTCCGGCCTCAGGGTTTTCAGCAGGCGCACCAGCTGGGTGGTTTCGACCACGTTCCAGATGTACACACCCAGCCCAATCACCTCGGGCTGCAGCGCCAGCAGTTCTTCCACCATGCGGGTCTCGGGCTGGCCGATGACAAACTCGCGCAGCTGTGTCTGCGCGCGCAGGCCGGCGCCGCCATGCCGGTCCATGTTCGCCAACAGGTAGCGCAGGCCCAGCGAGGCGTGGATGTATTTGGCGTTCAGCGTGGCCAGGACAATCCGCGCCCGGCTTTCGGGACCAGGGGTGGCGGGCAGTGACGCAAGGCGGTTCATGCCGGTATTATCAAACCATGACGCAAAACCTGTTTCGCGACGACGCTTATCTCACCGAATGCACGGCCACGGTCACAGCCATCAGCGAGCAGGGCCTGGTGCTGGACCGCACGGTGTTTTACCCGCTGGGCGGCGGCCAGGCAGGCGATGCCGGTGTGCTGGTGCTGGCCGACGGCCGCGAGATCGTCATCGCCGACACGCGCAAGGGCAAAAACGCGGAAGGCCAATTCACCGAAGCCGTTTGCCACCTGCCTGCCCTGCCGCACGCCGATGCCCCGGTGCTGGAGGCGCTGCTGCAGACAGGCCTGCAGGTGGGAGACCAGGTGATTGCCCGCATCGACTGGGCGCGCCGGCACCGGCTCATGCGTTTTCACACCACCACACACCTGCTGTGCCACCTGGTGCCACAGCTCGTGAACGGCTGCTCGATCACGCCCGACTACGCGCGGCTGGACTTCAACATGACGGACCCGCTGGACAAGGACGTCCTGAGTGCCGGCATTGCCCGGCTGGTGGCCGCGGTGCACCCGGTCACGGTAGGCAGCATCACCGATGCGGAGCTCGATGCGAACCCGGCCCTGGTCAAAAGCATGAGCGTGCAGCCGCCACGCGGCAGCGGCCAGGTGCGCACCATCCGCATCGGGACGGAGCAGATGATCGATTTCCAGCCCTGCGGCGGCACCCATGTGGCCAACACGTCGGAGATCGGCGCGGTGATCGTCACCAAAATCGAGAAGAAGAGTGCCACCACCCGCCGCGTGGTGCTGGGCTTCGCCGCCTGAATTTGCCGATGCGCCCGAGAAACATCACCGGCGACTCCTTTTTTGCCTGGGACGGCGAGGTGCTGGTGGTCAACATCCTGGGCAAGCCGTCGGCCAGCCGTGACGCGATTGGCAAGCCCAAGGGCACCCAGCTCAAGGTCAGCGTGACCGCGGCGCCGCAGGCGGGCAAGGCCACCGACCACATGCTGCGTTTCCTGGCGCCGCTGTTTGGCGTGGCAGTCAGCGACATCGAGGTCGTGTTCGGCCGGGAAAACGTCAACAAGCAGCTGCGCATCCGGGCGCCCAAAAAACTGCCGGCAGTCTTCGCGCAAACTTCGCTGTTGTCGGATGCCGATTGACCCACCTCAGGCGCAAACCGGCGCCCTGCCGGACAATAGCGCCTGAGGCCTGCTCCCCCGGTGCCCCAGGAACTAAAGGCGGTGGCGCCGCTCACACCATGACCATGATTTTCCAGCGCTTCGCGTCCGCTCTGTTTTTTATAGCTGTTTGCGTAGCAACGACGGGCGCTACAGCTCAAATCAGCTTCACAAGCAAGGCCGCCCCCAGCGCGGTGGTAAACACCGACCAGGTCAAGGCTGAATTGCTGGCGTGGGCACCGGACGGTGTGGATGCGGGCAAGCCGGTCTGGGTCGGCCTGCAGCTGGCACACATTCCCGAGTGGCACACCTACTGGAAAAACTCCGGCGACTCCGGCCTGCCGACGCTGCTCGAATGGACACTGCCGGCGGGTGTTTCGGCGGGCGAAATTGCCTGGCCGACACCCAAAAAAATACCGATAGGCACACTCGCCAACTATGGCTACGAAGGCACCGTGCTGCTACCGGTGCCGCTGACCGTGGCGCCCGGCTTCAACGCCGCCAACCTCGACATACGGCTCAAGGCCAGCTGGCTGGTCTGCAAGAAGGAATGTATTCCGCAGGAAGGCGATTTTGCGCTGCGGATACCGGCCCGAAGCTCCACCGCATCCAGCGGCACGCTCTTCGCCGCTGCTTTCGCCGCAAGCCCGCAGCCCTTGCCGGCGGCGGGCAGCCAGGTGGACGTTGGCACCAACAGCATCAAGGTGGCGCTGCGCGGTTTGCCGGCCGGACTGCAGGGCAAGACCCTGGCGTTTTTCCCCGAAACCGGCAGCGTGATCGAACCCGCCGGTGCCTGGCAGCAGGCCTGGCAGGGCCCGGTCTGGACGGCGCAGTTGCCGCTGTCGGGCCAGCGCACGGAAAGCCCGCGCCTGATGCCGGTGGTGGTCGCACTGGACAGCAACACCGCTTACCGCATCGAGGCGCCGGTCCAGGGTGAATGGCAGGCGGCAGCTGCGGCCGCCATCGTGCCGCCCGCCCTGGAAGCGGCCCTCAAGGCCAATGCCGCACTGGGCGCACCGTCCACAGGCGCGAGCGCGCCGTCGCTCACGCTGATGGCGGCTCTGCTCGGCGCCCTGCTGGGCGGGATCATCCTGAACC
>NZ_JBAQYR010000174.1:0-4135 GCF_049790275.1 Polaromonas sp.
CGATTTCGTCCAGCCGAACGGACTGGCCTTTTCGCCTGATGGCCGATGGCTGTACATCGCGGACTCAGGCGCTTCGCACGACCCCGAAGGGCCGCACCACATCCGTTCGTTCCAGGTGAGCGAGGGCAGGCTGCGGGGAGGCGAGGTGTTCGCGACGGTGGACGCCGGTATCCCGGACGGCCTGCGCGTGGATGTTCTCGGCAATGTGTGGACCAGTGCCGGGGACGGCGTTCATTGCTTTACCCCGCAGGGCGAGCTGCTTGGCAAGATACTCATTCCGGAGCCGGTGGCCAACCTCGAGTTCGGCGGCCCCAGAGGCAACAGGCTGTTCATCACGGCCACGACATCGCTGTATTCCTGCTATCTGGCGACTTCCGACGCCGGGGCTCACGCGTCGCGAGCCAGCTAGCGGGATGGCAGGACCGTTTTCCGGTTGAACCAGCGCATGATCCTGCTGGTCATGGCGGCGCTGATCCTGGTCCTTCGCCAGGTGGTGGAGGGTGAATTTTTACAGTCAAATTGCCCTCAAGCCCAATAAAAACGGGCGTGAACAGCTATTGAAACAGGAGCAAAAGAGCGGGCTCACTGCCTGCCCTGCTTCCCTCCGCCACCGGCCCGCGTTTTTTATGCAGCTCGCAGAACCGCCAGGTAACCGTTCTGGTCCTTGCCGCCTTCTTCCCGGATCACGCTGGGTTCCAGACTGAGGATCTTGAAGCCGTGGTCGCTGGCCAGGCGTTCGATATACGCCACCGAGTGTGCATAACGACGGGTCGGGCGCAGGACCAGATCCTCGTTTTCGCTGGACTCGAATGAGAAGGCAAACAAGCTCCCCGGTCTCACGGCAGTCCGTGCGGCTTCAAAAACGGCTTCGAGCGCACCGACATAAATGAACACATCGGTGGCGACCACCAGGTCGAAACAGGCGGTTTGCGGTTCAAGAAAGGTGGTCAGATCACTGCACACGAGCTGGTCGTAAATGCCGCGCTTGCGTGCCATCTCCAGCATGTTGGGCGACAGGTCCACCCCTGTCAGGGTGCGCGCCAGCGGTTTGAGCAATGGCCCGCACAGTCCGGTGCCGCAACCCAGGTCCAGCACGTCCATCCCGCCGGCCGGATGCAGCCTGAATATCTGCTCGCAAATCAGGGCCGGTGTCTGGTACTTCAGGCGCCCTTGGAGGTGATCGTCAAAGTGCTCCGCGTACCAGTCGAACAGGTTGACCACATAACGCGCCGGCGCGGTTTCGGGGGCGATGTCTGCACCCAGCGAAGCCAGGGCGTAGGTCAGCTCGGCCCGGTCGCCACCCAGCTCAAGAGCCTTGCGAAAACTGCGGGCGGCTTCCTCCGGTCGCTTCAGCATGATCAGGGTTTCGGCGCGGTCCGAATGGTTTTTTGCATCATCCGGGGCCAGCTCGATCGCGCGGTCGTAGTCCTGCAGGGCCTGGTCCAGAATCTTCAGGCCGGCCAGCAGGCCGGCCCGTGTGGCCAGTGTTGACGCTGCATCGGGCTTGACCCGCAATGCCCGGTCGAGAATGGAAATGCATTCCTGCGGTGGCTTCTTGAGTTTGTGCATGACGAAGGCCTGCCGCACCAGCGCCTGTTCATGGTCAGGCTTGAGTTGCACCGCACGGCTGTAGCACGCCAATGCCTGTTCATATTGCTTTTCATGCTGGTGCGTGAGGCCGCGATGGTAATGCGCCTCGGCGAAGTCGGGCGCAAGCTGAAGCGCGCGTTCAATGCTCTGGACGGCTTCCTGATGGCGCTCCATGGCGAACAAGGCGTGGCCGCGGTTGTTCAGCACTTCAGGATTGTCGGGACGCAGCTGCAGCGCCTGGCCGTAGTCGTCCAGCGCTTCTTCGAGACGGTTGAGGTTGTGCAGGCAAAACCCCCGGTGGACAAAGGCTTCCGCCAGTTCGGGCTGCAGCCGCAGGGCTTCGCCCAGGCTGGCGGTGGCCTCCTCGTGGCGCGCCATGAATCGCAGAGCCTTGCCGCGCGTGAGATGGCAGCGCGCATTGGCCGGCTGCAGAGTGATCGATTCGTCGCAGCGTTCAAGTGCCATGTCGTACAGGCCAAGATAGAAAAACACCTGGCCCAGGTTGGCCAGCGCATCGGGATCACCTGGTGCCAGCGTCAGCGAGGTCTCGATCAACCTTCGCGCGTAAAACTGGTTGCCTTTCTGGCTGACGATGACGCCCAGCAGGTGAAGCGCGTGATGGTGGTTGCGGTGTACAGCCAGGATCTGCTCATACAGGATCTGCGCCTCCGCTAGGCGGCCGTGCTGCTGATGTTCAATGGCCTGCTTGAAGGCGGTTTCTGCCTCGATCTGGTTCATGCTGGGTTCTTTCCTGGACACGGGTCTCGCATTGGTCGCGGATTATGCCGGGGTCCTGAGCGCTTATCCAATCGGCAGCATGCCCCGGTTATTCCGGCTGGCTCTCCCCCGCGGCACGCGGCGGCGCCACAGCCTCGTTGGCAACGATTTCCGCAAGCAGGCCAATCCACCAGTCGCGGCGTTTTTGCGCCGACTGGATGGAAAGATCGTCCATCTCGGAAAACAGCGTCTTGATGCTCAGGCCTTCGCACACTTCAAGAAAGTCTTTGGACGCCATGGCGAGCTGGTCGGCATTCATGCGCCGCATCACCGACAGCAACATGGCCGAGTCGATGGCCACGACCATGCGAAGACTGGAGATTTCCGAATGCAGGGTGTCTAGCTTGTCCATGGGCCACTTCCTTCAGGTTGGTGCGCTGCCTGCTGGCGCGGTTGATGCGCGTTGTTTGTTCTTTTTTCCATCGTAGCCCTTGCGTCGGTCGGTTTGGGTCGGCTTTGAGGCCACCGTCTTGGGGGGCACGAAGTGACTGGCGGTCTTGGCCTTGCATCCGGCTGCAGGCGCTGCCATGAGAAGGCTTCAACCCATTGTTCCGCCTGACCCGGCTATTTTTGTAACTTAATCACGGGCGGCGGGAAAAAGTAACCTTTACGCACATTTCGTGCAGAAAATATGCAGCCCGCCGGTGGCAATTCAGTGTCATCAGCAGGTCATGCCCCTGTGCAGAATCTGCGACAGCGGTTGTAATTACTTATTGCTTCGCTCAGTTTTATATTGTAAAAACCTGTAAATGTAAGAGTTGTGATTGATTCACTGGTCGCTTCATGAGCCGCGGCTCCTTGCTGCATTGTTATCAACCTTTTTCAAGGGGAATTTATGTCTGACAGCTTGCAAAAGTGGGTGGGCCGCAACCGGCCGCCACGCGTTCAAATTACATACGATGTGGAGATTGGGGACGCGGTCGAAAAGAAAGAGCTTCCCATGGTGGTGGGCCTGCTTGCCGACCTTTCGGGTCAGCCAGCAACGCCGCTGCCCAAACTGAAAGACCGCCGGCTGGTCGAGATTGACCGCGACAACTTCAACGAGATCATGGGGAAAATTTCCCCGCGGCTGGACATCTCGGTGCCTGACGCCATGAAGGGCGAAGGCAATATCAAGGTCGAGCTGAACTTCAAGGAATTCGACGACTTCCATCCTGAAGCCATTGTCAAGCAGATCCCCCGTCTGGCCAAGCTGCTCGAAGCACGCCAGCAGTTGCGTGACCTGCTGGCCAAACTGGACGGCAACGACGAACTCGACAGCCTGCTCGAGAACATCGTCCAGAGCACTGAAGAGCTGAAAACCCTGCAAACCGAAGCCAATGCGGGCGCTGAAGCCCCTGCAGATGCTCCGGCTGCCGAAACCCCGGCAGCGTAAGCAACCATCCCGGTCTGTGCTTCGGCACACCCCTTATTTTTTGGAACGGTGATTGATATGGCTACTAAGAAATCAGAAGCAGGCGGCGCAGCAAGTGCCTCCACCGAAGCCGGCAGTGAATTGGGTCTTCTTGACCGGATCATTGTCGAAGGAAACATGGCTGTTGAGCCGTCGCAGGGCACGTATGCGAAGAAGCTGATTGGTCAGTTTGCTTCGCAAATCCTCGACGAAGGCATGAAGGCCAGCCCCGACAAGGGTGTCGTGGCGATGATCAACGAGCGGGTCGCTGAGATTGACAAGCTCCTGACCGACCAGCTCAATGAAATCATGCATGACCCGTCCTTCCAGGCGCTTGAAGCATCCTGGAGAGGTCTGCATGACATGGTGTTCGGT
>NZ_JBAQYR010000175.1:0-4848 GCF_049790275.1 Polaromonas sp.
AACTACGGCGGCGTACGGCGCCAGGGCCGGCCGGTTGCCCAGCTGCCGCTGGCGCAGCGCGCGCACGGCCTCTGGGCGCGTTTGCCGGAGCTCATTGGCACGGAGGGCGAGTACCTGCGCTCCGGCCACCTGAAGATTGCACGCAGCAACGCCGACCTGGCCTCGCTGGAGGCTTACCGGGAACGCACGCACGGCTTTGGCATGAACCTTGAAATGCTCTCGGTGCGCGCCTTGCGCGAACGCTGCCCCTGGCTGGGCAAGGCCGCCATAGGAGGCTCCCTCTGCCCGGAAGACGGCCAGGCCAATCCCCGCCTGGTGTCGCCGGCCTTTGCGCTGGCCGCACGACGTCTGGGTGCGGATGTGCGGG
Organism: Polaromonas sp.; assembly: GCF_049790275.1. GTDB lineage: Bacteria > Pseudomonadota > Gammaproteobacteria > Burkholderiales > Burkholderiaceae_C > Polaromonas. The sequence goes on from NZ_JBAQYR010000175.1 coordinate 368, forward strand.
AACAAACCGGTGTTGATGAGGCGGTGCACGACGGTTCGGTATTTGTCCTGCGCTCGGGCCAGGCGCTGGAAGTCCGCTCCCGCTACCTGCTGAACTGCGCGGGTGCCTGGGCAGGCAGCATTGCCGCGCAGTTTGGCGACACGGTACCGATGGAGTCCGGCCACCCAGAGATGGCGGTGACGGAGCCCCTGCCGGTGTTCATGAATTTCAGCCTGGGCGTGGAAGGCGGCGGCGTCTACGCGCGGCAGGTGGCGCGCGGCAATTGCGTCATCGGTGGCGGCCAGGGTTATGCGCTCGACGACCAGCGGGCCCGTGCACAGCGCAGCGGTCTGGCGACCCTGAGCCAGCAGGTCCTGGGTTTGCTGCCGGCCCTGCGCCATGCCCACATCATCCGCACCTGGAGCGGCACGGAAGGTTACCTGCCGGACCGCCAGCCCGTGCTCGGCCCGAGTGCCACCACGCCGGGCCTGTTCCATGCCTTCGGGTTCGCCGGCGGCGGCTTCCAGCTCGGCCCGGGGGTGGGTGCCGTGCTCGCCGACCTGGTGCGGGACGGCCAGACCGCCACGCCGATCGCCGCCTTTTCTGTTTCACGTTTTCTTCCAGCCCGCGTGCGGCAACCACCGGACCTGTTCCCTCAGCCGTTGCCTGACCCACCATGCTCAACCCTTGTTCCCAGGAGAACCCCATGAACCTGCCTTCAAGCCCCCCGTCCGCCCGCGCCGCTGCGGTGTCTTTCGCTGTTGCCGTGGCCGGCCTGTCTGCTGGCCCGGTCCTGGCGCAAACCAAAACCCTGTACATCGGCATGAACGGCGGCACGATGGAAAAAACCTATACCGGCCATGTGTTTGGCGCCTTCGAGAAAGCCAACAACGTCAAGGTCGTGGTGGTGCCCGGCACCTCGTCGGACATCCTGGCCAAGGCCCAGGCCAACAAGGACAACCCGCAAATGCACGTGATGTTCCTGGACGACGGCATCATGTACCGCGCCATCGGCATGGGGCTGTGCGAGAAAATGCAGCCCAGCCAGGCCCTCAATGACCTGTTTCCCACGGCCCGCTTCAAGGGCGACATGGCCGCCGGCGTCAACGTCGGCATGACCGGCCTCGCCTACAACAAGAAGATGTTCACCGAAAAAGGCTGGGCCGCGCCCACTTCGTGGATGGACCTGGCCGATCCCAAGTTCAAAGGCAAGGTCGTGTTCCAGTCGCTGGCCTCGTCGACCTTCGGCCTGCACGGCTTCCTGCTGTTCAACCGCATCCAGGGTGGCAGCGAGAAAAATGTGGAGCCCGGCTTCAAGGCCTGGCCCACCACCATCGGCCCCAACGTGCTGGAGTACATCCCGAGCTCGGCCAAGATTGCGGAAATGGTGCAGACCGGCGAAGCCGCCATGTTCCCGCTGACCCCGACGGCTGTGGGTGTGCTGAAAGACAAGGGCCTGCCGGTCGAATATGTGCAGCCCAAGGAGGGTTCTGCCGTGCTCACCGTGGGCGAATGCGTGATCGCCAAAAACAGCGAGCCTGCGCTGGCCCACAAGCTGGCCCAGTACCTGCTGTCGCCGGAGGCGCAGGCCGCGGCACTTGAGCACGGCGACCAGATTCCGTCCAATCCCAAAACCAAGGCCTCGGGTGCCGCGGCGGCGCTCGTCAAGCAGATGAACGACTACATGAAAACCGCGACCACGGTGGATTGGGACGTGATCAACGAGAACCGCCCGGCGTGGAACGCCCGCTGGAACAAGACGGTGGAACGCTGACAGCCAGGCCAGGCGGGGCGCAAGCTCAGCGGGGCTTCAGCACACGCGTTTCGCCAACGGCCATCACAAAAAACTCTTCCTCCGACAGGCCCTGGACGCTGCGCTGGGCGGCCAGGGCTCTCGGCGGTTCGTCGAGCGGCTCATCGGTCAGCTCGAAGGTGCCCCAATGCACACCGAGTGAGCGCTTCGCACCGAGGTCGCGGTGGATCTTCACCGCTTCTTCCGCATTCACATGCTGCGTCGCCATGAACCAGCGCGGCTCATAGGCGCCAATCGGAATCAGCGCCATGTCGAACCCGCCTCCCTGCGCGTGACCCTGCCGGTGGGCGAAACGTGTACGCATGTCGGTGAAGTCCCGTGAGTAGCCGGTGTCACCCGCATAAAAGAGATGGCAATCCTGCGCGAAAACGGCAAAACCTCCCCACAGCGTCGCCATCCGGTCCGTCAAGCCGCGTGCCGACCAATGTTGCGCCGGCACCAGCGTGATCTCGACATCACCGCCGGGTGCCTGGAGCATGTGGCTTTGCCACCAGTCCAGCTCCACGGCATGACGGATGCCGCGCCCTGCCAGCCAGGCCTTGAGGCCGAGCGGCACCACGAACAGGGGCGGACCACCGGGCTGGCGGTTCAGCGCATCCACCGATGCTTCGTCAAGGTGGTCATAGTGGTTGTGCGAAGTCAGGACCAGGTCCACATGCGGCAGATTGCCCACCGGGATGCCCGGTGGCTGGTGGCGTTTCGGCCCCAGAAAGGAAAAGGGCGAGGCACGGTCGGAAATAATCGGGTCGGTCAGCAGCGTCAGCCCGCCCAGCTTGACCAGCACCGTGGAATGGCCGATCCAGGTGACGGACGGCTGCATCTGCTTCGCTGCGCTGGCGTTGCGGTGCAGGAAATCGATGTCGGCCAGTTGCGTGGGAATGGGCTGCGTGGGCGGCGGCGGCAAGCCGCGGCGCGACGCATCCCAGCGCCAGCGCAGCACCTCTGCCAGGCTTTTGGCCGTGAACTCGGCGTGAACGTTCTGGAAGCCTTGCGGACGATGGTGTGCCTTGTCGGGGTCGTAGTCTGGATTCATGCCATAGGGATCGTGTTTGTGTTCCCCAGTTTCTCCTGTTACCGGGCCGGCTGCAACAACCAGTGGCGTCTCGACCGTCGCAGACAGGGGTGATGCAATGCGCCACAGGTTCGCTATCATTTGGATAGTGGTGTGCGCCCGCTCCATAAGGCCAAACACATGTTTTTCGTATAAGCTGCGCCGGACACGATGGCGAATGCCCGGCGTTCACCTGTTCGCGGAGGATCAGGATGGCCAAATACAGGATCAATATTGCGCTCTGGCAGGTTCCGACCATGGTCGTCAACAGCCACAGCAAGCCCCAGCTTGCCGAATACGAACGCACACTGACCAACACTGTGGCGGCCAGAAGCCTGGATGAACGCATGGCCTTGCTCAGAAAACGCGTGGGCAAGGCCGATGCATTTTTCAGGACATACCCCGGGCCTCCGGACCGGCGCAACGTCACGCTGTTTGCCGCACCGGAATACCTGTTTGCGCGTAATGCCTCTGAACACTTCGTCAGCGAGGAGGAGAAAGACCATCTGCTCACGGAACTGGCCAAGCTCAGTGATGACTTTCCCAATGTGCTGCTTTTCCCCGGCACCATTGCCTGGAAAAAACCGGCCCTTCGCCCGGACCACCCCGAGCCAGCCCGGCACAACAACCGCGGCCAGAAGGCCCTGGCCCAGCGCAAGCTGGGCGGCACCGATATCTATTCCAACAGGGACACCAAGGCCTTCACTCAGGCACAAAGCAGCGGTGAGCAATACTATCTGGCACGCAACACCTGCTACGTGATGCATCAGGGCGACCTGCTGCTCAAGTACCATAAACGGGACAATGGCAATGAAACCGACCGCGTCTCCGACGGTGAAGATGTCTTTTTTGTGCATGGTGCTCGCGACAGCGTTTTCGAAGCCGAGGGACTGTCATTCGGGCTGAAAATCTGTGCGGAGGTGGTGACGCCGCTGCCGCAGCTGGTCGATGTTCAGGTCGTGATATCGGCATCCCGTTTGGTCATTCCATCGAGCATGCAGTTGCGCCCCGGCGCCTATTGTTGCCACGCCGACGCAATCTACCCACCCACCGTGTGGCATAGAACCAAAGGCGGCTTGTTCAAGTCAGGTGTCATCGAGGAAATCACCGCCAACGTGCAACGGCGCGGCGGTGGTCCCATCACAAAGCATCGCGCCGGGGTGCGCATCACCCATGCCCTGAATTACAAAGCCAACGCCGCATTGCTGGATCCGGACTCGCAGGCCTATGCAGAAAAAGTGACCGAGATGCGCGGCCGCGCCCGTTACTACCGGCTGGACTATGACAAATGACACGTGTTGCTGAAAGCACCGCGTACGCTATGAAATTGATAGCTGCTTGCGCCCGGTATCAAAGGGCTGTGAGTGCTTTTTGCTTGTAAAAAAATGCCAGGCAAGGTAATCTCATTTATTCAACACGGGAGATCACATGAACACCTTGCCCACCCTGTTCCTGCTTGTTGCCGGCGGCATGGCCGCTGGTTGTGCCGCGCCCCGGCAACCCCAGATCAACTACGGCCATCCGGCGCTGAACCAGGCGGCGGCCCAACAGGCAGCCCCCGCGCCTCAGAACAATGCGGGCCGCGTCGCCGCCGGCGCGGTGCTGGGCGGGCTGGTGGGTAGCCGCTTTGGCCAGGGC
>NZ_JBAQYR010000176.1:0-37733 GCF_049790275.1 Polaromonas sp.
CATCTCCAGCCGCATCCTCCGGGAACCCCTGGGTCCATTTCCGCAAACGGCGTGGAACGCCGTCCGCTAGTGTCCTGTCCCGGAAATAAGGTGATGAAATGAAATTGTCCAGTCAGCTGTCAGGCAAAGCGCGAGAAGGCGACATAGCCGTAGCTATGGCAACGACGAGCAACGCCGCATGGCGGCTGACTGGGCGATTTCATATCGCCTTTACTTGCGGGACAGGACGCTAGGGCCATGCACACACCCGTCAATCGTGTATGACGCAGTTCGCCGGTGTTCAGATCCTCAGGTTCGTCGCAGCAATGCTGGTGGTGGTGATGCACACCACGCAGGCCATTTCGATCCATATGACCGGCCAGGGACATGGCCACTACTGGGCGAACGGCTCAGCCGGCGTGGATATCTTTTTCGTGATCAGCGGCTTTGTCATGGCCATGTCGACCCGCGCTTCCCCATCCGACGGCCCCTCCCGTTTACAGGCAGCCTGGGTATTCATGAAACGCCGGCTGCTGCGAATTGCGCCACTCTACTGGTTCTACACATTTCTCAAGGTAGCCCTGCTGCTGGTGCTTCCCGGCCTGGCAGCCAGGTCATCGGTAGAGTCCGGACACCTGGCAGCATCGCTGCTCTTCATCCCGGCCGTCAGCCCCTGGGGACTGATCGAACCTGCGCTCCCGGTCGGCTGGACGCTGAATTTCGAAATGTTTTTTTACGCCGTCTTCGCCCTGGCCCTGGCTTTGGGGGCACCACGCCTCAGGTTTTGCCTGTTCACCTTTTTGCTGATTTTTCTCGCCGGGCGTCTTGCCCCGGAGTTTGTCCCGCTGGCTTTCTATGCACAGTCCATCGTGTTCGAGTTCATCCTGGGGATTTGTATCGCCCATGCATGGCTGCACTATCGCAAGGTGTCTCCGGCCATGGGGCCGCTGGCTATCCTGGCCGGCCTGGTGCTGATGTTCGGCCTGGGCAGAGATGCCTCCTCGGACCGCTTCCTGACCTGGGGCACGGGAGCCGCGCTTGTGGTCCTGGGGGCTGTCTGGCTGGAGCCCTGGACAGCACGCACCCGTCTTGCCGCCAACCTTTCCTTTTTGGGCGATGCCTCCTATTCCATCTACCTCTCGCACACCTTCGTGGTTCCTGCCGCTGTGCTGGTTCTCAGACAACTCGGTGTGCAGAGCAGCCTGGTGATCGTCCCTGCCGTTTGCCTTGCGGTGCTTGTCGCAGGTTGCATGTCCTATCTGTGGCTGGAACGACCCGTGACCACCTTTCTCAAACGCACCTTCTTCAGGCCGCAGGTGCTCTCTTACCCGCACCCCGGGAAATTACCATGACAACAAATGAATCGACATCCCCTGCATCCGCACACACACGTGACGGCAGCTACATCTACATTGCCTGCCCCTGGACGCCCAAGGGAGGCGGCATGTTCAAGGTGGCGGACTACCTCATTCAGGCGCAAGCCTTCAATCCGCCGGCCGGTACGGCCGAGTTGCGGCCGCTGGACACCCGCGGCGGTGCAAACGCACTCTATTCCTCCTGGGTCTTGGCGGCGGCACTGGGGAAAATCTTGCGTGGAAAGCTCAATGGGCTGTTGGCCGGTGTGCACGTGAATATGGCCGAACGATTGAGTTTTTTCAGAAAAGCCGCGGTCATCGTCTTGTGCCGTGCCCTCGGTGTGCCGATGGTACTGCATTTACACGCGGCACAGCTGCACCACGCCTATCGGGTCTGGCCGCGTCCGCTGAAGGCTCTGGCACGCTGGGTTTTTTCCCTGCCTTCCTGCTGTGTGGTACTGGGCAGCGCAGCACGGCGCTTTGTCTGTGAGGAACTCAAGGTCCCCGCCAGCCGCATCGAGGTTGTCATCAATGGTGTTCCGGAGCCCACCGAGCCGCGGCGCGACGCGGCCGCGCAGGATGTGCAACGCATCCTTTTTGTCGGCAATCTGACGGAACGCAAAGGCGTGTCCGACCTTTTGAACGCGATGGCTGTGCCCGGTTTTGATCCGGCCCGGCTGGAAGTGACCTTTGCCGGCGGCGGCGACGTCGGGAGCTACCAGGAGAAGGCACGACAACTGGGCATAGACGGTTTTGTCCGCTTTGCAGGATGGTCGGACCAGCAGCAGGTGTCGCGCCTGATGGCGCGCGCCGATGCGCTGGTGCTGGCCTCCTACGACGAAGGCCTGCCCCTGGTCATCCTGGAAGCGATGGCCAACAGCGTGGCCGTTGTCTGCAGCCCGGTCGGGGAAATCCCTTTCGTACTGACGGATGGTGTCAATGCCTGCTTCGTCCAGCCCGGCGATGTGGCCGGGCTGGCTGCGGCCCTGCAGCGCGTGTTGCGGGAGCCCGCGCTGAGGGAATCCCTTGAGCGTAATGGCCGCGCACTCTATGACCTGCAGTTTTCACTGAGGCGCTTTTCCGCCAGCATCGCGCGCATCCATAGTCGCCATTTCGGCATTGCCGGCCAGCCGCTGGAAAGCAGCACACCGATCGAGGAGGCCTCATTTTGATTTCCAGCGCCAACAGCATCCCCCACGGTGCATGCCTGCAGGCCGACGTCTGCGTCGTGGGTGGCGGTCCGGCCGGTATCGCGCTCACGCTGGCCTTGTCGGAGAAAGGATTTTCAGTGCTGATGCTGGAATCCGGATTTCTGAAAGCGGATGAAAAAACCCAATCGCTCTATGAGGGAGAAATTGCCGACAAGCACCTGCACAGTCCACCGGACAAGTACAGGCAGCGGCGCCTGGGTGGATCGACTGCCATCTGGGGTGGACGCTGCATGCCGTTTGACCCGATCGACTTCGAGGGACGCGACCACGTCCCCCACAGCGGCTGGCCGCTGTCGTATGAAGACCTGTTGCCCTACTATCCTGAGGCCAATGCCCTGGCGGAGGCCGGCCGCTTCAGCTACAACGCCGAGGAGGCGCTTGGCCCGGATGTCGCCCCCCTGATCCGTGGCTTTAACAGCCCCCGGGTCCGCACAAGCGGACTTGAACGTTTCTCCTGTCCCACCCATTTCGGAACCCGTTATGCCAAGCGGCTGCAGCTGGCACCCGGTGTAGAAGTTCTGCTCGGAGCCAATTGCACCGGCATTCGCCTGCAACCGGACGGCCGTGCCGTGCGCACGATCGAGGTGGCCACGCTGACCGGCAAGCGGTTTGCGGTGGCACCCCGCGCAGCCGTGCTGGCTGCGGGGGGTCTGGAAACTGCGCGCCTGCTGCTGGCTTCGCGTGATGTGGCGCCTGCAGGCATAGGCAATCACCATGACGTGGTGGGCCGCTACTACATGTGCCACATTGCCGGAAACGTCGGCATGCTGACCATCCATGGAGCGCCAGGCGGGGTGCGGCATGGGTACGAACTCGCACCCGAAGGGGTATATTGCCGGCGACGCCTGTCAGTCACAGCCAGCGAGCAGCGGCATCTGGGGCTGGCAAACGCGGTCGGCCGCCTGCATTTTCCGCGCATCACCGACCCCACGCATCGCAGCGGCGTGTTGTCCGGGCTGTTTCTGGCTCGCAAGCTGATCAGTTACGAATACAGCAAACGGCTGAACGACGGCAAACCGCCCACGCTGGGCACCTATGCACGCCATCTGCTCAATGTGGTGACCGATCCCATCGACACCGCCGCCTTTCTGGGCCACTGGCTGACCCATCGAACCCTTGCGAGCAGGAAATTCCCGTCAGTGATCCTGCGCAACCGCACCAACCGCTTCAGCCTGGAGATGCATGGGGAGCAACTACCGCAGGCCGGCAGCCGCGTCATGCTCACCGAAAAAATGGACGCCCTTGGCATGCCGCAATTGCGGGTGGACTGGCGCTACAGCCAGGCAGACATCGAGTCCGTCCGGAAGACCCTGGACGTCTTCGCCCGGGAATTCGAGCAAAGCGGCACCGCCCGCCTTGAATACAACCGATCAACGCTGGAGGAAGACCTCATGCGTTTTGGGGCCTATGGAGGCCATCACATCGGCACCACACGCATGGGCCACGACGAACGCACCAGTGTCGTCAATGCCGACTGCCAGGTGCATTCCGTACACAATCTTTTCATCGCGGGCAGCGCGGTATTTCCCACCTCCAGCCAGGCCAACCCCACGCTCACACTCCTGGCCCTGTCGCTGAGGCTGGGTGACACACTCTCGCGCAGGCTGCAGGCCGGCCATCCCACCGAACTCTTAGAGGTGGCTGCATGAGGGTACTGGTACTGGGTGCCACCGGGCACATCGGCCACCGGCTCATGGAGTTGCTCAAAAGCGCAAGCTGGGCGCTGCCCGTGGGTGCGTCCCGCAGCCATGTAACCGCTTCTGCTGACGCCATGACACTGGACACGTGTGATGTTCCTGCCCTCACGACGGCACTCAAGAACTTTGACGCGGTGGTCAATTGTGTCGCCGGTGACGCCATCTCCATCTCCAGAGGTGCGGACGCACTCGTGCAAGCCGGCCTGGCCGCCGGCTGTCCGAAGATTGTTCACTTGAGCACCATGTCGGTTTACGGACCGGCGGAAGGCGAGGTTCGCGAAGACGCACCGCTCGATCCAGCGTTGGGTTGGTACGGGCGCGCCAAGTGCGAGGCCGAAGCACATCTGGCGACTTACGTGCGCCAGGGCGGTGCGGCAGTGATCCTGCGGCCCGGTTGTGTTTTCGGGCCGGGCAGCGAACTCTGGGTGGGCCGGATAGGACGATGGCTGCATTCCGGGCGCCTGGGGGATCTGGGCACCGCAGGTGATGGATGGTCGAACCTGGTTCATGTAGACGACGTTTGCCAGGCACTGATGGCTGCGTTGCTACTGCCGATCGAACCGGGGCTATCGCCCGCATTCAACCTGGCGGCCCCCGACAGCCCGCGCTGGAACGACTTCTTCGTGGACCTGGCGCTTGCGCTGGGCGCCACGCCAGTAAGGCGTATTTCACGGCGGCAACTGCAGCTGGACGCCTGGCTGGCGGGGCCGCCGCTGAAGCTGGCCCAGCCGCTGCTGAAGCTTCTGGGAAAAGAACACGCCACCCTGCCCAGTCCGATGCCGCCGGGGCTGCTCCGGCTGTGGACACAACATATTCACCTCGACGCGAGCCGCGCCGCGCAAACTCTCGGCCTGACATGGACACCTTATCCGGAAGGCCTGCAAAGTTCGGCGGCCTGGTTCTCCGGAAAGTACAGCCCCTCCGGGAAAGTGATGGGCAAACCGCTGTGGATGCATTGAAAGCAGATACCTACCGCGAGTTTGGGCGGTTCAGTTGGTGGCTGGTGCTCAAGGGCCTCTTCTTCCGCCAGGCGTACCGCGTCGTGGTCACCCTGCGCTGCTGCCAGGCCACGCAGCGACTCCCTTCTGCCCTGCGCTGGGTCTTCTTTGTCCCGGCGCGCTTGTTGCACGGCCTCGCAAGCCAGTGGGCGGGTATTGAAATCCCCTGGCGCACGCCTGTTGCAGCAGGGCTGGCATTGACCCATGGACGCGGAATTGTGGTCACGGCGGATGCGCGCATAGGCAGCAATGTGACCCTTTTTCACGGCGTCACCCTGGGGCAGCGAGATCAAATCGACAGTGAAGGGCTCCGGTTCACTACTTACCCGGTCATCGAAGACGAGGTCTGGATCGGTCCGCACGCGATTGTGGTGGGCGGTGTCACCATCGGCAAGGGCAGCCGGATAGCCGGCGGCGCCTATGTTCTCGAGAGCATTCCGCCTCGCTCCGTAGTGATGGGTAACCCGGGGAAAATAGTCAAGGACGATTGCACGCCCGATGTGGACAACCGCTGGGAGCCGCCCTCCGACAATCCTGCGCCTGCACCTTGACCCCGCCGGCTCCAGGCCCGGGGCCGCAGGACGGGACTCAGGCCCGGCGCAGGGATGCCAGACGCAGGGCCCGCGTCAGGAACAGGGGATTGCCGATCACATAACGCTGGAACAGGCGGCGCGGTTCCATCCCCAGCCTGAAGGCCCACTCCAGGCCCTTGCGGCGCATCCACATCGGGGCGCGAGGCGTCTTTCCCCCCAGGAAATCAATGATGGCCCCACCGCAAACAATAAGGCAGGGAAAAGTCAGAACCGAACGCAGGGCAGCTGCCACCTCTTCCTGCCGCGGCATCCCCATGCCGAGCACGATCAGGGCGGGCTGGTGCAGAAGGGCAAGACCTGTATAAACGCCGGTATCATGAAAACCATGGGCACTGACAAAGCGACTGTTCGGGGCAAACTCCCGCGCACCCAGCTGCAAAGCACGTTGCAGATAGGGTTCCTGCGTTCCATAGAAAGCAATGCAGCGGCCGTCGAACTGCCGAATCAGTTGCGGGATCAGGTCGGTTCCATTGAGATTGAGCCCGGGCTGCAGGCGCAGCAACTTGAACAGCGTGGCCATGCCCGAACCGTCCCGGAGCACCATGTCTGCCGAACGCAAGGCATCAAAAAAGGGGACGGAGTTGGCCAGAGAATTCATGGCATGCGCGTTGGCGAAAGCCAGAACGAACGGACCGTCAGGCTGGCCCAACCGCGCCAGCAGTTGCTTCTCTTGCGCCGCGGTCTGCACACGCTCAATTTTGCGAACCAGACAATCCCAGCGTTCCCGCCAGTCCGTGCAGGCATCATCCAGGTCACCGCGCATCATGCGGCCCTCCCGTTCGCAGATGGGGCCCCAGAGGCATGTTTCTGATGGAAAGCCAGACAGACATCCCCGGTAACCAGACTTTGCGGAGAAACGTCCGCCTGCTCGCCGCCATGACCGTGGTTCTGGCCGGGACGGGCCTGTATGTACTCGGCGCCCAGGCTTTTGCCGTGGGACTGTTTCCTTCTCCATGGGACAAACTGGCGCATGTGGTGACCTTTGCAGGGATGGGTGGGGCCTTCGGCCTCGCGACCGGCAAGCGTGGCTGGTCCAGGGCCTTCTCTTGCATCGCAGGCGCGCTCATGATCGGCGTCATGGATGAATGGCACCAGGCCTATCTGCCAGGCCGGACAGCCAGCTGGAGCGATCTCATGGCCGATGCCGCAGGCGGAACGCTTGCCGCGGCTGCGCTCAGCTGGAGGCACTGGTTGATGCAGCGGCGAATTTGACATCATTGAGAACCGAGCCGATCAGGGCCACACCAAACTGCCGCAGGCCGTTCGTGAATTGGGCCAGCTGCGGCACAGAACTCCTGTCTTGTCGCGCCACCACCAGTGCAGCGCCGGCACGCACCGCCACCGTGTGGGCATCCGCGCACTTGCTGGCAGGCGGCGTGTCGATAATGATGACGCTGAAATCCTCGCCCAGAGACTGCAGCAGCTTGGAAAAATCCTGGCGGCCGAGCAGCTCCTGCGGATTCGGCGGAATGGCGCCCGCAGGCAACACCGACAGGTCCTGCAGGGTTTCAATGCCAACCACCGCCTCCAGGCCCGCGCGGCCGGCCAGCATGTCCGACAGACCCGCTGTCCTGCCAAGATTGAAAAGGTGATGCTGGCGGGGCGCACGCATGTCGGCATCAACAAGCAGGGTGCGCTCTCCCAGTTGTGAAAAAACAATGGCAAGGTTGGCGGCAATATAACTTCGCCCGTCGCCGGCTCCCGCGCTGACAATGGCCAGTCCTCTTCGGTCTGCGCCGGTATCGAACCAGCGCAGCATCAACTGGCTGCGCAGCTCACGCAGCTGTTCCACAGGTCGGCTACCGGGCTGGTAGGCCGCCACCAGCTCCCGGCTCAGGGTGCTGCCGCGGGCCAGATACGGGTAACCAAACTGGATGGACAAGGCATACCGGACATCGTCATCGCTTAACAGGCGCAGGGCAATGCCGGCATCACCGAAACGCACGCCTCGTTCGCGCTGGAAATCCAGGATGCGCTGGGCATCCGGCGGTGAAAGCCGTCCCGAATCAACCAGGATGGTGCCGATGGAACGCCCGGCGCCCGTGGCGGGTTTGCTGGGCACGGTCAGCGGCACTGACCTGATCATCTGGGGCGTAGCTCTGTTCATGTGGACCTTCCTAGTGTGAGACGATGCGAGCCGGGCAACCGGGCCGTGCCCGCGCTGGAAACAATGCTGGCCAGCACCGGCAGGTCCAGCATCTGCACAAGGTCTTCGGTAGACCTCACCCGGCGGTTCATCAGTTCAAGCAATACCGCGCAGGCAATTCCCAGAAGGGTTCCGCCAAAAGCAGCGATCAGCAAATTGAGCAGCAACTTCGGGCTGGACGGTGCAGAAGGCGGCGTGGCGGTGTTGAGGCGGACGGCATTGGTCTGGTTGGACAGGCTTTGCAGGCGGGTCTGCGACGCGCTCTGGGTCACCGTCTCGTAGGCACGCTGGGCCGACTCGACATCGCGCCGGTACACGTTCAGCTCATCGCGCTCCTTGTTCAGCTGCATGACCCGTGCTTTCTGCGCCGCAAGCGCTCCCTGCAGCTCCCGTTCGCGGTCCTTGCCCACACGATAGGTCGTTTCGATCGAATTCGTGACACGCCCGACTTCGCTGGCCAGGCGGCTGCGCAGGGATGCCAGTTCGGCTTCGAGGCTTTGCCGCTCTGGATGATTGGCGCCCAGGCGCGACCTGGATTCCTGGACCTTGGCTTCGAGCCGCGCAATGTCGGTTTTCAGGCCATTGATCAGGGGGCTCTGCATCACCTCGGCGACAGTATCGCCGCGGGAATTGCGTTTGCTCTGGCTGTCCGTGGTTTCTCCCTGCACGGTAGTCAGCTGGGACGAGATTTCCGCCAGCTTGGTGGTTTCGTAGTCCACACGCTCGTCGCTTGAAACAATGCCGGCTTTTTGCTGGTACTGCGACAGGCGGGCCTGGGCTTCTTCCAGCTTCGCGCGCGAGGCTTTGGTCTGCTCGTCAAACCACTCCGCATAAAGCCGCGCAGGTTCGGTTTTGAGCGCCAGGGTGATGTCCAGGTAGGCTTGCGCAAATGCATTGGCGGTTGCGGCAGCCAATTCAGGATCATTTCCCTTGTAGGTGATGTTGATGACATTGCTCTCCCGGGCGGGCCGCACATCCAGCCCTTGCTGCAGGGAACCGGCGAGCCAGGCGTCGAGCTCCCCACGGCCCTCCGTTGCCTCTTGCCACTTCTCCTTGATTCCCGGGGCCTGGTCCAGCTTCATCGTCTTGACAACCTGTCGCGCCACGCGATCACCACCGATGATGTCAACTTGCGTAGCCATGTAGCTTGGTGCAACGACGCCGGGCACTGCGGTCCCGGCCAGCGGGTCGGGTGAGCGGATGTCCACCAACACCGCAGTCTGTGCCGTGTATTTGGCGGGAAGCAGCAAACTGACCCCAAGCGCGGCCAGCACCGTGGCGACCAGAATGAACAGGGCGACCGGATAGCGCGCCCGCAATATCAGGAGGAATTGATGGAGTGTCATGGTCAGAAAATGCTTTCACGGACATAAATCACGTCTTCGGGCCGGACCAGGTCGGTGAGCTGAGGCACGGCTTCCACCACCTTGCCGGTTGCATCGCGCCGATGAATACGCAGCCGGTTCTGGCTGCCGCGCGCGGTCGGGCCACCACCCTGTGCCAGGGCCTGCATGACCGTCATGCCGCGCTCTATACGGTAAGGGCCGGGCTTCTGCGCCTCGCCATAGATGTAGAACACGGGCGCCTTGTTGACATACAGGGTATCGCCGGCGGCCACCGGGATGTCTTCATCCGACTTGGCGTTCAGGAAAAGCGCCGGGATATCGATCACCTTGCGAAACGGCTTGCCATCGCGCTGGCCCGTGAGAATCAGCACGTCGTCACCGGTGGGGGTCGTGCCCCCTGCTGCGGCCAGCATGTCGCTGACACGTGTATTGGTGGTCTCGATCGGAAAGCGGCCCGGCCGGCTCACCTGCCCCAGGACCGCGACCTGATTACCCCGCACCTGTCGCAGGACAATGTTGACTTGCGGGATCTTGACAAAGCCGCCGGTACGCAGGGCATCGGCGATTTTCTTCTCGGCCTCTGCGATGGTCAGCCCGCCAAGCTGCAGGCTGCCCACCAGGGGATAACTGATCACCCCGCTTTCAGAAACACGCGCGTCCACGGAAAGATCGGGGCTCTGGTAGACCTGAACACCGATGGCATCACCAGGGCCCAGCCGGTAGTCCTGCTTGCCTGGCATCGGGGCATGTTCGACGGGCGCCGCAGCCGCGGCGGGTGAAGCTGCGGCCTGCAGCGGAGCAGCAGTCTGTGCAAATCCTGCAGTTGAAAAAAGAATCAGCAATGCTGTCGCGAAATAACGAATGCGGGGTGTCATGGGGATACCTCTGGAATGGTCATGGCAGAAAAAGATCAAGCTGTCAGGCCCATCAGAAACTGGCGAGAGCTGAGAGACCGACCTTATTGCTCCGGTAATCGAAACCCGGCTCGCTGGAGGTGCGCCTGTCACGCTGAAGCGACGCGGTCAATTTGAGCGCGCGCCAGGGCATCCAGTCGAATGCCAGGGACGCCTGCTTCGTGGTATCTCGGCGATTGCTCTCCACAAAACCGGGAAGGGCTCCGTTGTAATCGCGCACGCCGTGGGTATAGCGCGCCCGCAGGGCGGTTTTCTCGGTTGGCTTCCAGGTCGGCCCAATGAAAAACCGGTGGCCTTCAAAATAACTGGTGGTCGCTGTTTGATAACTGCCGAGTTCCCGTGCCGCGCCGGCCGCGAGGGAGGTCTTGGCAGTGACAGCCCAGGTCGCATCCACCTGGCCCACGAAGCCGGAAAAATCCCGCGCTGCAAGGTCGTCGTGCGATCGGTCGAAATGCGACAGCCGGCCCCGCACCATGGTCTTCGCTGTGGGCGCCCAATCCAGCCGGAATTCGTGTTCCCGATCCCTGAAGCTGCGGGCGAATACCGGTGACAGGGGACGACCCGGATAGTCGCCGTCACCGTTCCTGAAGCGATACGCCATGGAAGTATTGGAAGGAAAGACATAACGCACGCCGGCTTCAGCACCCTCGACATGGGTATCCGCTTCGAAGGTGGAGGCCTCGCTGCTCTTGCTGCTGCGATCAAAAATGCCGCCCACCAGGCGCCAGGCGCCGTCGATTTCGTATTCGGCATCAAACACTGTCGAACGGGTGGTGCGATGGCTGACCTGGCCAAAATTCTGCACATCCGCCGCAGTGTCGATGTATTCCTTCCGGTCGGAAGTCAGATTCCCATGCAGGGCCGGGGTGAAGCTCCATCGCCAGGCTGCGGCATAGTTGAGCGCCGTGAAGTCCAGATGAGAGAACCGCTGGTAGTGGTAGTCCTGGGCGTTGACATCAAGTTCGAAACGCTGCAAACCGTAAGGCTTGTTCAACTTGAATCCCAAGGTTGTGACTGCAATGGTGTCCGAGCGGGTGGGCGATCCGATCAAGGCTTGCGTATTGGCCGAATCCGACAGCCGGAACACGTTGCTGTCGCGTTCAACAGACTGGCCGGCCTGGAACTGGAGCGTGTCAAGGTCGTCCGCGAGAACCATGCAAGGAACAAATCCGAGCACAGCCAGCGGAAATGGAATGAGGATGCGACAAGAGATCAAAGGAAACCCCCTTGCCGGATAGGACAAAACGTGAACGCCGGGCGGCCCGCTCGGGGCACCGGAAGATACGGGTAGATGGTGTGCATGAATATTACGGTTGTGAATGTGACTGAAGCAATAGCTCTTTCGCCCTAATGAATTTGCAAGCTTTCAGTACGCAGAACTGTCTTTGAAGACCAGGCGTATTGTTTTCAGGATGATGAAAAAATCCAGTTGCAAGGACCAGTTGCGCAGGTAATCCAGGTCGCAGTCGATTCGCGCCTGCATCTTGTCCAGTGTGTCTGTTTCGCCGCGTTGGCCATTGACCTGCGCCCAGCCCGTGATCCCGGGCCGGACCTTGTGGCGAACCATGTAGCCCTTGATGAGGGTGCGATACATCTCGTTATGCGCCACCGCATGCGGCCGGGGCCCCACGATGCTCATGCGTCCCTGCAATACATTGATGAATTGCGGCAGCTCATCGAGCGAGGTCTTGCGCAGGAAAGCCCCCAATCGCGTCACCCGCAAGTCGTTTTTCTGTGCCTGGCGAATCGCGCCGCCGTCTTCCGTCACGGCCATGGAACGGAACTTGTAGACCAGGATCTGTTCGCCATCCAGACCATACCGCCGCTGCTTGAAAATGACCGGCCCCGGCGAGTCCAGTTTCACCAGCAACCCGATCACCAGCATGACCGGAAAAATCAGCAGAAGGATCAGCAGCGACAACACAATGTCGCTGCCGCGCTTGAGCGCACCATTGACACCCCGAAACGGCGTGTCGCAAACCGATATCACGGTGACACCGCATACCGAATCACTGCGGCCCTGGATCAGGTCGGTGATGAACATGTCGGGGACAAAATAGATGGAAGCCGTTGTGTCCTTGAGGCCGTCCAGCACCTGAAGGATGCGCGGCCTTGCGGCCATGGGCAGAGACAGGTAGATGAACTGGATCTTGTGCCGTTTGACGTAGGCCGGCAACTCGTCTATTTTTCCGATCAGCGAATGCTCGCCCTGCATTCCCCTGCGCTCTTCACCGCGATCGTCAAAAAAACCAAGGAGTTCAATGCCCGAGTATTGGGAGCCCGTAATGTGTTCGGCCAGAGAAGCACCCTGGTCGTTCATGCCCACAATCACGGCCTTGCAGGGCGGGCCCTGAAGCTTCAGCAACTGCGGCGCTGCGGCCCTCAGCACCAGGTGCGCTCCCGCCTGGGTCACCGGGGCCAGCCACAGCCAGTTGCCGATAACAGCCATCGAAAATTTGTAGAACGATTCCGTTGCATACCCTGTCAGCAACAACAGGCCCGCAATCCAGAGCCAGTGAAACGCGATGTTGAAAAATACCCGCCAGATAGGCAGGCGAAGCTGCGAACTTCCCGGGAAGGTCAATGAAAAAACAATGATCGAGAGGATCAGGTAGGACGGACTTATCGAATTCTCGAAGTGAAAGGCCAACGCCCAGAGCGAGAACACCAGCACCAGCGGGTCCAGGGCGGCTTCAATCACCGTGAAGACGTTACTCCTGCCCAGCCCCGCGGAGCGCGGCTCGCGGCTGTTCAGCCAGGCCGACGCGGAAGCAGCCTGATTGGTATCAGCCATCGAGCGACACCTGCTTCATTTTGGAGACAGCCTGTGCGCGGCTGAAAACGTTGAGTTTCTGGAAGATGCGCTGCATGTGATTTTTCACCGTGAATCCGCTGATATTCAAAATGGTTCCAATCTCCGAGTTGGTTTTCCCCATCGCCACCCAGGCCATGATCTGGGTTTCGCGTTCACTCAAGCCACAGGCGTCTTCTTGCAAATTTCGTACCGGCCTTGAGACAGCACTGCGCTGCTGCGGTAGCAGGGTGATCTGGCGCAACGCCGCGTCAATGGAAGGCATCAGCACCCGGAGCGCCGTGCTCGCAGGCTCGACCGGGATTTCTTCCGAGTCCAGCAGCACATAAAGGCACTCCTGCCCGCTCCTCTCGTCACACAATCCGTGAATCAGTGCGGAACGCATATCGCGCATCGCAGCAGTGAACGACCCCGGCAGACTGGCACTGCCCAGCAAATAGTCAAACTCGTGAAAGTCCACCCTGCAGGGCCTTCTGCCAGCCGCAAGCCAGTGATCGTGAAATTTGCCGAGCAGAAAGTGCAGGCTGTCCGTGCCCGCGCTGTAAGACCGCGCGCCCGGCAGATTCGACAGGATGTCGTGCCGTAACGTGCCCTCACGAAAGTCACCCCACCCAGTCAGCAGGATGTCGTGCGGCAGATAGTCCTGCACCTCTCCCTGCAACCATTGCAGCAGATCGATGTGGCGCTCAAGGGCTTCGGCTTGTCCAATCAAGTGCAGGTAACGCGCGGCATCGCCATCCTGGGACGGCATGTAGGTTTTCATGGTTGCGTACGGCGTCCCTGTGCTCATTTTTTAACTCTATCCCCTGCAGTGCGCAGCATCACTGAAGAATGATGGACCTCATCACGAAGCGCAATCGACCGTGCCGCATACCTGACGTAGGAAACGGGCAAGCGTCGTGTAGGCGAATGCTTACGTTTCACGTCAGCCTCACTTGCACACTTCCATACAGATACGAGTTGCAACAGTTTGACCCCACAAGTTTCGACGCGGAAAGCGCGATACGGGCGCAACCGGGATTACCCTTGACGGCTTGATTTGGAAAAAGGAAGAAGAACTGATGGCAGGCACGAAAATGAAACGCAGCATGGAGGTGGATACCTTGCGGGGCATCGCCTGCATGTTGCTGGTGTTCTTTCACACCGTAGGCGCCACGCCGGCAGAGGGCCTGAAACTACCGGAAGGACACTGGCTGGGAACGTTCAACGACACGCTCGCCTACTTCCGGATGCCGCTGTTCTCTTTCATATCGGGTTATGTCTACGCGTTTCGCCCCTACCAGGGGAACGCACCGGGATTCATCAAGGGCAAGGTGAGGCGTCTCCTGCTTCCCCTGCTGACCGTAGGAACCTTTTACGCCATCGTGCAAGCTCTCACACCGGGCGCCAACGCCAGCGTGAACAACTGGTGGCTGCTGCATATCCAGCCAGTGGGGCACTTCTGGTTTCTTGAAGCGCTGTTCGTCATCTTTCTGGTGGTCATTCTTCTCGAACACCTGAAAGCCCTGTCCACGACGGCCGGTTTTGCACTGGTTTGGGGAGTCAGCGCCCTACTTTTCGCCCTGCCTGATTTCACCCACCTTTTTGGCGTGCGGGGCGCGCTTTATCTGATGCCTTTTTTCCTCGCCGGCCTGGCCTGCAAACGCTTCGAGATCCGCGGGTCCGTCCCGCGATTTCTGGCCGCAGCAGCGCTCATCGCGAGCTTGGCAGTTGTCCTGCTGCTTCCGCAATACACGAAGGAGCAACATGCCGTGTCGGCGCTCGTCTCATTGGCCATCGGCGTTTCAGCCGGCGTGCTGCTGCTTCGAAGCGGCTGGCAGTCCCGTCCCCTGGCTTACATAGGTGCGTATTCGTTTGCCATTTACCTGCTGCATGTCTTCTTCACTGCAGGCAGCCGGATCTTCCTCCACAAGATGGGTGTCAACGACACCTATGCGCTGCTGCCGCCAGGTGTTGTGGCCGGCATCCTGGGTCCCATAGTCTGCGCACAAATCATCGGCCGCAATGAAACCCTGAACCTCTGGCTTCTGGGAAGCACCTCCAAAGTGAAAACCGCCCCGATGACCCGAACGGAAGCGGCCATTTAAGCTGCGCTTGAACTTGGCGCCGGCAACAAGCCCATGGCTGCGCGGGCTGCATGACGGGCCACCGCTTGTCCAGCACACGCCGAACCCATGTGCCGCCTCTTCGCGCTAGACTTGCCGCGCAGACGCTCCCTCGCGAGCATGAGCATCAACGCACAGGCAAAGGCTCCTTCCATGAACATTGTCATTACCGGCGGCGCCGGTTTTCTCGGCGTCCGGCTGGCCCGCACCCTGCTCCAGCAAGGCGTCCTGTCATTGGCCGGCCATCCGGCGCAACCCATGACCGGTCTGCTCCTTCTTGATCGTGCGGCACCGCCCGCGGATCTGCTGGCCGACAGCCGGGTGCAGACTATCGAAGGGGATCTGAACGCCCTTCTCGAATCAGCCAGCGCCTCCAGCCAGGTGATCACGAAAAACACGGACGTGATTTTCATCTGGCCGCCGCGGTCAGCGGCGAATGCGAAGCCGACTTTGACCTGGGCATGCGCAGCAATCTGGACGCCACACGTGCACTGCTGGAGGCCTGCCGCCGGCAGCAGACCTCTCCCACCCTGGTGTTTGCCAGTTCCCTGGCCGTCTTCGGCAACTCGCCGGAGCAACCCCTGCCGGAGGTGATTGAAGACACGACGCTGCCGACACCGCAAAACAGCTATGGCATCCAGAAGTTCATCGGCGAACAGTTGGTGGCAGACTATGCGCGCAAGGGATTTATTCGGGGACGCAACGTACGTCTGATGACCGTCAGCGTGCGCCCCGGCAAACCCAACGGCGCCGCATCCAGCTTTTTGAGCGGAATGATTCGCGAGCCGCTGGCAGGCGTTCGCGCTGTCTGTCCCGTCGCCCCTGGAACACCGGTGGCACTGTCCTCGCCCCGTCGCACCGTCGAGGGACTGATGCGGGCGGCAGAAGCCAGCGACGCCGACTGGGGCGCACGCACAGCCATCAACCTGCCGGCGCTCAGGACAACACCGGGCGAGATGGCCGCAGCGCTGGAACGCGTCGCAGGCAAAGAGGTCGCGGCGCTGATTGACTGGACGTCGGACCCCGCGATTGCAAAAATCGTGACCAACTGGCCTGCCAACATCAACGCTTTGCGGGCGCGTCAACTGGGCCTGCTGCCCGATGCGGATTTCGACACCATCATCGGCGAGTACTTAAGCGAAAACCCCTATGTGGTGCGGCTGCCTCTCAGGTGAGAATCAGAAGTTGTATGACAACTTTGCCTCAACCCTTTTTCACCGAGGAGACATGAATGACCTGTTTTAAACCCACGCTTTCCAGACTGGCACTGGGCCTGACGCTCGCGCTCGGCCTGGTGGCCGGTGCCGCCGCGCAAACAACGATGAAGATCAGCATCTCCACGGCGCAGAACTCCCATCAGGGGGTGGCCATCGATACCTTCGCCCGGGAAGTGGAAAAACGCACCGGCGGCCGCTACAAGGTTCAAACCTTCTACAACGGTTCGCTCGGCGGTGAACGCGAGTCCATCGAGGCCGTGCAGCTCGGTACCCAGGAACTGGCTTTCTCATCGACCGGCCCTGTTCCCAACTTTGTGCCCGACACCAAAATCCTGGACGTGCCTTTCCTGTTCCGTGACAAAGCCCATGCACGCGCCGTGCTGGACGGCCCCATTGGCCAGGACCTGCTGACCAAGTTCGACGCCAAGGGCTTCAAGGCGCTGGGCTGGGCAGAGAACGGTTTCCGCCACATGACCAACAGCAAGCGCGACGTGAAAACGCCCGAGGACCTGAAGGGCCTGAAAATGCGCACCATGGAAAATCCGGTGCACATTGCGGCCTACAAGGGTTTCGGCATTGTCACCACGCCCATGGCTTTCCCCGAAGTATTCACAGCCCTGCAGCAGGGCACGGTCGATGGCCAGGAAAATCCGCTGTCGGTCATCATCGCGGCCAAGTTCGACCAGGTGCAGAAACACCTGTCCCTGACCGGCCACGTTTACTCGCCCTGCATCTGGCTCATGAACAAGGGCGTCTTTGACAAGCTCAGCGCCGCCGACAAGAAGGCCTTCCTCGAAGCCGCCGCCGAAGGCACCAAGGCCAACCGCGCACGGGTCGACGAAGACGATGCCAAGGGTGTGGCTGACCTGCGTGCCAAGGGCATGACCGTGATCGACAACGTGGACAAAGCCAAGTTCGTTGCCGCCCTGGCGCCGGTCAATGCCGAGTTCGAGAAGCAGTTCGGCAAGGCCAATATCGAGAAGATCCGCAGCGTCAAATAAGCTGCCACGTTCGCTACTTTTTTTGTAGCTGGACACGCCCGCGGCCATTCGGCTGGCGGGCGTTTTCCTTATGAAATCCGGACCCATGAAAAACGCTTTTCTCACACTTGAACGCTGGACCACGGGGCTCTCGCTGCTTATCGCCTGCCTCATGCTGGTGATCGCCTCCTCCCTTGGCATGTTTCAGATCATCACGCGCTTCGTGCTCGAGCAACCCGCCGAGTGGACCGAAATCCTGATCCGCCTGTCGCTGATCTGGATGGTTTTCATGGGCATACCGGCTGCCTTTCGCCAGGGCGCCATGGTCAGCGTGGATGTGCTTTACCGATGGAGCCCGCCGAAGATCAGGCGCGTACTGGACTGGCTGGTATGCCTGGCGGCCCTGGCCCTCGTCGGCGTCATCATCTGGTGGGGCTGGGACTACGCCCTGCGCGGGCGCGTGCAATCCATGGCCGGCCTGGAGTCCATCTCCATGTTCTGGGGTTATGTCGCCATGCCGATTGGCGGCATGTTCTGCATCATCGGCATCATCGGCAACCTGATCGACCCCCAGCGCCACGAACTGGAAACGGCAACATGAACACGACCACCCCCTGTTTCCCGAGGATTGCGCAATGACCGCCGTCATGTTGACCACCATGATCGTGTGTTTTGCACTGACGATCTCCGTTGCCGTGTCCATCGGCCTCGCAGCCGTTTTCGGCATCCAGGCGTCCAACGCCCACATGCTGATCTCCGTCAAGGAGATGTTCAACGCCATCAACAAGTTTCCGCTGGCCGCCATTCCGTTTTTCATCCTGGCCGGCAACCTGATGGAGACCGGCGGCATTTCGCGCCGGCTGGTGGAATTTGCGAAGAGCATTGTGGGTGGCGTCCAGGGCGGCCTGCCCATGACCTGCGTGCTCACCTGCATGATTTTTGCCGCTGTTTCAGGCTCCTCGGTGGCTACCACCTTTGCCGTCGGCGCCATCCTGATACCCGCGCTGATCAAGCATGGCTACCCCACCAGCTACGCTGCTGCCCTGCAAGCCACCAGCGCCGAGCTGGGCGTCATCATTCCGCCGTCCATTCCCATGATTCTTTATGGGGTGAGCGCCGAAGTCTCCATTGGCGAGCTGTTCATCGCCGGCGTCGGCCCGGGCATCCTGATCAGCCTGTCGCTGATGGCTTTCGTCTACGTCTATTGCAGGATCAAAGGCTGGGGAAAGAACGATGGCGATGGCCGCCTGGGTTTTTTCAAGGCCACCTGGCAGGCCGGCTGGGCATTGCTGATGCCGGTGATCATCCTCGGCGGCATTTACGGCGGCATTTTCACGCCCACGGAAGCCGCCGCCGTTGCAGTGTTTTATGCGCTGGTGGTGGGCGTGGTGATTTATCGCGAAATCAGCCTGCAGAACCTGGTCGTGGTACTGCGCAAGTCGGTGATTTCCAGTGCCGTCATCATGTTCATCATCGCCAATGCCGGGCTGTTTGCCTTCCTGATCACACGCGCCGGTGTGCCGGACGCGATCGGCCGATGGCTGGAAGCCGTGCTGCAGTCGCCCGCCCTTTTTCTGCTGGGCGTGAACGCCGCGCTCTTCGTCATCGGCATGTTCATCGAAACCAGCGCGGCCATCATTGTGCTGGCTCCCATCCTGGCGCCCGTGGCCATGCACTTCGGCATCGACCCGGTACATTTCGGCATGGTCATGGTGGTGAACCTGGCGCTGGGCATGATCACCCCGCCCTTCGGCGTGAACCTGTTTGCAGCGTGTACGGTGGCGCGAATATCGCTGGACCGCATCGTCAAGCACCTCATTCCTTTCGTTCTCGTGATCATTGCCTGCCTGATGCTGATCACCTATTTCCCGGCCATCTCTCTGACCTTGCGGGACCTGGTTTATAACAAATAGAGCAAATAAAGAGCCCCCACGGTCGCTCACTGCGTGTAGCTCCCGAGGCCTTGCAGGCCGCGGCTCGCGAGACGCTTCGCCTCTGTCGCCTGTCCAAAGCTGCTCAAGCAGCTTTGGAGCCGCAGGCTCCAACCCCTCGGGGGCGCTGCGCCTGCGGGCCGGCGAAGCCGGACCCTCGGCCCCTGCTTGAAAAGACCCGCCCCCCGAGCTGTTTTCGCCTCGCCCTGTGCGCCGTGCCTACCGGCTGGCTTTGGCCTTGGGCTACACTTGGCGGGTCAGGAGAGAGTTTTCCTCGAGAAAACCGCCGAAGGCGCATGCGGCACCCCAATGGTGCTCTGAACGCTCAGGCAAAAGGACTGGCAACCGTCGCCCGGCCGAACACCTGCCAGGCGGCGTTCCCTACTGGAGAGAGGCCCCCTTGAGGCGGCCCACCGAAGGAGCAAACCTGCATCGCCAGGCGAATCTCTCAGGTAAAGAGGACAGCAGGGGCAGCCCATGGCTTATGGCCATGTTGTATGTTTGCCCCGGAGAACGCCTTGTCCGCCATCGCCCCTGAATTGCTGAAAACACCGCTGTACGACTTGCACCTGGAGCTGGGCGCGCGCATGGTTCCGTTTGCGGGCTACGCCATGCCGGTGCAGTACCCGGCCGGCCTGATGGCCGAACACCACCACACACGCAGCGCCGCCGGCCTCTTCGACGTTTCTCACATGGGCCAGCTTTGCCTGGTGGGCTCCGACGCCGCAGCCGCACTGGAGTCCCTGATTCCGGTCGATGTCATCGACCTGCCCGCCGGCAAGCAGCGCTATGGCCTGCTGCTCAATGAAGACGGCGGCATCATCGACGACCTGATGTTTTTCAACCGGGGGGAAGATATCTTCATCATCGTCAACGGCGCCTGCAAGGCCGGAGACATCGCGCACATCCAGCAAAAAATCGGCACGCGCTGCGAAGTCATTCCCATGCCCGACATGGCCTTGCTGGCGCTGCAGGGCCCGCAAGCCGTCACCGCGCTGTCACGCATGGCGCCCGGTGTGGAAAAACTGGTCTTCATGACCGGTGGGCGTTTTACCGTGGCCGGCTGCGACTGCTTCCTCACGCGCAGCGGCTACACCGGCGAAGACGGCTTTGAAATTTCCGTGCCTGCCGCGCAGGCCGACACCCTGGCCCGGGCTTTGCTGGCCCAGCCTGAAGTCAAGCCGGTCGGCCTGGGCGCCCGCAATTCCCTGCGGCTCGAAGCGGGACTTTGCCTCTACGGCAACGACATCGACACCACCACCACACCGGTCGAGGCCAGCCTGAACTGGGCCATCCAGAAAGTGCGCCGCGCCGGTGGCGCACGGGCTGGCGGCTTTCCGGGTGCCAACAAGGTGCTCGCCCAATTGGCTGATCCGGCCGTCCTGACACGCAAGCGCGTGGGCCTGGTCGCCCTGGAGCGCATCCCCGTGCGGGACCACACGCCCTTGCAAGACACGAACGGCTCGCCGATTGGCGAAGTCACCAGCGGCCTGCTGGGCCCCAGCATCGACAAACCGGTGGCCATGGGCTACATCAAGCCCGAATTCGCGGCCATCGGTACGCGCGTGAACGCCATCGTGCGCGGCAAGCCCGTCCCCATGGAAGTCAGCGCCATGCCTTTTGTCCCGAATCGCTATTTCCGCGGTTGAATTTTTATTATTTTGGAGAGCACCATGATCAAGTACACCGAAGACCACGAATGGATCAAAGTTGAAGGCGACGTCGCCATCGTGGGCATCACCCACCATGCGCAGGATGCGCTGGGTGACGTTGTGTTTGTGGATCTGCCCTCTGTGGGCAGCAAACTGGCCCAGAAGGAAGTCGCCGGCGTGGTCGAATCGGTCAAGGCCGCAGCCGACGTCTACATGCCCATCAGCGGTGAGGTGACGGAAGTCAACGAAGCGCTGCGCGACGATCCGTCACTGGCCAACACCGACCCGCTCGGTGCCGGCTGGTTCTTCAAGGTCACGCTGTCCGACAAGGGCCAGCTTGATGCTTTGATGGACGAAACCAGCTACACCGCTTTCTCCGCCTCTGCCTAAACCTACCTGCCACACCGTTCGAGCTGAGCCTGTCGAAGCCTTGCCTCATTGTTCACCGCCCCTTCGACAAGCTCAGGGCGAACGAATTCTGGAACCCGCCATGCTGATGCCCACTGCCAAACCCCTGCGCGAGCTTGAAAACACGTCCGAGTTCATTGCCCGCCACATCGGCATTGACGACGCCGACGAGGCCCACATGCTCAGCGCAGTGGGCTCCGCGTCCAGGCGCGCACTCATCGACGGCATCGTGCCACGCAGCATTGCGCGCAGCCAGGCCATGGCCATTCCGGCGTCCGCCACGGAAGCCCAGGCGCTGGCCGAACTGAAAGCCATGGCCACGAAGAACAAGGTCTTCAAGAGCTTCATTGGCCAAGGTTATTACGGCACCCACACGCCCGGCGTGATCCTGCGCAACATCCTGGAGAACCCCGCCTGGTACACCGCCTATACGCCCTACCAGGCTGAAATTTCGCAGGGCCGCATGGAGGCGCTGGTCAACTTCCAGACCATGGTCTGCGACCTGACCGGCATGCCCATTGCCAATGCGTCCATGCTCGACGAAGCCACCGCAGCCGCCGAAGCCATGACCCTCGCCAAACGCAGCGTCAAAAGCAAAAGCAATGTTTTCATCGTAGCCGGTGACTGCCACCCGCAAACCATCGAAGTGATCCAGACCCGGGCCAAACCGCTGGGTATCGAAATCAGGGTCAGCACCGCTGCCATCACCGTGCCGCAGCTGATGGCCGAAGGCAACTATTTCGGCGTGCTGGCCCAGTACCCGGCCACCACCGGCAGCATTCATGACCTGCGTCCGCTGGCGGGCCAGGCCCATGTGGATGGCGCTGCCCTGTGCGTGGCC
Organism: Polaromonas sp.; assembly: GCF_049790275.1. Classification (GTDB taxonomy): domain Bacteria; phylum Pseudomonadota; class Gammaproteobacteria; order Burkholderiales; family Burkholderiaceae_C; genus Polaromonas. The sequence continues at coordinate 22,186 of NZ_JBAQYR010000176.1, forward strand.
GCCGACCTGCTGGCGCTGACCTTGCTGGCCCCTCCCGGCGAGTGGGACGCCGACATCGTGCTGGGCAACACCCAGCGTTTCGGTGTGGCCATGGGCAACGGCGGGCCGCATGCGGCCTACCTTGCCTGCCGCGACGAGTTCAAACGCTCCCTGCCCGGCCGGCTGGTCGGCGTCAGTGTCGATGTGCATGGCAACCCGACCTACCGCCTGGCGCTGCAGACGCGCGAGCAGCACATCCGCCGCGAAAAAGCCACCTCCAATATCTGTACGGCGCAAGTCCTGCCGGCCGTGCTGGCCAGCATGTATGCGGTCTACCACGGCCCCCAGGGTCTCACGCGCATTGCCCGGCGCGTGGCCAGCTACACTGCGATTTTTGTGCGTGGCATGCAGCAGATGGGTTATGAAATCACCAACGCCAGCGCCTTCGACTCGGTCACCATCAAAACCGGAGATGCTACACAATCGATAGCTGAACGCGCCCGCCAGTCGGGGGCCAACCTCCGATTCCGCTTGAATAATCACCTGGGTGTGTCGCTCGACGAAACCACCACGCGGGAAGACCTGGAAATGCTCTGGTCCTTCTTCGTGAAGCCGGGCAAACCCATGCCGCGCCTGAGTGATTTCGAAAAAGGCGTGGAACCGCTGATCCCTGAGGATCTGCGTCGCACCACGCCCTTCCTCACGCACCCGGTGTTCAACACGCATCACTCCGAAACCGGCATGCTGCGCTACATCCGCATGCTCAGCGACAAGGACCTGGCACTCGACCGCAGCATGATCCCATTGGGCAGCTGCACCATGAAACTCAATGCCACCAGCGAGATGATTCCCGTCACCTGGCCGGAGTTTGCCAACATCCACCCGTTTGCGCCGCAAGACCAGCTCGAGGGCTATGCCGAGCTCGACAGGCAGTTGCGCGACTGGCTGTGCCAGGCCACGGGTTACGCCGGCATCAGCCTGCAGCCCAACGCCGGCTCGCAGGGCGAATACGCCGGCCTGCTGGTCATCAAGGCCTTCCATGAAGCGCAGGGCCAGGGCCACCGCAACATCTGCCTGATTCCATCATCCGCCCACGGCACCAACCCGGCCAGCGCGCAGATGGCCGGCCTGACAGTCGTTGTCACCGCCTGCGATGCCCAGGGCAATGTCGACATGGTCGACCTGAAAGCCAAGTGCGAGAAACACAGCGCCAATCTGGCCTGCGTGATGATCACCTATCCCAGCACACACGGTGTGTTCGAAACGCAGGTGAAAGAGCTGTGCGCCCTGGTTCATTCGCACGGCGGCCGCGTCTATGTCGACGGCGCCAACATGAACGCGCTGGTCGGTGTGGCAGCACCCGGCGAGTTCGGCGGCGACGTCAGCCACCTCAATTTGCACAAGACCTTCTGCATTCCGCACGGCGGCGGCGGCCCCGGTGTCGGCCCGGTCTGCGTCGTGGCCGACCTGGTGCCCTATCTGCCGGGCCATGCGACAGCAGGTCTGCCAGTCAACGGTGTGGGAGCCATCTCAGCTGCACCGCTTGGCAATGCATCAGTGCTGCCGATCAGCTGGATGTACTGCCGCATGATGGGCCCCGAAGGCCTTCAGCAGGCCACCGAGATTGCCATCCTCAGCGCCAACTACATCAGTGCATGCCTGAAAGACCACTATCCGACGCTGTACGCAAGCGAAAACGGCCATGTGGCACACGAGTGCATCCTGGACCTGCGTCCACTGAAGGACACCAGCGGCGTCAGCGCCGAAGACGTGGCCAAGCGGCTGATGGACTACGGCTTCCACGCGCCCACCCTGAGCTTTCCCGTGCCGGGTACCCTGATGGTCGAACCGACCGAAAGCGAAACACTGGCCGAGCTGGACCGCTTCATCAACGCGATGATCGCCATCCGCGAAGAGATCCGCAAGGTCGAGGCCGGCACCTGGCCGCAGGACAACAACCCGCTCAAACACGCGCCGCACACTGCAGCCAGCCTGCTGGGCGCGGATTGGGACAGGCCCTACTCGCGCGAAACCGGCGCCTTTCCGCTGGCCACACTCAAGCAGGTCAAGTACTGGCCGCCGGTCGGCCGGGTAGACAACGTCTACGGCGACCGCAACCTGTTCTGCAGCTGCGTGCCGGTCAGCGACTACGCGGCTTGAGCGTGCAACCTTCCCACTTTACCGTTCGGGCTGAGCTTGTCGAAGCCCTTCGACGAGCTCAGGGTGAACGGTGAACGGTGAACGGTGATCAGGAACTGACACCCCTCGCCCATGGATTCACAAACCCTGGTCATCATCGCCGGTGCCATTGCCGCGGGCTTTGTGCAGGGTCTTACCGGTTTTGGCTTTGGCCTGGTGGCGATGTCCTTCTGGGCATGGACGATCGACCCACGGCTGGCGGCGGCGATGGCGGTGTTTGGCGCGCTGACGGGGCAGGTGATTGCCGCCGTCACGGTGCGGCGTGGTTTTGATTTCAAATTGCTCGCACCCTTTGTCATAGGCGGCTTGCTGGGCCTGCCACTCGGATTGCTATTGCTACCCCGCCTGGACGTGATGGTGTTCAAGGCCTTCCTCGGCACGCTACTCGTCATCTGGTGCCCGGCCATGCTGTTCAGTACGCAACTACCACGCATCACCCGCGGTGGCCGCATTGCAGACGGACTGATAGGCGCAGCCGGCGGCGTGATGGGTGGTTTGGGCGGGTTCACCGGCGTGCTGCCCACGCTATGGTGCACCCTGCGCGGCATGGACAAAGACGCCCAGCGCGCGATCGTTCAAAACTTCAACCTCTCCATGCTGCTGGTCACCTTCGGCAGCTACCTCGCCACAGGCATCATCACCACCGCGACCCTGCCCTACCTCGCCATCGTCGCGCCAGCGCTGCTGATTCCTTCGCTGCTGGGCGCCCGGCTGTACATCGGCATCAGCGAAGCGACTTTTCGCAAGCTGGTGTTGAGTCTGCTGACTTGTACCGGAGTGGCCTTGCTGGCTTCTTCGGTGCCCGGGTTGTTGCGGCGGTTGGGTTGAGGTGCCGCCACGCCGCCAGAGTCTCATCCATTCGAAGGATGGGCGCTTAGCGACTGAGGTCTAGAATCGTGCGCCAAGCTATGCCGCAGCTCGATGGGCACACATTACTTTATTTATGCAAAGCGACCATCATGAGTGACGACAGACAAAAAAAAGCAATCTCAGCCGCAGAGTTTTTTAACGAGACTGCGAGGAAACTACTTGCAACTGAACGTGGGCTTCATGCAGAGACATTGGTTTCTTCCGTAGCTAGGCTGGCGGGTTCATTGATGTACAGGAGCTTTGGACTTGATCCAAACATAGAACCAGGGGCAACTGTTTTCTCTGAACAAGCAATTACTCAGGGCCCAAAACTGAAGACCGTAATGCTTGTCACATTGCAACAGTTAGGGCAAAAAATAGATGCGGAAAATATCAATGAAGAGTACGCCTCATCCAAAGTCTCTGAACTAACCTTTAAAGAGTCTCACGATCGGCTGGCCGCATTCTTTCTGAAATACTGTGAAGTCGCGCCCATCTCTCATCTTGATGCAGCAATTGGCGCCGCCATCGCTACAGGGATCCTCATTCATGACTGCCGAGAGGTTTTGGAGGTAAAAAGGGGAGCGGGCATTGCGCTTTCTGGCTTCTCCGAAGGTATGAAAACCGCCCCTTATCCATTAAATGGAAAATCTGCGCCCGATACCCAGCCAGATCCATCCATCATCCCAGCCGCTCCGCCATATTCGCCTTATACAAGCGAAGCCGCGAACGCAATTTACAACATGCTCTTCTGCGATGACGGCGCTTTGTTCCGTTCGCAATCGGGGAATCCTGGCACCTCTTGGCAGAAAATACTGTTCTCAGAAGCTGCGGACGTACCAGCGTTGCAGGCGCTCGCTCTCGACAATTCTCAAGAGGGGCGCATCCGGTTCCTCGCCTTTTCCCGTCTCAGACGGTTGGGAATAGCAGTTCCGCCCAAGGTCCTGCTGGGTTCGATAGTTGAGGTTCCCCTGTCCGGGGGACTCGACGCGTTAGCAGCGTATTCTGAAGGTGGAGTACGCTATGTCAACCAATCTGGCAAGCTTGCTGTGATAGAAGGTATGGCATCCTTTCTCCCCTTGGTAAACGCATTGCTTACCGCTTCAAAGCCGTTTTTAGCGCAAACTATCCCAACAGTGATGCCAAGGCTTCCTCCACCGAAATCGGGGAGCATGCGTATGACCTTTTTGGGTTCAGATGGGATGTATTTTGGAGAAGGTCCGATGCCCGTATTGCAACGAGACGCAATGGCCGCGCCAGTCGTACAACATGCCACCGACTTGCTTTTAGCCGTAGTTGCAGCGAGCACGAATGAACGCGCCTGACATGTCTCAACTCGGTCGCAACGCACTTGCATCAAAGTCAACTGCCGACGATTCACGAGAGAAATAGCTATTACAACCACTTCGTCCGAAGGCGGCGCGTGACGAGCGTTTTCGTCGGCGGTCTCTACGGTGAAGCTGGCAGTGAGCGGTTTGAGTAAAAAAAGGGGAGCTAACAAATGGCCTCATACGAGTCCTGGCAACCATCCGCAAAGTCCGACGACGGCAGAAACTCAGTGGTGAAGTGGGTCAGTGAGTTCGCTACGGAACATCCTATCGGTGCGTTCCTGCTTGTGCTCTGGATATTTACTGTCCCGCCGGTGGGATGGGCAGCGCAGGCTTGGGCACATAGCTTGGAAGCCCAAGTACTGGTAGCCGCAATAATGGGTCAGGTCCCGATGATTCAACGAATGGCGCGTTACTCCAGTGATCCTGTCTGGTTCCGCTTTGCACTCAGTGCTATTTGGGCTATGGGCCCGGTGTTAACGGCCGTTACCGTACTGCTCTGCGTACGAGGTCATCGGCGAGGCTGGTTCCTCGCATCCCCCGATAGCCCAACTCGCGTATTTGGCATGTTTTTGACAGTTGGTGTATTCCTTCTTTTGATCGCAACGGCAAACCCGTTTGGAAGGAGTTTCACCACTCTTTTGTGGCTTTTTTCAACTGGATGGGGGTTATTCACTCTAGGATGGCTCATCATCCTCTTCAACTTCATAGGCCTCGGGACATTGATCGCTCACGTAATCGTTCGCATAGCTGCGTCAGATGCTTGAATAAACTGCCGATCAAATGCGTCGAGAGGTTTGACCTCCGACAGTTTGGTAGTAGATACCGGAGGGGAAAAGAGCGTCGGAGGACAAGAAGCTGAGAAAACTATGAATCCCGAATCAAGTCCGAGATGATCCCTAGACGGTCAAGCGCTGCAACCACTCCATCGCCTCTACCAACTCCTGCTGAATCAGTTCATGCGCACTCGGATACTCCGAGTAACTCAACTCAATCGGCAGCGTCTCCACCAACTCCCTGATCGCATGCGCATTGACCAGCGGAATCACCTGGTCATGCGTGCCGTGGCTAAGCCACAGTTGCTTCCCCTTCAGCGCCTCGTTCGCCGCAACCAGCGGCACCACCTGTGTCAGCAAGCGGCTGTGCATCACCATCGCCCCCGTCAACAGCGCGGGTTGCGTCAGCAGCAGCGAAAGCGACATGATGCCGCCCTGGCTAAAGCCGCCGACCACCACACGCTCGGTTGGGATGCCCAGTTGCTGCGCGGCGGAGGCCACGGTCTTTGCAACGGTTGCGCGGCTGGCTGCCTCTTGCGGCTCGTTAATGATGCGGTCGCCCACCCGATTGACAGTGAACTCAAACCAGCCGTAAGCACCGGGCCCCATGACATACGGGGCGCGCAGGCTGATGACGTGAAACTGCGCCGGTACATAAGGCGCCAGGCCAAACAGGTCTTCTTCGTCGCTGCCGACGCCGTGCATGAGCACCAGCAGCCAGGACGCAGCACTTGCCGCATCTGCGGGACGATGCAAAAAGGAAAGAGGCAGATCAAGCATGGGCAAAACTCCTGCGGGCATTGTGCCCGGCATTCACGTGGCGGGCTGTGGCAGGAGGCGCTTGAGGGTGAACACGCCCAACACAAACGCAGCGCACAGCCCCACCGACATGAGCTGCTCGTCCAGCTGGGGCGGCACGATGAGGATGTAGCCGCGGCCCTTGATCAGGGATGAGAAGCTGGACACGCCAAACGGCATGAGAAAAAGGCGAAAGGTTTGCCAGCGATCTGTTTTTCCCTTGCCGCCCGCTCCTACGCTCAAGAGCAAGGCCACGCCGATCACGACGCTGATGCCCAAAGAGTTGAGCCAGATGGCTGGGGACGGGTCGAAGTGGTAAGCCACCGTGACCAGGTACCAGATGAGGTAACACCAGAGCACGGTTTTACCCGTGGTCAGCGAGGCGAAGTAGCGCAGGGGGTGGGCGGGCAACATGAGAGAAGTGCGAGCAACTTCTGTGCCTTGAGGGCATGGATCGCTGGATGAAGGATGAACCTCAGAACTTGCCATTGCGGACTTGTTTGCGGACTTGTGCGTGAGGCACCACAAACTGAAGTTAGGGAAGCGCTGAACAAGTCCCCTGCGGCGCGCGATCATCCGGGCTCGGGCGGTCTGCCGCGTTGAATTTCTTGCCAATAGCCAGCTATTGACTGCGAAATCCGCCTTGCATCCCATCCCGATCCGGCTGCCGCACTTCCGCAAGGACTTATTCAGCGCTTCCTTAGGCGCAGCGCATCTCAATCGGAACGGAAGCCAGCCCGTAGCTCGCGAATGGCCCGCATCATGGTGGGCGCCAGCATGTTCCATTGCAACGCCCGCAGCGATCGACGGTAACGCAGCCCGTTGCCCCGCAGGGACGCCGACACGAGTTCCAGGGGATCGCTCACCACGCACAACAGTCGCGTGAGCATGGGGTCCTGGTCGGTAGGCAGACCGCCGAGGAAAGCGTCGTTCTTCCCGTCCCACAGAAGTTGGGCATTGATGTGAATGCCCCAGCCGCACACCCAGCCATCCGCCTTCATGCGTTTGAGGGCGGCAGCCACGTATTCGCCATCGAAGATGTAGGTGTCGGTGCGCACCCAACGGCCCAGCCAGAATTCCGCCAGCGGGCGCGCCGCCGGCGTGGCTCTGGGGATCAGGCCGCGCAGCATCTCGCCGCGCATCTCCATGTAGCGCAATCGCGCCGGGATACCGGCAGAACGCATCAGTGCGATCAGCAGCGTCGCCTTGTCGTCGCCGTCGCCCCCCCGCGCCTCGAGCACGTCGCGAGCCGTCGGGTAGGCCAGCTTGATTCGCTTGGTATAAGGCAGGCGCTTGACGAAGCCATAGATGGCCAGTGCCTTGTCACGATCGGTGCGGCACAGCTGGACAAGCGAGCGAGCTTTCAGGCGCAGCTTGGGGTCGTCCAGGTCCAGCAGCGGTGTGGTGCCAAGCCAGTCCTGCGGCCGCTCACTGGCTCTTTTATGCAGCCGGCGGGGCGAATCGAATTGTGCGGCAAGTGACTCCATGGAACCACCGACGGAGTGAACAATTCACGCATCGTACCCCCAGGCGCAGGCTGCGGCAAATTCCGGCTCCGCTCCATTCAGGTGGATGCGAGTTCGCTGACTGCGAAGGCTTCAGGCTATCCCTGCGTAGAACTTGAAGCTCACCGGGAAACTTCTGCGCCTTGGCCAGTGGAATTTCTGGCCGCCGCATTTAAAAAAAGCTGCCTTGGGAGAGCACAGGAAGACAATGCCGCATTAACCTTCACAGCACGCCACCCATGCAAAAACCAAGAACACTCAAAATCCTCGGGCTCATCCTGGCCGTCTATGGCCTTTTGCTGGCTCCCGGATTTTTCTGGCCGACCTATCTGGATTCGCCTGTTGGGGTCTTGCTTCTGGTTCCCATGCTGTCCATCTACCTTTTTCACAGCCTTGGTGTGCCTGGTTTATTGCAGAACAACGGCCTGTGCGGCTGGGGCTGGTGCCCGCCCACTGGATTCGGCTGGGCATTTCTGGTGGCTGTTTGGTTGTTGGTTGCGTGGGGTATCTCCTGGGGTCTGGCTGGATTGACGAGTGGAGCCCGACCTGAAGAATGACTGAGGTTTCTGCAAGAGGGCATGCGGTTCGCCCTTCGCAGCTCCTGCGTGCGAAAAAACGCGGCGCTGAGGCCTGAGTTCTCCACCGAGACGCGCCTTCGCAAGCTACTCCTTGACCCCGCCCTTGCCCCGGGTGGCCTTGATCTCCGAACGCTGGCTTTTTCCCGCCAGGCGCCGCTGCCTGGAGCCATAGGTCGGCTTGGTCGCGCGGCGCACGCGCGGCGGCACGGCGACGCTGTTGACGATTTCATTGAGCCGGGCCAATGCATCGGCGCGGTTCATTTCCTGGCTGCGGTGTTGCTGGGCCTTGAGCACCAGCACGCCTTCCTGCGTAATGCGGCTGTCGCGCAGGGCCAGCAGCCGCTCCTTCACATCGTCGGGCAGCGAAGAGGCTGTAATGTCGAAGCGCAGGTGGACGGCGCTGGAAACCTTGTTGACGTTTTGCCCGCCCGCACCCTGCGCACGGATGGCGCTGATCTCGACTTCTGCTTCGTTGATTTCAAGTGGCGTCACCGGCCCATTCTACGTTTGAGCCGTATCTGGTTGGGCAGGGGCACAGAGCGGCGCAGCACATCCTCGCCCAGCCACAGGGCCGAGCGCCAGGCACGCTGGGCCACGGTGGGCAGCGGCAGTTGCTGGTAGTCGTCGTTGAACACCTCGAAGCTGTAGTCGCCCCTGTAACCGAGGCTGTGCAGGCGCGCCACCAGTGCGGCAAGGGCTTCGCTGTGCACGCCTTCGCCGGGGAACACGCGGAAATGCCGTGCGGTGGCAATGCGTTCTTCCACCGATTTGATCTCAGTCCACATGAAGTCGGCCAGCTGCACCAGGAATATTTTCTCGGGGTCCAGCAGCTCGATCTCGTCGAGCGGAGTACTGGTCGCGAACATGTGGAAGGAATCAAAACCCAGACCGAGGTTGGGCATGTCGGCCTGGTTGATGATGTCCCAGGCCTGCGGAAATTCATTGACGGTGCGGCCCCAGGACAACGCTTCGTAGGCGATGCGGATGTTCATCGGAATGGCAAGCATGGCAAGCTTGCGCAAGTCCTTGACCAGTGCCTGCGTCTCGCCAGTGGCATGTACCGAGGTGGACGAGCAGATCAGTAGCAGCCGGCAGCCGAGCAGATGGCACATCTCCAGCATGGACTTGGCGATGTCCACCTTGTAGTCATGCAGGTGGCCCGACAGGCCCTCGAAGTCGCGCAGCACCTGGAAGCCCGTGACGCGCAGCCCGCTGGCACGCACCGCCGCCACGGCCGCTTCCAGCCCGTCGGGGTGGCCCACCAAGTCCCTGGCGGCCAGCATGATCTGGGTAAAACCAGCGTCGCGCACAGCCTGCAGCTTGGCTTCGAGCGGGCCGGCCAGCGAGATGGTGTCCATCCCGAAATCGTCGATGTTTCCGCTGTAGTGGCTCATGCTGCTCACCTGCGCTCGTCGTGCACCAACTCGAAGCTCACGCCGCCCAGCCAGGTTTTGGTGAGCGCGCCGCGGTCTTCGGTATGCACGCCGCGCGACTCGACAAACTCCACGCCTCGCTTGCCGAGTTCGGCCACCGTCGCCAGCACGTCGGCTGTGCCCAGGCCGATGCGTTGCAGGGCTTCGTCGTCCTCCACGTCCAGCACACCGGCTTCGGGCTCGATCAGCTGGATGTAAAAACGCGAAGCCGGCGGGCACGGGCTCTGCAGGATGCACCCCTTGGGCAGGATGCCAAAGCGCTGCTCGGCCGGCAACTCGCTGAAGCCGAACAGCTCGCGGTAAAACTCCGTCCAGTCTTCCGTGCGGTCGTTGCCGATGTATTGCACCACGCCGAAGAAATGCAGGCCTGCAATGGCCGGCGGCTGCGGGTCCACCCCGGGGATCGGCACGAAGTCCACGTCGTAGATGGAAAACTTGTCATGGCGGTCGACGAAATAGATGCGGCTGGTGCCCACCCCGTGGATCGCGGGAATGTTGAGCTCCATCACCTCCACGCGCGAAGGCACGGCCCAGGCACCACGGTCCAGCGCACGGCGGTAGGCGGCTGCGGCATCCCGCACGCGCAGCGCCACGGCAGCCAGCACGGGTTTGCCTTCCGGCGCCAAGGTACCGGCGTCAGGCGCGGCGGGGAGATGGGCGTTGACAATCACATTGATGGCACCCTGCCGGTACAGCAGCACCTCCCGCGACCGGTGCCGGGCGACCGGGCGAAAACCCATCATCTCCAGCACCTGGCCCAGCGCCTGCGGACGCGTGGTGCTGTACTCGATGAATTCGATGCCGTCCAGCCCGAGCGGATTGGCAGCCTCTGCAATCGATTCGCGGTCAGCAAGCTGGGACGGGCTCAAGGTGTTCATGAAGTCTCTCCGTTCAGGAATGATTCAGGGAATGGCAGATCGGCCGCGTTGCGGTCAATAGCTGAGGCGGGCCACCGAGCGCAAGGCATCGGGCGTGGCGGTGCCGAAACCAAAAAATTCGAGGTAAGCCGGAATCTGTTCGAACAGCATGTCCGAGCCCACCTGCACTTCGCAGCCGCGCGCCTGGGCGGCGCGCAGGAAGGCCGTCATCTCTTTTTTCATCACCACCTCGCCGGCAAAGGTCGACGGCGCCATGCGCGCGACATCCACCGGCAGCGGGTCGCTCTCGTTCATGCCCAGGGGCGTGGCATTGACGACCAGGTCATAACCGGCCGGGTCCTTGCTGCCGGTGCCGACCTGCAGCGCCGGGTAATGCTTGCGCAGGCGGGCGCCCAGGGCTTCGGCAGAAGCCGGATGCACGTCGTACAGGCCCATGGCGCCCACGCCGGCCGCAGCCAGCGAGGCAGCAATCGCCGAGCCCACGCCGCCGCTGCCCACCACCAGCACACGGGCACCTGCCAGCTGCAGGCCCTTGCGCTGCACGCCGCGCACAAAACCGGCGCCGTCGAACATGTCGCCCAGCAGGCTGCCGTCCGGGCGGCGCAGGATGGCGTTGCAGGCACCGGCAATTTCCACCGCCGGTGTGCACTCGTCCAGCAGGGCCAGGGTACTCACCTTGTGCGGCATGGTGATCAGCGCCCCGCGGATGTTGGTGAGCTTGAACAGGCTTTTAAGAACCTGCGCATAGTCCTCGGGCTTGACGCCCATGGGCATGACCACGGCATCGATGCCGGCCTGCTCGAACCAGGGGTTGTAAATCATCGGCGCCTTGAAAGCCTCCGTCGGGTAGCCGAGGTGGGCAATCAAGGTGGTGGTGCCGCGGATCATGGCCGCCTCCCCAGGGAAGCAGCGCGCTGGGCATGGCTGCCGGCGACAGGGATCAGGTTGCTGTTCATGCAAATCAGAAAAGTAAGGCGACGGGGAAAAGACATGGCGCCCCGGGGGAGCCCCCCGGGGACGGGGCTCAATTACTTGCGCAATTTGGCCAGCTCGGCCATCAGTTCATTGACCGTGGACTCGCCCACGCCGGAGGAGTACTTGGCAATCACCGGCTTCATCTTCTCGCGCAGCTTGGCCATTTCGGCGGGCGAAAGTTCGGTGACCTGCATGCCAGCCTTCTTCAGTGCCTCGAGCGTGGCGCCGGCGGCATCGCGTGCGGTCTGGCGCTGGTATTTGCCGGCTTCGACAGCGGCGTCAGCCAGCAGTTTTTTCTCGTCGTTGGTCAGCGTGTCCCAGAACTTCTTGCTGACAATGACCGACTGCGGGTTGTACACGTGGTTGGTCAGGGTCAGGTGTTTCTGAACCTCGGCAAACTTGTTGGCCAGGATGGTGTTCAGCGGGTTTTCCTGTCCGTCCAATGCCTTCGATTCCAGGGCGGCGTACACCTCGGGGAAAGCCATGGGTGTGGGGTTGGCATCCAGCGCCTTGACCCAGTCCAGGTTGATGGGGTTAGGGATCACGCGGATCTTCAGGCCGGCCAGGTCTTCCACCTTGTTGATGGCGCGCTTGCTGTTGGTCATGTTGCGAAAGCCAAGCTCCCAATAGGCCAGGCCCACAATGCCCTTTTCCTGCAGCTTGTCATGCAGCTTCTTGCCGAAGGGGCCGTCCACCACGGCGTCGGCTTCCTTCGCGTTGGCGAACAGGAAGGGGAAGTCGTAAATCGCGAACTCCTTGACCTGGCTGGCCATGATGCCGGAGTTGAGGACCACCATCTCGATGGTGCCGCCCTGCAGCCCCGACACGTTGGGGGCATCGCCGCCCAGCACGCCGCCAGGAAACAGGTTGACCTTGATCTTGCCGCCCGATTTGGCAGCGACGATTTCGGCGAACTTCTCCATGCCCATCACGATGGGATGGCCCTTGGGATTCTGGTGGGCAAACTTGATCGTGTGCTCCTTGATGTCCTGCGCCGTGGCCAGGCCGAAGGTCGCCAGGGCGGCAGCAGCCACAAGGGTTTTGATCATCAGACGTTTCATTGTTGTCTCCTTGAAAAATTCGAAGTACGCAAACGCTTGGGGTGCAGGCCGCGGCGTACCAGACGCGCCCTGCACTATGGAAATCACGCCCGGCACATCAAGCGACGGGCTTGGGGCAACATGTTCAGCCATAAAACCAGCGGGCCGGCACCATGACAATCTGCGGAAACAGCACCATCAGGAACATGATCGAAAACTGGGCCACCATGAAAGGCCAGACGCCCCGGGTCACCTCGTCCATGCTGACCTTGCCCACACCGGCAACGGTGTTGAGCACCGTGCCTACCGGCGGCGTAATCAGGCCGATGGCGTTGTTGATGATGAACAGCACGCCGAAGTAAACCGGGTCGATACCCGCGGCCTTCACAATGGGCATCAGCACCGGCGTCAGGATCAGGATGGTCGGCGTCATGTCCATCGCCGTGCCCACCACCATCACCAGCAGCATGATGGCCATCATCAGCAGCTTGGGACTGTCCAGCAGCGGCTGCAGCAGCGTCACCACTTGCGCCGGCAACTGTGCCACCGTGATCAGCCAGGCCGACACCATGGCCGCCGCCACCAGGAACATGATCACCGCGGTGGTCTTGGCTGCGGCCAGGAACAGGCCGTACAGCTGGCTGAGCTTGAGTTCCTTGTAGACCACCGTCGAGATCAGCAGCGCATACACCGCGGCAACCACGGCCGCTTCGGTGGGCGTGAACACGCCGAACTTGAGACCGACCACCACGATCACCGGCAGCACCAGCGCAAAGGTGGCGTCCCTGAATGCAGCGATGACTTCGGCGCGTGACTTGCGCGGCGGTACAGCCACGTTTTCCTTGCGTGCGACGTACCACCAGGTGGCCCATAACGCCGCCGCAAGCATGATGCCGGGTGCGATACCGGCCATGAACAGCCTGGAGATCGACACGTTCGCGGCCACCCCGAAGATCACGAAGCCAATGCTGGGCGGAATGATGGGCGCAATGATGCTGGCCGACGCCAGCAGGCCGGCGGAGCGTGCCTTGTCGTGCCCGGCCGCCACCATCATGGGCAGCAGCAGCGCAGACAGCGCTGCCGCATCGGCCACTGCCGAGCCGGACAACGCAGCCATCATCACCGCCGCCACGATGGCGACATAACCCAGGCCGCCCTTGATGTGGCCCACAAGCGTCAAGGCGAAATTGACGATGCGGCGCGACAGGCCGCCCGCGTTCATCACCTCCCCGGCGAGCATGAAAAACGGCACGGCCAGCAGCGGAAAACTGTCGGCGCCGTTGATGACGTTCTGCGCGAGGATCTGCGCGTCGAACATGTCGAGGTGCCACATCAGCGCGGCGCCGCACAGCAGCAGGGAAAAGGCAATGGGAATGCCCAGTGCCATGGCGGCGAGCAGGGAACCCAGGAAGATGGCGATGGTCATGCGGTCACTCTTGCTGGCTAGCCAGGTGTTGAAGGGGCATGCGGCACGTCTTCCGACTCGCGGACGCCGACCAGTTCACTGTCAGCCAGTTGTCCCGTGAGAAGCCGCCACAAATCGCTGAGCAGGATCACCGCACCGGAGACCGCAAACACCAGGCCGCAGCCATAGAACAGCGCCATGGACACTTCCATCGCCGCGCTGGTGGAGTCCCAGTTGATCTTCACCTGGTCCAGCGTTCCCTTGAAAAGCAGCCAGCAGATGAACAGCATGAGCACATGGCCCAGGCCCAGGCAGATTTTCTTGCCAAGCACAGGCAGGCGGGCCACCAGCGTGTCGGTGCCCAGGTGGGCGCGTTCGTTGAGCGCCACGATGGCGCCCAGAAAGGTCAGCCAGACAAACAGCCAGCGCGACAGTTCTTCAGATACGGCGATGCCGGAGTTGAAGGCATAGCGCAACACCACGTTGGTGAAGACCAGCACCACCATCACGGCCAGGCTGGCGGCCATCAGCCAGGACAAAAACCGGCAGTACCTGTGAATGATTTTCCGAACCATGTTGTCTCCTGCTGGCGCTGCGAATGGCGCCATCAATCCATAATGTACGAACTAGTTAGTTTCCAAGAATCGGTAGTTACCCGCACGCAGGCGGGGCTCAGCAAAAGGAAGCGGATCAGGCGCGCACGAAACGCACGACCATCTCGACGATGTTTTCGCGGCGGGCGGAAAGGGCCTGTGGGGACTGGCCGTCCCGCTTGAAGATCAGGTCGAAAGTGTGCTGGTTGGACACGTTGAAAAACGACAGTGCCGAGATCGAGGCGTGGATGTCGATCGGGTCCAGGCCGGGCCGGAACACCTTGGTGGCCACGCCGCGGTCGTAGAGCTGGCGAATGGCCTGGATGGCCGGCACATTCAGCTCCTGGATGCTCTTGCTCTGCGCGAGGTAGGCCCCGCGCTCCATGTTTTCGTTCATCACCAGCCGGATGTAATCCTGGTTGTCATGGTGGTGGTCGAAGGTGAAACTCACCAGCCGGCGCAGCGCGTCCTCGGGCGGCAGGTCTTCCAGGTGCAGCTCGCCTTCGATGGCGCGCATGCGGCGGTAGGCTTCCTCCAGCACCGCGATGTACAGGCCGTCCTTGCTGCCGAAGTAGTAATAGATCATGCGCTTGCTGGTGCGCGTGGCGGCCGCAATCTCGTCGATGCGTGCACCGCTCAGCCCCTTGTTGGCGAACTCCGTGGTTGCCACTTCGAGAATCTCCGCCATGGTCCGCACCGGGTCATTGGTGCGTGTGGTTTCCCGCTGCACGGCCTTGCCCGCCGGTTTTGCAGTTTGCGCGAAATGTACTGCCTGGTTCATTTTGCGAGTATAGGGTCGGCAGGGCCCGCTGCGCGACTGTTTGCAACAGCGGCCGATGGCTCCACCCCATCGGAGGAGCTGCCCCGACTGCGGGCAGCAAGGCTTGCACGGCAGACTGGGCCGCACCACAGGCGCTACTTATTCGATAGCTGCTTGCGCCCACCCCTTATGGGCTGGACGCCGATTTCACTCCTCACTCCGGCAGCAGCGGGCCACTGACAGCCCTGCGGCCTGCTGCCGGATCGCGCACAATGACCGGGCTCCATGCACACCCGACACTTCCTCCAGCTCATCGCACTGTCCGCCCTCTGGGGCGGCTCCTTCCCGCTGCTGCGCATCGCCAGCCCGGTCTTCGGCCCGTGGCTGCTGGCCGGTGTGCGCTGCCTGCTGGCGGCCGTGGTGCTGACGCTGCTGATGCGCGCCCTGCGCGA
>NZ_JBAQYR010000177.1:0-2547 GCF_049790275.1 Polaromonas sp.
CTGCTCCAGCGTCTGGCTGCCCGACGCATCGATCAGCACCAGCGCCGCGCCCTGGCGCCCCAGCCACGGCGCGGCGGGGTCCTTTCCTTCCTGCCCCAGAACCGGCAGGCCTGCCCCGAAGCAGCAGACCGCCAGGGCGAAAGCAAGCAGCTTGCGCCGGTACACCCCTTGCCCCAGGCGGAAGGCAAGCCGGTGGCTCAGGCACAAAGGGCTGGAAAAAAGTGACATGGTCTGTGCTGCACCGGCTTAAGATAGGCAACGGCGGATTTTTGAAACAAGAAAAAGCAGGCCGCACTTTAACAAGGGGCTCCCGGTCTGACCATCCCACAGTTAGAGGATGCAACCGGCCGGCGCATGCCGTTCTGAACTCACTTCTCCGATGAATTCGTCCTCCTACCTCGCGCCTTTTCGCCTGCGCATTGTTTCAGCGCAGCGCGCTTACACGCGCGAACGCTTCACCCAAGACTTGGAAGTGGGCCTGGCAGCAAGGCGTGGTCGCCCTGCCGCCGTCCATCCTGTTGACGCTGCCGGCCTGGCGTCCGGTTCCCAACAGCATGCGAAATTGGGCAGACCCGCAGCATTCTGATCAGGATCACCGAACCGGATCAGGTGGCACCGTCCTGCAACGGCGCACTGCCGTCAGAATGCCGCGCAAGATCTCGATCGGTGCAGGCGGACACCCCGGCACCCAGACATCGACCGGAATCACACGGGAAACCGGCCCGCAGCTTGCATAACTCTCGCCAAAAATGCCGCCATCGCAGCCACAGTCCCCCACCGCCACCACCAGTTTGGGTTCGGGCGTGGCCTCAAAGGTGCGCCGCAAGGCGGTCGCCATGTTGCGCGATACCGGCCCGGTTACCAGCAGCATGTCGGCATGGCGCGGGCTGGCCACAAACTTGATCCCAAAACCTTCAATGTTGTAGTACGGGTTGCCCAGGGCGTTGATCTCCAGTTCGCAGCCATTGCAGGAGCCGGCATCCACCATGCGAATGCTCAGGGCCCGGCCCAGGATGGCCAGCACATCGTCCTGAATCCGCCCGGCTTCAAACCGCACCGCATCGCTGGCATCGGGCGCTGGCTCCGTGCGAATGCCGTTTTTGACGATCTGTGTGGCTATTCTCCAAATCATAAATCGTGCCCCGAATAGCTGAGATTGAACGACTTGTTGATGAGCGGGAAGTCGGGAACGATATTGCCAATAATGGCGTGTTCCAGTACCGGCCAGTTTTGCCAGGAAGGATCGTGGCAGTGGCAGCGCCGGATCCGATGCTGGCCGGCCGCACCATCGAGTTCAAGTGCCACAAATATCTCGCCGCGCCAGCCCTCCACCCAGCCCGCGCCGCGGCTTGCATGATCGGGCAAAACAAGCGCCTGGTGGACCGGACCGGCCGGAAGTTCCGCCAGGATCTCCTGTATCAGTCGCAGTGACTCAAGCACCTCGTCGAATCGCACCGCCACCCGCGCCGCCACATCTCCGTTACGCTGGGTCGCCATCTTCACCTGCAAGCGCTCATACGGCGGCCCGGGGTGGTCACAGCGCAAATCCCAGGCCTGCGCACTGGCGCGCCCGGCCAAGCCGGTCAGCCCCAATTGCGCCGCCAGCGCCGGGCTCACACGCCCGGTGCCCATGAAGCGGTCCTGCACGCCGGCATGCTCGTCATACACCGCACGCAGGGTCTGCACTTCGCGTTCCACGACATCGCACTGTCGGTTCAGCCGGTCGATGTGCGCGCCGTCAATGTCGCCGGCCACGCCCCCTGGTACCACGCAGTCCATCATCAGGCGATGCCCAAACACAGCGTGGGACAGGCGCAGCCAGTCTTCGCGCAGACGCGAGAACTGGGACAGGCCGAAGGCAAAGGCCGCGTCGTTGCCCAGTGCCCCGAGATCGCCCAGATGGTTGGCGACCCTTTCGCGCTCCAGCATCAGCGCGCGCAAGTGGGAGGCGCGTGAGGAGATGTCACAGGCCGCCGCCGCTTCCAGTGCCATGCCATAAGCCCATGCGTAAGCCACTGTTGAATCGCCCGATACCCGTCCGGCCAGTCGGTACGCCTGCAATGGGGGGAGCTGCGTCATGCGTTGCTCAATACCCTTGTGGGTATAGCCCAGTCGCTGTTCCAGTCGCAAGACTTTTTCGCCCACGACCGAAAACCGGAAATGCCCGGGCTCAATCACGCCCGCATGCACAGGACCCACCGCGATCTCATGCACTCCATCACCCTCGACACGGACAAACGCGTAATCAAGCAACTGCGCATCAGGAACATCTTGCGCAGCCTCGGTCGCGTGGCGCAAGGGAAAATAATCCACGGGCCAGGCACCATGCTTGAGCCACGGGCGCTGGTCGGTGGCTCCCGCGGCACGCAGGCCGGTCAAATCTGCCACCGCCCGCTGCATTCGGGCAGCTACCGGGAAGGCAGGCACCAGATCAGGGTAGGAGGTCTGCCCGCCTGGCAGCGGCAGTTCCAGCCAGACCACACCCTCCGCCGTCACATAGGCAGCACAGACCGCAGCGCCCGCAGCGGGCGCTGTGCCCCACAGGGC